>NZ_CANMIO010000008.1 GCF_947497935.1 uncultured Shewanella sp.
GCTGGCTTCCCGAACATTAAGTATCAGCCACTACAAACCGCTGGCTTCCCGAACATTAAGTATCAGCCACTACAAACCGCTGGCTTCCCGAACATTAAGTATCAGCCACTACAAACTGCTGGTTTCCCGAATATTAAGTATGAGCCTCTGCAAACCGCTGGCTTCCCTAATATTAAATATATCAACCAAGCAACGGCTTAATAGAGGATATGACTATGTTTGACTCAATTAAGAAAGTCCTAGGTTTTGAAAAGCCTGCTCGTAAAAAAGTTAAGCTTCCAGAAGGCTTGAATCATTTACAAGTTATCCCAGCTAAAGTCTGGTGGAATTAAGAACACCAAAGATTGAGGAGTATGATTATGTTTAATTCATTAATGATAGTACTTGGATTAGCTAAACCTGCTCGTAAGAAGGTTCAGTTGCCAGATGGCCTAAATCATCTAGAAGTTATCCCAGCCAAAGGTTGGTGGAACTAAGCTAAAGCTTAAGTTCAAATAACAAAAAAGGAGCCTATGCTCCTTTTTTGTTATCTCCATAAAAATCATTGTTGCACGACTTATAGAATGATGGAGATCCCCTGCTTTCCCATTGCCCTACGGTAAGCAAGCTGTTTATGGGAGTTAAACAAAGGATATGCAGCGGGGCCTACTAGCGTGCCCGCAATAACCCAGCGCTTTACAGGCAAGCCCGCTTTAAACGCTGAATGACCTAAAGAGTAACCTGAATACATTAATATCAACGCGATAGCGAATAACACTTATCTACACCCCACTTCAAATAAGTTAGCCTTTGTAGGCAGCAGCTAAATCAGCTGGGCATTATATAGCCAAAAACCAACAAAAGAGAGTGTTTTTTAGGCAAAAAGTCCCCCGCCAGCAAAAGAAAAGCGGCATTATGCTGCCGCTTTGTTAAGTCCAGTTAGATTCGGTTGAGTTAACTCAATTTATTCTCCACCATCAACATAGAGAATAAACTATTGCCTTCTTGGCTTAGCTAAAGAAACGAGTACCATCGCTAGCCATCTGCTTGAGTGTATCTGCTGGCTCAAATCGACTACCATAACGAGCTTGATAACCCTCTAACATTTTCACCAAGTTATCGGCTCCTAGCGTGTCAATATAATGGAAAGGACCACCGAGGAACGGCGGGAAACCAATACCAAAAATTGCACCAATATCTCCATCTCTAGGACATGCAATTATCTTCTCTTCAAGACAGCGCACCGCTTCGTTTAGCATCTGTATTACACAGCGCTGAGCCACTTCTGATGCTTCAGTATCGACACCTGGCTTAAGTCCTAGCACGTTATAGACAGTTTGATCGACCTCTTTGGTCTTTTTCTTACCGCCATACAAATAAAACCCTTTGCCATTCTTACGGCCCTTTCTATCATCGGCTAAAAGCTTATCGAAAGCAGCAGGAGCCTTAAAACGATCCCCTAATTCAGACTCTAAGATAGGTGAAATCTTGGCGCCGACATCAATACCCACTTCATCGAGTAACGTCATTGGCCCGACAGGGAAACCAAACTTAACTAAAGCCTTATCAAGATGTTCAACGCTCTGGCCTTCAAGCAGTAGCTGTGCCGCCTCATTCATATACAGAGCTAAGATTCGGTTAACATAAAACCCAGCGCCATCTTGCACAACGATAGGCGTTTTGCCCTGCTTCTTAGCGAATGCCACTGTAGTTGCAATGGTTTCAGCCGATGTTTTAGCATGAGCAATCACTTCGACTAGCGGCATCTTCTCTACTGGAGAGAAATAGTGCAGACCAATGACATTTTCTGGTCGACTTGCCGCCTCGGCGATCTGCCCAATGGGTAAAGAAGAAGTGTTTGAAGCAAAAATAGTATGCTCTCCGCACTCACGCTCTACATCTTTGACCATCTGATGTTTTAGAGCCAAATCTTCAAATACAGCCTCGACCACCATATCGGCATCTTTAATGCCTTTATACTCTGTGGTTGTGGTCATCAGTGACATTAAGTTGTCACGCACTGCAGGGGTCATATGACGGCGTTTAACACCTTTATCTAGAAGCTTATAAGCATAAGACAAGGCATTGCTTAAACCTGTTTCGCTAATATCTTTAACCCGCGCAGGAATCTTAGCCTTAGTCGTGGTAACTGAAGCGATGCCGCCCCCCATTAAGCCGCCACCTAATACCATAACCTTATTCACTTTACGCGGCTTCACATCACCGGCGCCGGTTTCTTTCTTCATCTCAGTGGTGGCAAAGAAGATACTGCGCAATGACTCAGACTCTTTAGACATTACCAGATCGGCAAAATGGCTCGCTTCCACCTCAAGCCCTTTTACCATGCCTTTGGTCATGCCTTGACGCACACAATCGATGATCTTAGTGGGGGCGGGATAGTTGCCTTGGGTCTTTTTCGCAACTTGCTTGCCTGCCTGATCGAAAATAATGTTACGGCCTGCACTCGTGCCTTCAAGCATTTTGTTGATAAAAGACTGTTTCTTTTTCTTCGCTGGTCGCTTACCTGCTAATGCCATCTCAACCGCTGTGCGCAGTAGAATTGACTCAGGCACCGCATCATCGACTAAGCCCATCTTTAACGCCTGCTTAGGACGAAGCTGTTTACCAGTAAGCATCATGTCTAGCGCAGTGGTCACACCCACTAAGCGAGGTAGACGTTGAGTACCACCGCCACCCGGCAATAAACCAAGCTGCACCTCAGGTACACCCATCATGGTTTTTGGATTAAGTGAGCATACTCGCTGATGACAGGCCAGAGCCAGCTCCAGCCCGCCACCTAAACAAGCACCGTTAATCGCGGCAACCACTGGAATGGATAAACTTTCCAACTCGTTAAATACCACATGCCCCTGCTGAGATAACAGCTTGGCATCGGCAGCCGTTTCACAGGCATCAAGCATTGAAATATCCGCGCCAGCAACAAAAGAATCTTTTTTCCCAGAAACTAGCACCAAACCTTTAATGCTCGTATCGGCCTTGATTTCGGCTAACACTTCACTGATCTCAGGTCCAAACTCACTGCGGAGCGTATTCATGGTCTCGCCAGGTACGTCCATCGTTAATACGGCAATACCATCATCACGGCGAGATAAATTAAATGTCTTTTCCATAAGAGTTACTCCACTTCCACAATCATTGCTGCACCTAGACCACCCGCAGCACATGCTGTTGCGAGACCAGTACCACCACCGCGACGTTTAAGTTCATGACACACCTGAGTGACTAAACGCGTACCCGTTGCGGCAAATGGGTGACCATAGGCCAAAGAGCCACCAAGCACATTAAACTTACTCATGTCGATTTCACCGATAGCGCGATTACGGCCAAGTTTCTCTTCGGCAAACTTTTTCGAACCAAACATCTGCATGTTTGCCAACGTTTGTGCGGCAAAGGCTTCATGCATCTCAATCAAGGTCAAGTCTTCCAACTCCATTCCTGCACGCTTAAGTGCCAAAGGTGTCGCATAAGATGGCCCCATCAACATATCTTCCCAGACATCGATGGCGGTGAAGGCGTAACTCTTAATGTAACCAATAGGCGTGTAACCTAGGGCTTTAGCACGCCCTTCACTCATCAAGAGTACAGCCGATGCACCATCGGTTAATGGCGTGCTGTTTGCAGCAGTGACCGAGCCATGCTTACGATCGAAAGCCGGACGCAGTTTTGCGTAAGACTCAAGTTTAGAGTTCTCACGAATGTTGTTGTCACGGTCAATAAAGGCTTTATAAGGCGGAACATGAGCAACCATCACCTCTTCGGCCAGCTTGCCCGCATTCCAAGTTTCTGTGGCTAACGTGTGTGAACGGTGCGCTAAGGCATCTTGATCGGCGCGGCTAATGTTGTAGGTCTTAGCCATCTGCTCGGCTGTTTGCCCCATAGATAAACCGGTTGAGTACTCGGCGACAGCGGGTGGAACAGGTAATAAGTCTTTCAGGCCTAAGCGACGGAAAATAGAAAGCCTTTGCCCAAGGCTTCGGGCTTTATTAAGATCAACTAAGGCGTGAGCTAATTTCTTAGAAACACCGATAGGTAAAACTGACGAAGAGTCTGCGCCGCCCGCGATACCGATATCGAGGTTCCCCGTCATGATAGACTCAGCAACATTCACCGTAGACTGAAAGCTTGTCGCACAAGCGCGGGTCACACTGTAAGCGTCAGTGCTGACATTCATGCCAGTACCCAATACAATTTCCCGTGCGATGTTAGGTGCAGCAGGCATCTGTACCACTTGCCCATAAACAAGCTGTTCAATCTCTTTAGGATCCAACTCTGAGCGAGAAAGCAGTTCATTTACAACCATCTTACCCATATCTAATGCCGACACCCCGTGAAAAGCAGTGGCTTGCTTGGCAAATGGTGTACGTAATCCCGAAACAATAGCGATCCGCTCGCCCCTCGCATTCATCACCTGTTGTCTATCACTCATTTTTCGCCCTCTTATTCTGCACGCCTGAAGTTGCACGCTTTCTTATATCCTTGGGAAACCAATTTTTCTTTAATTAGACAGGTCTGACCATTAAAGTGTGATCTGATTCTAACTTCTTAGTGAAAAGTTTTAAACACTTGTTTGTTTTTTTGTCGTTAATATATAAAAAAAACCTTCATTAACAAATGTTAATGAAGCATATTTCTATTTCCGTTGTCTATGAACTTACTCACTAATCAATGTCATTAACCACAAGGTTAATCTTGAGCTGCACTTTCATCCCTTCTTTAGGCTGATTTATCTGCATAAAGAATAATTGGCACTAGCCAAACCCTAAGGGAATTTTTTACTATGTCGCAGGTCTATATCTAACTAACTTTAAATAAACCGAGTAGCATCATGCCTTTGAGTCGATTTCACGCGTTACGCGAATACTTAAATACTGTCATTTTAGGGCAGCCTATTCTCACCGAGAATCTACTAATCGCATTAATTGCCGACGGGCATTTATTGGTAGAAGGCCCTCCAGGTCTTGCTAAGACTCGCGCTGTAAAAGCTTTGTGTGATGGAGTAGAGGGAGATTTTCATCGTATTCAATTTACGCCAGATCTACTACCTGCCGACTTAACCGGTACCGATATTTATCGCGCGCAAACAGCGACCTTCGAATTTGAGGCAGGTCCTATTTTCCATAATCTTATCTTGGCCGATGAGATTAACCGCGCCCCCGCCAAGGTCCAGTCGGCTTTATTAGAAGCGATGGCCGAAGGACAGGTCACGGTTGGTAAACATAGCTATCAGTTACCTGAACTGTTTTTGGTCATGGCGACACAAAACCCATTAGAGAATGAAGGGACCTACCCGTTACCAGAGGCGCAGTTAGATAGATTCTTGATGCACCTTAACCTTGACTATCCAAGCGCTGAAACTGAGTTTGAGATCATGAGAATGTCTCGAAATGAAGCACTTAAGCAAGAGCTCCCCCATGTTGAACCTATTATTCAAGGGGATATTTTTGCCGCCAGAGAGCACGCGCTGCAAATTTACCTTGCAGAACCATTAGAGAAATACATCGTGGATATCATCATGGCGACCCGTAAGCCACAGGCTTATAGCCAAGAGTTAGCGAGTTGGCTTGAATACGGCGTCAGTCCACGTGCCACCCTGTCGCTTGAACGCTGTGCTCGTGCGCGCGCCTACTTATATGAGCGTGATTTTGTCTCTCCAGAAGATATTCAAGCTGTTGCGCCCAACGTGCTGCGTCACCGTTTACTGTTGAGCTATCAGGCACAGGCCGACGGTGTCAGTGCAGATGACGTGATCAACCATATTCTTTCTCAAGTTGCGGTACCTTAATGGTCAACTCTGAACTGCCGTTGTTTAGCGATGGCATTAATATTACCGAAAAAGAGTTACTGGCCTGTCAGAGTCTCGCAAAAGCCTTGCCTGAAAAACGGGCCAAGGCCAAAGCGAGCCTTGCGGGCCATAGAGCGAGCTTAATCAAAGGTCGAGGCATGGAGTTTGCTGAGGTGCGTCATTATCAAAGTGGTGACGACGTACGTACTATCGACTGGCGAGTTACGGCTAGAACAGGTAAGGCCCATACTAAGCTGTTTGTCGAAGAGCGTGAACGTCCTGTGTTACTGCTACTGGATCTCAGTCATAGCCTCTACTTTGGCTCAAGCTTGATGTTACAGTCAGTGCAAGCGGCTCATCTTGCAACTACCCTTGGCTGGAGCGCTATTTTGCATGGTGACCGTCTAGGAGCGTTAATCGCTACCGAGCAAGAACATATTGAGCTTAAGCCGAGAAGTCGCCAACAAGGGATTTTGCAGGTGATCTCTGCGATTAAAAACTTGCATGCCAGACAACTACAAAATATCGCCAACCAGACTCCTGAGCCAGAGCATATGCTAAAGGCCTGTCAACGCCTGCGCCGACTGGCTAAGCCCGGTTCACTCATCTGGATTGTCTCCGATGGTAGTAACTTCACTCCTAGTTGCTTGGCGGCACTGTCAGACTTGAAGCGTCACTGCGACTTGGGCGCCTTTTTGATCACCGACCCCCTTCGTCAAGGGCTGCTAGATCTGCCCAAGCATTTTCAGCTTCCTGTAAGAGAAGGCAGCAAAGAGTTGCTCCTCGACAGAAACAGTTACGAGCAGTGGCTTGCTAATCAGCAACATCAACAAGATAAATTTATTGAAATGATGCAAAAACTTAACGTTGAAACCCGCGTTCTCGATGCAGGGCTCCGACTCAATCAACAGTTAGGGACACTGCGATAGATGAACAATCCGGTCAATCCTGCGCTTGCAAGCATGCAAGACATTCAAACACCTGCCGAAATCGGTTTGTGGCCGCTAGCTTACGGCTATTGGTTTAGTCTCGTTATCATCATAGTCGTTAGCAGTTTACTCATCATCTGGATTAGAAAGCGTCGGCAAGTCGGTGCAGCACAGCGCGTAGCACTGACGGAGCTTGCGGCACTAGATCAAAACAGTCCGCAATTTGCCGTTGAAGTGAGTAGCCTACTTAAGCGCGCGGCCATGAGTTACACCAGCCGCGAACAAGTCGCCCAGCTCAGTGGCGATAATTGGTACAAATGGTTAAATGCACAGGTTAATAACCCGCAAGATGAGCTATGTCAGCTGCTAGCCCTGCGCTTTCAAAAAGCTCAGCTTAGCGAAGATGAAAAAGTGGCACTGAGGCAACATGCTCAAAGCTGGCTTAAAACAGCGCTGCCGTTGACTAATACACAGGCGAGTGCAAAAGCTAATGCCAAAACTAATGCCATCAGTAATACAGCTAGTGAGGCCAAACAATGCTAACCCTCGCCTGGCCATTTCTATTACTGCTACTGCCTTTGCCACTGATATTTAGAAAGAGACAGCAGAAACAACCTCAAGGCGGACATTTACTGTTACCCGGGGCCAGCTTACCCGGTCAAGTCACTGTCACCGAGAAAAGCTTACAGAGCAGAAAACGCTACTGGTTAGTTTGGTGCTTACTGGTTGTGGCCTGCGCTCGCCCACTATGGGTCGGTGAAGCGATTGAACTGCCCAGTAAAGGTCGTGACCTTATGCTATCGGTCGATCTCTCAGGCAGTATGCAAATTGAGGACATGGTGATAAATGGTAAGGTGGTAGACCGCTTTACCTTGATCCAACATGTCATTAGCGACTTTATTGAGCGCAGAAAAGGCGATCGTATCGGTCTAATTCTGTTTGCCGATCACGCCTATCTACAATCTCCATTGACCCAAGATCGCCGCTCTGTAGCGCAATATCTAAAAGAAGCTCAAATCGGTCTGGTTGGTAAACAAACTGCCATTGGCGAAGCTATTGCCCTTAGTGTTAAACGTTTCGATAAAGTCGAACAGAGTAATCGTGTGTTAATTCTACTCACCGACGGTTCTAACAATGCAGGCTTGATATCACCAGAGCAAGCTAGCCAGATTGCCGCTCAAAGAGGGATCACCATCTATACCGTTGGCGTTGGCGCCGATGTCATGGAACGCAGAACCCTATTTGGCAAAGAAAGGGTGAACCCATCCATGGATCTCGACGAATCCCAACTGCAAGAGATTGCCAAAGCCACTGGTGGCCAATATTTCAGAGCTCGCAATACCGAGGAGCTAGAACAGATCTATCAGGTAATCGATACTTTAGAACCTGTCAGCCGTGATCAACTCAGTTACCGTCCTCAGTCAGAGCTATTTTACTGGCCACTAGCCTTAGCCCTACTGTCATCGATGATGAGTGCCTTAACCCAAGTGACATTCTTTAAAGCTAGATTTAAATCCAATTTAAAAGAGAAAGCCAAATTAGCAAAAGGAGGACGTTAACTATGCATTTTCTACGTCCCGAATGGTTCTTAGCCCTTATTCCATTAGCTATACTGCTATTGTTTTTATTTAAGAGCAAAGCCGCAAGCTCAAACTGGAACCGCTATATCGCCCCCCACTTAGCCAAGGTGCTTGTAGGTGGCTCAATGAAAAAGAAACATAACAACATCGCCTACCTAGCCTTAGCTTGGTTTATCGCTGTATTTGCCCTATCTGGTCCTGCATTTGAGAAAAGAGCACTACCTGTCTACGAGTCGGCTCAAGGACGTGTCATCGTCATGGATATGTCTTTGTCTATGTATGCCAATGATTTAGTGCCGAATCGTTTAACTCAGGCAAAATTTAGAGCCAAAGATCTTATCGATGGCCTCTCGGAAGGTGAAACAGGACTGATAGCCTATGCAGGCGATGCGTTTACTATTAGCCCGCTCACTCGAGATAAAGCAACGCTGTTAAACCTACTGCCAACTCTAACACCGAGCATTATGCCGGTTAAAGGCTCGAATCTTGAGGCGGCAATCATCCAAGCAAAGTCTCTACTTAGCCAAGGTGGTCATGTTCGCGGGGACATCATTTTGTTCACCGACGGCATATCCTCGACTCAATTTAAACGCGCTCAATCTGTGCTAAGCGACAGTCAATATCGACTGGCAATTATTGCCTTCGGTAGTCAACAAGGTTCGCCAATTAAGCTACCCGATGGTCAGCTATTACGTGATAACGCCAATCAAGTTGTCATCGCTAAAACCGATTACAGCTTACTAGGGGAACTCGCTACTGAGGCCAATGGTATTTTAGTGCCAACTCGTGCTGACGGTGGAGGTATCACTCAAATTAAGCATTGGCTAGCCAATACTCAAGATACTAAGGCAAGCGATCTAGAAGGAGAAACTTGGCAAGATATAGGCCCCTACTTTGCGCTACTTCTACTGCTACCTGCTCTGTTGAGCTTTAGGAACGGCATGATGGCAGGACTTGCACTTTTAGTCTTGTTTCAGCCTAGCGGCCAAGTCTACGCAAATACTTGGGACAACCTATGGCAGACCCAAGAGCAACAAGCTATGCAGGCTTATCAAGCGCAAGACTATCAAGGTGCAGCGAATCAATTCGAGAGTCCACAGTGGCAAGCAAGTGCACTTTACAAAGCTGGTAGTTATGAAGAGGCGCTTAGTGCCTTTGAAAAAGATGACTCGGCAAACGGACTATACAACCAAGGCAATACTTTAATGCAACTTGGTCAATATGCTGAGGCGCAAAAGCGTTATCAATCTGCCGTTGCAAAGGATCCGCAATTTAATGCAGCTAAGAGTAATCTTGAGCTGGCTAAAAAATTGCTAGAACAAGAGCAGCAGAGTTCTGACCAAAATTCAGATAAGAACTCTGATAACAATTCAGATCAAGACTCAGATAAAAACCAGAACGATGATCAATCAAAAGGTTCTGACTCAAAAGACTCTCAATCACAGAACTCTGAATCCGATGGATCTCAATCCCCAAGCCCCGAGTCTGATGACTCTCAACCGAAAGACAGTCAGCAAAACAGTGATCAACAAGACCCTGCTCAGCAGGAAAAGCAAGATGATGGTCAATCTAACGACAGCCAATCTGAACAGCAGCAGGCCAATAATGAAGCTGAAATGCAAGCTAACCCTGATAACAAAAAGGCTGAAGAAAACAAGGCTGAAGGAGCTCTAGCCAACACTCAGCCTGCTCAAGAGGCTCAGGAAGAGCTAAACAATCAGCAAGCGCAATCAGCAGCAAACGCTGAGGCTGATAAGCAGAATCAAGCAGCAGAACAAAGAGAGCAAGTCGCCGCCAGTGCCATCCCAACGGATGAGCCACTACCACCAGAAATGGAGCGGGCACTAAGAGCCGTTGCAGATGATCCACAGGTGTTACTGCGAAATAAAATGCAACTTGAGTATCAGAAACGTCGCCAACAAGGCATCAATTCTAAGGAAAACGAACAGTGGTAGTACGGCATATTTTTATACTCGCGATTATCGCCCTCACAGCCGCCTTTCCAGCTAGCGCGCTAACGATGCTTCAGGCTTCTGTAGACCGTAACCCTGTTATGGAAGGTGAGTCTTTAATCCTTACGGTCACTGCCGATGACGATCTAAACAGCGGTAAACTAGATACTTCCTCGCTGTTGAAAGACTTTATCGTTGGCCGAACCAGTATCAGCCGAAGCAAGCAGATAATGAATTTTGACGCCAGTAACGAGACCCGCTGGCAAGTACTGTTATCGCCTAGAAATATCGGCACAATCACGATTCCAGCTTTTACTATCGATGGCGTCAGCTCTAAGCCGATCCCTTTATCTGTTTTAAAAACTGGTTCACAGCCTCAACAGATGCAAGATATCTTTATGCGCGCCAACCTATCGAGTGAGCAGGCCTATGTAGGTCAAATGCTCACATACAAGGTGAAGCTCTATTTAGCGCTAGAGTTACAGCGCGGTGTATTGAATGCACCAAACTTGGAAGGCGCCCAGATAAAGCAGCTTGGAGAGGACAAGGACAGTACTGATGTCGTCAATGGCCGTCGATATCGCGTCATTGAACGTAACTATGCAATTATCGCTGATCAACCAGGAGAACTCACCATTGACGGCGCTAGCTTCGCCGGCGATGTTGTGGTGCAGTCAAGACGCAACGGAGCCATGTTCTCTTTCAATGAAAGTAGACCTACACAGACTCAAGCGCCAAAAATGACGGTATCAATCAAGCCTATTCCAGCGGACTACCAAGGACAGTGGCTAGTCGCCGACTTGGTCGTGTTAAAAGAGGATTGGCCTGAAACGCAAAACGAATTTAAAGTGGGCGACCCTATTACTCGTACGATTAATTTGCTGGCATCCAACGCGGATGAAACGAGTCTGCCAGAAATTGTGATTAAGGCACCAAGTGCACTTAAAGTCTACCCAGAAAAACCACAACGTAACACTTTTCTACGCGACAACCAGATGGTGTCTCAACTGACTCAGACAACGGCCATTGTCGCGACCCAAGCTGGCACGTATACCTTACCTGAAATCAAGGTCCCTTGGTGGAATCCACATCTTAACAAGCAGCAATTTGCGACTTTACCTGCGCGTACAATTACAGTAACAGCTGGCGCTGCCATTGAGCCTTTACAGCCGCAAGTCACGACACACTCAAGCAATAGCGACTCAGGTTTTTGGCCTTGGTTATCTTTGGTACTTGGCTGTTTATGGGTTATCACTTTGCTGCTTTGGCAAAAAGAGCGTAGAAACAAGCAAGCAGCGCCCAATATTGAATCGAGTGCAAAGGCAACTAAGCCGCATTCAGGGCTCACTAATCTGCAAACTGCTTGTCATGCAAAAGATCCCACAGGGGTGCTAAACGCGTTGACTCGTTATTATAGCGAGCTATATCAAGCCCCTATGACCCTGAGTCAAATTGCGGCAACAGATAGCCGTTTAAGCGATTGTATAGGTCAGCTACAGCAAAGCGCGTACGGCTCAAACCAGCAAGCTAGCAATGTTGATTTTGCAACGATCCTATCGATTGCCAAAATGGCTAATACTGATATAAAGCAAGCTAAGGCTTCTGTACTGACAAAGCTTAATCCTAGCTAACAAAGCTAGATAGCTAGTTTAGATAGCAGTTATCGTCAATTCATGACGATAACTGCTTTTAGTTTTTAAAACAGGGTATCAATTAATAAATAACCAGATTCAATCACTCATTTTAATCGCCTGCTCACGCCTTACAACCTCAGTCGGATACATTCCCCTGCACTAAATCCAACAATTGGAATTAACCGTTCAACCAGAGTAAGCTGTGGTTTATTGATCCCATTAGAAAAATTAAAAATGTTTGATAGTTGGCGCAATAAAAAGTCAAAGTCCACGGTCTCTTCAGACATGGTTAGCAAACAACGACGATACGATAGCCTTGTCAGGGCGCTTCACGCTGATATTTACCGTTTCGCCTATTGGCTTTGCGGTGACAAACACGTCGCTGAAGACATCACTCAAGAAACATTTTTACGTGCTTGGCGCTCGCTTGACTCATTAAAAGATGAGAAAGCCGCAAAAGCTTGGTTAATCACTATTTTGCGCCGCGAAAATGCCAGACGCTTTGAGCGTAAACAATTTAACTACTCAGATGTTGAACAAGAATATATTGAAGATACGCTTTCTGGCAGTACCGAAGAGCTCGCTGAGCAACACTTAATACGCAGACAGATTTACAACTTGGAGCTAGAGTATCGAGAGCCGCTACTACTGCAAGTCATTGGAGGCTTTAGCGGTGATGAGATAGCAAAAATTCTCGATTTAAATCGCAATACCGTTATGACACGTTTATTTAGAGCAAGAAACCAACTGAAAGATCAACTCGAGCAACCACAGATCAGGGGGCAGTCCAATGGATGAACTTAAGTTTCGCCGTCAGGCCTACAGCGAACCCAACAGTCAAGAACCTGATTTTCTCGATGCTGCTATGGAGTCTGCTGAAAGAGAGGCTTTCTTAAACGATCTTAAAAGCTTAGATACTAAGATAGAAAGAGCACTCAAAATCGACGTACCAGACGATCTTGCAGCCAAATTGTTACTTCGCCAACAGTTGCAGCACCATCATTCACAGCGCCGTAAAACAGGGTTTGCTTTTGCCTTGGTTGCGTCAGTGGCATTTCTAGCTGGAATAGCACTGACTCTGCTAAGAATGGGACCTGTCGACTTGGGCCAGCATGCTCTAGCCCATGTCTATCATGAAGATAAAGCGCTACATATCGACCAGAATGTAGCTTATCAAAATGTGAACTTTCAACTTGCTTCCCTCGATAGCCATATGAAGTTTACCGAGCAGCCCGGTAAGGTGTTTTATAGCACCTATTGTGATTTTCAAGGTGTACAAAGCCTACACTTAGTGATGCAAGGCGAGCAAGATAAGGTCACATTGTTTATCGTACCACTCGAAGATCGTATGGTACTTGAAGAAGCTTTTGCCGATAACAAATACCAAGGCATGGGCTTTGAAACCGATAACGCCTACATGTTACTCGTTGGTGAAAAAAGACAAGATCTCAATTACGTTAGGAACGAAATTGAGCATACATTCATCTAATCCCTTCACAACCAATGGTGTTTAACGAGCACCATTGGTTAGATCTTCATCGCATTTCACTCCTTTATTGGGCTCAAGCTCATAGATCTGCTAGCATAGCGCCCCACATAAATAGAAAAGATAAAGAAGCGTGAATCACACATGACAATTGAATTACCAGTTTTAATTACTTTTATCGCCTATCTCTCTTTAATGATGGGGATTGGCCTATGGGCTTATAAAGCCACAGACTCAGTAGACGATTATATTCTTGGTGGCCGGGGAATGGGACCTGCGGTGACAGCATTAAGTGTTGGCGCATCAGACATGTCTGGTTGGCTACTTTTAGGCTTGCCTGGAGCTGTTTATCTAGGCGGACTAGGCGAAGCATGGATTGGCATAGGTCTAGTGTTCGGCGCTTGGCTAAACTGGCTATTTGTCGCTAAACGTTTACGTGTTTACACCCAGTTTACCGATAACGCTCTCACGCTACCTGACTTCTTCGAAAAACGTTTTGAAGATAATAAAGGCATACTAAAGCTAGTTTCAGCTGTGACTATCTTAGTATTCTTCACCTTCTACGCATCCTCTGGCATGGTAGGTGGGGCAATTTTATTTGAAAAAGTGTTCGGGCTAGATTACACCTTGGCCTTGATCATTGGCTCTACCATTATCGTAGCCTATACCTTCGTTGGCGGTTTCTTTGCCGTGAGTTGGACCGACTTTTTCCAAGGCTGCCTGATGCTTGTTGCACTGCTAATTGTTCCTGTGGCTATTTTTAGTCAGCCAGAGACACAAGCAGGCTTGGAAAACATCGACCCCGCAATGCTGTCTATGTTCAATGAAAACACCACCTTTATTGGCTTCATATCGCTATTAGCATGGGGACTGGGCTATTTTGGTCAGCCGCATATTCTATCCCGTTTTATGGCTATCGCCTCACCAGACGATATTCCGGTTTCACGCCGTATCGCCATGAGTTGGATGCTACTAGCTCTTGCTGGAGCGCTGGCTACAGGTATTGCGGGTAGCTTGTACTTTGCAGCAGAGCCCTTAACAAACCCTGAAACCGTGTTTATCCACCTAGCCCACGCAGCATTTAATCCTTGGATTGGCGGTTTACTTATCGCAGCTATCTTGTCAGCAATTATGAGTACCATCGATTCACAACTTTTAGTGTGTTCGAGTGTCATCACCGAAGATTTCTATAAGAAGTGGTTACGTCCACAGGCGACAAGTAAAGAATTGATGCTTGTCGGCCGTATTGGCGTACTGGCAATTGCCATCATTGCGGGTATTGTTGCCCTAAACCCGGAAAGCAGCGTACTAGGTCTAGTCAGCTATGCTTGGGCAGGCTTTGGCGCGGCTTTCGGTCCTGTGGTGTTGTTGTCTCTATTTTGGCGCGGTTACAGCCGCAACGGTGCAGTGGCGACTATTATTGTTGGTGCACTAACGGTTGTGATTTGGAAGCAACTTTCTGGTCATATTTTTGATATCTATGAAATCCTTCCAGGCTTTATTCTAGCCACCCTAACTGGTGTCATTGTTAGTAAATTGCAAAGCCCGTCAGAAACGATTAAACAGCAATTCGATAGCTTCGAAGCTAAGCTATAGCTGCAATAGAGAGCAGAACAGGTAAAAAGCGTACACTTGTACGCTTTTTTTATGTTTATCAATTGCCTCCTCAATCTTCCGTTATTTACATCCCATTAACCCACAATCAAACCCGCTTCAGGCTCCAAGCCTGTGCTGGCTATACTTTCTATTGCCCAATTTAATTGCTCACTCGATTACCAGAAAAAAAAACACGCTACAATTAACTAATAATTAACAAAAAACCGTTTCTGGTCGGAGTTGTTAGCTTGCTCACATCTCCCTACTATGCACTGGTCTAATAAGTGGATCTTGCCGCTAATCATGAAATTAGCCCTAACATAAGCAAGACCAAAAATATAATAGAGATGATAATAATGAAGATTTTCAACAAGACTCTTATTGCTGTATCAGTAGCTCTAGTAAGCACACAAACAATGGCTGCAGGCTTCCAAATCAACGCCCAATCGGCAACCGGTATTGGCCGTGCATTTGCAGGTGACGCCGTTATCGCTGACAACGCATCAGTTCTTTCACGTAACCCAGCAGCAATGGCATTGTTTGACGAAAAACAACTTTCAATGGGCTTAACCTATGCAGACGTACAAGTTGAAGTACAAGATGTTGCCCTAGGTCAAGTACATTACGGTAGCGTTGATGATGCAGCTGAAGCAAAAGTTATCCCTAACTTTTACTATGTTAGTCCAGTAAACGAAAAGTTCGCCTACGGTGTAGCTATGTTCAGTAACTTCGGTACTGGCACAGATACAACCGATCTATCCAGCAATATTGTAGGTGGTATCCTCCCTCCTCCAATCGACTTACTAGGTAAAACCGAAGTTACCACAATTAACTTCAACCTAAGCGCTTCATACCGTTTTAATGACCACTTCAGTGTTGGTGCTGGTGTTGATGTTATCTATGGTTCTGGCACGCTAACACGCGGTGGTTCAATGCCTTCGATGGAAGGCCCTGTGCATACAGAGCTTGCTGATGTCGATGCTGATGGTATTGCTTTTGGTGGTATTGTGGGTGCGGTTTATGAAATTAATGCTGATCACCGCTTTGGTGTAAGCTACCGTTTCAGCCCAGAGTTCACCGCTGACGGTACAGTGAATTACCTAGGCACTGACTTTGAAGAGATCAACATTCCTCTTCCGGATATCTTCCAAGTTGCTGGCTTCCACCAGCTAACAGATACCTTTGCTCTACACTACACGGCGCAAATGACAACTTGGGGTGATTTCCACGAAATTACAGTAACAGATCCTGCTGAAGCACAGTTAAAGAAATACGCGTGGGATGATTCATGGTTATTCAGCGTAGGTGGTACTTACACCTTAAATGATAGCTGGACACTACGTGCAGGCTATATGTTTGACCAAGGTGTTGTAGGCGAAGTAAGCTCTATTTCAATCCCAGATTCAGATCGTCAATGGTACACAATGGGCGCAACTTACAACCTGTCTAAGCACACTAGCCTAGACTTCGGTCTTGCGTTTGTTCGCGGCGAAGAGACTCACCTAACTGAACAAAGTGTAATTGGTTTAATTGACGCAACGACAACGTCAAATGCAACTTACTACTCGATCCAATACAACTACAAGTTCTAAGCTAAACGCCTAAACAAAAGTTGTATTTCGATAAAAAGCCGCATCTCTATGCGGCTTTTTGTTGCTCATTATTGTCATCTCAAAGCTATTCTTGCTAACGTTAATCTAACATTAATTGGACTGAGCATGACATGTCGAAAAACAACGCCCTTCCCGCCCTTATTCTTGGTGCCTTCCTTTGCTTTGGCCTGGTAATGTCAGCCAGTACTGTTGGCGATAAGCTTATTAAGATGAAATTCATGGAGCGGACAGTCACGGTCAAAGGTTTAGCTGAAAAAGAGGTTCGAGCTAATATTGCCATTTGGCCTATTCGATTCAGCGAAGTCGATAACGACCTTAATACCCTTTACCAAACCGTACAGACTAAAACCGATAGAGTAGTCGATTTTTTAAAGCAGCAAGGCTTTGGCGAAGATGAAATTACCGTGGCACTACCCGCTATTGAAGATAGGCAAGCACAGGGTTATGTCGACCCTAATGTGAAGTATCGCTATGCTGCTAAAATTTCCATTTCACTGTATACGCACAAAGTTGAACTACTGCTTACGACTCGCGCTAATATGCTCAGCCTCGCTAAAGATGGCATTGCAATTTCAGATCAAGACTACAATAGTAAAGCCCAATTTTTATTTACCGAGTTAAACAAGGTCAAGCCTGAGATGATTCAATCTGCGACGCAAAATGCCCGTCAAGTTGCAGATAAATTTGCTAAAGACTCTGACTCTAAGTTAGGGAAAATTAAGCAAGCATCCCAAGGGCAATTTAGTATCAATGACAGAGACAGCAATACACCTTATATAAAGAAAGTGCGTATTGTTTCAACGTTGACTTACTACCTTAATGACTAACCCCTCACCGCTTCATCCACTAAAGAAAAAGGCTTAACCTAGATTAAGCCTTTTTTTAATTTTAAACATGCCCCACTTTAAATACCACATTACCTATACAAATAAATATCAATATAAACAGCAAGATAAATTACAGCCCCACATCCATCGCATTTTACTAATAAATAATTATTGCAGATAAAAAGCACTTCCATTAGAATTGTTGCATGGAATGATTTTGATAAAACAATTATATGACAAATACCTTGAAAAACACTGCTCTACTTGGCTACCTATTAATAAGCTCTCTGTCTTTTTTGAGTCTATCTGCATCGGCTGAATCTAGATCTTCTACTGAACATGAGCATTTAGAATCAATAAAGGTAAGCTCAAAGCCCTACCCTAACTGGATACAGCTAGACGCAGTCGTTGAGCCAACAAAATCCGCTACCGTATCGGCTCAAACCTCGGGGCGCATTATCAAGCTCAATTACGATATCAACGATATAGTTACGGCTGGTGCTGCGTTACTTGAGATCACCAGTAAGGAGCAAGGCGCCCAACTCGCCGCCGCAGAAGCCGATTACGCCAAGGCGCGCGCCGTCAATGTAGAGGCGCAGCAACAGCTTAAACGCTATCAAACGCTATTTCCTAAGGGGGCAATTTCCAAAGGCTCAATGGATGAAGCCGAAGCTAACGCCAAATCAACACAACAAGCGGTTAGCGCTGCTAAGGCTAGAATTACACAGGCAAACGAGTCATTAAAATATACCCTTGTCAGTGCGCCATTTGCAGGTGTTGTCACCCAAAGACATGTTGAAGAGGGCGAAACAGTGAGTCCAGGGCAAGCCTTATACTCAGGTTACTCCCTAAGCCAGATGCGCGCGGTCACTCAGATCCCGCAGCGCTATATCGAAGCCTTAAAACAGCAACCTAATTTCAAGTTAACCCTTGCTAACGGAAAGCAAATTAACAGTGATGAATTAAACCTCTTCACCTTTGTTGATCCTAAGAGCCACAGCTATAAAGTACGCATCAACCTGCCTGAGAACGTCGAGGGAGTGATCCCTGGCAGTCTGATAAAAGCGCAGTTTATCAGTGGTAGTCGCCGCGCCATATTTGTCCCCGAATCGTCATTACTCTCCATGAATGAACTCAGCGCTGTCTATATTCAACAAAATGATACATGGGTATTAAATCAAGTCAGAACCGGACTTAGTGATAACGGAAAAGTCGAGATCCTAGCTGGGCTGTCAGAAGGAGATGTGGTGGCCAAAGATGCCTATCATGCCCTGTTAATGCTTAAGCAAAGCAATAAACCATAAAACCTAATCGAATCTAGCTTTAAGGAAGACCTGTCATGCAAACTCAAAATAAATTAGGTATTTCTGGACGTATTGCTAGCGCTTTTCAATCCAGTGCTATCACCCCCTTATTGGCACTCTTGGGCTTACTCTTCGGCTTATTTGCGATAATCGTGACGCCTAAAGAGGAAGAGCCGCAAATCGACGTCACCTTTGCCGATGTGTTTGTCCCCTTCCCTGGCGCGACCCCGCGCGAAGTTGAAAGCTTGGTGACCTTACCAACTGAGCAGATTATCTCGGAAATTAAAGGCATCGACACCCTCTACTCATTCTCACAGCCAGATGGGGCACTGTTTATCGTAGTGTTTGAGGTGGGAATAGCGCGCAACGAGGCCATAGTTAAACTCTACAATCAGCTCTACTCTAACCAGTATAAACTGCCGCTCGAAGCGGGTGTGGGAGAGCCGCAAATTAAACCTCGCGGCATAGATGACGTTCCCATTGTGAGCCTAACCCTATGGTCAAAAGACCCGTCAGTTTCCCCAGAGATGCTCACTCACGTGGCTAACGGCTTAGAGACTGAGATAAAAAGGATCCCGGGCACTAGAGAGATCAGCTCCGTAGGCGATCAACAACTTAGCCTCAATGTTAGAATCGATCCGATTAAAATGAATTATTTCGGCGTCTCCTTCGATGAAATAAATCAAAGCCTAATGAGCAACAATCATATCTCAATGCCAAGCTCTCTGGTTCAAGGCAATCAAGAGATAAAAGTACAAGCGGGTCAATTCCTGAAAAATATTGAAGATGTGAAGCAACTTGTCGTCACGGTAAAACAAGACAGCGACGGCCATGCAGCCCCCATTTATCTCGCAGACTTTGCCGACATCACGCTTAAAGCTGACTTACCGACTCAAAGTGCATGGCATGGCGACAAGCAAGATATCTATCCGGCTGTCACTATCGCCATTGGCAAGCAACCAGGTAAGAATGCCGTCGATGTCGCGAACGCTATCATGGATAGAGTCGCTAAAGTCCAAAATGTACTGATCCCTGACGGCATCGAAGTCAGCATCTCTAGAAACTATGGTGAGACCGCAGGAGACAAGGCAAATACTCTGATTTTAAAGTTAGCATTCGCCTCTGCTGCTGTGGTTATCTTAGTTTTAATTACAATGGGATTCAGAGAGGCTGTGGTAGTCGGCATTGCCATCGTCATCACCTTAGCCTTCACCCTGTTTGCCTCTTGGGCTTGGGGCTTCACCCTCAACCGAATATCCCTATTCGCACTGATTTTCTCCATCGGGATCTTGGTTGATGACGCCATCGTGGTGGTTGAAAACATTCACCGACATATGGCAATGGGCAAACGCTCGTTCTCAGAGTTAATTCCTATCGCCGTTGATGAAGTGGGCGGACCCACTATTTTAGCAACCTTTACGGTTATCGCGGCCTTGTTACCTATGGCATTTGTATCAGGTCTCATGGGCCCCTATATGAGTCCCATTCCAATCAATGCCAGCATGGGAATGCTAATCTCACTTGCAGTGGCATTTATGATCACCCCTTGGCTAAGTCGAAAATTTCTTAAGCATCCATCACCGCATAATCATGTGAGTCATGATGATGAAAAGGCTCAGGATAATAGAGAGTGTCATGGAAAAGACCAAGGTATGATGTTTACTTTATTCAATCGCCTAATTGGCCCCTTCGTGCAGGGAAGAAATGCCAGAAAAGCTAGGCTAGGTTTGGCCGCAGGTATTTTCATCCTAATTGCTGGGGCTGTAGCACTGCCTATGGCAAAATTGGTCGTACTGAAAATGCTGCCCTTCGATAATAAGTCTGAGTTTCAAGTGATGGTCGACCTCCCCGAAGGCACACCTGTAGAACAGACTCAAAAAGCGTTGAAGGAATTAGGCCGCTACCTTAATCAAGTAGAGGAAGTCCAAAGTTACCAACTCTATGCTGGCACCAGTGCTCCCATCAACTTTAATGGTCTAGTACGCCACTACTTCCTGCGTCAAACACAGGAGCTTGGCGATATCCAAGTTAACTTAGTCGATAAAAAGCATCGAGATCGCGACAGTCACAGCATCGCACTATCGGTTAGAGCACCACTACAGGCCATTGGTCAAAAATATAATGCCAATGTTAAAGTCGTAGAGGTACCGCCTGGCCCACCCGTTTGGTCGCCAATCCTTGCTGAAGTTTATGGCCCTAGCGAAGCCATTCGTGAGCAGGCTGCTAATCAGCTACTAGGGTTATTTAAAGAGACCAAAGATGTGGTCGATATCGACATCTATTTGCCCGAGTCGGCAGCAAAATGGCAGGTTATCATAGACCGAAGTAAAGCGAGCTTACTAGGCGTGCCTTATAGCCAGATAGTCGATTTAGTTGCAACTTCAGTCGGCGGCAAGAACATCAGCTATCTACATAAAGATAATCAAAAACATGCCGTGCCAATCAAAATCCAACTGCAAGAAGGCGCGAAAGTCGATTTAGAGCAAGTGCTAAACCTGACGCTGCGTGGCAGTAATGGCCAAGCGGTTGCAGTCTCTGAATTAGTCAGAATTGATAAAGGTAATATCGATGCCCCTATCATTCATAAAAACATGATCCCGATGATCATGGTAGTTGCCGATATGGCAGGTCCCCTAGACAGCCCGCTCTATGGCATGTTCGATATGGTCGGCAAGATAAATGATATGCACGGCTCTGATGCAAGCCTAGATTTTGAACAGCACTACGTCAGCCAACCTAATGGCCTAGATAGCGTTGCAGTGCTCTGGGACGGTGAGTGGAAAGTGACCTATGAGACCTTCAGAGACATGGGGATTGCCTATGCCGTCGGTATGATCGCCATTTATCTATTGGTTGTAGCACAGTTTAGATCCTATTTGGTTCCACTGATTATTATGGCCCCTATTCCTTTGACTATTATCGGTGTGATGCCAGGCCATGCGCTACTCGGTGCGCAGTTTACCGCCACCTCCATGATAGGCATGATTGCACTGGCGGGGATCATAGTGCGTAACTCGATTCTATTAGTCGACTTCATTCATCAAGAAACGGCAGCAGGCGTGCCATTTCAACAGGCAGTTATTCATTCTGGAGCCGTTCGGGCCAAGCCGATTATGCTAACCGCATTAGCTGCCATGATAGGTGCGCTGTTTATCATAGATGATCCGATTTTTAATGGACTTGCCATCAGTCTAATCTTCGGCATCTTGATCTCAACATTGCTAACCCTAGTGGTCATTCCCGTGCTTTATTACGCGGCGATGAAAAAGCGATACCAGTAATCAATCTCTATTTATGGCGGTAACTGCCGCCATAATCACTTTCCATTAAAAGGAGTTCCCATGTCAATTGAACGCGCCATCATGGCATTTGCAGGCTTTATGGTTTTATTATCAATAATCCTAACTGTCTGGATTAACGATAATTTTATCTGGCTCACTGTTTTTGTGGGAGCTAATTTATTACAAAGCGCCTATACTGGATTTTGTCCGGCAGCCATAATTTTGCGTAAGCTAGGCTTTAAGTCAGAAGCACAGCTCGCGACTGCCAATCAAAAATAAATAACGACAAATAAAGGTATATTGATGAGTAACGTTTTTAATTTACAGCATAAACTACCAAAAAATATAATTTGGTTGCTAGGGCTGAGTGTTTTACTAATGATGGTTAGCACATTGGCTACTGCCGCCGATCAAGACGCTAAAGTTGCTTGGCAAAAGATTGAAGCAGGCGCATTAGTCGTAGACGTACGCACAGCAGAAGAATTTGCTCAGGGCCACCTACCAAACGCTATCAATATTCCTTATGAGCAAATTAATAACGTATTTAGCAAGAAGCAGATAGCAAAAGATCGCTCTGTGGTTGTCTACTGTCGTAGCGGCAACCGTAGCGGTATCGCTAATAAAATGTTGGTCAGTGAAGGTTACACCAACGTCTATAATGGCGGCGGCTATCAAATGTTGATGAGTCAACAGCACTAATACCAATCAGTATCAGTACTAGAACAATTAGAGTGAAAGGCCGCTGATTGCGGCCTTTCTATTAGCCAAAATTAATGACCAAGATCTGTCACAAATAAGCTGATATAATGCTTACATACAAGTCAGTACCAACAAGACGATTGCAACAACATTATGACTCAAGCAAACAACCCATTGCACGGCATTAAGCTCGAAGATTTATTAACCGATCTAGTCGACCATTACGGCTGGGAAGAGCTAGGTAGCCGCATTGATATCCGCTGCTTTAACCATGATCCTAGTATTAAATCTAGCCTAAAGTTTTTGCGTAAAACACCATGGGCAAGAGATAAGGTAGAATACCTTTATTTAAAAATGAACAAGCTACCTTTGCCAGCGCCTAAAGCATACAGCGATGAGCACACTACAGCTAAGCCAGTGAAGCCAAGAAAACAGCTGCCGGCTGCGAACGCAAAGATCTGGGGCAATAGATAATCGCCACTAAAGATTAACGCGAATAGGTTGGTTTATCAGTCAAACCAACCTATTACTAATTCACATCATTAGCTCAAGCCAGATTGCGCTAAATAGGGAACTCAAATATTAAGCGCCATACCTCTACGCCATCTCCCTTTCGATAACTTAAGCCAAATCGTTCAATATTAACTAAGTCCCAGCCAACTGGCTTTGAAAAAGCGAAAGTCATACCCACTTCATAGCTGTTTGATACCAACACATCTTCTTCAAATGGTGTGGTAAACTTTAGCCTGTCAAAGTACCAATAACCAGCAACAAAAAACCTCGGCTCAATCTCTACCCCTTTCACTTGAAAGTAAAAATTGGTACCAATATCAACACCAGACTGTACCGCAGAATAAGTTTCGCTGCTGTTATCATTTAGTGTGGTATAACCGGCAAAGAAGACTCGATTAACCCAAATAGGTGAAGTCTCACCAAGCTCAAAATCAAGCAGACTCGACATTCCCGCCGAGTAAATAGCGACGTCATTGCCATTAGTAAAATTGGTGCCAAAACCGAGATCGGCGTAAGTTTGAAACTCATGGTTCTCGGAGGTTTTTACTCGGTATTCCAGTCCTGGCGTCACCGTCAAAGTGCCGACACTGGAAGGAAACTCCCCTTCAGGTAGATCGCTCCAAGTAAAATTAAAAAATCCCATAGAGACAGGTGTATTTAAGACCAAAGACTCGTCTTCGGAGCGCTTGAGATCGAAGCTAATGGGAATATTTGCAACCGTCGCGTTTTGGCCTGATGTACGATAAATACCGCTACCTAGGTAATTAGCAAATGCATAGTGGCTGTAGTCGACTTCAGTCTCAGCCATAGCGGATAGAGAAAATAAGGGTAGCAATAAGGCGAGGTAACGCAAACGATTCATAAATCGACTTTAAACTTAATTAAACTCTAATAGATAGCCCGAATATAGCGTTATAGCACGGGAAAAGCCAAAGAAATTAAGGCTTTTCCCGTAGGAGATTAGTCTTTATCAGCCTCGGTGAAGTGATGCTCAGACATCATATGTCCAAGCTGGGTCGACTTAGTCTTAAGGTAACCTTCGTTATAGCGATTTTTACCCACTTGCAGTGGTACACGCTCGACAACTTCTAATCCAAAGCTTTGCATCGCTTTCACCTTACGGGGATTATTCGTCATTAAACGCACTTTATCGACACCAATCTTCTCCATCATAGGGATGATCATATCGTATTTGCGCATATCGGCTTCAAAACCTAAGCGTTCGTTAGCTTCTACCGTATTCGCACCTTGGTCTTGTAGCTCGTAAGCTCGGATCTTGTTAAGCAGTCCTATACCACGGCCCTCTTGGCGCAAATAAAGAATAAAGCCTTGACCCTCTTCAGCAATATTCTGCATCGCTGTTTGCAGTTGAAAACCACAGTCACAGCGCAAACTAAACAGAGCATCACCGGTTAAACATTCTGAATGGATACGCCCAAGGATTGGCGTATCAGGGGGAAATGTGCCAAAGGTAAGCGCTACATGCTCTTTACCCGTCTCACTATCTTCAAAACCATGCATTTCGAAAACACCCCAAGGGGTTGGTAATTTTGAAGACGCGATGTATTTAATCGACATGAAAAAACCTTAACGACAACTCTCACTCCTTGAGACTGCAAACATCCTGATAAAGAAAATAAATTGCTTGAGACGATACTCTTGCTAGCTTATGACTCAATGTGCTATGCCTTAAAGAAATCTTTAAAGGCCATAAACGGTCATTGAGTCAGCATAAGCTTAGTATCTAGCGATAACCTTGAAGCGGCTCACTAAATGAATAACTAAAAGTGCTTAAAACTCTTTTGGAGCGAAGCCTGTGACTTGCTTAATACCCATTTCACGGCCTAATGCCGTCATTGGGTGCACAACAACCAAGCCTTTAACAGACTTTTTCAATTTCCCCATGTCAGCCTGCTCGGCTTTAGTCAATACACGGCTAAACTTAAGGCCTGCAACTGTGCCACCTTGCTTGCTTAATTCGCGTGTTTGTTGACCTTTAACACTGCTGATCCGCTTTGTTATTGCAGCAATTTCCTGCTTAAACTGGATGACTACAGTTGGATCGCTGCGCTTTTCAGCTGCTGCTAGCTTACGACGAAATTTGTCTAACTTATCGTTGAGCGTTTGCAGCTCCTGCTTTAAATTCATTTACAGACCTTAAATTCAAATCTAATTAACACGTTTAGAAACAAAAACAGCATCAGTGAACTGACGCTGTTTTGTCATTATTGCCATATTATAACAGTATACAAGATCATTTTGCCTAGGTTTATAGCTAAACAAACTACAAGTTACTGCAGTTATACGCTTACCTTATCTCAAGTAGTGGATTTCTTGGTTGCTACTGCCTCTAAATACCAAACTTGGATCGGCCAGAGACTGCTCAAACTTTCCATCAACGACTACATTGACTAAATCGACTATCTCTTGCTGCGCCGCACTCAAATTGCCTAAGGTATAGCCCGTCCACAACCAAATATCTTTACCAGGGCACTGCTCTTTGACTTGCTTAACTAAAGATAAAATAGCCTCTAGATTGGCTGGAAATAACGGGTCGCCACCAGACAGTGATAAGCCGCGACGCTTAATACGTTTATCGTTCAAATCATCAATAATTCTTTGCTGCATCTGCTCATCAAATTCATGACCCGAACATGGATTCCAGGTTGATTGGTTGTAACAACCACGGCACTGATGCTCACATCCCGACACAAATAGAGTGGCTCGAGTACCAGGGCCATTAATCACATCAGTTTGATAGTATTGATGATAATTCATAATAAACTCATTTCAGTTAGAATTTTGCTTTAACTAGAAAACAAAAAGGTGCTGAACACAGCACCTTTTATGTATACAAACCCAATATCTACAGGCTTAACCATTTGCATGCTAAGCCCCTAGTATTTTTATTACAGATGCTTAACGCGGCGCTTCACTTCTTCCTGCTTGCCATAGTTAAATGGTCTCGCATCAGGGCTACCTAAGTAACCACATACGCGACGAGTTACCGACACACGGCTTGGCTCATGGTTACCACACTTTGGACAAGTAAAGCCTTTGCTCGTACAGCTAAACTCACCGGTATAACCACAGTCATAACACTCATCGATTGGAGTGTTAGTGCCATAGTAAGGCACTCGGCTATAACTGTAATCCCACACATCTTCTAACGCTTCCACGTTATTTTGCATGTTAGGGAATTCGCCGTAACAGATGAAACCGCCGTTAGCTAACTCTGGGTATGGTTGTTCAAAATCAATCTTATCGTACGGGTTAACTTGCTTCTCTACATCCAAGTGGAAGCTGTTTGTGTAGTAACCTTTAGCCGTTACACCATTTACAACACCGAATACTTTCGTGTCTAGGGCGCAGAAACGGCTACACAAGTTTTCACTTGGCGTGCTGTACAAGCTAAATGCGTAACCAGATTCACTCTTCCAAGTTTCAGTCGCTTGCTTCATGTACTTAATGACTTCAATCGCTTTTTCACGCAGCATTTCACTGTCGTAAACATGCTCTTCCGTGCCATAAAGTGCATTGATAGTTTCATGAAGGCCAATATAACCTAGCGAAATTGACGCACGGCCATTCTTAAAGATCTCCGAAATGTCATCATCGGCACGCAGACGCACACCACAAGCCCCTTCCATATAAAGGATTGGCGCCACGCGAGCTTTAACACCTTCTAGGCGAGCGATACGTGTATCTAATCCCTTACGAGCGATAAGCAGACGTTGATCTAAGATGCGGTAGAATTCAGCTTCATCACCTTTCGCTTCTAATGCGATACGTGGCAAGTTAAGACTCACAACACCTAAGTTGTTACGGCCTTCATGTATTAGCTCACCGTCCTGCTCGAAAGTACCTAAGAAACTACGGCAACCCATAGGGGTCTTAAATGAGCCAGTGACTCTTTCTACCTGCTCGTAGTTAAGAATGTCTGGATACATACGAGTCGTCGCGCACTTAAGTGCCAACTGCTTAATATCGTAATTGCAATCACCAGTCTTATGGTTGATACCATCACGGATAGCAAATACTAATTTAGGGAATACCGCGGTTTTACGATTTTTACCAAGACCAGCGATACGCACCTTCATCATTGACTGTTGAATTAAGCGCGACTCCCAAGAGGTGCCTAAACCAAAACCAAATGTCACAAATGGTGTTTGACCGTTCGCAGTATGTAGCGTGTTCACTTCATACTCTAGTGACTGGAATGCATCGTGACACTCTTTCTCTGTTTGTGCTGTCGCGAAGGCTTTCGCATCGGTAATGCCCCAAGTCAGTGCGACTTGGTAATGCTTGTCGTAACTCTTAGCCACAAATGGCGCTAAGACTTCATCGATACGGTTGATTGTGGTGCCGCCATAGATGTGGCTCGCCACTTGAGCAATAATCTGCGCTGTCACTGCCGTCGCTGTAGAGATTGACTTAGGTGTTTCAATCTCGGCATTACCCATCTTAAAACCTTGGGTCAACATGCCGCTCAAGTCGATAAGCATACAGTTAAACATTGGGAAGAATGGCGCATAATCCAAGTCATGGTAATGGATTTCACCAGACTCGTGAGCAGCAACGACATCTTTTGGTAAGATGTGACACTTAGCGTAATGCTTAGCCACGATGCCCGCTAACAGATCTCGCTGAGTCGGAATCACTTTAGAGTCCTTGTTGGCGTTCTCGTTCAACAAAGCCGCGTTGCTTTGCTCAACCAGCCCACGGATCTCTTGGTTTAAACGGCTGCTGACTTCACGCTTAATATCACGGTCATGGCGATATTCAATATAAACACGCGCCAACGATTTATGTGGACCTTCCATCAGAAGATTTTCAACTGAATCTTGTAGATCGTGAATGTTCACTTCATCTAATTGCGATACAGTTTGCTTTACTTCTTCTGCAACCTGTAATGCATATTCAGCGCACTCAATACCGACCGAGTTAGCGGCTGCTATCACGGCATCTTTAATCCTTGTTTCGTCAAAAGGCGTACGGTAACCATCCCGTTTAATAACCACTGGCATTGTTTAATTCCTCTTCAGCTCGCTCATCAAAGTAACACTATATATAGTGCTACTTTTTCAATAAATCACAATATGTGGCGCATTAAGCTATAAAATAAGAATGATAACATTGATCCAGATCATGATTTTAAAAGAGGAAGACAATAAGAAAACAGTTCTGTCTACAAAGCCACTGATCTCAAATTATGCCCTTGACGGAGACATAGAAGCGGGCTAGTGAAAGGATAATAGAGGTATAAATTGTGGATAAAAATGGGGAACGAATAAGCTTGTGGAATTGCTTGTGCCGCAACTTATTGCCGGCTTTGAAAAAGGGGCAGCGAAATGCTCCAACTAAGCAAGCTTTTACAGAGCATTTTAACCAAAAATTGATTTATTAAAGCTAAAAGAACAAATGCTAAAAGACAAAAATTGCTAATGCCTTTTCGCCAGAGCGAGGTAACTATTAAGCTGACCATTTTCCTGTTGATGTTCACCCGTCATAGAGGTCAGTTGCATCAAAGCTTTAATCCCTTTGTACTGATCCACTTGCGCTTCGCTCAGCGGTTTATCCGAGTTTAGCAGCTCAGTTATCTGGCTAGATACGCGGTTAGCTTTCTGCGCAACTAATGGTGACTGAGAAAAGTCCATTGCCCCCATCACCCACTTCGCCTCATCTAGCATCTCTGCTAACTTCTTATCTTCCTCACTATCACCAAGACCTGTGCGTTGCTCGTCAATAAAGTCAGCTAAAGATTGTTCGTCGGCTGGAGGGATTTCAAATCCACTATTTGATAAGCGATTGAGTTGCCCTTCGGAAAGAATGCCATCTTGATATAGTCTTTGAATAAGTGAAGGCAGCTTGGCAGAGGTAAACTGGCCGCCCTTGAAGAAGTCATTTGCCATCGCTTCGATTTTCTGAGCCCTCTCCGCGCGGCCTGATAACACTAAGGTATTGTCACTCTTAGTCAGCTCAGTCGCAGCTAGCGTCTGTTTTCCGCTGTTTGCTGCAATATTTTCGCCATTGGCAACATTCGACTGTTCCCTATTAACCCCATAGGCGTCAGATAGCGTATTATTATTGACTGCATTGTTGATACTGCTAAGTAGGTTCATCGTCAAAAAGCCGGCGTTAACTGAATATAACCTCGTTAAAGCATTTAGCGTGCCGACTTATCAAGTTGAAATTCAACTGCTTATTTTTTCTTCAACTCTTGAGTTAACTCAGAAGTTAAAGACAGACACAAAGTTCGCAGAGACTCCACTTGCTCGTCAGACATATTGACCTTATCCAGCAAAGTTTGCTTCAACGCCAAGGCTTCTAACTTAAGCTTGTAACCAGCTTCAGTTAGTACAATGACCTTCTTACGCTCATCACTTTCATCGGCTAGACGCTGCAAAAAACCTTTTGCTTCGAGCCGTTTAACAATAGGCGTTAAAGTGCCCATATCGAGTCGTGTGGATTTAGATATTTGCGTCAGACTCACCCTGTCTTGTAACCATAAAGACTGCATAACTAAGTATTGCGGGTACGTTAACTCATACCGTTCTAATAACGGCCTGTAGGCTCGCATCAAGGCGTTTGCCGCTGTATAAAGTGCAAAACAGACATTATCAGCAAGGCAAGGATCGGCAGTATTGTTTGGGTCGTTATTGGTCACAGCTACTAAGCTTAGGCAAGTCGAGAATGCCGATAATATTAACTTACATCCAAATTTAAAACTAGCTTGAACACAAGTGGTTTGTACACAGCTATTTTGCGCGCAAAGTATTTGCAAATTCAATTTTACCTGCCTATGATACTGACAATTACTTTGCGCACAAAACAAATTAAGGAATGACATGAATATCCAAGAAATTCAATTGAAGTCTCGTCCAGAAGGCATGCCTAGCGCCGATAACTTTGCCCTAGCAGAAGGGTCACTCTCCCCGATTAAACAAGGCGAGTTCTTGGTCAAAAATCTGTGGATGTCTGTCGACCCTTATATGAGGGGCCGTATGATTGACAGAAAAAGTTACATTGCACCTTTCGAGATAGGTAAAGTGTTAGAAGGCGGCGCTGTTGGTGAAGTCGTTGAATCACTCAACCCTGACTTTCCAGTTGGCAGTAAAGTCAGCAGTATGCTTGGCTGGCGCAGTCACTTTGTGAGTGACGGCGCAGAGATCACTGTTTTACCTGATGCCCCCATTTCTGAATCGCATTTCCTTGGGGTCCTCGGTATGCCTGGCATGACGGCTTGGACCGGACTTAACCGTATTGCACAATTAAAATCCGGTGAAACCCTGTTTGTCTCTGCTGCATCTGGTGCTGTTGGCAGCGTAGTAGCACAGATAGGTAAGCTGATGGGCGCGCGGGTTGTAGCCTCAGTCGGCTCAGATCAAAAAGCTCAATACCTGACCTCACTGGGTGTCGATGCCGTAATTAACTACAAGACTTGTGGCGATTTAGATGCCGCGCTGGGTCTCGCCGCCCCTGAAGGAATTGACGTCTACTTTGAAAACGTCGGCGGTGAGCATCTCGCCGCTGCGCTTAACCATATGAAAGATCACGGCCGAATTGCCGTTTGCGGCATGATAGCCCAGTACAACGACACAGCCCCGACTCCAGGACCGAGTAATCTTGCCCAGATCATTATCAAAAAACTAAAAATTGAGGGTTTTATCGTATTTGAACATTGGGATCACTATCCCCAATTTGCGGCGCAGATGGGACAATGGCTGGCTGAAGGTAAGGTGCAAGCAGAGCAAACTATCTATGAGGGTTTAGAAAACGCTCCCGATGCCTTTATTGGGCTATTTGAGGGCAAGAACCGCGGCAAGATGGTGGTTAAACTTGCTTAAAATAATCTAGAGATCTATAGACATAGAAAAGGCGCAAAAAGCGCCTTTTCATGTCAAAATTTAGCTCTAACTGTATATGCTTTTACACACATTGGACTCGCTCTGGCTTACTGAAAACTAACTAAGAAAGCAGAGATTATACTGATTACGATTAAGCTCTCTCAGCCGAATGCTGCGCCAGAGCCGCCTCAATCAGATGCGCGACTTGTTCAACCGCGGCTTCACCTGCAGCAATCGCTTCTTCTGCCCGATGAAACTCCATGGTTCCGATATCGCCCAGATCAGGCACAATACAGATATCCGGTGGATCTCCCATCAAACGCGCTCTCTTATGGCGCTGCTCTAAAATATCCATCGACTGTGACATCACCGCCAGCATGCCAGGATTTGGGTTTTGCGGCGTGCCTGTTTTATGCCCCAAAGAAAATTTATCCGTTAAGCCTGTAATATAATCTCGTCCCCTCGCCAACAAGTCGGTAAAGCCTTTATCTTGGTGCTGCTCCGCTTCTTGAACCTCTTGCATCGTTGGCTTATGACTCTTCATACTAACGGGCAGTACTTGCATGCGACCACGACGTAGTCCATGTAAATCAACTGCTATGACTAAATCTACTCCCATAGCACGGCTAACAGAGACGGGAACAGGGTTCACTACCGCACCGTCGACCAACCAACGCTCTCCCACTTTCACCGGCGGCAAAATACCCGGCATGGAGCAAGACGCGCGCACAGCATGACGTAAATCCCCTTCCCTGAACCAAATTTCCTGGCCCGAATAAAGGTCGGTAGCAACGGCAGCAAACGGCTTTTTCAATTCTTCTATCTGCAGATCGCCAATGCGCTTCTGTAGGACATCGAACACTCGCTCACCGCCAATTAACCCGCCGCGTCCCCAGCTTAAATCCATCAGCCCCAGTACATCCCAACTACTAAAACTGCGAACCCAACTCTCTAATTCTTCTAAGTGATCATTAGCGTAAGCTGCGCCAACTAATGCGCCAATAGAGCAGCCTGCAATTTTATCGGGATAGATCCCCATTTTGGCAAGACCATTTAATACACCAATATGCGCCCAACCTTTTGCAGCTCCGCTACCTAACGCTAGGCCTATTCGCACTGAATGTTTATTTGTGGACACGCTAAAATAACTCCATAGGTCGGCTTTAAAATAGACTCTTTATCATTTACAACCAAAAAGCCTTATATCAATTCTTAAAAAAATCCATTCGTATTAGTAAGGTAAGTGGATCTTTAAAGACACTAGACGAAGGCTCTCTTAAGAAAGTGGTGCATTTTAGCAGATATATCGCCGTTTGAAGAACAAAGTTGATGGGTATTCGTAGCGCATTACTAAATCTGTAGGTTATAATACGCGGTCGTATCATTTATGGAGTACACCTTTGCAATTTACCGATTTCGCACTGGATCAACGTCTGTTACAGAGCCTTAAGCACATGGGCATTGACACCCCAACAGAGATCCAGGAGCAAGCCATTCCTGTTGCCTTAGCAGGCAAAGACCTAATGGCGTCTTCTAAAACAGGCTCAGGTAAAACATTAGCCTTTTTATTGCCTGCGATGCAAAGACTGATTTCGTGTAAAGCATTGAGTAAACGCGATCCGCGCGTGGTCATTCTATTACCGACCCGCGAATTAGCGACTCAAGTGTACAGCCAACTTCGACTTTTAGTTGCCAACACTCAATTCAAGGCAACCAAAATTCTCGGTGGTGAGAACTTTAATGATCAAGCCAAAGCCTTAGCTCGGGACCCACATTTTGTTGTGGCGACACCTGGCCGCTTAGCTGACCACCTAAAACAGCATCATCTGCACCTTAATGGCCTTGAACTGCTGATCTTAGATGAAGCAGACCGCATGCTAGATCTTGGCTTTGCCGAGCAGCTGAAGATGATTAACGCAGCTGCGGATCATAAGCGCCGTCAAACTTTGATGTTCTCAGCGACCTTAGATCATGGTGATGTAAACGATATCGCTAACGAACTACTAAAATTTCCTGAACATGTGGCTATTGGTGCGGGTAACTTAGAGCATAAAGACATTACTCAGCGTATCTTCTTATGTGATCATTTAGACCATAAAGAAGCGCTACTAACCCGTATTCTTAAAGAAGAGCAGCAAAAGCAGATCATCATCTTTACCGCTACGAGACAAGATACCGATCGCTTAGCCAAGAAACTGGCTGATGAAGGCTTTAAAACCGCCTCCTTAAGTGGCGAGCTAAAACAAAACGCTCGTAACCAGATCATGGATGAATTTAGCCGTGGTTTGCAGCAAATCCTCGTGACTACAGACGTTGCCTCTCGCGGACTCGATCTGTTAAATGTGTCATTGGTTATTAACTTTGATATGCCTAAATTTGCTGAAGAATATGTACACCGTATTGGCCGTACAGGCCGTGCTGGTGCAAAAGGCGATGCTATTTCACTAGTTGGTCCTAAAGACTGGATTAACTTTACCCAAGTACAGACCTTCTTGAATAAGACGTTTAGTTTCAGTGAGCTTGAAGGCCTTAAAGCCAAGTTCAAAGGCTTAAAGCCTAAAGCGCCGACTAAGAATAAAGCCAAACCAGCTGCAACTGCGAAAAAGAAAGCCGCAACCGCTAAGAAGAAGTCAGCGGCAAAAGCTGCAGCGAATCGCGATAAGCGTTTTGCTACCGGCGTCGATGTAGGTGATGCGCCAATGCTTAGAAAGCCTAAGTCTAAGCTGCAAGATACACCAGAAGATTAAGTGCTAAACGCTCGTTAATCTAATAGTCCCAAATATTAAAAGCCGCTATGAGTAACCTCATAGCGGTTTTTTTGTGGTGATGAGAAACGAAAGGCTAATAATACCAATCAGTATAAGAAGTTGATCTACTCAGAACGTTTTTTGGCAACTAATTCAAGGCAAATAACTGAAAGAATGGTTATTCCCTTGTGAAGCTATTTAACGCAGAAGTAGGCAGCCAAAAACGCTCCAGGATGGCGAGTTTTAGCGGCTCAGCTGCTGTGTTAACGAGCTAAACCGTAGAACAACTATGCTCTTCACTCGTTGCCTTGCATCAGAACCGCTAAACTCTCGCTGAGCGACCAAATCTTTATACTGATTGGTATAAGGCCCCCACTTTTAGCAGGCTAAATACACTCAATTCGATAGTCGCGCTATCAACACAGAAAAAAGTTATTTGAATAGCACCAGAAAGCACATTAAAACGCTGACCGTTTCAGGAAATAACGCTACAATACACGCAATATTGATTTTTTTAAGGTTTATCATGAGAGTTTGTGGCGTAGAGTTAAAAGGTGGCGAAGCCATCATCAGTTTATTAAGTTATGAAGGCGAAACCTATAACGTGCCGGATTGCCGTCAAAAGTCGTTCGCGATTTCAAACTCTGAAAGCACTGAAACCATGCGTGATTTTCACTTTGCATTTGGCAAGTTGATTGAAGACTACAGAGTCGATGAAATCGTGATTATCGAGCGTGAGCAAAAAGGTAAAGGCGCAGGTAGTGTTACCAGCTTTAAACTAGAAGCGTTGATTCAAATACTTCCAGTCAACGTGACATTGGTATCACCGGTTGCTATCAAAGAGCAATTAAAGCGTAATCCACCTCAGGTTGATTTTGAAGGTCTAGAGCTTAAGCGTTTCCAAAAGAGTGCATTTGAAGCGGCTTTTGCCTTCCATAACATGACTATCTACAAGACTGACGAAGCCTAGGCTTATCAGCTAACAAAGTAGAGACTAATGGGCGCAATCTGAGCGCCCTTTTTATATCCTCAAAAAGCGATTTGAAGCTATAGCTAAAAGCCAATAACTAACACAATACCTTAAAGCCGATAGCTTAAAACGAATTCCTGAAAACAAGTACAGCATGCAAACACTCAAATACCTCGCTGGCTACTCAGCCGACATCCAAGACCAAGTACAAAGTCTAATAGATCAAGACAAGCTCGGGCAATTTCTGCTGAAGCGTCATCCACAGATCCATGCCGTACGCACCGACAAAGCGCTTTACGACTACACCATAGAGATTAAGAATCAATATTTACGCAAATCTCAGCCGCTGTCGAAAGTGATTTTTGATGACAAGATCTCATTGAGCCATCAAGCATTAGGCCTACACTCGTATGTTGCCCGTAAACAAGGGGCGAAAATAAAAGCTAAGAATGAAATCCGCATCTCGTCACGGCTTAAAAAAGTACCAGAAGGCTTACTGCGAATGGTGGTCGTGCACGAACTCGCCCATTTAAAAGAGAAAGATCATAACAAAGCCTTTTATCAGCTCTGCTGCCATATGGACGGTGATTACCACCAGCTGGAATTTGAATTAAGGTTACTACTGACCCTAATCGACGCGGGTAAGAATCCCTATAGTTAATTTGAATAGCCAAAATAGATAATCAGCTAACGCTGCCCGCACTTAAAATCTAAACACCCCACAAAATGCTAACGATAATGATTTTCATTAACCTTAATTTAGATTACACTCTAAGCCATTGAACAAATAGGCACTAGCGTAACTTTCGAGTATTCGATGATGAGTGAAGACTAATGAGCGAAGAGTTAACTAAGAAGCAGCAAAAATGTCGCCGTAAGCTGGCCAAATATCAGCAAAAGCTTAATCATTACACTCAGCTAGAAGAGTGCGAGATATCTCTGAAAAAACGTGCAGCTAAGCTTTATAAATACCGTTTAAAGATCATCAAGCGTCAATTAAAGCTCAAGCGCATTAAAGCGCAAATTACTCTATTCGGTGCCTACACTAAACTTATACCTGCAAATGATGCCGTCGCAAATGCGTCTATCTTTACCCAGCACAGCGTCACCCCTCTTGCTCAAGCAAACTTGTATCGCCCCCATAAGAGTAAGCCCTGTAGAAGCTGCCCAGCACTGCGTGGGAAGGCTTGTTTATGTGCGATGAAAAACGAGCAGCGTAAACAGGGTTAGCCTTCGAATGAAGGCTTTTTACATTTTTGTTTTAGTTTAGTGTTACCAAGTAGCCTGTTCTGGATTGTCGCTTCATCGTTATCAATCGCCTCCAGCGGGTGCTGAACAGGATGTCAGAATGTAGTGATCACATGGTCAATGATGTTCCCAACATCATACTGACATTTCCCATATCGCTATGGGTCAGATGTGAAGGAACGACCTTATGTGCAGACACTGCTGAAGCTCGCCGCTAGTACGTCTGACCTCCAAGGATGGTAGAAATGCCAAATTCAGTATGGAACTGAATTGGCCTTGTAGGCTCAACGAAAACATCCTTGTTTTCGACGACTTCAGCCGTATCTGCACTGGATAATGTTCTTCTTCTATTTAGGCTGAAGAGTTAGATTTCTAACTTGGAAATGCCCCAATGCTGGTTAGCCTTGGAATGAAGGCTGATTACATTTTTTGGGGGCTAGCGCTATCTGATAGCGAATTATGAGTTGCACCTTCATTGCTATCAATCGCCTCCAGCGGGGTATGTGCAGACACTGCTGAAGCACGCCTCAAGTACGTCCGTGTAGGCTCAACGAAAACAAACAACATCCTTGTCAAAATGCCAGTTCGGTCTCCATACCTCTCGTTCAAGAGCATGATAACTTCGTTATCTTTCACCCAGTTTTCGACGGCTTCAGCCGTATCTACACAGGGTAGTTGGTGCTTACGTTTAGGCTGTAATTGTTCGATTTCTAACTTGGAAATGTCCAGATACGTGTCAGAGGAATGCAAAAGAGATTGGTCTGCCATTTCTTTTGTGGCTTAGCCCTCCCACCTTTACACAAAGAAAATCCCACTGTTTACGATGCAAAGTGTGCTCATAAAACTCTAGACATAATATGTCTCAACGCTATTGACATAATATGTCTCAAACCTCTAGTATAAAATACAATCAACTAGGGATAGAGAGGCATCATGGAACTTTGGGCTAATTTCACAGACTTGCTAGTACAGGCAATTGGTTTTCTAACAACGGAGGTAGGTGTAAGCCAAGGCGTTGCTATCATTCTGCTTACCCTTATAGTGCGTTTACTATTAAGTCCGCTCAGTAGCTCGGCAATAATTAACAGCTATAAAAACAGAAAGGCGATAGCGGCGATAAAACCTGAGTTAGATAAGCTAAAGTCTGTCTATAAAAACAAACCAAACGAAATGGCTAAACAAACAATGGCGCTGTATCAAAAGCACGATATAAAATTTGTTAGCAAAACCCTTGTAGCTAACATTTCCAGCCAAGCTATATTCGGGTTTGGAATGTATCAGGTACTTCAAAAGGTTATTTTTAGCAGTAAATTCGCATGGATTTCCAATATCGCTAAGCCAGATATCTTATTAGCAATGCTTGTAGGTGCGCTGACCTATGTATCTATGATCATGATGCCTGGCAGTGCGGAGCAAGCCAGTGCTATGTTTTTGCTGATCCCGACAATGGTCAGTGTGGCTGTTTTGATTAGCGCTCCTTCTGCCTTAGGTTTATATTGGGCGACTTCGAGTGCATTTACTGCTCTGCAATCGGTGGTTATGCAAAAGTATTTTGAAAAACAGCAATGCAATTTGACCCAGACTCAGGGTTAAATGGCTGCGATGAAAATAGTCTTCTAAGCGCCACCAAAAACACAAAGGTTAAGCTAGCCGCTTTCCCCAAAAACGGCTTAGACTCCAAAATAAAAAAGCCATCATTCGATGGCTTTTTCTATTTCAGGACTAATCATAGAACCAGTCACAGGATGTGATGCCCTTTGCTGGACTTAACTTACCCAAAATTGCGATTAAGCAATGCCCATCATCATCTTTCTGACTTTGACTATCTGGCTAAACTCGCTCATCTCTTTAGAAGAAAGTTTACTCGCCATTGGGATTTTGGCTTTCATTGAGTCCACTGGGCGGCCATTAATATGGAATTCGTAATGCAGGTGCGGGCCTGTAACACGCCCCGTATTACCCGATAGCGCAATCACTTGGCCACGAGACACTCGCTGGCCTTTATGCACTAACGCTTTTGATAGGTGCAAATAACGAGTGCGGTACTTGTTACCGTGATCGATGACGATGTACTTACCTGCAAAACGGTGATCGGTAACCAAAGACACGATACCGTCTCCTGGTGCGACGATTTTAGTGCCTATTGGTAAGGCAAAATCAGTACCGTTGTGAGGAGAGTTTCTGCCCGTAACAGGGTGATGACGATTAGGGTTGAATCGAGAACTAATACGGTAATTCTTGGATAGCGGAATGCGCTGAAACGCCCTAGCTAAACTCAGCCCTTTCTCATCATAGAAGTTACCATCGCTATGTTGATAAGCATTTATGCTACTCGCGCCCCTATCGATAGTGACCCCAAGCACATGACTGTTACCTGTGGCTTCCCCGTCGATAAACTGATCGTTGATCAATACCGAGAACTTGTCACCGGCGCGAAGATCGCGAGCAAAATTAAGTTTCTCTTTTAATAATGACTCTACCCGCTGGATCTCGCCCGCATTGAGGCCCATTTTCTTTGCCGAAACATAGAAAGAGCCATGAATTTGGCCTGAGATTGCGCGATCTCGCCAAATACCGTCGATATTAATTTCATCAACGTTAAATGAACCATCATCGAAGCGCGTAAAAATAACCTGTCTTGCGGCGTTAAAGTAGAGGGTTAACTTTTGCAGTTCACCTGCATCATTAAGCCAAAACTGGATTTTATTGCCAGGCCTCAGAGTATCTAATGCTAATACATTTAAGTCAGCTTCGAGTACGCGGTACATGGTCTGCTGATCGACGCCGCCTTGCTCGAATAAGCCACTCAAGGTATCGCCTTTGACGATCTGTTTTTGAAATGCGGGTTTTGGCTCTAACAATTCTGTACTGGGAATCGACACGTTTTGAGCAAGAATTGAATCGATATCAAGCTGAACCGAGATCCGCTGTGGTAATAGCTCATGTCGGCTTGGCATCAATACAGCCGCGCCAATGATCAATACTGAACCTAAAAGGACTTTGCGATGAAAAGAAGATAGCCCCGCTAAGCGCTTTTTAGACACATTTGAAAAAGAAAATTTACTTGCGTGCAACCTATGCCTCGACTTTCATTATTATGATTATCTATTTGACGATAAAACCCCTTTAAAATGAGGTTTGATGCCAAGTTATATCAAAAATAATTCAATTTACAAACCGATCTGCTGCACAAATTCCCAAGCAAACCTAGATAACTTGTAAAATAAAAAAATTATCCCATTGTATTTGTTCGATAAGCAAACAGACACAATGGGATTAATTCATTTTAGAGCAAAATTTAATTAAGGCAGTACTATGCTGACTTCACTACCGACTGCGGTCTTATTGATATCGATACGAGTGCCTATCTGCTCCTTCATCTCGGAAACATGGGAGATCACTCCGATCATACGACCGGAGGATTGCAGATCCATCAAGGTTCTTACCGCTAAATCCAGTGAGTCTTGATCTAGGCTACCAAAGCCCTCATCGATAAACAGGGTGTCGAGCTTTATGCCACCAGCATAGGCCTGCACCACATCGGATAGACCTAACGCCATCGATAAGGCCGCCATAAAGCTCTCTCCTCCACTGAGCGTTGCAACAGGACGCACCTTAGAGGTATAAGCATCTTCGACTTCGAGTTCAAGCCCCGATGCCTTATTGCCCTTAGCGCGTTCCTCTTTACGTAGCAAACGATAGCGGCCCTTACTCATTAGCTGCAGACGATGACTCGCCTCAAGCAGCACGTCATCAAGCAACACGCTAAGCACAAAGCGCTGTAAGCTGATTTTATTACCGGTTTGACCATTAGCGACTTCTGACAAGGTACCAATTACAGCGTACTCATCTTCAAGCTGCTTAGCTTTGGCATCGGCCTCTTTTAGCTGCTTTTGGGTTTGTGTCAGCTGAGTCACTCGGCTCTGCAGAGTTTGCCAGCTATTTTCTGCTGCTTGTTGCTCAACTTGAATACTCGCCAAATGCGCTTCGAGTTCAGTAAGCTGTGGCTTTACCTGCTCAGATAGCTTTTCATTTAACTGAGTTAATGTCGTCTGGTTAGCGATACACTCCTGCTGATAGCGGCTTATCTCATCGGCTATGGCTTTAAGTGCTTCAGGTGACATTAAGGCTTGAGTTAATGCCTGTTTGTCGCTAAAACCTGAGCTTGATAGTTGCTCGGCTAGCTCACAAATCGACTTTTCACTCTGCAGCTTGGCCTGTGTCAAGCTAGACAGAGCGCTCGCTAACGCGGCGGTTTGTGAGGCATCTTGCGCCAGTGCTTGGGTATGAGATTCACGTATGCTGTTTATGCCTTGCAGCAACACAGCGACATGTGCCGTAGCTTGCTCAATTGCCTCATTGAGCACACTCAAGCTGAGATATTGCTCAGGGATAGCATGGGATGCTTGCTCCAATTGCCCTTGAAGACTCGAAGCCTTACTTTGTAGTTCTACAAAAGCTTCTCGTTCGGCATCTAGATTTGTTTGCAGCTGATTTTCTTTAGTTTGCCAAGCTTGTATTTGGCTTCTAAGTTGAGCTAATTGCTGAGCTGCACTATTGGCTTGGTTAAGCTGCTGTTGTAGCTGCTGTTGTTGTAACTGTAGGTTCTCAATAGATTGAGCACTGCTGTCACCAATGCGCTGTAGCAGCTCATCGACGCGCTTTAATTGCTCTTGATGCTTAGTCTTTAATCCTGAATATTCTGATTTCGCTTGGTTAAGCGTTTCATTTGCCGACTCTTCATTGCGTTGAGCTTGTTGTAGCTCCTCTTCCGTTGGCAGTTGCTCTGCACTTTGAGCTGGATTTGGATGCTCACCGCTGCCACATACCGGACATGGCTGCCCAGGATTAAGCTGTAAAGCTAAATTCACGGCCTGGCCGTGATGCCAAATGAGCTGGAGTTGTTTGTGGTTAGTTTGCGCCTCAATAAAACGAGCGCGCAGTTGCTGTCCTTTTTCCATTACTCGTAATAACGCTTGCTCGGTTTGACTGGCATCAACACTTGCCTGTTGCCACAGCTGATATCGCTCTATCAAGTCATTTTGGGCAGTGACAGCTTGCTGGGCATTGATTTGCTCACCGGCAAGCTTTTCTAACTGAGGAATACGCTGCTCTGCTGTAAGCTTTTCTGCCAATATTGCCTCTAAGGCCTGCTTCTCGTTAATCCCCTTGTTTTTGGCTTGGTCGCGTTCATTCGTTGCCTGAGTTAATGCTTTTTGTAGCCCCTCTAATCCTTGCAGCTGAGGCACTAATTGAGTGAGATTTTGCTCTGCATGTTGAGCTTTTTGGAGCTGAGCGTCTTGCTCTGGCAAGGTGTCAAATTGGGTCTGACTGCTAGCCAATGCCTGCTCACTGCCCTGCTTTGCTGCTTGCACCAGAGCAAAATGAGTTTGCGCTTGAGCGACCTCGGCATCACGGGCAAGCGATACATCTAATACTGGTTTTAATTGCAGCGCCTTTTGGCCGCTTTCAAGCCTTGCTTGCTGCTGGGTGATGGCTTTCTTTTTATCATCAAGTAATACAGAGGTTTGCTTAAGCTTATCTAACACCTCAAAGTCACTGGTTAATGACTTAGCCGACTCAAACTGCTTATTGGCTTCAATCAGCGCCTGCTGACTTTGCAACTTTAATGCTTGTGCGCTGCTCAGCTGCGGCTCAAGCTCAGTAATCTCTTGAGTAAGCTCATCATCTGATTCAAGACTAATATTGGCTAACATGCCATCACGTTTGTTACGGTGATCGCGCACTTCAGCCTTAATCGCCGCAGCTTGAAACTTTAATTTATCTTCAATTTTTCGGTAAATTTGCGTCTGAAAAAGCTGACTAAAAATCTTCTCTCTGTCTTTAGAGTCAGCCATCAAGAGTTCGCGGAATTTGCCCTGAGGCAGTACCATCACCTGACGAAACTGATCCGCATCTAGGCCCGTTAAGCTCTCTATTTCAGCAGTGGCCTCAGAGACCTTACTCGCCACCAGCAGATGTTCGCTGCCATCGCTATCGATACGATAAAGCTGCGCTTCTGGCTTTTGCACCGTATAACCATCGCCACTTTTCTTAGCTCGCTGCTGCTCAGGCACTCGGCGAATACGGTATTGCTTATCGCCTAAGGCAAAACTAAAGGTGACTTCGGTCAAAAGACTATCTGGGGCTAAGTCGCAGCGCATCTGGCTGCCTTCACGCTCGTCCCCCGTGGTCTTGCCATACAGGGCAAAACAGATGGCGTCTAACAGCGTAGTCTTACCCGCACCAGTTGGGCCGTTGATCAAAAATAGAGGATTAGAGCCTAATGCCGAAAAGTCGGTCATTTGAGTCGAGGCAAATGGGCCGAACGCAGCCATTTCTAGAATAAGCGGTCTCATGATGTGCGCTCCACCTTATGTAACTCATCGATTGCGGTGATCATGGCTTGTTGTTGCGCCTCTGTCATTGGCTCGCCGGATACCTGGGCAAAGAAGTCGGTAAACATATCTAACTCGCCCTTCTTGATATGCTCTCGGCTTAGCTCTACCTTACTGTTGTCACTCATCAAGCCTGTACGCTCTAAATGGAGCACATTCGGGTACACACTTCTTAGCTTACCCATGGCGTCTAAGATGGCAGTTTTATCACTGAGCTTCACCATCAAGTAATCTTCACGATTTACATCGGTTTTGCCTTGCTCTAATAAATCATGCAACAAGCCTTCGATAATACGCACATCTCGCATGGCAGTTAGCGGCAATAACTCAAAGCTTGCTTTGCCATCACTGTCTAATTCAACCAAGGTGACGGACTTGTTTTGATGCTGTTCACTGAAGGAATACTTAAGCATTGAGCCCGAATATCTCACATGCTCAGCGCCTTTATATTGCGGTCCGTGTAGGTGCCCTAACGCCGTATAGCTAAAAGGAGTGAACAATTTAGGCGAGATCTTATCGGCGCCGCCAATACTTAACGGGCGCTCAGACTCAGACTCACTGCCACCATCGAGAAAACAGTGGCTGACAACAACTTTTGGCAAGCCTTGGCTGTCGTGCGCATGAACCTGTTCAAGCAGTTTCACCATCGCCTCTTCATGAGTGCTTACCTCACAATCAAACACCTGACGCACAGTAGCCGGATCGGCATACGGCAGACCATAAAATATGGCACTGCCTTGCTTACCTTTAAGCTCGATAGCTCTCACTTCTTGCGTTAACGGTCCTATGATATGCAGGCCACTGTCATTCATCTGTCTAGAGGCAAAACCTAAACGCTCATGACCGTCATGGTTTCCTGCAATCATGATCAGCGGGATCTTCAGCTCATTCACCAAACGGTTAACCACATCATCTAATAAGGCGACCGCATTCGCTGGCGGAACCGATCTGTCATAGATATCGCCAGCGACGACCACCGCATCAACGCTATGCTTAGTCGCGAGTTCGATTATTTGATTTAAAACGAAGCACTGATCATCGAGCAGGCTCTGGTTATGAAGCTGTCTGCCGATATGCCAGTCAGAGGTATGGATAAATTTCATGCATTCTCGTTTAAAAATGAAGGAGATGTGGAAGTGTCGCCGCTTAGGCTTTCCATTTTAATGAATAGTAAGAAAACTCAGCCCATTTCACAATAGCCCTTAATTGCACAGCTATATGAACTCAAGATTAGCCCAGCTTCAATAAACAAACTGGCAATCTTGTTTTGGCAAAAAATAGAATAATCGAACAAATAATTTACGATTTCCGCAGTAAAACATGATGAATGCCAAATTAGTCACTAAAAGTTAAAAAAATAAGTGCGTTTTATTCTGAGTATTGTTACTACAGGCATACTTAAGTCATTGTGGTACTAGATAGCATGCAGTTTTCAAAGTTTGGTGAAAAATTTAATCGTTACTCCGGCATTACTCAGTTAATGGATGATCTTAATGAGGGCTTAAGTACACCAGGAGCGATTATGCTCGGTGGTGGCAACCCCGCTTCGATCCCGGCCATGCAAGATTACTTTCATCAAGCGACAGCCGATATGCTGGCTAATGGCGAGTTAGTTGCGGCGCTAGGAAACTATGACGGCCCTCAAGGAAAAGATGCTTTCTTAAGCGCTTTATCAACTTTGCTACGTGAAACTTATGGCTGGGAGATCAGCGAGAAAAACATTAGCCTAAGCAATGGCAGCCAGAGTGCTTTCTTCAACTTGTTCAATATACTCGCGGGTGAACAAGTCGATGGCAGCAAAAAGAAGATCTTACTTCCCCTTGCTCCTGAATACATTGGCTATAACGATGCTGGCCTGGATGATAACCTTTTTGTCTCTTATCGTCCCGATATTGAGATGCTAGATAATCGTATGTTTAAGTACCATGTGGATTTTGAGCAATTGGACATCGATGATTCGATTGCCGCGATATGTGTATCTCGCCCAACAAACCCAACTGGCAACGTGCTCTCCGATGCAGAGGTGTGCAAACTCGATGAGTTAGCACGGGCAAAGGGTGTCCCTCTAATCATAGATAACGCCTACGGCACACCATTTCCAAATATCATTTTTGAACAAGTGACGCCATTTTGGAACAACAACACCATATTGTGCATGAGCCTTTCTAAACTTGGCCTACCAGGTGTGCGCTGCGGCATAGTGATCGCCAGCGAAGAGATTACGGCAGCACTGTCGAACCTCAACGCTATCATCAGCCTAGCGCCAGGCGGATTCGGCCCTGCCATCGCCAAGCATATGATTGATTCGGGTGACTTGCTGAATTTAAGCGAAAACGTTATCAAGCCTTTCTATCAGCAAAAATCTGAGTTTGCGGTGTCGTTACTGCAGCAATCGATTAGCGATAGCCGGTTTAGGATCCACAAACCCGAAGGCGCGATGTTCCTCTGGCTTTGGTTCGATAAATTACCTATCACCACCATGGAGCTTTATAACAGACTGAAAGCCCGTGGCGTGTTGATTGTACCAGGCGAGTATTTCTTCTTTGGATTAGAGGAAGATTGGAATCATGCGCATCAGTGTCTGCGAATGAATTACGTTCAGGATGAAGCCAAAATGCGCGCAGGTATCGCGATTATCAGCGAAGAAGTCGCTAAGGCCTATTCAGAGCTTTAAAACGATTAGAGTCACTTTTGTAACCTGCCTCAAACCTTAAGTATCGATAAGCTATTGCTCGAATTTCTACTCAGAACGAGTCCAGAGCAATAGCTTATCCCACTAAAAAACAACACTCACGAAAACACAACTTATCTCATTTAATTAGTGACTTAACTCAATTAAAATTATGATTTTTACTTTTTTATTGAGATAATAGACGGTCTATTTCATATAGATTTCAGTGAAATTCTTAACTCTTTAACTTTCCTGTCGCCTTTATCTTTAATCAATGACTCTATTCTTTAACGCTAAAAACCTACTGTTAACGCTCACGCAAATCGTAAACCATCTTCTCTAAAATCTAATTAAGGATAGATTTTAGAGAAAGCAACTTTGCTTTTTGTCATGAGATCATAAAATGAAAAAACTAATACTTGCTATAGTCATAAGCAATATATTGACAGCTTGTAGCGATTACACCCAAGCACCGTCGATACCTGTGGAACCTAGCATACCGCCAACAGACCTTATCCCTGCAAAGCAAACATATCAGGGCAGTTTATTGCTAAGTGGCAAAAAGTTATCAGGCCAAATTACATGTAACGGTCAAGAGTTAGCCAACACGGGAATTTTTACCTTTAAAGATGGTGAAAACATTAGTTGTTTCTATGGTTCATTAGAACTACTAAACAAAGACATTCCACTACCAGATGGTTGGGCACGCGATACCCATAACGCCATGGCCTTAGACATGATAAATGACTGGTCACATGCGATTAGCGTTGAAGATGGCGCAAAAGTCATGGCAAAGGTCAGCACTTGTCCAGCGCTTATCAATGAAATCTGTTTAGATGAAATAGACAGTTTTGATGTATCGCCCTTATTTTCAAATGCTAACCCAGCTGACATCGGTGCTTTTTTGAATCCGTCAGCGGAAGAAGAAACTGACGAAATTGATAAAGCCCCGAGTTCTCATGTCGATAGCTCATTAATACCTGAAGTCTCTGAAGGAGCTAAGCCTGATCTCAACGCAGACTTTGTCTCTGCTGCTGCCGAAGATGCATACACTTACAAACCTAGTGAAGAGTCGCGATTACTAACCGAAAGTGTATTAATTGATATTAACGGCACCCCTATTGCTGGTATCAACTATTACACCAAGTCTTCACGAGGCATAACCGATGCAACGGGCTTAATCTCCTACATTTGGGGCGAAACCATCACACTTGGCTTAGATACCTTTACCTTCGGCTCGATTAAAGGCAACCAAATTGAATATAGGTTATCTGATGTATCCGATAACGAAATCGTCAAACAAAATATTGATGCGCTAACTGCGCGTTATGCTTCTACTTCAGCTGATACGGTTACCTTCAGTGAACAGGTGCATCAAGTATTTGCTCAGTACCCTAACGTAATCAACGAAATCATCAATATCAACCTACCAAACGGTGCTGAAATTGAAGATAGCGGCTACCGTGTGCCTAACGAATTTAATGCACAGTTTTCTACTGGATTAGCCCAAATCATTGATGCTGAGCTAAATCAGGCGCGAGTACAAAACCATCAGACAGTGCCGCTTTTACGCAGCAGTCAGTATGTGACTAATACATTAAATCAGCTATATACAGATGTGGACCAATTCCATATTTTCCATGATAACGCCGCTTTTTATGGCGAAGTTGGCTTCGCGCGTTTTATGCGTTCAATCAACACATCAAACACGGCCTTCCCAGTATTGATGCCCCGCAATGATGTTAACTATTGGCTACCATTTGGCTCTGAGCAAGCTTATCGACGTGATGACGGTTTCCCTTATGTAACTGACGCTAAAACTATTGATGCCGATTCAGATGTCACTCTTAAACGCCCTGAGCGAGTGGGCACTGACACTGCGACTTATAACTTACCCGTGATTACAGCGGGCGAGATTGGTAAAGGCCGCGTGGTATTTATGGGTAACAGCATGTACCCCAACATCTTAAGTACGCCAACAAGCTATTGGGCCGGTGGTGAAGACGCAGGTCAAGACAATGGCAGTATGCCACGCTTCTTTATGAACATGTTTACCTGGTTTGCGCCTGAATATGCTAATGGCCAAAAAGCCATTAATGTCGGTTCCAATATCGGCAAAGTTTGGCAGTCTAACGTCAACTCCAATAAGCAGTATGACTTCTATATCGACAGTTCATATAAAGCCAACCTCGAGATGCTTGCGTCCGGTAGTTATGACAACCTAGATCCGCAGACAACCCCCATCTTGCTGTTACAAGCTTACGAAACCAGTCTGTTTGGTGATGGCATGAGCGTAAAAGTGCTTGCCGATATTGGTAAGCCATTACTTTCAGAGAAAGATATCACCGCCTTGATTAAGTATATCAACGCTGGCGGTAATGTTTTATTCATGGATGCTATCGAGCAGTTAAACCCCGAACCCATCGCGCGTTTAGCCGATACTGCAGGTATTTCATTAGGCGGCGCCAATCTTGCCCGCACCCGTCAAGCATACTGTGGTGAAAGCTATTATTGCCAAGAGCCTTACCCTAATGCGCGTGCCAGCTTTACCGACACACTTGTGACTTATGAAAAGTTCGATGATATGTCCAAGTTTGTGGTTAACCAAGATGGTACAGTGACTTTCCCATCACCTATCGACAAACCAGAGTTTGGTGTTGCCCAGTTTAAAACCACTGCTGAAGATGGTAGCGAGCAAGACAATTTTGCGTTTTACAGCGTTAAAACAGACGCTGAGCACCTTGAAGCTGTCGCTAAAATCAAAGCCGCTTTCCCAAAAGTTAAAGAGTGTACTGACGCAAACTATGACTACGAGATTGGCTGTATTGAAACGCGCCAAGGCCATGGCTTTGCAACGGGACACAGATACTATCGCCCACGCTTTACCCGCTATGAGATGAGCCCTGAAGTGGTTGATACTATGGTCAAAGCCGCCAACCTTGGTGCTAACGTTGAAAAGCTGTATCAGCATGAGATTTACTACCGTAGTAAAGGCGCTGAGGGCAACCGCTTATCGCTCAATGAGCTAAACCAAACCTACGATAACTTATCTATCTGGCTGTGGAATGATGAGCAATATAGCTATAACGCTAACGTACAAGATGAGCTGGGCTTTAAAAAAGCCACTGAGTTCTTAAACTGCTATACCTCTGATTTGCACCAACCCGATAATGCTTGTCACCCTGAGACCCGAGCCAAACTGCACAGCTACAAGATGCTGACAGAAAATGAAGAGTTGAACCCAAGCTACCCGTTAAACTATCAAGAAAAGCCGCTAACCCGCATTATGCTTGGCCGCTCTTACTGGGATAACGACATCAGTGTCGACACAAGTATTTACCCTGGTAATACCGCGGTCACTGGCACAAATGCCAGCGTGCAAGTTGAAACATTCAACAATGCTGTAGTCGGTACGGCAAACAACATGCAGTCAACGGGATTATGGGCAGTAAAGCGCAGCACAGTGACAGTGACTGGTAATCATGATGCCACTATTACCATTGCACTGGTTGATGATGTGACAGGTAAACACCAACATGAATTGGCGTTAAAGCGTCCTTCTCGTGTACAAAAGTCTTGGACCCACAAAGCGGGATCGTCTACTGACATTATCGCACCATATGGCGGCCTAATTTATATCAAGCCGACGAGTACTGCTGAACTCAATACGGTTGAATTTAGCTTTACAGGCGTGTTGGAAGCATCACTTTGGAGAAACGGCAAATGGCTAAACCCGGTTAACCTCGATGTGCCATTAGCCGAAATAAATACAGGTCATTTTGTTTATACAACCCCGGTCAATAATGTTGCTAATACTGATATCCAGCAGTTTGCCGATGGCATGAATGACTTTGCTGAAAAAGCCAGTGATTTCCACGCAAGAGATAATAGCGAAGACAATATGCGCTTTACGGGCAAGTTGTTGCCAGAGCATAGCCATCGCTTTGTTAACGACGTACAAATTTCAATTGGCGCCGCTCACTCTGGTTATCCAGTAATGAGCACAACCTATAACCGTGACGCCAATACCATCCCGACAATTCCTGATAATGATTGGTTATTATGGCATGAAGTCGGTCATAACCTTGCAGCTGCCCCCTTTAACGTAAAAGGGGCTACCGAAGTCGCAAATAACCTGTTAGCACTTTATATGCAGGAACAGCGCGACAACGGCAAAGGTAAAATGGAACGTATCAAAACTGATATTCAAAAGGCACCTATGATGATCAGTCGTGATGAGGGCCATGTTTGGAGTCATGGTGACGCAGGCTCACGCTTGGTTATGTTCGCTCAACTGAAAGTTTGGGCAGAAGATCACTTCAAAATTGCTGACCACTTTAAAGGCGAAACTATCCCCTCTTACTATGGTGCAGATGAAGGTTGGAACATGTTTAAACTGATGCATCATCAAGCACGAAATAACCAGAATCCATCTTGTTCAGCTCAAAATATTAACGGGCTTAGCGAGGGCGATCTGCTTATGGCCTGTGCTTCAGCTGTTGCAAAATATGACCTAACTAGTTTCTTTGAAGCATGGAATCCAAGTGAAGTATCAGTAGTCACTGCTGATGGCAGCCGTGACTATCAAGGCGGGATCACAGCTAATGGTACTGGCTATGTGAAGTCTTTAGATCTTCCAGTACCTGAGAATAAACCTGAAAGTATCGATTACATTAATTAAGCTATGAACTATTAATGTTCGATAATTGAAGCTATAGGCTTAACAATAATAGCCGCTTGAATTTGCCATAGAAACTAAAAAGCCCCTGCACATATGTGAAGGGGCTTTTTGTTTTAAGGGGGTTAACTATTAACGCTAACAAAGAGGCCGATTACCGCTATTAAATCTCTTGGTTAGCGCTCCTTTGGCAGCGCACCTATGAATTGTAGAATGTCTCGAACGATTGCCTCACGTTTATAGAGATCTTGCATACGATTCGGTGTGTCCATATTGAGGGCAAAAAGTACTGGCCCTGTCGGCCATTCAACCCAGCCGACCCACCAGCCGTACTGGCCTTGCCAGCCTGTTTTAGCCCTTAACACCCAGTCTCTGCCCGCTTCGACAATCATAATATCTTTAATTAAGCGTTGATCCGCCAAATCAAAAGGTAACTGGTTAAGATATAAATTTTGTAAGAATTTAACTTGCTCAACGGCTGAAATAGCGAGCTTACCGTCAATCCAATAACTGACACTGTCTTGGTTTTTATTGTCAAACGTGGGATCCGCATTACCGTAATCAATTAGCGATAAATAATGCTGCGCTTTTTTCTCACCCAACTTCTTGGCAAAATTATCATAGACCCACACCGCTGAGTTACGCATAGCTGAGCGTAAGTTCTGATCTTGATTATGAGGTGAGTAACTTCGCTCTATTCCGTCCCACTCAAACACTTGAAATTCGTCTTTAACTAAATTTGAGTCTAGGGCAAATAGACTATGGGGAATTTTAAATGTAGACGCGGGGGAATAGCGTTTATTTGCTCTCAGGCTATCGAGCACCATAGCTTTAGGTACTGCATCACGCTTATCAAGCACTACTATCGTCCCCTTGGCGTCATACTTATCAAAGTATATCTGCCAACCAGGCTGCTCTTCATAAGCTGCAAATGCCTTTATGGGCATAACGGCTACAGCCGAAAATAGAAGATAGAGCAATAAACAAATACTCGAATGCGTTTTTAAAATAGTCATCCTTGAAATTCTCTATTATAGCCAAGCAAACAGATCGTATTGAGCCGACAACAGCTTAACGCTCATGGCAATAGACATAACTACCACTAACGGCCTGATAATTTTAGTGCCTTTGGTTAACACTAATCTCGATCCTAACGTAGCGCCTATCGCTTGGCCTATCAACATCACCCCACCTAGCATCCAAAAGACTTTACCACCAATGGCAAAGAAAATAAGCGACGCGATATTGGTTGAAAAGTTTAATATTTTGGCATGGGCGGTTGCTTTAGCAAGCCCATAACCCGCCAATGAAACAAAGGCTAAGGCAAAGAAGCTACCAGTGCCGGGGCCAAAAAAACCATCATAAAAGCCCACGGCTAATGCTGCAGTAAAGGCAAATACACTTGGGGTGAGCACTTGCAGCTTATCGTCTTCACTGATCTTTTTGGAAAACAGAAAGTAGCCTCCTATTGCGAGCATCAAGAAGGGTAAAAAGACTTCTAAGAAAGCCGTGTCTATCATCTGAACCGCAATCGTCCCCAATGCCGCGCCTACAAAGGCACAAGCAATACTGAGCTTCATATCGCTGAGTTTCACCATGCCTTTACGCACAAAATAAAAACTCGCAAAAAAGCTACCACCGCAGGCTTGCAGCTTATTGGTTGCTAACGCCACCGTTGGCGGCAGGCCTGCCCACATTAGCGCTGGTATGGTAAGTAAACCGCCCCCACCTGCAATCGCGTCGATAAAACCTGCCAACATGGCGACAAAAAAAAGCAGAGCAATAAGCTCAAAAGTCAGATCTAGAGTCATGATTCAATAACAAATAATTTAAGTGCCGCTATTAGACGTTGTTTGCAGTTAAAACTCAAAGGAGTTATTGTTCGTCATGAGTGAGATTTTCTCACGCAAAAAGAAGGTTATGGTTAAACTAATGTACTCACACCTCCCTCCACTAAATGCCCTTAGAGCCTTCGAGGCATCGGCGAGACTGATGAGCTTTACCCTTGCAGGTAAAGAGTTATTTGTCACCCATGGCGCTATCAGTAAGCAAGTAAAGTTATTGGAAGAGTTCGTGGGGATGCCACTATTTATTAGGCAACATCGTAGCCTTAAACTCACCGATGAGGGCGAGCGTTACTTCATTAATGTACAAGTGGCACTGCAAAACATTAACAATGCGACTAGCGACTTGATCACTCAACCTCTGAGAACCCAGACTTTAGCCATCAACGTCCTGCCGAGCTTAACAATTAGCTGGCTTATACCAAGAATGGAAGAGTTCAAGTCCCGCTATCCTCATCTCTATGTCGACTTATCTATTGGCGATTTTGAAGTTGACTTTAATAGTGTCAATTACGATATCGCCATTCGAAGCAGTACATCCGTTCCTAAAGCAGCCAATGTGATGACCTTAATGGATGAAGATCTCTGTCTGGTTTGTTCACCAGAGATTGCTTGTGAGCTTAATCAGCTTGAAGACATTAACACAATGACATTATTGCAACACACCACAAGACCTGGGCTCTGGCAATTATGGGCTGAGAGTGTTGGACTTGATCTAACGACGGAGAAAAAGTTTGGTGTAGAGCATTTTTACATGCTGAGTCAGGCGGCAGTGAGTGGAATGGGCGTGGCGCTGATCCCACGCTTCTTTATTGAAGATGAACTGAAAGCAGGTAGATTAGTTATCCCGTTTGATGCAGATTTGGACGTACAGTTTACTAGCCCCTATCGCTATTACTTATTAACACCAAAATCGAGTAACCTGCCGTTAAAAGTACAATCTTTTATCGACTGGCTACTCGAACTATTTAGCCCATATCGGCAGCAATAGCGTTAGTGACGACTAACTCATTGCTTGAGACACATTAGATAACATCATTTTCAGCTAAGTCGAACATCTCTAAGTAGTTCATTCCAGAATGGACACTTAAATCAAAGTTAAGCACTTTATGGCAAACGTCATAAAGTGCTTCACCAAACCATTGTCGATCAAACGCTTCCAACGCATTGATAATCCCCGCTTGGCACAAATTCCCTTTTAAGCTCTCTGGTGCCATAGCATCAATAAAGCTGGCAACTAACCCATATAGGTCCCTTTCAGCTTCGCCTTCAACTTCCCAAAGCGTAGGATCGGCATATTGACAAGCATAGTGACTAGCAGCAATATCAAGGCCTATTCCAAAGTTGACTAAAATTGCTTTATTGGGATTACAGATAATATTTTTAGGGCAAATAGCACCATGATAAATATCCATCTGATGCATGTACTGTAAGCCTGTTAGCAGCTGAGTGAACCACATCAAAGGTTGGCCAGGTTTGATATCTTTGACTTCATCAATCGACTCTCCGTACTCCCAGGCACGGGCAATAAACAGATTGTCACTTTGAGGTAGCTGGCCAAAGGCTAATACTTTTTCAATATGGGGGTGATAAACTTTTGCAAGTGTACGATAGATACTGCTTAGCATCGGCCAGTTAGCTTCGACTTTACAGTATACTGACACACCGCATTGATATTGGCCCTGTAGGTGAGTCGCTCGCCAGAACTGGCTGGTTTCTTTAGCGGCAATAAATTGTTCAAGCTTAAAATGGTGGTCAATAATTGCGCCTGCGGTGATTTCAATCTTTTCCGGTACGGTATCACATACACCATGATCGATTAACGCTGATAAATCGCTGCGAAGAGCGTCTAAATCCGTCGTACTACCCGCAACGGCTTCTCGATACCACTGATAAATACGAGGTTGCTGAGTTTGCTCAGCAATCGCGAGGAAACCTTCCGCGTAAGCCCTGATATCTTCGCTGCTACTGACATTATCTTTAATATCGATGAACTCGACATCCCCCATATCAGACACAAAGATACAGTTGCTGGTCCAGCCTCCTACGGTAAAACCACGCCGATGAATTTGCTGTAACCCCGTCACACTTCGACGCAGCACTTCAAGTAACTGGTAAGTTGTCATCTGCTTCGAGTCGAGCACATTAAGCGGTACACCTCGGGGCATACGGATAGGCAGGACTAACTGCTCACCGTCTTGAATAAGCGGTGCACAGTAAGGTACACCACAACAGCCTGATAGAGACTGCAGACGCAAGAACTCACTTCTCAGCTGTGTCTCATGGGCCTCTGATTGGTCGCTATCGGTAAATTGAGTCGGAATAAGCACTTTCAGTAACCAAGGCGCAGTCCATTCGCCCGGGTTATATTCAGCTTGCCAAACCTCAAGCCCACTTTGAATAAACAGACATTTGAGCTTAGTGAAGTCTTGGATCTTATTATTTCGTTTCTCGACAATGGCAACTTGGCCAATGGTCTCTAGTACCAGCTCTTTTTGAGTATCGGTTACTTGATGTTTTCTAGGCGCAGTCAGTCCCCACTCAGTGGTTAACGCCTCGACTATTTGTTTTGGCGTGTAGATACTTAATGAGCCTTGCTGTTTTTCGAGTTCAATCTCCTCGCCTTTACGTCCGGTAACAAACACCATACCTTGACACCAAGGTGCATAAACCCCAACCGGAATTTTATGCTTGACGTTACCTGCCAAAACACGAGCGACATAGTTCGCCTTAGCTAGACTGTTATCAACTTCACGGCCATCGAGGGACCAAGCATGCATGCCTGCATCTAGACGACCTATATAGCCTTTCACATCGACAACATAGACCCCCCACTCGCCTATAACGAGCGCATCGACCTCCATAGCTTGCCCCGACTTTGTCGGGATTTCAACATTTGTCAGTAGGATATAATCTTCTGGTAGTTCATCAGCTAACAGGGAGAATGCCCAACGTTCAGCATCGTTAACCGGTGTACCGAAACTTATCATTCTTGCCATTCTTTTCTCCTTCAGTGGCAATTATTTCTAGATAAACTAAATAACATTCTCATCTGATGGACACAAAAAAGCCACTAATATAAGTGGCTTATTTTAAAAAAGATTTTTAGCGTTATTTAGTGCTTACAGTCGTCGCCACACTCATGTGCGTCGTCAGCGAAATCATCGTCGCCTTCTTGATGCTGCATTACACCCCAGCCATCGGTGACACCACCAAACTCCTGGGCAAACTCATGTAAACTGATCTCTTGTTCAACGATAGTGTCATATTCAGGCACCATGTTTAAACAAACGATTAATTCCCACTTACCAGACTCATCATTTAGAAGAAGTTCGATTTCGCCTTCAAGATCTGATTGACCTAGCTCTTCAAGTGCAGACTCTGCGTCGCGTTGGTCTTCGAAAACTAAGAAAAAATCGACATCAAGTGCTTTTGATAGGTCAATGCCTGCATCAGCCATTGCTTCAAGCATTTTGCCATTGTCATCATCTGGAAATTGCATGTTAATCCTCTCTAAATCACTTATTCAGCGATAATTTTAACGCTTTCGCCGTTAAAACTAACAACTTCACCCGCTATCACTTTCTTGCGCTTGCGGGTTTCAACTTCACCATTCACTGTTACTTGTCCTTCAGAAATAACGTGCTTGGCTTCGCCGCCAGCACTCATCATTCCTTGGACCTTCAATACTTTATATAACTCGATGTATTCTTCGCCTGACTTTAATGTCAGAGTTGGAGTATCTGAACTCACGGTATTTCGCCTTAAATAACTAAAACTGTCGGCATTATAGCACTCAATTGAGCTACCTATGCATGCTTTCGAGTGTCGCTAGACTCTTTCTGCTGCTAAGAGTCCATAAACGCAATCATCAAACCATTGCTCGCCAATCTTACAATTCTCTCGTAATAGGCCTTCACGCTTGAAACCACACTTTTCCAGTACTTTGGTTGAAGCAATATTTTGCTCAATGCAGTAGGCGATAAATTTATGTGGCTTATAAGATAAACAAGCCCAATCGATGATGGCTTGCAGGCTTTCACTGGCGTAACCTCGCCCATGAGCGCTTGGGTGGATCATATAGCCAACTTGCATTTGCCCCATTTCGGCATCGCTATTTTGTAAGCCGATAAAACCGAAAAAATCCTGTGTATGGGCATCCTCAATAATAGTGAGTAACCACTCGCCTTCACAAAATTGTCGATTTTCTAAAACACGCTCGAACTTTTGTCGTATCTCTGACTCTGCTTGGGGTTTACGCACAAACTCATTCAGTTTTTCATCTGAATGAGTAAATAAAAAGTTATCCCAATCACTTGGAGTAACTGTTCTTAACCTCAGCCTTTCGGTATACAGTTCGAGCATGTTTATTACCTCTTACGCTAGAAATAAAAACAGATTAGCCTCTGCTTGTTACTTCTAGAAGGTGGTAACCGAATTGCGTCTTAACTGGACCTTGAACTTCGTTCAATGGTGCACTGAAAACCACTTCATCAAACTCTTTTACCATCATGCCAGGACCAAAAGAACCAAGGTCACCACCTTGAGCCGAAGATGGGCAAGAAGAGTTTGCTTTTGCTACATCACCAAAATCAGCACCATCGATGATCTGTTGCTTAAGTTCTAGACACTGTGCTTCAGTATCTACTAGTAGGTGTCTTGCAGTTGCTTGTACCATGGTTTAACTCCATAAATTAAATGATATTGCCAATTTTAGGCAAAATAAAACCCAGCCAGTATATACCAAAATTTAAGGTACATCCCAGCTGGGTTATTACAGATTGGTTAACTTACTTTTGCGAAGCAATCCAATCGTTCACTTTTAGTTCCATCACTTCCATCGGCAGCGAACCTGAAGTAAGGATTTGGTCATGATAAGCTTTTAAGTCAAACTTATCGCCAAGCTCCTGCTCCGCCTTTGCTCGCAGTGCCAAGATCTGCAATTGGCCGACTTTATAGCTTAACGCCTGACCAGGAATTGCCATATAACGCTCAACTTCTGCAATAATGTCAGACTCAGCCATTGGCGAGTTATCTTTCATATATTGAATCGCCTGCTCACGAGTCCAGCCTTTAGCATGAAGGCCTGTATCCACGACTAAGCGCATGGCGCGTAACATTTCATCTGAAAGCTTACCAAAGTATTGATATGGGTCGTTAAAGAGTCCCATCTCAATTCCTAAGTATTCAGCGTACAGCGCCCAACCTTCTTCAAAAGCTGTATAGCCACCAAAACGCTGGAACTCAGGTACCCCGGTGAGTTCTTGCTTAATAGCAATCTGGAAATGATGCCCTGGTGCGGCTTCATGCAATGATAAGGTGGTCATGCCCCATTTAGGCTGTGCCTTGAGGTTATAGGTGTTGATATAGAACACACCAGGACGCGAGCCATCCACAGCTGGAGCGTCATAAGATGCCCCCGCTGCCGATTGCTCTCTAAAGCTTTCAACAGGCTTTACCACATAATCCGCTTTAGGCATGACGTTGAAGTACTCAGGCATCAGAAGATTGATTTGATCTTTTAGCTCCATATAACCATCTATCAAGCCTTGACGTTCAGTAAAGAAGTACTGCGGCTCAGAAGATAACGATGCAAAAAATGCGTTCAAATCACCTTCAAAACCAACTTGTACTCGCACTTTATCCATTTCAGATAAAATTCGCGCGACCTCGTCTAAACCAATCTTATGGATTTCATCTACAGGCATAGTCGTTGTCGTATGCGAGTTAGCCAAGTGCTGGTACCAAACTTTACCGTTTGGTAGTCCCCACCAACCGTCTGTCGCACGAGATGACTTAATATAAGTCTTCTGAAAGTAATCACGTAATGAAGTCAGCTCAGGTAGTAGCTGCTCACCAATTAACTTGGTGTACTCTGCTGTGATGGCCTGCTTGTCAGCATCTGAAAATGACTCTGGCATTAAGGTGATCGGGGTATAGAATAAGCTATCGTTGACGTTATCAACAAGCTGAGCACTCAGTTGAGGAATGATCCGCTCAACAAGGACACGCGGCAACACGACCTTGTTCTCGATGCCTTCGTTCATTCGGACTTGAGCGAGCTTAAGCCACTCTATAAATCCCTGTAAACGTTTTTCCCAATTGCGGTAGTCTTCTACAGTATTAAACGGCTGAGCACTTTCACCGCTGCCTAGCTGGACCATGCTGATAACAGTGCTATAAAACTGGTTCATAGGCATAAAGTGATTAGGAAATGTCTCATCAGCCAAGGCGACGTTACGATCATAATTAAACATGTCATAGCTTAGCTGTAATTCGCTTGATAGCTGAGCGCGATCGATTTTTTTTACTTCTTTTAAATATTGAGTGTTAAGTTGGTGACGCTCAGTTAGATAAGCATGGGATAAGCCATCACCAAATTGGTCGTTATAGTCATTGACACCAACAAAAGTGGCGTAGATAGGTTCAAGCTTCAGTAAATCTTTGAAGTAATTATCCACTAACAACAGGTAAGCCTGCTCAGCAGACTGCTCTTGACCAGACTGATTAGGTGCTACTTGGGTCGTTTGGTCTTTTGACTGTGTTTGCTTGGCATCATTTTCACCACATCCCGCTAACCCTAAAATTGCGCCAATAGACAACGCAAGAACCGCCTTCCTCATTTTATTATTCCTTTTCTTTATTGTTAGTCTTATATCTTTTCTATACTTAAACCAGAGACAAATACCCAAACAACTTCACGATGCAGGATTCAGCATGTCGAGAAGTGACAGAGTTCAAGGCATGAAATTGTAGGACTAGTTATTCTAATTCAATATTTCATAACACAGAAAAATGTTGCTTCTCGCCGTGCCCTACGGGAGTTCCCGTAGAATACCTGCACTGCGTTAGTGATATCGGTAAGGGAATAACCATTATCCTCAATCACGGCCTTGCCCAGCTATCCTACGGGAGCTCTGAAACGAGCACCTTGAGGTAGCTTGGGTATATAAGGAGCCTTTAATGATCTATTCATTCAGCAACTCTGGCTTTAGGGATCCTCAAACAGGCGTATATAACCAAACCTATTTTATGGAAGTCTTTAATCGTGAATGGCATCGCCATATGCGCGACCATCAGAGTCTGGCCTTATTGTATCTATGCCCACACATTCATGAAACTATTTCTCAACCACAATTGTTAGAATTATTCATGAAGCAGGTACAACAAGCCCTATTGCGATCCACTGATCTACTTGCAAGACTCGATAATCAGGCATTCGCATTGGGAATATTTGAAGTCGATGACTGTGGCGCTCATGTGGTCATAGATAGATTAGAGCAAACTATCGGTGACTTTAATCATAACCTTAAGAAGCAGCAACACAGCGAAATAGAGTATGAACTGGGGGGGTGTGTTTGTAGACCAAATAAAGATCTTTACCTAGAAACACTATTTGAGACAGTGGAACAACACACAGAGCAGATGCGTTTGCCACAAACAGTTGAACATAGATTGATCCACCTCTAAAACTTGTAGGGAGTCTACGGTGATAAAGTATCATTCACTAAATTCAAAAATAAAAAAGCCCCAATAAAGGGGCTTTTCTTTACGGCTGACTAAATTAAAGGGCAACGTTATGTACGCGAGCCTTTTCTTTAATATAACCGATATAACTCTTAGCTGAGCGCTCTGTCTTCTTATCGTTAGCAGCAAGTTTTGCATACTTATATGCACTCTTATATTGCTTAAGATTCAGATAAGCCAATGCTAGTTCAAACTGAGCTTCACCAGGGTTTTTAACACCAGCATCAAGAGACTTTTTCAGTGCTGTAATGGCAGACTTATGCTGTCCATCTAACGCTAAAATACGTCCTTGTCTAAGGTACAATTTACCACTGTTGTTTATCTCGGCAGCTTTACCATATGTCTGAGCAGCTTGTTTCATCTCCTTAGCATTTTGGTAAAAACCAGCGAGTGAAGTCAGCGTTTTCTCGTCTTCTTTGATTAAGCCCGATTTCATATGCTTAGTCATGATTTTTGCAGCGTAATACGGCGAGCCATCTGCCGCAAGAAGCTGTGACAATCGAGTAATATTCCCCGCAGTCTCTAAAAAACCATTCTTATAAGCTAAGTCGTATGTCGCAAGCGACTTACTATTATCACCGGTCAAAAGATAGAACTGAGCTAACTGAACCCAAAGACGCTTATCATCTGGAAATAATGGCACCATTATTTCCAAGACTTTTACTGAGTCTTTGTATTTCTTCTGGTTGTAGTACGCTGTCAGCTTTACCTGATATAACGTCTTATCAGGCTTTTCTGATATGGCTAGGCCCTTATCAGCTACAGCAAGTACTTTATCCCACTCTTTTTGCTCAGAATGTGCAATCGCTATACGTTTATAGACTTGTGCATCTTCTTTACAAGTAAACTCCATCCACTTGTAATACATTGGAATAGACTCTTTAAACTTCTTATCTCCAATCAGGAGATCAGCGTAGAGTCGTAGAGTTTGAGCGTGGTCAACACCGCCGAGGACATCCGCATCAACTGCAGACTTAAGGTACTTAATAGCCGTACCCATCTGCCCTTTTTCCGCATAGAAGTTACCTAACATACGGGCGATATAAGCTTTATCGAAATCGTTCTTGGCATTAGCCTCTAAGAGAATCGCAATTGCTTCATCAACATTACCTTCGGTATATGCTTCAAAAGACTTTTGCACTTTTTTAGAAGCGCTCTGACCAACGGCTTTCGATTTACGCTTTTCAATCGGGCACTTCTCTGCAGCATAGGCAGCTGGAGCTACCGCTACACTTCCACCTAAACAAAGTATTAGAGCGGCAGCAATTGTATTGATTTTAGCCATAATTATCTGCCTCCTTTGTCTAGTGTGAAATCAAGTTGAACTGTCATGCCAGGTTGTTTAAGGGCTTTGCCATCAACAATCTTTGGCTTGTACTTCCACTTTTTAAGTGCGCGACGAGCTTCTTTGTCAAATAAACGTTTAGGTTCAGCTTTGATGACTTTAACGTCTTCAACACCACCTAACTCGTTAATCGTAAAGCTAAGCTGTACCCAACCTTCTTTACCATCACGTGCCGCTTTAATTGGATACTGAGGCTCAATTCGAACGATAGGTGTAGCATCACCATCTCGTGTCATCATGTTGCCTAGCTTAAATCCAGTGTTTGCACCACCGGCTTCAACTCCACCCATGTTAAATGACATATTTGTATCAATGTCAGATGAACTATCTGGTGGCGTAGTATCCGGCTTTGGCGGCTGCTCTGGGGGTGTAGGCGGTTTAGGCTTAACCCTTGGCTTTTTCTGCGCTGATGCATCATCTTTGTTCATGGTGATTTCAATGACAGGTGTTTCTGTCGAGGAATCGTGGCGGGTTGGACCGCCACCTACCAAAAATGCCATGAAGACAAACAAAGCAAAAGTCACAGCAGCACCAATTATCAGTGATACTATTCCTCTCAGCATATTATTCGTTCCCCGCCGATACAGATATCTTATCGATACCCGCAGCTTTAACGTTATCAAGAACCTTAACCACTAAACCGTGTTTAGCTTCTTGGTCTGCTTGAATCAATACTGCAGCCTCTGGTGCTTCTGCAAGCATACGTTCTACGTTTGCAGTTACACGTTCGATATCAACTTGACGGTTTTCCATCATAATGATGCCGGTCTTGCTCACACCAATAAAGATGTTAGCTGAAGGCTTCTTCGTCGCTTGTGACGCTTCAGGCTTGTTATAGTCAAGGCCTGATGGCTTTACAAACGATGTTGTTACAATAAAGAAGATAAGCATAATGAACACGATGTCGAGCATCGGGGTCATATCAATCTCAGCTTCTTCTTCTACGCTTGAATGCTTTCTACGTGCCATGTTCAATCTCTCTCTAGTGGTGCGGCATGCTGTCTTTTAGCTTCGCTAAACTGATTTTCATTTTTGCATCAAGACGCGTACTAAAGAATACGCCTGATAATGCTGCAACCATTCCCGCCATTGTCGGCATGGTCGCCATTGAAATACCAGCTGCCATCATACGAGCATTACTCGTTCCATGAACTGCCATCACATCGAATACTGAAATCATACCGGTTACGGTACCTAGTAGGCCTATCATAGGACAGATTGCTACTAAGGTTTTAATAATCAGCATACGTGCCGTTAAATCTTGCTTCGCTTGGGATACCCAAGCTTCACGGATGCGGTGTGCATACCAAGAGGTTGAATCCTCTCGTGCTTCCCATGCGCTTATGATTGCTTTGTGCTCTTTTGGTGATACCCAATTTAGATACCAGTAGCGTTCAAGCATCAATACCCACATAACAAACAATACACCAGCCACTAACCAGAGGACGTCGCCTCCGGAGGCCATGAAGCCCCTGACGGAATCCCAGATATCCATCAGGAATAACATTAGGCTTTCCTCTTCTCAGCGTGTGAAGCAACAATACCTGCACTTTGCTCTTCAAGCACTTGTACGATTGACTTGCTACGTGCAATAACAACTGCATGCATAAGCATTAGTGGTAGAGCAGCAACTAGACCTTGAACCGTTGTCATCAGTGCCATAGAAATACCACCAGCCATTAGCTTAGGATCACCAGTACCGAATAGCTGGATGCTTTGGAAGGTTGCAATCATACCAGTTACAGTACCAAGTAGACCCATCATAGGTGCGATAGCCGCTAGAACCTTGATGATAGAGATACGCGTCTCTAGTGCTGGAGTTTCTTTCAGAATTGCTTCATCAAGTTTCAGCTCTAGGGTTTCAACGTCTACATCTTTGTTGTCTTGGTAAGCTTTAAGTACACGGCCAAGTGCGTTGTTACCTGGATTCTCGATATTCTTACGCTGAGCCTTAACCTTAGCACCGACAACACCTAGAGTGACTAGACGCTCGATTGAGATTAATGCACCAAGAACAAGTAGACCGATAATGATATAACCGATTGTACCACCCGCTTCGATACGCTCTTCAATGGTTGCTTTACCAGTGAAGATATTAAGCAGCGTACCTCTGATAGGATCGATATAAAGCTTTGATACACCAGATGTTGCAGCTTCAAACGCAGCGATAGGCTTTGTTTGGTAACCGTCAGGCTGCTGTGAAAGTTCCTGTACTAGGCCAAGCTCTGCGTTGTAAACAACATACTTGCCATCAGCTAATAAGTTAAATGGACCAACACGAGTAATGGTTGTGTTATTCACGCTACCATCGATACCCGTAACTGAACCTTCAAACTTAACAACTTTTCCAGACTCAGCCATTTCAAACAGTGCTTCTTCCCAGAAACGCTCTAGCTCATCAATTTTTGGAAGTTGCTTACGTGCACCAAGGTCTGCAATAAATACATCACGACCAGGATACTGTGCCGAAATGTTTGAGCTTGCTAGTTTGCCAGCGAAATCGCCCGCATCACCTTTAACAACACCAAACATCTCTCCCAAGTCACCTTGAGCAGTTTTTAAGTCTTCTTCTAACTGACCGATTTTACGCTCGTTATCCAAAAACGCTTGGTTTAAGTCTTTTCCGCGTTGACGCTCTGCTGCTAAAGCATTCTTTTCGCGCTTTAGCAATGCAGCTTTATCGCCACGTTCATTTTTAAACTCTTGCTCACGCTTTGCGTTTGTCTTAGATGCATTAGCACGATCAACTTTTACTTGGTTAAGTAGTTGGTCGATTGTTTTTGGTGCATCTGCAGCGCTAGCAATACCGGCCGATAATGACAGGCTCGCAGCAACGATTGCTGTAGTGATAAACTTCTTCATTATTGTGCAGCCTCCGCAGCAGGAATTGGTAACGAGAATAGATCCGGTGCGCCCTGTTTACGAGCGATACGGATACCTTTAGTTAGTTCGCGTAGGTAGCTATCATCTAGCGGATCCCAGCCTTTAGTTTCATCGTTATACATCCAAGCAGACTTACCGTCTAAGCTTTGTGCATATAGTGCAACACGACCTAGGTTAAAGAAGTCTACAAGTACTTCTTTACCGTCAAGCTCTAGCTGACCCGTTTTAACTGCAACGAAGCTGCCGTATTCACGCTCAATAGAATAAGCATCTAGAATTAGACGATACTTTTCAGCAAGCGTTACTTCTGCACTATTTAGAAGGTTTTTAAGGTTGTTAACACGCTCAACACGTGTTTCAGTGTTAAATGGAAGATCAAGAGCGACAAATTGCTCTAGAGCATCAACCATCTTGAACATCAATGGCACTACGCCTTGACGTAATGCATCAACGCCGTTGATGTCACCTTGAATAGATTTCATGGTAGCTTCTTGGTCTGCAACCAGACCTGCTACGTAATCGTTATAAGATTTTAGTGATTCACGTTCATCAGCAACTGAACCGTACTCGAACAACATGTCCTGAGCCTGGTCAAAATACTTATCAACTTTTTTCTGAGACGTTGCAGCTTCAGCGTGAATTTTAGCGTCAGCTTTCTGAGCGTCAGAAAGAGGATCGGCAATCACTAAGTTGCTGCCTGCTAAGGCTAGTGCGCCAATGAGCGCTGTAGCGATTTTTGTTTTATTGCTTACCTTGGACATAGTTCCCAACCAATTTGAAGTGATTAAAAAAGCTTTAACTTATCGACAACAGGGTGCATGCGCTTATTTTGCTTTAGTTCCCTATTGCCTAAGCCTGTCTTTCTATTGTGATTGTTAATTATTATCTTCCCTTTTCTACATCTTCGAGGATGTAGACCCGCTGGCATCATTTCACAAAATGTTGACCTGTGTCAACATTTGAGCAAGCCCAAAACTTGTGAAAAAGGAGTCTAAAGGATGAAAAAGCAACCGAAGGCTGTTTTTTGGACAAATGTGTAATTGAAATATTAAAAAACTAGCGCGATGCAACCCCAAGTAAAACAATTAAAAGCTTGTTATTTATAACGTTACCAACAGATAAGCCAACAGCACACCAGTTAACAAGGTGTTAACAATTGGGCTCGATATTAAAACGATTTCAACTACATCGACACACGAACATCCAGAGCAATCATTACCCAAACCCGAGAATCAAAAATGAACTATAAAATCAGATCCTCAGCATCAAAGAACAACCAAAGATTAATTGATAGAAGTAAGCTACTCGACAGTCAATTTTAACTTTAATGATGTTTTAAGACTTTGCAACCCTTGAAAATTATGATGTCATCCGATGACTATGCTCTAGCTTTAATATCAAAAGCTATCGTCGTTCGTTCACTTTCCTCAATCAACGGATTAGTACCATGCCACATATAGGAAGGAAAAATAATCAGACAGCCAGGTTCAGGTTTAACGCAAAAGTCAGGCTCTAAATTCAACCACCGGCTTAATTCAGGCTGACCTAAATTCAACCACCCCTGTCCATTTCGATTTACAACATCAGGAACTTCTACATAGTAACAAGCGCTAAATGTGCCTTCACTATGGAAATGATTTTGATGGTGCCCACCTTGCCTCAGCAAAACAGACCATGATCCAGCAAAGGAAAAACTCTCTGATATATTTTGTAAGTATACGCCCTTATCTTTAGAAGATAGTCCGTTCAGAAAGGTTTTGACCTCAATAGCTATCTCCTCTCTTAGCTCTTCAACTAACTTTATATTCATATTAAAAAGCTGCCCTTGAGTTTGGGTACCTTTTCTTAACGATTGATCTATGGGGTGATTTTTCGTCTTATGTAATATGTCTAGTTCCATTTTTAGTTTCTGATTAAAATTACTATCAATGATAGAAGATAAAGGTATAAATTTTATCAAGCTCTGATAATTATACAGTTGCCCGTATTCTTTTACATTACCGTTTAACTTTAGGCTTGTCGCAAGTAATGCTCTTCCGCCTTGATTATTAGGATATAACTCAAGCAAGAGCTTTGAGACTCTTACAGCGTCTGAAAACTGATTAAGGCACAAGTAAGTTACAGCTTCTTCATATAAAGCTGGAGCAAGAGTCTGGTCTTGTAGATGAATGCTCTTTAAGGTTTTTAATGAGGCTTGAAAATCTCCAAGCTCTCGTTCTAGGTGCCCTTTAATCATTAGCGCCTCTGTATAGCTAGGACTACTACAAAGAAAGACCTCTATCTTCCTAAGTCCCAATTGTAATTCATCATTTTTTATAAGTTTCTTAACTAACTCGATGACTAAACTATTTGCAGGGTCAGACTCACAGGCTAGCAAATAATATCTAAATGGTTCACTCATACCGTTTAACCAAAGAAGGTTAAAAAGTACATCATGAACATGGTGATCGAAAGGAGTTTTCTCTAGCATAGTAATCAGTACGCTCACAGCGTTATTTATTTTACCAAGCCCTTGTAATACTTTCGCATATTCAAATGAGTAATCTCGATTATCAGGTGATAATTCGATACATTTTAAAAGAGCAACTTCAGCAGCTTCTTTATTATCTTCTTCATACAAAGACGCTAGAGAGTAGAGCACTTTAGCAGTATTCGGGAAGTTGACTAAAAAATCTTGGTAAATGGATATAGCCAGTTCTCTATTATTCATTTGTACTAAACACTGTCCATAGCCTAAACAAGCATCTGCATGTGACGGGTTAAGTCTAAATGCTTTTAAATAAGAGTCCCTAGCCTCTTCGTAAGAGCCTGTAATCTGTTTTGCTCTTCCTAAGTTATAATGAGAATCAAAGTAATTAGGGTCAATATCTATAGATTCATTGAGTAGCTTTTTTGCCTTTGAATATAACTGTTCATCTATAAGCATGTTTGCGTAGGTACAAAAATAGCCAGGATGCTTATGTGCGCTGATCAATTTATCAAAAAAGATCGTACTCTTTTGTATCTGTTTCAGTTGCCTGTAGTTCTGAGCTATAAATAGCAAGGAATTAGGCTCTCTTGACGCAATGCTATGAATTGGAAGTAATAAAGAAAGTGATTCTTGGTGGAGCCCTTTTTTATACAAGCCTATACCTGTATGTAGATTTTGATTAGCACGAGTTCGATCCATATTAAGTACTCGGTAGTTACATTTCACGGTTCAAATTTAAACCCACCTCAAGACGGACAGACAGTGTCATAAAAAAGGCCAGCATATGCCTGGCCTTTTTATCTCGAACGACTAACAATTTAGAAAGTTACATTAACTCTCGCATACCAATACTGACCAGCAGTATCGTACGACACAGGAATAGTGTTCATATCTTGGTTGTTAGTAATATAAGGCGCTTCTTCATCAAACAAGTTCTTAATACCCATAGTTAATGAAGTATTATCAAGAACGAAGTAAGTAGCTTGGATATCATGATAGAAAATTGCATCTGCAATATTATCTAGGTTATCTTCACTTGCGAAGTAATCTTCACCTTCAGACTGATAACGAGTCTGCCAAGTTACGCTCCAATCGTCCATTGCATAGTTTAGAGTCAAGTTGGTACGCCACTGAGAGAATACCGCAAGTGTCGTTTCCCACTGATCCGCAGCAACTTTACCTGCTGTTTCAACTTGTTCAGCCCCATCAAATGGTGTGTAGTTATACTTATCTAGGTAGGTACCATTAAGTACTGCACCGAAATCACCAGAACCAATTTCTGTATTATAAGAGATATCGAAATCAACACCGCTTGTTTGGAACGTTGATAAGTTAGCATTTGTAAGAACAACGCCAGCAACGGGACCTAATGCGGTACGGTATGGAGATGTTGCGTGAGGAGCATCACCGGTACGTCCTGGACCTTCAACAAAGTCACATAGTGGGCTAGAGAAGTTTGCACTTTCCCAACAACCTGATACGACATTATCAGTACCTGCCGTACCAATACCATTAGTGATTTCGATATCGAAGTAATCAATACCGATACTGAATCCACTGTCATGGCTATAAACCATACCAACGGTCAAACTATCAGACTCTTCAGGCTTAAGATCCGGACTACCACCAACAATGGTACTTGACTGGTTAGAAGATAGTTCGAAGTCTCCTGGCAGACCTTCAGCTGCACAGTTAGCTTTAACTGTCGCACTTTGGCTTCCGCTTCCATATCCTTCACATGGATCGTTATAAGCTAAGTTCGTTTCAGATTGTGGCGAAAATAGTTCTGACACGCTTGGTGCACGGAAACCAGTAGCTAACGTAGAACGAAGTAGTAAACCTTCGATTGGAGCCCATTCTAGACCAAACTTAGTGTTTGTGGAGCTATCGTCTAAGAAATCAAAATCAGAGTAGCGAACTGCAGCCGTAAAGCGTAGAGACTCAGCAAAAGCTACACCTGATAGAATAGGGAAATCCATTTCTGCATAAAGTTCATCTACTGAGTATTCACCTTCGGTAGCTTCACCTGCCACACTATAGATCTGGCCAATTGAAGCTGCGCCATCCGGAGTGCTTGAGTATTCTTCCCAACGCTTCTCATAACCAGCACCAAACATAACCTCGCCGCCAGGAAGTTCTAGTCCAAATAGGCCACCAGAAATGTTTGCTTGTAGTTGACGAGTCTCACCACGAACGATTGGAGAGTTCGGAACGAATGCGTAGTTGATCATATCTTCTGTGAGCGTACCCGCTTCAGTAATATTCCAAATTCCTGGACAGTCAGAATCAGCATCACATAGCGCTGGATCAAGTAACGTATCTACACGGTCAGGGTTTACACGACCTTCATCTAAACGCGCATCAACGTATCGAGCGAAATTATAAGAAACATCCCAGTCAAAGTCATCGAATACAACGCCTTCTAGACCCGCAACCATTCTGTAATCAGAAAAATCCTGTGTAAATGCACGACCAGCAGTTTCACGTAAACGACGAACTACGAAAATATCTTCCCCTACAGGGTTGTAAGGGTTAGTTGCTGGCATAGTTGGTCCCCAGAAAGTCCCCTCTGGTGCCATAAGCTGATCTGATTTACGGTTTGTGAAACCACCTTCCATGAAGGCAGTTAAAGTATCTGAAATATCGAAATGACCCGAGCCATTAATACTAAATACTTCTTGAGGAGTTACCATGTAACTAGTTGTTGCATAGTTAAAGCCGTCAATTGCTTGGTCAAAAGGACGAACTTCACCAGTCACAGGATCTTTTACATGACCGCTGTAGTTATCATTGAAGAATTGACCATATGGGATGGTACCAGAACCACCACATACTTTCTCGCCATCTCGCTCAAATATCGGGCATTCAGAGAAATCACGATCACCCTGAAGAATTTTCTTACGGTCTGTATACTGAAGAGATAGTACAACGTTACTGCGGTCGGTTGATGCCCCAGTTGTCATAGATAACAGTGACTTTTCACCATCACCTTCACTTGTCGTATCATATTGCGCTTGGAATTGAACACCTTGGAAATCTTGCTTAGTAATAAAGTTAATCACACCCGCAATAGCATCTGAACCATAAATTGTCGATGCGCCATCACGTAAAACTTCCACACGTTCAACATAAGCAGTTGGAATTGAGTTCAAATCGCCAGAAGCGAAACGGCGTCCGTTAATTAGAATAAGCGTACGACCAGAACCTAAACCACGAAGCGATGCAGTTGCGAAACCACGGCTACCATTGTTAACTGAAGAACCTTCAGCACCACCGTTAATAGCAGGAATAGTCTGTACGAAATCCTCCATTGTAGTGACACCTGTTGCGGCGATATCGGCTGCTGAGAAAACTGAAATTGGACTAGCGGTTTCAAGGTCAGTTCTCTTAATACGTGAACCAGTAACTTCAATACGTTCAACTGAATCTTCTTCTGCAGCGTAAGCAGCAGGAGCGGTAAATGCAGCTGTCATTGCACCACTAACAAGTGCTAGGCGCACTGAGTTTGTTAGAAAGTTATTCTTATACATTGTAAATCTCCCTGGACTCTCTTTTATTTTTTTAGCAACACGCTTATTAATAAAAAGTTGCACATTTGCGCATTTGCACACAAATAAAAACACACTGGAAACATATTTACAACATTTGAAACGCGTGAAGCGCGTAATGTTACAACTAGATGGGGAATGACCTCATTTAGGCAGGTATTGCTTGAATTTGCTGCAAGTGCTGCTGGCTAACTTGCTCTATGGATTTTAGAAATAAATGTTCATGTCTAGCTTCATACCACCATTGACTAATAGACAAATACAGGGAAATCAAATTCCCGAAAAAACAATGTGTTATTTAAAAGGTGAGTCGCAAAAGGATTAAAGCTAAAGCTCTACAACTTGATTTATTTTGATCGCAACAGATGAGAACAAAACAAAAGTATTAACCAGAAAAATTGAATGGTTAACTAGTTGTAGAGGCTATTTTTGTTCGGAATATGTTTAAATATTAGGTAGGAGGGTTGGAGGTGTAAACTATTATTTCCAGCTAACCATGTCTGAACAAAACGGATAACTATTAAGTAAGCCGTTGATTTTAAACAACATAAGCATTCATTAAAAGCAAAAAGGTGTTGAGCGAAAAAAAATATTGAAAACAAGTTAAATGAGCACTTTTCAAACAGAATCATGAATTATCTGTTCAACAATGTGGATACCAACACTAAACAGTTGAATATTACCGAGCCCGAAGCTCTTCAACATTTCCACGTTCAAAATACAATTTTCCAATCATTTATAACTAGATTGAATAAACAGATGAATACTCCAACAAAGTTGAAGCCAAAAAAAAGCGCCTTAAGAGGCGCTTTAATCACTTTAAAAGAGACTTATTAAAGTGTGTAACGGATACCAATTGCGATACCGTCATCTTCAGAAACTTCCATCGCAGCTTGTTGTTGCTTATCAGCGCTAGTGAAGTCACTAAAATCTTTACGACCTTCTATATAAAGAACTGTGCTTGAGTCCCAAACATAGTGAACGCCAGCAACGGCAAACTGACGCTTAAATACATCACCATTGTAAGCCGCTTCGTATTCGTCGCCTGCTTCTAGGATGTTATAAGAAACGAAAGTACGGATACCGTTATCGAACTTGTAAGATGCGATTGATTCTAGACCCCATGCATCTTGGATCATACGGTTTAGGTTATCAGTATCGTGGAACTCTTGCTTGTTTACGTTAAATGCTGCGTATACACCTTCACCGCCCCAGTTACCCCAGCTCGCACCTAGACCATAGATAGAGTCAGTTTCAGTTAGACGCTTACCTGTTGAAGTTGTTGCTTCAAACTCGCCCAAGTTGAAACCAGCTGTAACTACTAAGTTTTCAGTTACGTTGTAAGTCGCAGAACCACCGTATGTGTTGTTATATTCAACTGTTGTTACAGCATCTGAATTGTTAACACCTGCTACTTTAGCTGGTGATGGGAATATTGCGCTTGCACCAGTAGCAGTTTCATTTACAGTAAACTCGTCCTGCTTTAACTGAGCTTGTAGAGCAAAGCTAAAGTCACCGAATGCATTACGGTATTGAACAGTTTTGTCGCCGCGACCCGTACCGTTTACAGCACCGTCAGCTTTGTTGTATGTGTAAGTACCTGACGCGTTACCATCCCATACGAAGCCGTAGTTAGTGTTATAAACTACGTCATACCATGCGCCCCATTGCTTACCAATAGTGATAGAGCCGTATGTGTCGTGTGCAAGACCTACATAGCCTAGACGGTTATTTAAGAAATCACCGCTTTGAGATTCTAATGTGCTATCGCTATTGTAAACAATGTCGGTATTACCGAATGGGTTAACACCCCACTCTAGTTTTGTAAAAGCTTTCCAGCCATCAGTCATCTGGCGAGTAAACCCGAAATTAATACGTGAAGCGCCATTAACCACTTCTGTAGCACCTTGAGTGTTGATGATACGTGCATCAACATAACCACCAATTTCTACTGCGTTTTTGTCATCTTTATAAACTTCAATTGCTGATGCTGTTGGTACAAATATCACTGCGGCTAAAGCCGATGCTACTAGAGTCTTTTTCATTTATTTGCCTAACCTTAATGTTGTTCAGTCTGCTTCATTCTATTTGTCTTCCTTTCCGTTGTTTTCTTTCTATCCTGATAGAATTCGAGATTAACAAAAGATTAGTAATCACTCAAAGACGAACATCACACTATTTGCCAGATTTTGCACCTAATTAACTAGCAAACACACAATGGACAAAGGATTAAACCATTCTTTAACATTTAATTAGCAGTAAATTAATGAGCCCCGCCTTAAATTAACGACATCTGATTTGTCGCAACCTCACTGAAACTGGTTTTCAGAATTGAAAGGATAGGCTCGGCGATTGGCTCTAATTGGCGATAAAGATAATAGTCGTAATCAATTAAACTCGACGTTTGTTCAGCGGGTTCAGCGCCATTTAACGTCATGACATATTCAATTCGTGCCCCACGCTTGGCAAAGCGTTGATCTTGAGTGATGTCACATAATGCACGGGCAACTTTTAAATGCGGCGCAGATTTAGCCGTATAATCCTCAAGGTTACGTCGCAAATGCTTAGTAAAAATAAGCTCATCATCAAGCTCACCGCTGTGTAGCCTATCGATAATTTCTCTAAGGTAAGTTTTTACATCCAGATGCAGAAACAAGCGCTCGTAAAGTTCATATTGAACCCGCCGTGCTAAGGGGGACCAATCACTACGCACCTGCTCCATCCCCTTGAACACTAATCCTAACTCCCCCGTAGTTTGGCGCTTTGTTCCAACATAACGTTTCTTAGAGCCTTCTACTGAACCTCTTAGTGTCGGCATGAAGAATTGTTCAAAATGGGTTTCGAACTCTAATTCTAAAAAGCTCTCTAACTTAAACTCTTGAGTCAGTTTGTCGCGCCATAATTGATTTACTTTGGCAGCTAAAGATTTGCCCGTTTGTGCAACCTCATCTTGCTTAAAGTCATCGCCTAACCAGACGAAGGTCGAGTCAGTGTCACCATAAATAACCTTATAGCCTTCTGCCTCGATCCAACTTCGGGTTTGCTTCATGATTTCATGACCACGCATGGTAATCGAACTCGCAAGCCTTGCATCATGAAACACACAGCCCCGAGAACCTAGCACACCATAGAGGGAGTTCATGATGATTTTTATCGCTTGCGATAAAGGACCATCATTATGCGCCTTAGCCAGCTCTCTTTGTTCAGACAAGTTTTTGATCAGCATGGGGAGAATTGGCTTTTCACGACTAAACTGAGCGCCAAGAAAGCCGCTAACAGTTTGCTCTTCTGCTTGCGTGAGCCCTTCTACCAAGCCCTTAGGATCGATCAAGAATGTACGGATAATAGAAGGATACAGACTCTTAAAATCTAACACTAAAATATGCTGATATAAGCCCGGAACCGAGTCCATCACATATCCACCGGGGCTCTCTATGCCATCGCTGGCGGGTTTACTCGGCGCGACATAACCCGCGCGGTGCAAGTGAGGCAGGTACAAGTTATTAAATGCCGCCACCGAGGCCCCAACTCGCCCCAGTTCAAGACCTGTCAACTTGGCTCGTTCAATCGCAAAATCAAATAGGTGCGTTTTTTCAAAAATATCCCACACCAGTCGACAATCAGTGAGGTTATAGTGCGCCAGTGCAGACTTATTGTTTAAAAAGAGATCGTTGATTTCATCCATACGATTATCAACATTGTGAATAGCCTTACCTTCATCTAGCAGTGCTTGTGAGACGAACTCTAATGAATAGCGGTCGAATTGATAAAAAGCCGCTTTCAGCCAATCAATTCCATCTAAAACCACTCGTCCTGGTAACGAAAGCGTTTCAGGCCGATATTTATCTTCGACCTTCCAACCCAGAGGGTGATTATCACGCCCTATGGTTAATGCAATACCATGGTGTTTAGCTCGGCGATAAAGCAGTGCGAGATCGAAAGACACCACTGACCAGCCAATAATGATGTCGGGATCGTACTCCTGAAACCATGCTATAAGGCGAGTGATTAGTGCCGCTTCGTTCTCCACCCACTCAATGTAATCTTGCTTGGTCTCTTCCGCCTCGCCAACCATAATGACCTTTTGATAAACGCAAGCATCTGTCGTTTGGCCATACAGCCCTACGGAATACAGCTCCCCAGAGAAGCTACACTCAAAATCTAAAGAGATTGCATTGAGCTTTATCGACGAAACAGCCTGACGCGCTCGGCTGGCGATAAACAGTGGCTGCTTTTGAGGTAAAGAGTCTCCGGCTGTTTCAACAAAATGACCATAAAACTCTGCATCTAAAGCGATAAAACGTTCGACCAGAAAGCGATGCTCCACTTTGATATCTGACTCGAACAGCTCTATATCGAGATCTTTCGCTGCTCGATTCAAATTCCGCTGCTGACGACCATCGACACAATAGAGTGCCTCAACGGGCGTGTTCGCAAAACTGTTAAGCGCGACCGAGCTTCGGCGAACGCCTCTAAGATCAGGGCTAGCCAATAACGAATTTGCATCAGCCTCATGCACAAAACACACATGTTCTTGGTTAGGGATTTCAACTGTCACCGGGCCGTTCTCAGTCTGGACAAAATACTGCAAGTTCAGGCAACCTTGACGGTTAATCCCGTGGCGGGTTAGCACTCGCCCCTTGATAAGTTGTGGTTCAGCCGCAGCAGGTTTCATACTTTATACTCAATTAAATACACTATTAATCACTAAACGCTTCTTAGGCTAAGTAATCACTGTTATTATGTACAGCACTATTTATTAGCTTAGTGCATTCATGTTATCCGCAGACGTTAAAACTCAAATTCGTACTATATATAAAGGCATTTCTAACTCTTTGCCTAACTTTCGCCCTCGCCGAGAGCAGAACTATATTGTTGCGGAAATATCAAAAACGCTTGCGGGTGAGTACGACAAAAATCGCCGCATTATTGTGGTTGAAGCGGGCACAGGTATCGGTAAGTCGCTGGCTTATATTCTGGGCACCATACCACTAGCACTCGCGAGTAAGAAAAAGGTTTGTATCGCCACCGCTACTGTTGCCCTGCAAGAACAGTTACTACATAAAGATCTGCCATTTTTCCTGCAACAATCTGGACTCGACTTTACCTTTGGCTTAGTTAAAGGCCGCCAACGTTATGTCTGCTTATCTAAACTAGAGATGCTCGTTGGCCCAGATAACAGCACTCAAATGGCGATGTGGCAAACTAAACCCGACCAAAGCCAAGTGGATATGCTCGAAGCTCTACTTAAGGATTACCACTCAGGTGTATGGAATGGCGAGCGCGACACGCTAACCAAGCCGATCCCCGATCATTTGTGGCAGCAGATAGCCTGTGATAAGCACAGTTGTCATCGCCAACTTGCCAGCCACCGTAACTGCCCTTTCCACAAGGCGCGAGAAGATATCGACACTTGGGATGTACTGATTGCCAACCATAGTCTGCTTTTTGCCGACTTAGAACTGGGTGGCGGCGTTATTTTACCGGATCCAGAAGATCTGTTTTACGTTATAGACGAGGCGCATCATCTTCCTATTGTTGCTCGAGACTTTAGTAGCGCACAGGCAACGGTGCGTGGTGCAAACGACTGGCTTGAAAAGCTCAGCAAGACCACCAGCAAATTACAAAACCAAATCAAGAGCAATAACATTATTGCTCCAGCACAAGCCATGCTGGATCATATTGGTGATATCACAGGCCTGTTAAACCAAGTGGCCCAGTTTTGTGATACCCAATCGGCAAAGTTTGATAATCCAGAAAATCGTTTTAGGTTCGAACACGGCAAGTTACCGTCAGCTCTATTAGTGCAAGCCGAGAACCTTGCGACTGCATCAAATGTTGCGCTAAAGCAGTTTAATAAGATGCTGAGCTTACTCAACGAAGCAATAAAAGACGGTGATATTCCAAAGCATCAGTCGGAAGCCTTGCTATCTGAAACAGGCTTTATGTTGCAACGCTTAGAGAACCTGCAGAAACTTTGGAAGATGATGGCCAAAGAGGATAGCCCCAAAGGTGCCCCTATGGCCCGCTGGATTGAACAGCTAACCGGTAAACAGTCCGATTACCTGTTTAACGCTTCGCCCATCGAGGTCGGCTTTATGCTGGAAAATCTGTTATGGGATAAAGCTGCAGGCGTAGTCCTGTGTAGTGCGACACTAAGAGCGCTAAATAACTTTAACCATTTTACCCATCAAGTTGGCTTGTCCATCAATGACGGGAGTCGTTACTTAGCCTTAGACTCGCCGTTCGATTTTGAACAGAACGCGACGCTCTTCTTACCGAAAATGGACAGTGAGCCAACGGATGATAAATATACCGATGAGCTAGCCAAGCATATTATCGCTTTGGTGGAAGATGAGATGGCGAGCTTAGTTTTATTCGCCTCATACTGGCAGATGGAAAAAGTGGCCGACTTGGTCGAAACTAAGATTAAGACAGGCCTGCTGATCCAGGGAACGGCACCAAGACAAGAGATCTTAAAGCAGCATAAAGCTCGCTGCGATGAGGGCAAGCCGAGTATTATTTTTGGTACTGGTAGCTTCTCGGAAGGACTCGACTTGCCGGGTGACTATCTGACAAACTTGATCATTACTAAGCTACCTTTTGCGGTTCCAACCTCACCGGTTGAACAGGCGCACTCGGAATACATCAAAATAAAAGGCGGAAACCCATTTTTACAGCTGACTATTCCCGATGCTTCACGCAAACTGGTGCAAAGCTGTGGTAGATTATTACGTAAAGAACAGGATTACGGTCGGATCTCAATTTTAGATCGACGTTTAGTGACTAAACGTTACGGTAAGTCTTTACTCGATGCCCTACCGCCTTTTCGCCGTGTGATTGAATAGGACAAGTTTTGGATTTACTTCTAGACCCTAGTAGCTGGGCCATACTCGCATTAGTGGGATTTATTGCTGGATTTATCGATGCCGTATCGGGCGGCGGTGGGTTACTGTCGATTCCAGCATTACTCACTATGGGCGTGCCTCCTCACCTCGCGCTAGGAACGAATAAGCTGGCCGCGAGTTTTGGCTCATCGATGGCGGCTTACACTTATTATAAGCAGAGGCTATTTTCTCCCTCTTTGTGGTACCACACCTTTATTGCCACCTTTATTGGCGCAGTGATGGGTACCTTTATCGTTTATCTTATCGATAATCAATGGCTAGAAAAGTGGCTGCCTATCATGATCATCGCCATCGCTCTCTATACCCTGTTTCAACCTAATGCTATGGGCGATAGCAACCATAAAATTCCGCAGAAGCCAAAAAGCAAAGTCAAACAGTGGCTGCAGGGATTACCGCTGGGTTTTTACGACGGCTTTGCAGGACCAGGTATCGGCGCGTTCTGGACAGTATCGAGCACTGGGTTACACAAACTGCCTTTGCTATATAGCTGTGGACTCGCTAGAGCCATGACCTTTACCAGTAACCTAACCTCCTTAATTATTTTTATCGCAGTAGGCAAGGTGAATTTCGCCATAGGTTTGTCTATGGGTATTTGCATGATGGTTGGCTCTTATATCGGTGCTCATTCGGCAATTAAGTTTGGCCTGCCCTTTATTCGCCCGATCTTCATTACCGTTATACTATTAATAGCAGCGCAGTTAGTTTGGAGTGCTTGGTTATGACAACCGACCAATTAGTTCAAAAGCTCAAGTTACAACTCAAACAACTAGAGCAGGAAGTATTGCAGCACGACTCTCGCTTGCCACCGGGTCAGCGAAAGATGATGCAGGATGTCGAGCGTTTCAATAATGAGCTATTTATTCAGGTAGGCAGCCAACTCCAACCATGTATCGACCAACTCGCGAAAAATATCGCCCAACTAGAGCAGCTACTCAAGGCAAAGCGCTCGCCTTACACCATAGTGTCGAGCTGCGAGAAAATACAAGATAGATTCAGCGCTCTCAGACGCGCTCTTTCAACCACAGGCATTAACATTAAGTCGATTGAGCAAGAAAAGCGAAGCCGCAGATCCTATGCAATTAAGCGTGGCATTAAATCTCATAACGACAGTGGCTTCAGTTGGATCGCCTCCAATGTGATGCAAAATAGCCATCAACTCTATGAAGAACTTAATAAACATTTGAACTGGGCTAAGATTATTGAACAAAAAATTGAAAATTTGCAATCTTCACTTGAAAACTGTCATAGTGCTGACAAAATCAAACTGCAGAATGAAATCCTTTCGCTGCACAGTCGTCTAGGTAAGTGTCGGCAAGCTACCAGCTATATTGAAGATCGCATCCAACTATTCGAGCGACCTTTTAAGAGTCAAAATCGTTAAGGAACAAAAATGAAACCACGTTTAACCGTTACCGCACTTCTTGCTCTATGTGGTTCTTCAGCAGCCTTTGCCGCTGACTTCAACATCCCAATGGCTTTCGAATACATCGCAGTTGATGGTCAAGAGGTTAAGACTAGCCTTTTCAATCATAAATCTGAGATTGAGCTTGATAAAGGCACTCACAAAATCGCCATCCGTTATAACGACTTAGTAGAAGACGATTTCAGCGACAGCGAGAGTAATGTAAAGTCTAACGCCTTTATTGTGACTATCGATGTCGACGGTGATTATAGCTACCAGCTAAAACCTGCCGATGGCGAATTTGTCAAAAACCCAAAAAGCTTTGCTAAGTCGCCACAAGTTGTAATTACTCGTGAAGACAAAGGCACCGTTAGTTACAAAGTCACGCAGACTAACATAAGTGAAGAATCTTTCGTGTCTCGCTTATTCAGTGGTAATGATGCCACCGACGTCGATGCCGAAGCCGCTGTTGCTACAGGCGCAGCTGTTGCCTCTGCAGCATCAGTGCCTACTGCACCAGTAAGCAAGCCATCACCCGCTGCCGCAGCGACCATGCCAGCTGTTGCTGCTACAAGTCCAACAGCACCTGCGACTTCAGCTGAAGATGCAGCCAAAGCCGAGCAGATGCTGCAATATTGGTGGTTACACGCCGATGAGCAGACTCGAAAAGAATTCATGAGCTGGGCAATTAAACAGCTGTAGTTAGCAGCGGCTCTACTCTAGATTTGAGTATGATCCCTCTAATCTATCACGCCAGCTACTCTAAGCTGGCGTTACCTTCTACTCATCGCTTTCCTATTACCAAATACCAGGCTCTATATGATTACCTGCTTGAGCAAGGTATTGCAGAGCCATCGCAATTTATCGCCCCAGAAAGTGCCTCAACTCAAAACCTTAAGCAGTTACACCAAGCCAGTTACGTCGATGATTTCATTAATGGCACCATTGAGAGTAAAGACTTACGCCGAATTGGTTTTCCGTGGAGCAAAGCGTTAGTTGAACGAACATTATATTCGGTAGCTGGCACCGCACTCACCTGTGAGCAAGCGATAACCCATGGCTGCGCTATTCATTTAAGCGGCGGTTACCATCACGCCCACCAGCAGTTTGGTAGTGGCTACTGTATTTTTAACGATCTTGCTTTAGCCGCTAATGCTAGCTTGCAACTAGACCATATTGAGACCGTGCTGATTTTCGACTGTGACGTGCACCAAGGTGACGGCACTGCCACGGTTGCACAATCATTAGAACAAGTCATCACTTGCTCTATCCATTGCCAACAAAACTTTCCCGCACGAAAGCAAGTATCAGACTATGACGTAGAACTCCCTCAGGGCACCCAAGATAAACACTACTTAGAAGCAGTCAGCCAAACACTTGCTTACCTTATACGCCTGCATAAACCCGATCTGATCATCTACGATGCCGGAGTGGATATTCATAGTGATGACAACTTAGGGTATTTAAATATCAGCACAGATGGGATCTACGCGCGAGACTTAGAAGTCATCCACCAAGCTAAAACAGCGCAAATACCCATTGCGTGTGTCATTGGAGGGGGCTACAGTAAAGAGTCAACACAGCTAAGTGTGCGTCATAGCCAACTGTTTATTGCGGCTAATAATATCTGGCAGTCAGCAAGTTAAACCTCATGTAGTGGCTTTATTGCCATCAAACAAGGAGCGTTATATGCAATTAGAGATAAGAAACTACTACGAAGTGCTACTACTCGAACTGCTTTCTGATGAAGGCTTGCTAGACGAACTCCCCGAAGATTATTTAGCCGATCTATGTTGTGTCACTCTCAACCAACTGCCCGTACGCTATATCAGGCATTTAGTCGACACCTACTTCTTTGAAGACTACAACGAACTACATCAGATGAAGGCCGAAATTCAGCAAGCATTAGAAAAATCACGCGCGTTCTTAAAAGAATCTAATAAGCAGTAGTCGCTTCGCAGAGTTTGAGCCACGACTTTTCGCACGTTTCAAAATATCACAAAATTGTCTGAGGTCTTTTAATAATAGGGCCTCAGCTAGTTGCCCCCTTCCCCTTTCGATGACAGACACAAAGGCAAACCTTTAGCTTTATTCCTTTAACCTGTAGACATAAACACTAAAGCAACCAAGGCCCAGACCTAAGAATCACTAGGTTCAACAAACCAGCGTTAGATGTCAGCATCATAAGTGACCACCAGCCAGTATCAACAAGTTATCCGTAGGCTTTAGTGAACTGACAATCATTAATGACGCTTTATAAAAGATACGACGATTAAAGCCCAATAGGGAGCTGCTTGATATTGAACGAGCAAGGATCTGCAGCAGGGATGCTGTAGTTAAGCCCTCAGGGATGAGTTCATGGCGTCTTGCGGAGTCAATATCCTGCGGCTTGAACATTCAGAGCCAAATTAAGAATCTAATTTAGATACAGGTTCAGGACAAGCTAATGCGATTGTTCAGGTGAGGTGGTACACACGAATTGTACAACTAGGGCTACTTATATGAAAAACACGATATAAAACTGAAAAGGTCAGTCAAACTAAAATTAAAAACAGAATGAAAACAAAGAGATATATTTGAGGTGTTACAAAAAGGGGAGTTTTGGAGGCTCCCCTAGAGCCGCGTTTTGAAGATATTAACCACATGAGTCACTTGCTGCGGTTGCTCTCTTCCAAAGAGGAGACAACTCAAACAAGCTGCCATTGCAGAAGACGCGAGGTAAGCACCCATTAACTAGTTCAGAAATGACCCAAGTTGGGTTAAGTCGTTAATGTCGCACTATATGTATCACTCATTTATACTCTAGACAAGTAGATCGGTAGACAGTTTAATGTATATATGAAGCTGTAACTGCATTATTACGGCAGCTTTCATTAATTATAAGTAACCATTAAACTCCCACAAACCATAATCCACAGCTCTTCCATTTTTACATTGAAGGTAGTCAGCAACTTTGTACCAGCTTAGGTCGAGATGGAAAAGACTTACTTCCCTGTGATTTTCCAGAACATCAATAATTCGTACAGTTGCTTCAACCAGACCCTCACTAACAATGACTTTACTTTCAAAGTCTTTTAAGACCTCTTTAGCCTTTCCGACTGCTTCAGTTACCAAAGTCCGATTTAGAGTATGGAAGGTTCCCAATGCATAAACGTATCCGTCTAATATCTTATGCAGGTCAGGTTTAAAATCTTCATGCTTTAGAACTTTATCTAAAGCTCTTTTATCGGATTTAAGTTGAACGAGAGGAGCAACTTTATTCATGTCAATTGGAATGGAGAAACTTGAAACAGCCTTATCCTTCAGATTCGCTCTAGAGATACCCGATCTAAAGTTTTCTACAGGCAACAAGTGATGTTGAACAACATTTCTAAGAACACCTCCAAAGGTGTAATACAAATTATTTTCATAGGCTACTTTTCTTTGCCTTACAACCTCTGCATGTCTTTGTTTATCTTCCGTCAGGTTAAGAACAAAGGACTTAGTTTGATTTTCGTAGCAATGCTTATCGAGATAGAACTTACTTAAGTTGAATAAATTAAAGGCTATTCGGTTTAAGTTACTGCGCAATTCATGCATTTCTTCATAGCCACGGTGACCACCACTTCTCAGTATTCTTATATTTGACTCCTTCATTTTGCCTTTGAAAGACGTGAATTCCTCCATGATCTGGTCATACGTTATTTCCATATCGAGCATGTCTACGAGTGTCTTGCGCGCGCAGGTCACTTCATCAAAGATATCCTCATCTAAAGGAACCCTTATCTCTTCAAATATCCCATTATTAATACAACCAATTACAGCCATTTTCATTGCTCAATACTCTCCTCCATTATATCTCAGAGACTATATACAGGATTAGGCAATTGAAACAGTTAGTAAGCAATTAAGTTACTCTTAAAATATCACAAAATTGTCAGAGGTCTTTTAAACACCCTCCACTATGGTTCCTATCGCTAAGGCTTAGAATTCAATACCACGAGGCTCGGCCAACCAGCGTTAGATGACTGCATCATTAATGATTAAATAGGGCACGGGCTGTTTCAGCCCAATGAGGAGCAGCTTGATATTGAACGAGCAAGGATCTGCAGCAGGGATTAAGCCCTCAGGGATGAGTTCACGGCGTCTTGCGGAGTCAATATCCTGCGGCTCGAACATTCAGAGCCAAATTAAGAATCTAATTTAGATACAGGTTCAGGACAAGCTAATGCGATTGTTCAGGTGAGGTGGTACACACGAATTGTACAACTAGGGCTACTTATTGAAAAACACGATATAAAACTGAAAAGGTCAGTCAAACTAAAATTAAAAACAGAATGAAAACAAAGAGATATATTTTAGGTGTTACAAAAAGGGGAGTTTTGGAGGCTCCCCTAGAGCCGCACTCCGGCACATGAGTCACTTGCTGCGGTTGCTCCCTTCCAGGCCTGGCCGAGTTCACAAGTTATCATTGCGGAGGGACCCTAGGGTCACCATAGATTTCTTAAGGAGTGTTACTCCAAAGAACGGCTGCATTATCTATCATGCATCCCCAGCAATCAAGTGATTATCACCTAAGTTTAGTAAGATATGGTTCAATCGATGATTCTATAAACAAAAGCCCTTAAAAAAGGGCTTTTTCTGTGTGAGTTAGCTAAAAATTTACAAACTCAATTGGTTTCTGTTTTTCTCAATCAACTTTTCACCAATCCCTTTGACCTCAGTTAGCTGTTCGACAGAACTGAAATTACCATGGGTTTTACGATACTCCACGATTGCGGTAGCCTTAGCCTGTCCAATGCCGTTAAGCATGGAGAGTTCTTCAGCGGTTGCACTATTGATCTTAATCAGCTTAGATTGAGTGGCTTGAGACTGACTGGTTGGCTGAGAGGATGGTTTCTCAGCGGTTGTAGCCTCTGCAACAGGGAATATTAATAAACTAGAAAGGCATAAAACAGACAAAAACACTTTATACATAAAAATCTCCTTTTATTTATCCTTAAATGTATGGCCGCAATCCTTTTTCCTTGGCCACGGTTCTAATGTAGATCATCAGCTCGCTTTTCGCCAATAACCGACAACCATCACACCCACAAATCAACTAAAGAGATCGCGATCACATTAAAGATATATTCATTAACTTTCAGCAGCTTGTTGCACTAAGGACATTAATCGCTTTTTGACCTAAAAAATTCGGAATATCAAAACAAAGAACAGCCGAGCAACTCGCAATAATTGAATATTTGAGACGCTAAACACCAAAGTGCAGTGTCAAAACTGAAAGTTTTTAACCATGAATCATATTTTGTAGTTGCGCAATCCTGAACTAGAGTGAGCCAACTTAAAATAATAAGAGACATGCCAATGTCATTTGAATCAACCAAAGTACCTGACAATACCGAGGGTAAAATGTCAAAACAGCAGAAGAATTTGATCATTCTAGCTGCTGATATCCTATTGTTATTTTTGATGTATAACTTTCTTCCCTTCGACCAAGGCATCAACACAGGTTTAGCGATGCTCGTTTTCGCGGCAATATTATGGCTAACTGAAGCGATTCATATCAGTGTCACCGCCATTTTAATCCCTATCTTAGCGGTTCTATTTGGCGTGTTCGAAACCCAAGCGGCCATGAGCAATTTTGCTAACCCTATTATTTACCTGTTTTTTGGTGGGTTTGTGCTCGCAGCTGCGCTAAACCATCAAGGCATTGATAAGTTAATTGCGCAAAAAGTGCTAGGAGCCTCGAAAGGCCGTTTGTCTGTTGCCTGTGTGATGTTATTCGGGATCACGGCGGGTCTTTCTATGTGGATCAGCAACACGGCAACAACCGCTATGATGCTGCCACTCGCACTTGGGATCTTGCATCAAATCGATATCGAAAAGCATAAGAGTACCTACCTGTTCTTGCTATTGGGTATCGCTTACTCGGCAAACATTGGTGGTATTGGTACCTTGGTGGGCAGCCCACCTAATGCGATTGCCGCGGCTCAAGTGGGTATTTCATTTGCCGATTGGTTGGAGTTCGGCCTGATCACCGTCGCCATCATGCTGCCTATGATGCTTATTGCACTCTATCTGTACTTTAAGCCTGATCTCTCTATGATCTGCGAAGTCAAAACTGAGAAGCAATCGCTCACTTTCCAAGGCAAGCTCACACTACTTATCTTTATCACAACTGTATGTTGCTGGATCTTCAGTAAACCTATTGCTCAAGCCTTAGGCGGGATCGCTAAATTCGATACCATTGTGGCACTCGGCGCAGTCGTATTATTAGCGGGTCTTGGCTTAGTAAAGTGGAAAAAAATTGAAACCACAACGGATTGGGGCGTGCTCATTCTGTTCGGTGGTGGTTTAACGTTAAGTGCCGTGCTAAAAGCGACTGGCACGAGCGTTTTCTTGGCGCACTGGATAACAGACATTTTCGGTAATACCCATATGGCACTATTCACCTTTGCAGTGATTGCTTTCGTCGTCATGTTGACAGAGTTTGCCAGTAACACCGCCAGTGCTGCATTGTTGGTCCCAGTGTTTGCAGCCATAGCCGAAGCATTGGGCCTCTCTCCTGTGATGCTCTCGGTATTGATTGGTATCGCCGCCTCTTGCGCCTTTATGCTGCCTGTTGCGACGCCGCCGAACGCCATCGTGTATGGCTCTGGCTATATTAAGCAATCTGAGATGATGAAGGCGGGTGTGATCATCAACTTTATCAGTATGGTCGCGCTCTATATCATCGCTCATACTTTCTGGGAAATCTAAACCCTAGCTTCAAACTATTAGCCCTGCCTTTCTTTGTCAGGGCTAATTTTTTGCTTCACTACTTGCGTACTAAGTGTTCACTATCTCCGCTACTCCACATTCACTAAAGCGTCATCCAGAGCCTGAATAATATCTTCGACAGACTCTAGGCCAACGGAGATCCTCAGTAAGTTGTCTTTAATTCCCGCCTTAATGCGCTCCTCTTCGCTGTAGGGAGAATGTGTCATTGATGCAGGGTGCTGAATTAACGACTCGGCATCACCAAGGCTGACAGCGATAGAAAACAGTGATAACCGATTGATGAAGGCAATTGATTGCTCTAGGCTTGCCTCTAACTCGAACGCAATGACGCCTCCAGCCCGGCGCATCTGGGTGCCTATCAACGCATGTCCTGGATGACTTTCAAGGCCGGGATAGTAAACATTAGAAACTTTGCAATGACCTTCTAGATAATTTGCCACTTTCTCAGCATTATCGCAGTGCCGGGTTACCCGTACGTCTAAGGTTTTCAGTCCACGCAAAATCAACCAAGCATCGTGGGGAGAGATCACCGCACCAACATCTTTAAGCACTTCAAACTTAATCACTTCCATCTGCTCATTGCTGGCACAGATAAGCCCAGCAATCACATCGCCATGGCCATTGAGATACTTTGTTGCACTGTGAATTACAATATCGATCCCATGTTTAATAGGTTGTTGCAATAGTGGCGTCATAAAGGTGTTATCCACCACACTCACTAACTTATGTCGCTTGGCGACGCTGGCGATCACATCGAGATTAAACACATCGAGGTGAGGATTGACTGGTGTCTCGCAAAATATCACTTTGGTATTGGGCTTTATTGCAGCTTCAATCGCGGCCTCATCAGTAAAATTAACTAACGTCACCTCGATACCAAACTTAACGAGTTGCGAGGTCATAAGGGAAAAAGTGCAGCCATAAACAGCGTGTGATGCGACTAAGTGGTCGCCATGGCTTAAGTTTGCCAACAGAGCCGCCGAAACTGCCGCCATCCCCGATGCCGTAGCCGCAGCAGCATCGCTGCCCTCGAGTGCGGCAATTTTACGCTCAAGTTCTGCCGTGGTCGGGTTGCCTAATCGGGTATAGATATAGCCTTGCTCATCACCCGTAAATCTAGCTCCTCCCTGCTCTGCGGTATCAAACACAAAGGTCGCACTCTGGCACAGAGGCGTCACCAGTGCGCCGGACTCATTATTCTCACGCCCGGCGTGGATCACTTTTGTGGCAAGTTGCCATCTATCTTGCATAATGCTCTCCCAACTTGGTAACAACTGACCTTGTAATAGTTGTTAATGTCAGTGGTGGTTCTGCGATTCTCGGCCGTATTAATCAAGCACTTCAACAATTGAAATAACCTAGGCTGGCTTTTAGTTAAGCTGTCAAGATGACCTAGTTAGGTCAAAGTTTAAACTCTTGGGAGATAATTGAAGATAAGCGACTTGTAAACTGGTTGTTACAAGCCACTTAAAATAAAGCAAGGGGGAAGGATACAAACTCTCGTTAAAGGGGGATAACAACAAGGATAATTATTTTGAACTAGGCGATTTTTCTGCCTTAACCGTCTTCGACAAAACGCTTGCTGATAGCTCCTTTAGGCTAAGGAGTAACTCTTTATGGATCCCGGACAGCTTAGGTTTTGATTGCTGGTTAAACTCAAGCGGGCGACAAAGTGCCATCGCTTGATAACCTAGCCTTGCAGTTAACAGTCCACCACCTAGACCTTGACCCAGCCTCGCCGATAACTTACCAGACATCTCGACCGACAGTAACTGGGTGCCTAAGTCGGTGATAATCTCACTGGAACCTGCATAGATAATATTGCCAATAATACTACGAATAAGCTTTATTCTGCTCCAGTAACCCAACTCTATGCCATAGCAATCGGCAATTTTATTGATCATGCTCTGGTTACGCCAAAGAATGATCGCCATATCCAATACTGCAAGAGGACTCGCGGCCAATAGCAATGCTGACTCTTGGGCAAAACGGCGCACGATTTTCTTCGCAACTAGGTCTCTTTCCGTTAACACTATAGAGTCGAACAGCATCAATTTCTCGGCATCGTTATGCTCTGAGGTGTTATTTAGTTGGAACTTGGTCAATGCAGCTGTCTTTGGCAATTTAGCGACAATTTCATCGATAAAGGGATCAGCCTCCCCCATCTGCATACTGTGCACTAGACGCTTACCCACTATTTGGGTGTCTTCGATGTTTTTTAGTGCCTTGAGCTTACGCCATTCAACAAAAGTCACTTTGCCAGCCCAAAGTAGCACTAATCCGGTCACGGTGGCATAAAGCCCAAATAACCAGCTACTTTGTACAAATGCAGCCTGTAGACTAAGAAATGCTTCTACCGCGACAACCACAGCAATGCCTGCTAAACACACTCTCGCGAGCCAGTTACGCGGAGTCTTAGCGGGTTTATCTTGCTCTAAATCAACGGATTCAAAACCGGAGTACCCTTCATCTATAAGGGTTTCAAGTTCAGGATCGACCATCATTTCTGTTTCAATAAATTCGATTTTTGACTCGAAACTAACGCTATGAGCAAGTTTAGATTCGGGCTCTTTGACGTCGCCGTCAAATCGCTGTTGCTTTCTTATGGAATTATCACCTTGTGACATAATCACTCACTTACTAAAAATCACTTTAACTTATCGCCCAGCAGATACTGCAACACATGATCTAATCGAATATGTTCAAAATCGGCATTACTACGCTGGGTATTTTGATTGGTTGCCGGGGCAAAGTTAACAAACTCAAACCCCTGTTTATCCCAAAAATCGGCAGCGGGCAGAGACTTAGGCACCTCACCTGGAAACAAAGTCACTGACTGACGTTGACCAAGTTCTGTCCCGCGAACCACCTCAATCTCTTTGCCGTCTTGCTTCACCATGCCATGGCTGGTCGATTTAATAGCACTGATAGCCATCGTCTCGACTTCGCAGCCTTCAAATTTAGCGTACTGCTGGCTTTGATGCACAAGCTGAGTCAACAGTGACAGTACATTGCCCTGCTGATCACGTGTCACATGATCCACCTTACTCGCGGCAAACAGCAATTTATCAATTTTGGGTGCAAATAGTCGTTTCAACAAACTCGACTGCCCGAAATGAAAACTCTCCATCACAGCGTGGATAGCCGACTTCATATCATCAAATTGGGCTCGACCACGATTTAACGGAGTGAAGCAGTCGACCAATACCAGTTGTCTATCAAACTTTGCAAAATAGTCCTGATAAAAGGGTTTAACCACCCTTGTCACGTACTCTTTATAGCGCTGCTTTAATGTGTGGTAAAAACTATTGGCTACTGATTGCTCCAGAGACTGAAACGCTTCTTCGTCTAAATTGAGCAATGGAAATAAAGCCAGTACTGGCGTGCCATCTAACTCTCCAGGCAACAGCAAACGCCCCGGTTGAGCATAATAGAATCCATGATTATTGACGCAGTCTTGCAATACTTTCTGGTAAAGGTCGGCGATCTCCTGCAGCTTAAGTTCATCCGCTGGACTGGCAAGGTCCACGGTATTTAGGGCCTTGGAGAATGCGCAAAAATGTTCCGAACGTTCAAATACAGCCTTTCGCTGCACTTGGGTATTTGACCACTGCTGGAATGAAAGCTTGAGCATGGGTAGATCCAGTAACCACTCACCTGGATAATCGACAATATCTAAATACAAGGTTGCGCTATCGGTCAGTTTCGACAACAGGCCTTTGGCTGGGCGATACTTGATAGCAAGTCGTAACTCACTAATATTACGTGTGGAAACTGGCCAAGTCTGCGGCTCGCTAGTTAATGACTTAACGGCCGCGTCATAATTAAAACTTGGAATGGTCAAGTCAGGCTGCATATCGCGTTTAACACCATAGAGCCTGCCATCTCTAGCGACTCGCCATAAAGGCAGCTGCGAGCTTGTTTCTGCAATACCTGAATGTAGCAGTTGATTGACTAAGCCTGTAATAAAGGCAGTTTTACCCGCTCCAGCTAATCCAGTAACCGCTAATCGTAAATTTCTATCTGTGGTTCTTAGTGCAACGGCTTGAGTATTCTTTCCGAGCTTTTTGAGTGACTGTTTAAGACTCGCCATAAAATGATGTGAAACCCGTCTGAGGAAGTTCTAGGGCAGTATAACCTGCCCCTTGATTGAACTATAAATTTTAGCGCTATAGATTATTAATTTGATCTTTAAGATCGTAGTTATCAGATGTCACATGACGCTCTAAGTTCTGTAATCGAACTTCTAACGACCTAAACTGGCTATTCACATCCCTTAATGCCATTTTAGCAGGTTCACCTGACTGCCAAATCTTCTTCTTTAGTCCAATTTCTTTATTTAAAATTTCGTTTTTACCTGTGCCTGGTTTGATATCCAATATCATCCACAGCAACACATAGATAATCAGTACAATCCCAGAGCCACCCAATAAGAAAATTGAAGCGGCTAACACTCTGACTAACCAAGGTTCGAAATTAAAGTAATCTGCTATGCCTGCGCAAACACCCGCAATTTTACCTGACTGAGGAATTCGATATAACGTTCTATTGCCTTCGTTCATCTCTACTTCCTCCTTGTTATTTAATTAAATGGTGACACGTATCTACAGTATTAAGTCGATGTAGTTTAATCATTGCGACTTCTCCACTGCGGTGCCTCACTGTCTAAGATAGCTTCTAAGGTCTCGATGCGATGCGACATCTTGTCAGCTTTAGCAATCAACTCATTTAACTGGCTAAACTCTTCTTCAGTAAGTCCCTGGCTAACCTGTTTCTTACTGCGGTAATGAAGAATTAGCCATATTGGAGCCACAAATATTAAAAATATAATAATTGGGGCCATCAAAATATCCATGTTCATAACTCACCTCTGATCTTATCTATTACTTAGCTTTAGTCTTGCTTCCCTTCATTTTCGCCTTAAGCGCTTCAAGCTCTGCATTGACTGAATCTTCAGCTTCTAGCGCTGCAAACTCATCATTAAGCGTCTTCTTATTACCCAAATCGTAAGAATCGACCTGCGACTCTAGGCTTTCTACGCGGCGCTCATATTGCTCAAATTTACTCATCGCATTATCAATCTTGCTTGAATCAAGCTGCTTTTTCACTTCTAAACGAGATGAAGCAGTCTGCTTGCGCATGATAATCGTCTTTTGACGGGCTTTAGCATCGGCTAGCTTTTCTTGAAGTAAGTTCACTTCGTCTTTAAGACGTAGGATGTGCTCTTCAACTACAACCAACTCGGCAGCTAGAGTTTCGGCTAGGTCATTGGCTTTTTGCTTTTCAACTAAAGCAGCCTTAGCAAGATCTTCACGGTCTTTAGACAAAGCTAATTCAGCTTTGCTTTCCCAATCTTGTACTTGCTCTTGTACTTTTGCGATACGACGAATGATCTCTTTTTTCTCTGCTAATACTTTAGCTGAGGTAGAGCGCACTTCTACTAACGTATCTTCCATCTCTTGGATGATCAGACGAACCATTTTCTCTGGATCTTCAGCCTTATCAAGTAATGCACTGATATTCGAGTTAATGATGTCTGCAAAGCGTGAAAAGATTCCCATAATGTTTTCCTCTAATTAACGTTGGATTCGATAATTACAATCCATATTCCGTGCCAACTTTAACTTTTCAATACTATACAGCTACTTAAACAAATATTTAACTTTTTCTTTCATTTATAAACTGAGCATCATATTATTATTTTCACCAATAATTAGCGTGAAAGACTAAATTACTGTGAGAAAGCAATTTCAACAAGATAACCTTATCGGTCAATCCAATGCTCTTTTAGAAGTCTTAGAGCACATTTCACAAGTTGCTCCACTGTCTAAGCCAGTGCTAATAATTGGTGAACGCGGCACAGGAAAAGAGCTTATCGCCGAGCGATTACACTACTTATCAAAGCGTTGGGATCAGAGCTTTATCAAACTTAACTGCTCGTCCTTAAGTGAAAACTTACTCGAAAGTGAGCTATTTGGCCATGATGCAGGTGCATTTACAGGAGCCAGTAAGAAGCATGAAGGTCGATTTGAGCGCGCCGACGGCGGCACGCTGTTTTTAGATGAGCTAGCCAATACTTCAGGGCTGATTCAGGAAAAACTATTACGAGTCATTGAATACGGCGAATTTGAACGAGTCGGTGGTAGTAAAACAGTACAAACTGATGTGCGTCTAATCTGTGCCGCCAACGAGGACTTACCCACTCTTGCCGATGCCGGTGAGTTTAGAGCCGATCTGCTCGATAGACTGGCTTTCGATGTGATCACCCTGCCGCCCCTGAGACACAGAAGCGAGGACATCATGCCGTTGGCCGAATATTTTGCTATAGGCATGGCAAGACAGTTAAAACTGGAGCTCTTTGAGGGTTTTAGCAACAATGCTATCGAACAGCTAATGGAATATCAGTGGCCAGGTAATATCCGTGAGCTTAAAAATGTCGTCGAGCGTAGCGTCTATCGAAATGCCGAAACTAATGCCGCAATCGATCAGATCATTATCGACCCATTTGCTTCTCCCTATCGCCCGACTAAACGGGTCAAGACCAAAGAGCGGCAACAAACGATTTCACCCGAGGTGGATTCAGCCGCGACCAATAGCAGCGCTGAAGTAAGTGCTAACATAAGTACTAGCAATAGTGCAGCAACTGATGTGGGTGTTAGCTTTCCTATCGACTTTAAAACCCATTGTGAACAGGGTGAAGTAAGGATCTTAAAACAAGCATTAGAAGCGGGTCAGTTTAATCAAAAGAAAACCGCGGAACTGCTAGGACTAAGCTACCATCAACTGCGCGGGATCTTAAAGAAATACAACTTGCTGGATAAATAATTGCTGTTAGCTAGCGGGCACTGTTAAAATAGCTAATATCGTTCAGTTCAAAAATGACGGCTTAATGAAACAGCTGCTTAAGAGAATAAAGTTAATCACTGGGGTCTCTTTGATTAACTTGTTACTCACCGCCTGTGGTCCACAGCAAGTTCCGACGGGTTTAGTCTATTGCTCAGAAGGCAATCCAGAGACTTTTAACCCGCAATTGGTGACCTCTGGCACCACAATTGATGCCACTTCACAGCAGTTATACGACAGTTTAGTCGATTATGACCCAGTATCTGGTGAGATAGTGCCTGCCCTCGCTACCTCATGGGAGACGTCTGCTGATGGTCTAAGCTACCGCTTTAAATTGCGCCATGGGGTGCAGTTCCATCAAACACCGCTATTTACCCCAACTCGTCTCTTTAACGCCGATGATGTGCTGTTCTCTTTCAATCGCATCATAGATAACGATAATCCTTATCATAGGATCTCAAAAACAGGTTATCCCTTCTTTCAGAGTATTGGCTTCAATCAAACGGTAAATAAAATTGAAAAAGTCGCCGATGATGAAGTGGTATTTCACCTAACTCAAAGCGACGCGTCCTTCCTTTCCAACTTAGCAACCGGGTTTTCAGTCATTCTTTCTAAAGAATACGCCGATAACCTCTTGGCTCAGGGAACACCGGAATTGTTGGACAGAAAACCTGTGGGTACCGGCCCTTTTCAGTTAGTCAAATATGTTAAAAACGAGCTGATCCGCTATCACCGCAATGACAATTTTTGGCGTACGCTACCTGAATTTGAACAGTTAGTGTTTAACATCACGCCGCAAAGTAGTACCAGATTAACTAAGCTGATCACTGGCGATTGCAGCGTATCGGCCCTGCCGAAGGCGGGAGAATTACCCGTCATTAAAGAGCATCCTAATCTTGAACTCGACACTCAGCTAGGCTTCAACGTCGCATTTTGGGCATTCAATACCAAGAAAAAACCTTTCGATGACGTACGGGTGCGCCAAGCCTTAGCCTACGCCGTCGATAAGCAGAATATCTTGCGGGCGGTATACCAAGAAACGGCCATAAAGGCGACTGGCATGCTGCCGCCTCAATCTTGGGCCTATCATTATAATAAGAGCACTTATCAATATAACCCTGAAAAGGCTCGTTCATTATTAGCCGATGCGGGCATAGAAAACTTAAATATCGATATCTGGGCGATGCCAGTCGCTCGCATATACAACCCCAATGCATTGAAAACCGCGGAGTTAATTCAAGCGGATTTAGCCAACATTGGTGTGAAAGTGAATATCGTGACCTACGATTGGAGTGTGTTCAACCAAAAGCTCAGTCTTAACGATTACGACTCGGTACTGATAGGCTGGAATGCCGATAATAGCGATCCCGATAACTTCTTCTCGCCTATGATGAGCTGTGATGCATTAAAATCATCGAGTAACCGTGCTCAATGGTGTAATCTTGAGATGGATCGTATCTTAGCGAAGGCCAAAGCCACAACGTCAGAGACAGAGCGAAAAGCCCTGTATCAACAGGCCGAGTCTCTGTTTATCGAACATGTTCCTATGATGCCTTTTGCTCACGCCACGCAGCTAACCTTTAAGAGCAAAAATATTAAGCAAACTCAGCTTACTCCTTTTGGTGGGATCTCATTTGAGCGAGCCAAGAAGATAACATCAGAGGAGGAGCTATAATGGGCCGCTATCTTCTACGCAGATTAAATCTGTTTATAGCAACGAGTTTCGTCCTAATAGCTGTGTTGTTTGTAACCACAGGTTATTTCCCTACCAATAAAACCGTTGCACTAACTGGGATCTCTAACCCAACGCCAGAGCAACTTCACGATATCGAAGAGACTTATCAATTAAATGAGAGTCAGCTAGAGCAATTTTTTGCCTATACCAAAACGCGTTTAAGTGGCGACCTAGGGCTATCTGTCACTTCGCAGCGCCCGGTTATTGAAGAGCTGACTCAGGCACTTCCCGCATCATTTGAACTTGCTATCGTATCTGGCTTAATTGCGGTATTTCTTGGTGTGCCACTTGGAGTGTTTGCTTCACTCAGTAAGAACAAGGTCACCCAGCACAGTATTATGGCAATAACTTTAACCGGTTACTCGATTCCTGTTTTTTGGCTAGGACTAACGTTATCGTTATGGTTTGGCGTTAAGCTTGGCTGGCTTCCGGTTTCAGGACGAATCAACCTGTTATATGAAATAGAACCTGTGACAGGCTTTATGCTGATAGATACCTTACTCTGGGATTCTGTCTATCGTTTTTCCGCTTTTAAAGATGCATTGTTCCATATCATCTTACCGTCCATAACCTTAGCGGTGCTGCCTTTTACTGTGGTCGTACGTATTACTCGTGCCGCCATGCTCAACATCATGGAGCAGCCCTATATTAAAGCCGCTGAAGCTAGAGGCTTGCACACCAGCACGATTGTGCTGCGTCATGCGCTGCCTAACGCATTGATCCCAGTTTTAAAAAATATGGGCCTCATGCTAGGTACCTTTGCCAGTTATGCCATGATTGTTGAGGTTATTTTCTCATGGCCAGGCGTAGGTAGCTGGTTAGTATCTGGCATATACCAACGAGATTACACCGTTATTCAAGGTGGCGTGTTGGGCGTTGCACTGACCATCATATTCTTGAGTATCTTAATTGAAGTCATACATAACGCTTATAATCCGCTAAGCAGGAAAGAGATCTATGCCGCGAATTAGGATCTACCAAGAAGACCATATACTTTCTCCAACCCAGAAAGTGTGGCAAGCATTTGCCGATAACCCTTTTGCACTTATTGGGCTTTGGGCTGTGTGTTGTATGCTTACCTTAGCCGTTTTCGGACCTTGGATTGCGCCTTTCTCACCAGAGCAGCAAGACTCGCTCGCGTTACTCTTGCCGCCCTCGTGGGATGCTAGCGGAACGGTTGAGCACTTCCTAGGTACCGATGACTTAGGCCGAGATATTTTCAGCCGCCTGCTCCATGGTGCCCACCTAACATTTGGTATGGCGCTGGCAATCGTACTGGCATCATTAGTCGTTGGTTTTATCATCGGCTCAATATCCGGCATGATGAAAGGACTAAAATCCTCGATATTAAGTCACTTACTGGACGCGCTGTTATCTATCCCTTCGTTACTGCTAGCCATTTTAGTTGTGGCGATAATGGGGCCTGGGCTTGAAAATGTATTTTGGGCGGTAGGTATTGCTCTAACGCCACAATTTGTTAGGGCTATTCACCAAGCAGTACATGAAGAGTTGCAAAAAGACTACGTAACAGCAGCTAAGCTAGATGGTGCAAACTCAATTCAAGTTTTTTGGTACGTAATTATGCCTAACGTCTGGGAAACCGTCATTATTCAAACTACCTTGGCAATTTCTGCCGCAATTTTGGATATTGCCGCGTTGGGATTCTTAAACCTTGGCGCTCAGGCTCCTAGCCCAGAATGGGGGGCGATGGTGTCACAAGGGCTGGATAACTTATTGACAGCGCCTTGGACGGTAACCATACCTGGTGTTGCCATTTTATGTAGCGTACTGGCTATCAACTTAGTTGGTGACGGTTTGAGATCGGCGTTATCGCCCATCAGAAATTAATACTATGCCATTACTCGATATTCGTAATCTCACCATTGAACTCGATACGCCCCACGGCCGAGTCAAGGCGCTAGAGCGAGTCAGCTTAACCATTAACCCCGGCGAATTACATGGCCTAGTGGGTGAATCAGGTTCAGGCCGCACCCTGCTGGCCCGTGCTATTTTAGGGGTGCCAGGACATAACTGGACAATAACCGCCGACCGCATGATGTGGGATGGGCAAAATTTAATGGACATGTCGGCTAAGCAGCGACGTAATTTAATGGGCAGTGAAATAGCCGTTATTTTCCAAGATCCGACTGGCAGTTTAGATCCTGCTATCTCTGTAGGCAGTCAACTTATTGAAGCCATGCCAATCGATAAGCAAGTCTCATTCTGGAAACGTAACAAGGCCCGTAAGGCCACGGCTCAAAAGTGGCTGCATAAAGTCGGTATTAAAAACACTGAAGAAGTGATGAGCAGTTATGCGTGGGAGCTCTCTGCTGGTGAATGTCAAAAAGTTATGATTGCGATGGCCATTGCCAACCAGCCTCGCCTGTTAATCGCCGACGAACCCACCGACTCTATGGAGTTAAGCACTCAAGCGCAAATATTCAGGCTTCTGGGTAAACTCAATCAGCTACACAGTGTTTCAATTTTATTGATTAGCCACGAGCTAGAAACACTATCAGGCTGGTGTGACCAACTAACGGTTTTATACTGTGGTCAGGTTATGGAGTCAGGCCCTACAGCTGAATTATTAGAGCAACCTTTTCACCCTTATACTAAAGCGTTACTCGATAACATGCCTGATTACTCTGGCGGATTGGCTCATAAATCAGTAATGCAAACATTGCCAGGCTCTTCGCCTGCGTTGCAGCATCTGCCGATTGGCTGCCGACTTGGGCCCCGTTGCCCACAGGCACAAAAACGTTGCGTCAGTAAACCAAGCCTATGCCATAAGAAAGACCGCTATTTTGCTTGCCATTTCCCATACCACAGTGAGCCATGTAATGACGACTCCACTTCTTAAAGTTACTGATCTCAGCAAAAGTTATTATGCTGGCTACAAGCGTTTTAAGCGACAATACAACCATGCTTTATCACCGGTTTCATTTGAACTAAACCGTGGTGAGACCTTGGCTATTGTCGGCGAAGCAGGATCCGGTAAAACCACCATTGCCCGTATTTTGGTAGGTGCAGAGATTAGAAGTGGCGGTGAGATCTTCTTTGAAGGAGAGCCGTTGGACAAACATGATTTAAAGCAGCGCTGCCGCCTGATCCGCATGATCTTCCAAGATCCTAATACCTCACTCAATCCAAGACTCACTATTGGTGAGTTATTAGATGAACCTTTAAAGTTCAGCACCAATTTAGACAGCTCTGAGCGAAAAGCACAGGTTATCGATAAACTCAGAAAAGTCGGCCTACTGCCAGAGCATGCTGAATTTTATCCCCATATGATTTCTGAAGGCCAGAAACAGCGTGTCGCTGTAGCTCGAGCCTTGATGCTAGATCCTAAAATCATCATTGCAGATGAAGCTCTAACGGCTTTGGACCTTTCGGTTAGATCGCAAATTCTTAATTTACTGCTAGAGTTGCAGCAAGAGATGGGGCTGTCTTATATATTCGTATCTCATAATATGAATATCATTCGCCATGTAAGCGATAAAATTATGGTGCTTAAAAAAGGGGTTATGGTTGAAAAAGCAACTACAGAACAGCTATTTAACCAACCTCAACATGAGTACACTCAGAGGCTAATTCAAGATCAGAGTCTGTTTATACGTAAGAAGTAATACCAATCAGTATAAATATTTGATCGCTCAGCGAGAGTTTAACGCTTTTGAGGCAAGGTCAATAAATGCTCCGGTATTAATGACATTACCACATCTGACCTCCAAGGCCTTAAGCGTTCCATACGCTTTGAAGGCATTTCCCATATCCCTATGGGTCAGTGGAGGAAATATCTTATGTATGTCTGGAACATACAAGACCATGTGGTTTGCAACGAGTGAAGAGTATAGTTGAACTTAGTTTAAGCTTGTTAACAAGTAAACTGCTCCAACCACTGATAAAAAGACCGTTTTTTCATAAAAAAAAGTGCCATTTGATGTCGGTTTAATTATCCTAGAGACAATTTTTTAAGAGAATCAAAAAATATGATCATCAAACCTAGAATCCGTGGTTTTATTTGTACTACGACCCATCCTGTTGGCTGTGAAGCTAATGTCCTTGAGCAAATCAACTTTACCAAGGCAAAAGGCAAAATTGCTAATGGCCCTAAAAAAGTCTTAGTTGTCGGCTCTTCAAGTGGATACGGTCTTTCGTCACGCATTACAGCTGCCTTTGGTAGTGATGCCGCCACATTAGGTGTGTTTTTTGAAAAACCTAGTACCGAAACCAAACCTGGCACTGCAGGCTGGTACAACTCAGCTGCATTTGACAAGTTTGCAAAAGCTGAAGGACTTTACTCTAAGAGCATCAACTGCGATGCCTTCAGCCACGAAGCTAAGCAAAAAGCCATTGAGCTTATCAAGCAAGACCTAGGTCAAGTGGATATGGTGGTTTACTCACTGGCTTCTCCTGTTCGTAAAATGCCTGATAGCGGTGAAGTTATTCGCTCAACTCTTAAGCCTATCGGTGAGACTTACACTGCGACAGCTGTAGATACCAACAAAGATCTCATTATCGAAGCTAGCGTAGAGCCAGCAACCGAACAAGAAATTGCCGATACCGTTACTGTAATGGGCGGTGAAGACTGGGAACTATGGATGCAAGCGCTGTCAGAAGCTGGCGTACTTAGCGATAACTGCAAAACAGTTGCTTACAGCTACATTGGCACCGAGCTAACTTGGCCTATCTACTGGCACGGCGCACTTGGCAAAGCCAAAATGGATCTAGACCGTGCAGCACAGTCACTTAATTCAAAGCTTTCTGTAACTGGCGGCAGTGCTAATGTTGCTGTACTAAAGAGTGTTGTGACTCAAGCAAGTTCTGCCATTCCAGTTATGCCATTATACATCGCTATGGTATTTAAGAAGATGCGCGCTGAAGGCCTACACGAAGGTTGTATCGAGCAGATTAGCCGTATGTTCAATGAGCGCCTATTTAAGGCTGACGGCACAGCGGCCGACGTAGACGATTCAAATCGCCTACGCCTAGATGACTGGGAGCTTCGCGAAGAGATCCAACAACATTGCCGTGATATGTGGCCACAAGTCACCACTGAAAATCTAGCTGAGCTGACTGATTACCGCGAGTATAAAGAAGAGTTTCTAAAACTGTTCGGTTTCGGTATCGAAGGTATCGACTATGAAGCTGACGTTAACCCACACGTTGAGTTTGATGTCGTTTCAATCTAAATCACCTCGTGAATTAGCTAATACTATTCTGTATTAACGTAAACGCCGCAATATTTTATTGCGGCGTTTTTTATTGCGCCTTCGCGACCTCTATCAGCCCACTGCGTGCCTAGCTGACTTTGTCGTCAGGCCTATCACTGAGTACCCTTGAAATTATACCAATCAGTATAAGAAGTTGATCTACTCAGAGCGTTTTTGGCAAACTAATTCAAGGCGAATAACTGAAAGAATGGTTGCTCCCTTGTGAAGTTATTCAACGCAGAAGTAGGCAGCCAAAAAACAACGAGGACAGCAAGAAAAGCAGTAAGCTTTTAATCTTTATCTTCGTGATCTCCGAGAAAGCAGAGCGCTTCATAGTGTGGGAGTTTATTCAGCCCATAAAAAAACCGGCCTAAGCCGGTTTTTATTGCCTCAGTGAGGCGCACTGCTATTTATTTAATAGTGCTTATTCAGCAATTCTTATTCAGCAACAGGGTAAAGAACTTCACCCTTAGCCTTTAGTGATGCGATCACCGCACGGTAATCGTTTTCACTGTATTGTGAGCTTAAACGCTGCTTAAGTGAATCAAGAAGATTAGCATCAACACCTTCAGCGGCATTAACTTGCTTCAATACAACTACCGCGTAACCATTTGCTAAAGCAACAGTATCAACTGAAGGCTTGTCGCTTGGTTGAGCCATCGCGAACGCCTTGTTCACAATCGCACCATCCACGTCTTGTGCAAAACGAGCAAGCTTATCTTGAACGATATAGTCAGTTGTCACACCAGAAGCTTCAACTGCAGTCATGGCTTCTTGTGCTTGCTTACGCGCCGCTTCGTTAGCTTGTTCTTGCTTGAGACGATTAGCAATTGCATTACGAACATCAGCTAAATCCATAGTGCCAGCAGCTTTATGCGTATTGACACGAATCACAACTACGTGGTTAGGCTCAACTTCTAAAACATCACTGTTCATGCCATCAAGCAGTACATTTGAAGAAAATGCTTCTTTAAGTACATCTGGAGCGGTGAACAACTCAGGCGGATTAGAGCGAGTAAACTCTGGTGTTGTTTTAACTTCAACACCTAAGTCTTTAGCCGCATCGACTAAGGTATCAGGTACTTCATAACTAGTATCAGCCAAAACTTGCTGTAGCTCGTAGAACTTGTCTACCGCTTGCTTGTCTTTAAGCTGAGCAAGGATCTTCTCTTTTACGTCAGCAAACGGCGCCTGAGCACCAGGTTGAATATCTAATGCCTTGATGATGTGGTAACCAAAGTTTGTTTTCACAACATTTGAGTATTCGCCTTTATTAAGCGCAAACAATGCAGTGTCAAATTCAGGCTCCATAACACCCGCTTCGAACCAATCTAGTTGACCACCTTGCTCACCGCTAAAGGTATCTTCAGATTCAGTCTTAGCAATTTCGGCGAAATCAGCACCGTCTTGAAGTTGCTTGTAAATCGCTTCAGCTTTCGCTTTAGCAGCATCTTCATCATCACCTAGTTGCACTAAGATATGTGCAGCTAAACGCTTCTCAGCTTGAGTGTAGTTCGCTTTGTGCTCATCGTAATAAGCTTGAGCTTCAGCATCGGTTACTGCGATATCTTTAGCTAGATCTTTCGCATCAAGCTCGATGTAGTTCAGGCTCACCACTTCAGGACGAATGAACTGATCTAGGTTTGAATCGTAATAGGTTTTGATCTGCTCATCGGTAACGCTGATATCAGCAAGGAATGGAGTCGCATCGATAACCTTGTAATCAATATCACGAGTCTGACCTTGAAGATCGGCTAAATACTTAGCTTCACCAGGAAGAACAAATTCAGAACCCACTAAGGTCGCAACAAGCTGACGGCGAGTCATATCGATGCGCATCATGTCTCTGAAAGAGTTAGCTTGGTAGCCCAGCTGACGTAAAATAGCTTGATAACGGTCATTATCAAATACACCGTCAGTCTGGAACGCAGGTTCAGTCATGATTGCAGCTTTAATCTGTTCATCAGATACGCGTAGACCAAGCTCTGCAGCATTTTGGTCAAGTAGCTTATCGGCTACTAAGCGCTCTAATACACTTTGCTTAACACTCTGCATATAGTTGTCATCAGCAGACAAAGTGGCAAACATATCACCTAACTGTTGCTCTAAGCGGCTGCGCTCATTTTGATAGGCTTGTTCTAACGCAGAGTTGCTGATCTCTTCACCATTTACGGTAGCAGCTGCAACCTCAGTTGAAGAACCTAAATAACTACTTACACCGGTAAATGCAAATGAAAGTATCACAAGGATTAATATGCTTTTAGCAATTACACCTTGCGAGCCTTCGCGAATCTTTTCTAACATCAGACTTCTCGCTTGTTGCGATTAATAAAATAAAAAGGCGCATCACTGTTTGATGCGCCTTTTTGTAATTTAAAGGAGGTGAAAATAATAATATTCTCTGGCTCCTGCTGGCAAAATTAAGGTGATACTTAACTTATGCCCTCTCTATTTGTAAAAAGCACTGTTAAAACAGTGCTTTCTTACAATAGCCTTACAAAGGCTGCATTGCTAACTTTCTTAGTTAACAGCGTCTTTTAGAGCTTTACCAGCTTTAAATGCTGGAATGTTCGCTGCAGCGATTTTGATCTCTTTACCCGTTTGAGGGTTACGACCAGTGCGCTCTGCACGTTGACGCACTTCGAAAGTACCGAAACCAACAAGAGCAATCTTATCGCCTTCTTTTAGGCCTTCAGTTACTGCGCCGATGAAAGAGTCTAATGCACGGCCAGCAGCAGCTTTAGAAATGTCAGCACCAGAAGCGATTTTCTCGATTAGTTCAGATTTGTTCATGTCATCCCCTTGAATGTAATTTTTGCGCCGCACCCAAATCCTTGTCTAGAGCGGTCTGCGGAGGCTTTTTATAACAAGCTTAGAACCAAAGTTCAAGCCTTATAGGAAAACCAAAGAAATAAATTAGGATACTACTCAAAACCAGTCACTCCAAGGGCTGGAGCGACTGACTCTCCACAGACTTAGGCTACCACAGCTTGATACTTAGGTAAGCCCCTTTTTACTGTTTTTTTAAAGCAATCCTGCAATTTATTGCGTTAGTCCACGTTTTCTACTACTTCGAAGCCTTCAACTGGTCGTTCAAGCGCCAATTTCAATACTTCATCGACCCATTTCACTGGATAGATTTTTAGATCGGCAATGACATTTTGAGGAATTTCTTCCAAATCACGTTCATTTTCTTTTGGAATTAGAACAACTTTCGTACCGCCACGATGTGCAGCTAACAGTTTTTCCTTCAATCCACCAATAGGTAAAACTTCACCACGTAGGGTAATTTCACCCGTCATGGCAACATCGGCACGAACTGGATTGCCAGTTAGGCTAGAAACCAATGCAGTACACATTGCCGCACCCGCTGATGGGCCATCTTTTGGCGTTGCCCCTTCTGGTACGTGAACGTGAATATCACGCTTCTCGTAAAAGTCAGGATTAATGCCAAGTTGCTCGGCGCGAGCTCGAACAACGGTCATCGCCGCTTGAATCGACTCTTGCATCACATCGCCTAGCGAACCGGTATAAGTCAGCTTACCTTTACCCGGAACAGAAGTAGCTTCGATAGTTAACAAGTCACCGCCAACTTCTGTCCACGCCAGACCAGTTACTTGACCAATCTGGTTGTTCGACTCTGCCTTACCATAATCACAACGCTGTACGCCAAGGAATGACTTAAGGTTGTCTTGGTTAACTTCAACATGCTTAATAGTCTTATCAAGCAAAATTTGCTTAACCACCTTACGGCAGATCTTCGACAATTCACGCTCAAGCGCACGCACGCCTGCTTCGCGGGTGTAGTAACGAATAATGCCGATAATTGCACTGTCGTCGACAGTCACTTCTTTCGCTTTTAGGCCGTTACGCTCAATTTGCTTAGGTAGCAGATGTTGCTTGGCGATATTGAGCTTCTCATCTTCGGTATAGCCCGACAGACGAATGACTTCCATACGGTCAAGTAGAGGACCTGGAATATTCATCGAGTTAGATGTCGCAACGAACATTACATCAGATAAGTCATAGTCGACTTCCATGTAGTGATCGCTAAACGCTGAGTTTTGCTCTGGATCTAATACCTCAAGTAGCGCTGAAGCTGGATCGCCTCGCATGTCGCTGCTCATCTTATCGATTTCATCAAGCAGGAATAACGGGTTTTTAACGCCAACTTTAGACATCTTCTGGATGACTTTACCTGGCATAGAGCCAATATAGGTACGACGGTGACCACGGATCTCCGCTTCATCACGTACGCCGCCTAATGCAACACGCACATACTTACGGCCTGTCGCTTTAGCAATTGACTGCCCAAGTGAAGTCTTACCCACACCAGGCGGGCCTACTAAACAAAGGATCGGACCTTTAAGCTGCTTAACGCGGCTTTGAACCGCTAGATACTCTAAAATACGCTCTTTAACTTTTTCGAGACCAAAGTGATCGGTATCGAGTACATCTTGTGCCTTAGCTAAGTCACGTTTGATTTTAGAGCGCTTGTGCCAAGGCACTGACACCATCCACTCAACGTAACTTCTCACCACAGTTGCCTCGGCAGACATAGGTGACATCATCTTAAGTTTATTAAGCTCAGCGGAGGCTTTTTCTTTTGCCTCTGCAGGCATCTGCGCTTCTTCAATCTTCTTGGCTAAGCTTTCAAATTCATCATGAGACTCGTCAATATCACCAAGTTCTTTTTGAATAGCCTTCATCTGCTCATTCAAATAGTACTCGCGCTGACTCTTCTCCATCTGCTTTTTCACACGGCCACGAATGCGCTTTTCAACCTGAAGAAGGTCAATTTCCGCTTCCATCATCGCCATCAGATACTCGATGCGCTCGCTTACATTCACCATCTCAAGCACAGACTGCTTGTCTTCAAGCTTGAGTGGCATATGCGCAGCCATGGTGTCAGCAAGCCTTGCCGCTTCGTCGATCCCAGACAGTGAAGTTAATACCTCTGGTGGGATCTTCTTATTGAGCTTGATATAACCTTCAAACTGACCAACAGCTGAGCGAACCAAGACTTCCTCTTCTTTCTCTGAAAGAGGTTCTGACTCAAGATAATGTGCTGTCGCTTGGAAGATATCTTCCTGATCGATATAATTATCGATGCAGACTCTTTGCCCGCCTTCGACTAATACCTTTACGGTGCCATCAGGAAGTTTTAATAACTGCAGGATTGACGCAACAGTACCGACATCGAAAATGTCATCGCTGGTTGGGTCGTCTAACTCAGCATCACGCTGAGCGACTAAAATGATTTGTTTACCTTGATCCATCGCTTTTTCTAAGCAACGAATAGATTTTTCTCGACCGACGAATAACGGAATTACCATGTGGGGATAAACCACCACATCTCTTAGTGGTAGTACGGGTAGTTCGATTCGCGCATCACGCTCTAGGGTCATAGCTCGATTCCGTTTTTTATGATTACTTATGAGTATATTGGGATGATTCGATAGGTTTCAATGGCGAAAAAAAATAAATTGGAGAACTGCATAAAAAAGGAGCCATATTGGCTCCTTTTAAACTCACTATCTAATTCTAGACGAGAGATTATTCCGCTGTTGCGGTTTGTGCTTCGTTATTCGCGTAGATCAGGATCGGGCTAGATTCACCTTTAACCACTGATTCGTCGATAACAACCTTAGCCACGTCATCAGTCGATGGTAGATCATACATGATATCGAGTAAGATCCCTTCAACGATAGAGCGAAGACCACGAGCACCGGTTTTACGGGTTTGTGCTTTAAGAGCAATCGCCTTTAACGCATCGTCTCTAAACTCAAGCTCTACATTTTCCATCTCAAATAATGCAGCAAACTGTTTAGTGATCGCATTTTTTGGTTCAGACAAGATCTGAATCAATGCTTCATCGTCAAGTTCAGACAGTGTCGCAAGTACAGGTAGACGACCAATAAACTCAGGGATTAGACCGAACTTAACTAAATCTTCAGGTTCCACTTCTAACAGCGTATCAGAGATAGTCTTCTTATCAGCTTCACCTTTGACTTCAGCGCCAAAACCAATACCCGTACCGACATGAGCGCGTTGCTCAATGACTTTTTCAAGACCTGCGAATGCACCACCACAAACGAACAAGATCTTAGAAGTATCTACTTGCAAGAACTCCTGCTGCGGGTGCTTACGTCCACCTTGTGGTGGCACTGCTGCGATAGTACCTTCAATCAGTTTCAACAGTGCTTGCTGAACACCCTCACCGGATACGTCACGAGTGATCGATGGGTTATCAGACTTACGGCTGATTTTATCGATCTCATCGATGTACACGATGCCGCGCTGCGCTTTATCAACATCATAATCGCACTTTTGCAGTAACTTTTGGATGATGTTCTCTACGTCTTCACCAACATAACCCGCTTCGGTTAGCGTAGTTGCATCAGCCATAGTAAAGGGTACATCAAGCACTCGTGCAAGCGTTTCTGCTAATAAGGTTTTACCACTACCGGTTGGGCCAATTAGCAAGATATTACTCTTGCCAAGTTCTACGCCATCTTTAGGGGTAGCATTTCTAAGGCGCTTGTAGTGGTTATACACTGCGACAGCAAGAACCTTCTTAGCCTTATCTTGACCGATTACATAATCATCCAAGTGTGCTCTTAGCTCATGAGGCGTAGGCAACTTGTCTTGATCTTGCTTTGGTGAGATCTCTTTAATCTCTTCTCTAATGATGTCATTGCAGAGTTCAACACACTCATCACATACATATACAGAAGGCCCAGCAATGAGTTTTCTTACCTCATGCTGGCTCTTGCCACAAAAAGAGCAGTACAGCAGTTTTCCGCCGTCACCGTTACCTTTGTCTTCACCCATTACTTTACCTCTGTTTGCAGTAATTCTACTGCCTAAATCTTTTCGTTACTTCATATTTGAGCATAGCTCAGAGCGAAGTAAAAATCAGCCTCGTTTTGCTATCACTGAATCGACTAATCCGTATTCAGCGGCTTCTGCAGCACTCATGAAGTTATCACGGTCTGTATCACGTTCAATCACTTCAAGAGGCTGGCCAGTATGCTCTGCAAGCATAGAATTAAGTTTATGCTTAATACCTAAGATCTCTTGTGCATGAATAGCGATATCCGACGCCTGTCCTTGGAAGCCACCTAAAGGCTGATGGATCATCACGCGTGAGTTTGGTAAGCAATGACGTTTGCCTTCTGCACCGCCTGCTAACAAAAATGCGCCCATGCTCGCCGCTTGACCAATACACACAGTGCTCACGTTTGGCTTAATAAACTGCATTGTGTCATAAATCGCCATACCAGCAGTCACGCTGCCGCCTGGTGAATTGATGTATAGGTAGATATCCTTATCTGGGCTCTCTGACTCCAAAAACAGTAACTGAGCAACGATAAGGTTAGCCATATGTTCTTCAACTTGACCAACAAGAAAGATCACTCGCTCTTTCAAAAGGCGAGAATAAATATCATATGAACGTTCACCTTTAGCCGTCTGTTCGACAACCATAGGAACGAGTGCGTTAAGTACTGATTCTGGCGCTTTGTGCATGATTAACTTCCCTAAATAAAAATGGCCCGCATGAGGAACCTCATACGAGCCATTATAAATGGCTAATAGCCATTTAAGTCAAGCGATGGTTACGCGCGACCTGTAGCCTTGTTCATAAATTCTTCAAAGTTGACTGCTTTTTCAGTCAAAGTTGCAGTTTTTAACAAAGCTTCAACTGCTTGCTCTTCTAGAGCAACGTTGCGCATGTTTTGCATTAGCTCTTCGTTACCATTGTAGTAAGCTACAACTTCACTTGGATCTTCGTAAGCAGAAGCCATAGAAGCGATCAAACCTTGAACACGCTCGTCTTCAGCTTTTAGCTCGTTAGTCTTGATCACTTCGCCAAGTAGTAGACCTACTTTAACGCGACGTGCAGCTTGCTCAGTGAACAGATCAGCTGGTAGCTCAGGCATGTTTGCAGCTTGGTCGCCGAAACGTTGCATAGCTTGCTTACGCAATACTTCTACTTCGCCGTCGATTAGTGCTGTTGGCAATTCGATGTCGTTTTGCTCAACTAGACCATTAAGAACTTGCTCTTTAACGTTTGCTTTAAGCGCTTGCTCAAGTTCACGGCTCATGTTCTTGCTGATTTCGCCGCGTAGTGCGTCGATGCCACCTTCGGTAATACCGAATAGTGTAGCGAACTCGTCGTTAACTTCTGGAAGGTTAGCCGCTTGAACTTCGTTAAGAGTAATAGCGAATGTCGCTACTTTACCCTTAAGGTTTTCAGCGTGGTAATCTTCTGGGAAAGTCACTTCGATGTTGAACTCTTCACCCGCTTTGTGACCTTCAACGCCAGACTCGAAGCCTGGGATCATACGGCCGCTACCTAGTTGAAGTTCGAAATCGTCAGCTTTGCCGCCTTCGAACTCTTCGCCATCGATAGAACCAACGAAGTTGATCTTAGCTTTATCGCCTTCAGCAGCTTCACGCTCAACTACTTCAAAAGTAGCGTGTTGGTTACGTAGCGTTTCAATCATAGCGTCAACGTCTGCTTCAGTTACTTCAGCAGTTGGTTGCTCAACAGTGATTGACTCAAGACCTTTTAGCTCAACTTCTGGGTAGATTTCAAAAGTAGCTACAAACTCAAAGTTCTCGCCTTCAGTTGAACCAGGAGTCAATGTTGGTGCGCCAGCAGGGTTTAACTTCTCAGCAATGATTGCTTCAACGAAGTTGCGCTGCATCACTTCACCCATGATATCTTGACGAATAGCTTTTCCATAACGCTTATTAATAACGCTTACAGGTACTTTTCCTGGACGGAAACCTGGGATACGAGCACGCTTAGCTTCGCTTTTTAATGCTTCTTTAACAGTGTTTTCGATCTGCTCAGCAGGTACAGAAATTGTTAGGCGACGCTCTAAGCCTTGTGTGGTTTCTACAGAAACTTGCATTTTTTTACCTCGAAATATGTCTATCGTCCTTTGCAATAGTCGAAAAATCAACTATTCAGGTATTCGTTTCTTGATCCATAAATTTCACCAAAATGCCCATAAATACTGACGATCGGCACAGGTATCTTTTAGTTGATAATTATCAAGACGCGACATTATAGCTATGGAATGCGCCAGAGTCGAGCCTCAAAGCGTGATTTACAGGCGTAAAAAAAGCGACCTAGGGTCGCTTTCTTTACTTCTTTGCAGAATGAGTGGGGTGACTGATGGGGTTCGAACCCACGACAACCGGAATCACAATCCGGGACTCTACCAACTGAGCTACAATCACCACAAAAATGGTACGCCCGGCAGGATTCGAACCTGCGGCCACCCGCTTAGAAGGCGGGTGCTCTATCCAACTGAGCTACGGGCGCTCGGTAATGAAAATAAATTCATTTCCTGAACTGGGCAACTAACGTTTCACGTTAGTTTAAATTTGGTCGGTGATAGAGGATTCGAACCTCTGACCCTCTGGTCCCAAACCAGATGCGCTACCGGGCTGCGCTAATCACCGAAATTTGAAACCTATTGTAAAGTACGTTTTCACGTTGGGACACCTTTACTGTTTCTGGCTCTCTAAACAACTTCTCGCTGCTCGTTGAGAACGGAGCGCATAGTAGCCCCTCTTCTAAAAGTCGTCAACGCCTTTTTTCAAAAAAGATGTCCATCTGTCTATTTAACAGCCCGATAGATTTAGTTTTAACCTTATCGCAGGATTAACCAGCAAAGATAACCCTATAGCCGAAATAAACCGCTGACTCTACGTATATTTCTTAATAGCCAACTTTAATCACTAAGCGTTGATGACACCGACTCTTTATAGAGCAATTGCTTTCTATGCAAGATAAGCAGTAAGTCATTATCCGTATATTAGAATTGTTTGTTAACAGTCTAAATCAATGACACCTTTGGCCCGTCCTGTTAAAATGTCGCCGTTTTCCATTATCGCGCCGTATAAAGGACACCAACCCCAATGACAGCCCAAAACATCGATGGTAAAGCTATCGCTCAAGCCATTCGAACGCAACTCAAAGATAAAGTAACCGCCCGCAAAGAGGCAGGAAAAAGAGTCCCTGGTTTAGCCGTAATTCTTGTTGGAGCCGATCCAGCATCACAAGTTTATGTCGGTAGCAAACGTAAGGCCTGTGAAGAACTCGGTTTCATCTCTCGCTCTTATGATTTAGACAGCAGCACTTCTGAAGACGCGCTCCTATCATTAATTGATGAATGTAATGAAGATCCAAGCATTGATGGCATCTTAGTCCAACTGCCGTTGCCTGAACATATCGAAGAGTCAAAAGTCATTGAACGTATCCGTCCCGATAAAGATGTCGATGGTTTCCACCCTTATAACGTGGGACGCTTAGCCCAGCGCATACCAGTACTTCGTTCATGCACGCCGATGGGGATCATGACACTAATCCAATCGACCGGTGTTGATACCTTTGGTTTGGATGCCGTTGTTGTTGGCGCATCGAATATCGTCGGCCGCCCAATGTCTCTAGAGTTATTATTAGCAGGTTGTACCACCACCACTTGTCACCGCTTTACTCGCAACCTTGAAGATAAAGTAAGACAAGCCGATCTGGTCATCGTTGCCGTAGGTAAGCCTGGCTTTATTCCTGGAGACTGGATTAAGCCTGGCGCTATCGTTATCGATGTGGGGATTAATCGTTTAGAAAGCGGCCAGCTTGTGGGAGATGTGCAATTTGATGAAGCTGCAGAGCGAGCAAGCTTTATCACCCCAGTACCTGGCGGTGTCGGCCCAATGACGATCGCTAGCCTATTAGAAAATACCCTATATGCCTGCGAGCAGTATCACGATTAAGAGAAGGTTCTAGGTTCTAGCAAAATGCTCCTGACCTAGCGAGTAAAAAGATACCACACCTTTCCATCCATGGGGTGTGGCATAAGTGCTCCAGACCTAGTTACTAAAAAAAGAAAAGCCTGCATTAGCAGGCTTTTTTGTGTCTAGTTATGCGGCTTATTGCAAAGCATTACTTCTTGCGCCAAGTGGTACCTTCTGGACCATCTTCTAGAATGACACCTAATGCATTTAAACCATCGCGAGCGACATCGGCCGCAGACCAGTCTTTCTCGGCGCGAGCACGGTTACGCTCTGCAATTAACGCTTCAATCTGTGCCACTTCGTCATCACTACCTTCACCTTTAAAGAAAGTATCAACGTCTTGACCTAAAATGCCTAGCACATCTGCAAGTTGTTTTAGTGCCACACCTAGAGCAGAGGCCTTAGCCATATCGGTTAGTTTTAGGCGGTTGATTTCACGCACCATATCAAACAGTACTGAATAAGCTTCAGGTGTATTGAAGTCATCATCCATTGCAGACTTAAACTTAGCGACAAACTCTTCAGCTGGTGCAGCCTCCACGCTTAGGTCTAAATCTTTGAGTGCTGTATAAAGGCGCTCGAGGGCAGATTTAGCCTGCTTTAAGTTGTCTTCTGAATAGTTCAGCTGACTGCGGTAATGGCCAGACAACAAGAAGTAACGTACCGTTGCGGCATCGTAATGGCCTAACACATCACGGATGGTGAAGAAGTTATTCAAAGACTTTGACATCTTCTCTTTATCCACCATCACCATACCTGTATGCATCCAGTAGTTTACATATGGTGTGTCATGGGCACAGCAAGACTGAGCAATTTCATTCTCATGGTGCGGGAACTGTAGATCAGAGCCGCCGCCATGAATGTCAAAGTGATTACCTAAATGTTTGCTGTTCATTGCAGAACATTCAATGTGCCAACCTGGGCGGCCTGGTCCCCATGGTGATTCCCATGTTGGTTCGCCAGGTTTTGACATTTTCCAAAGCACAAAGTCCATCGGATCGCGTTTAGTATCTTCAACTTCTACACGAGCGCCCGCTTGCAGTTGCTCAAGATTCTGCCCCGATAAACGACCATATTCTGGGAATGATGAGACACTAAAGAGTACGTCACCATTTGCAGCTACATATGCATGCTCACGTTCGATAAGTCTCTCAACCATATCGATGATTTCTGGCATATGCAGTGTCGCACGAGGTTCATTATCTGGACGCGCCATATTCAATGCATCAAAGTCTCTGTGCATTTCACCAATCAAGCGCTCTGTTAGTGAGTCACAACTTTCCTTGTTTTCATTAGCACGCTTAATGATTTTGTCATCGACGTCAGTGATATTACGCTGAAAATTAACGTCGTATCCGCTGTATCTTAGATATCTAACAATCATGTCGAAAGATACAAATGTACGTCCGTGGCCAATATGACATAAATCATAGATGGTCACCCCACACACATACATGCCAACCTTTCCTGGTTGTAGTGGCACAAACTGCTCTTTTTGGCGGGTCAGACTATTGTAAAGCTTCAACATTGATAATTCTCTTCAACGGCAATATTTAAAAATTAGTTGTTCAGTCTACCATTGCAAAAGTCGCTGTTCCAAGCTGTTTTCGTGTTGATAGTTCGCAAAAATGGGCAGATATAGCGCATCTGCATCAGTTTACGATCTTATGCCTATACTCATTAGGCTAATTCTTCGGTTCGCTGCTTAAATTCAGTGCAAACACTCTGCATAACAGATGTTAATTGGCGAACCTAAACACACAGTGCTTTATGGCGTTCGGCAATTACGTTAGAATCCTGTCATAATCGACAACGTATTAAATAACGAGAGTTTTAAATATGATCACATTGCATACCAACCACGGCGAAATCAAGTTAGCCCTTAATGCTGAAAAAGCACCAAATACTGCGGCTAACTTCGTTAACTATGTTAAAGAAGGTTTCTACGACGGTACTGTTTTTCACCGTGTAATCGACGGTTTCATGATCCAAGGTGGTGGATTCACTGAAGATATGGGTCAAAAACGCCCTAACGAAACAATTGCAAACGAAGCTAATAACGGTTTATCGAACAAAATCGGTACTATTGCTATGGCTCGTACTTCTGATCCTCATTCTGCGACTGCTCAGTTCTTCATCAACGTTGGCGACAACACTTTCTTAGACTTTAAGTCTGAGTCAGCGCAAGGCTGGGGCTACTGTGTATTTGGTGAAGTTGTTGAAGGTATGGACGTAGTCAACAAGATCAAAGCAGTTAGCACGGGCAACCGTGGCATGCATCAAGATGTTCCTCTTGAGACAGTTATCATCGAAAAAGTGACTATCGAAGAGTAATAGTACTTCGATGCGCACTCTATTTGTGGGCGATTTGCACTTAAGTGCCGATCGCCCCGATATCACCCAAGCTTTCCTTGAATTTCTCGATACTCAACTTCACGATACCGACGCTTTATATATCCTTGGCGATCTTTTTGAAGTCTGGGTTGGCGATGATATTGCTGAGCCTTTTGTCAACCAACTAGCCGATGCGATTAAACACGCCTCTAAAAAGCTACCGGTTTACTTTATTCACGGCAATAGAGACTTTCTGATTGGTGAAGCTTTTGCAAAACGCTGCGGTATGAAGCTATTACCCGAAGTCTATAGCTTAGACTTATACGGCGTGTCTACGGTCATTCTACACGGCGATAGCCTATGTACCCTCGATAAACCTTATCAACGATTTAGAAAGTTTCGTAATATGGGCTGGGCGAAATGGCTCTATGCTCACTTACCAAAATCTAAACGTCTCTGTATTGCGGCAAAGCTTCGCGCTAAAAGCCAAAGCAGTAATCAGCAAAAAAGTTATACCATTATGGATGTTGAATCTGATGCTGTAATCGCTCTGCTCGATACGACTCAAACTCAACAGATGATCCATGGCCACACTCATAGGCCCGCGGTTCATCAACTCGCTCACGGTAAACGTCGCATCGTCGTTGGCGACTGGTATGAGCAAGGCAGTATGCTAAGCGTCAGCCAAGACAGTGTAGAACTGATTGAACTTCCTTTCGGCAAGTAATCGATAACTTGCCGTTATTTTGCTTACTCTTGCCTAACGCTTACTTAAGCGACCTCAGTATTAATAGCCGTAACGGGTGAGCCACTATGAAACTTAAAGTCCTCATCACCTGAAGAGATCAACTCTGCTTCGACTTGGGCAAAATGCGCGACCCGATCACTGATGTCAGTATCTGATATTGCTTGTGCAAGAGTTAAGTAGTCTTGATAGTGACGGGCCTCAGAGCGCAAGAGTGATATATAAAACTTGTTAAGTTCATCATCTAGATGCGGCGCGAGTTTGGCAAAACGCTCGCAAGAACGCGCCTCAATAAAAGCCCCAACAATCAGTTTATCGACTAAGGTAACTGGATCATGAGTTCTAACTTGTTTCATCATGCCTTTAGCATAACGGCCGGCTCGTGCACTTTGGTAGTCAATTCCTCGATTATGCATAATTTCTAACACTTGCTCGAAGTGATGAAACTCCTCTTTAATTAGCCGCACCATTTTAGCTATCAAGTCTTCGCTATGGGCAAAGTCACTACGTCCAATTAACTCCGCTGCTAACTCATTCTTTTTACTGTTGTTAGCTAAGAAAGTCTCTACATTTCTATCTTGGCTGTAGACAAAGTCAGAATAAGGCTTAGCCCAATCTTGCAATACTTGGCCACTTTGTTCATCAACAGCATATTTACGAATGACAAACATCGCAGTCTGAGCGGCTTTTAATTCACAGTTACAGTGATCAATTAATAGCCCTTTTAATCGCTCAGGCTTTTTAGCTTCATCAATCCAACTATCCGGTGTTTCACATTTCAAAAAAGTATTAATTGGCGCTAATAGTTGCTGCATAGCTAAGTTCATGTTGGGTCCATCGTGACGCTGACAATAGAGGGGGATTTTATCAGCTATTTTATGCAGAGTCTTAGCTTAACATCTATGCTTAATTCGATAGGCTTGACTCTTAGCAGATTTTGTTCAATAAATAACCTTAGAGCTGTAACAAGTTCGTCTGCAGTTTGGCGAGCCTAAATTTAATATAAAAGTTAAATGCTAAACGAGGATAACTATAATGATATTGAATCACTTAATGGGGCTATACACTCATCCAAAAGAAGAGTGGCAAACAATTGAAAAAAACCACGAAGCATTACGCAGCAGTTTGAGTCACATCATCATCGTCGCGCTCATCCCTGCTATCTGTTCTTTTATTGCCACATCGCAAATAGGCTGGGATTTAGGTGTTGGCGATCGCCAGTTTTTAACGGTTCAAAGCGCGCTCTTTATGTCCACAGGGATGTATTTCGGTCTTATTGCCGGAGTCTTCGCCCTTGCCTATCTTGCTTTCTGGATGGCAAAGACATTCGATGCTAAACCTAGCTACACCCAAGCGCTTGAGCTTGCAGCCTATACAGCTACCCCTCTATTTATGGTGGGCCTAGCAGCACTTTATCCAACGCTTTGGTTTATTATGGTCATTGGCCTAGCGGGTCTTGCCTATTCGGTTTACCTACTTTACACAGGTGTTCCTATCATAATGAATATCCCTGAAGAGAAAGGTTTTATTTATGCCAGCTCAGTGGTTACCGCAGGATTGGTGTTATTAGTCGGGCTCATGGCTTCAAGCGTCATCCTTTGGAGCATTGGTTTCGGCCCTATGTATCAGTAACTAAATTAAAACGACATAATACACTTGTAAATACAGGCAACAAAAAAGCCGACATCATGTCGGCTTTTTTAGTGTTGAGACAAGTGGCTATCGCCTATCTAACTCAAATTTACTCGAACTTAAGCTTACTCAAAAGAGTCTCTTAACGGAACCGTTAGGTTAAATACTAACGCATCTGCAGATGAGTCTTTACTGTCGGCGCAGAAGTAGCCTTCACGCTCAAACTGGTAAGCTTTTTCGGCTTCAGCCGTTACAAGACTTGCTTCAACTAGACCATGCTTAACAGTCAGTGAATGTGGGTTTAGCACTTCATCAACAGATTCTGCAGCAGCTGGATTTGGATCGCTAAACAGACGCTCGTATAAACGGAACTCAGCAGATTTTGCTGTAGTCGCTTCAACCCAGTGAATAACGCCTTTCACTTTACGACCATCGCTTGGGTTTTTACCCAGAGTCTCGTCATCGTAAGTACAGAAGATAGTGGTGATGTTGCCATCAGCATCTTTCTCACAGCGCTCAGCCTTAATTACGTAAGCATTACGAAGACGAACTTCTTTACCTTGTACTAAACGCTTGTACTTCTTGTTTGCTTCTTCACGGAAGTCATCTGCATCAATAAACAATTCACGACCAAAAGATAGCTCACGCTTGCCCATCTCTTCCTTGCTCGGATGATTAGCTGCGTTGATGATTTCAACTTGGCCTTCTGGGTAGTTTTCGATAACCACTTTAACAGGGTTAATCACAGCCATCGCACGTGGTGCAAAGTCATTTAGCTCTTCACGGATACAAGCATCAAGCATGGCCACTTCAACCATGTTATCTTGTTTAGTCACACCAATACGCTTACAGAATTCACGAATAGAAGCTGCGGTATAACCACGACGACGGTAGCCCGCGATTGTTGGCATACGCGCATCATCCCAACCTGTTACCAGGTTACGAACGACCAAATCATTAAGCTTACGCTTAGACATTAATGTGTATTCAAGGTTTAGTCTTGAAAACTCATATTGACGTGTTCTATTAGGCGCTTGGAAATCATCTAAATGATCTAATACCCAGTCATACAATCTACGGTTATCTTGGAACTCAAGCGTACATAGAGAGTGAGTGATATTTTCAATCGCATCAGAAATACAGTGAGTGAAATCGTACATTGGGTAAATGCACCACTTGTCACCTGTTTGATGATGATGAGCAAAACGAATACGGTAGATGATAGGATCGCGCATACACATAAATGGTGATGCCATATCGATCTTAGCGCGCAGTGAACATTCACCTTCTTTAAACTCACCTAAACGCATTTTCTCGAATAGCGCTAAGTTTTCTTCAGGTGTGGTGTCACGGAATGGGCTGTTTTTACCAGGCTCTTTAAGCGTGCCACGGTACTCACGTGTTTCATCACCGTTTAGGAAACATACATAAGCTAAGCCTTTGTTGATTAGCTCAACAGCGTACTGATGTAGTTGATCAAAGTAGTTTGATGAATAACGAATGTCACCATCCCACTGAAAACCGAGCCACTGCACATCAGCCTGAATAGAATTTACGTAATCGATATCTTCTTTTTCAGGGTTGGTATCATCAAAACGTAAGTTACATTGACCTTTGTAGTCCTGTGCAATGCCAAAGTTTAGGCAGATAGACTTAGCGTGGCCGATATGAAGAAAGCCGTTTGGTTCTGGCGGAAAACGAGTTTGTACACTCGAGTGCTTACCCGTGGCAAGATCTTCATCTATGATATTACGTATGAAGTTACTAGGACGTACTTCAGTGTCCACATGACTCATGGAAATCCTCTTTGCGAACGATGATTAAAGACTAAAAACGCATAATCCTACAGTTTCTGTAATGGATCAACGACTGAGGCTTAAAAACCTACTTTACTGGCTATAGCATAAGCATATATAGCGCAAAAAGCAGCGAAGTATCGCTGCTTTTTATTACTTGATAACAGTATACGCTATTCGCGTTATTCCGTAATCACTTTAATGCCTGGAATAATCGTCTGGGTTTTCTTACCCTTTCTCTTAAGCCAAACATAAAATATCACCAGCGCCACAGTAAAGAAACCAATCCAAAGGCTTGATTGCAGTGGATGCTGTGCAAACGTTGCCGCTTGATAGAACACTGTCGCCACGCCGTATGCCAAGCCAAATGTCCATAGGCCTGCAAATGCAGCCCAGCGTCCACCAAACTCATTAACTAATGCCCCCATTGCCGCCACACATGGTGTGTACAATAGAACAAATAAGAGGTAAGCAAATGCGGCTGTTACTCCAGCGAAACCAGCTTGCAATGCACCAAATGTTGAAGTATCAACTTCTAGCTCTTCAGATGCTGTTTCTAACGATGACACATCACCTACAGAGATTGATAGCGGATCTTCCGGTGCTATACCAAATAGGTTTTCAGGGATAGTACCTAGCGCCTCGGTTAGCGTTTCGCTAAATGGTGCGAGTTCTTCATCACCTGCGCCGCCATCTGAATATAGACTGTTCAAAGTACCGACAACCGCTTCTTTCGCAAAAATACCGGTAATAATACCCACAGTTGCAGGCCAGTTATCTTGCTCAACACCCATTGGCGAGAATAGTGGTGTCACTTTTTGGCTTGCAACACTGAGGATCGATTCAGAGCTATCTTCATGGCCAAACGTACCGTCAACGCCAATCGCGTTAACAAAGTTAAGTAAGGTCACAACAATAACAATCGTCTTACCTGCGCCCATGATAAAGCTCTTAGTACGCTTACCTGTACGTGCCATTACCGTTTTGAACTTTGGCTTTTCATAACTTGGTAACTCCATAACCACTGCGCTACTTGAGCCTGGTAATAATGTGTTACGTAGCAATAAACCTGTACCAATCGCGGCAAAGATACCGATGATGTAAAGCAAGAATACTAGATTTTGCCCCGACTCAGGGAAGAAAGCTGCTGCAAATAATGCATATACAGGCAGGCGTGCACCACAAGACATAAACGGTGCCATCATACCGGTCACAATGCGCTCACGCTCACTGCCCAAAGTACGAGTTGCCATAATAGCAGGTACTGAACAACCAAAGCCCACAATCATAGGTACAAAAGCACGGCCAGGAAGGCCAATGCGGCGCATTAAGCCATCAACGACAAACGCTGCCCGCGCCATGTAGCCTGAGCCTTCTAATACCGATAACGCTAAAAATAACGCAGCAATAACCGGAATAAAAGTGGCGACCGTTTGAATACCTTGACCAACACCACCAGCAATAATAGTGACTAACCATGTTGGCGAACCAAGGCTGGTCATAAATGCGCCTAAGTGATCAACAAATAATGCGCCTGCGGTAATATCGAAGAAATCAATAAATGAACTGCCCACGTTAATACTGAACATGAACATTAAATACATAACAAATAAGAAAACCGGAATGCCTGCAACCGGATGAAGCACGATTTTATCGAGCTTATCGGTAAAGGTTTCGCGATTATCGCTATCTACTGAACCAGTAAATACGCGTTCAACAAAGTCAAAACGTGTAGTCGCAACCATAATCTCAATATCTTTGCCTTGGCTAGATAACGCTTGAGAGTATTGCTCTACTTCACTTGCCATTTGGCTATTCTTACACTTACCACAGCCTAAACCATTAGCAAGCATAGCGAGTGCACGGCCACGGCTTAATGAGTCATCTTTAGCTAATAAGCTAGTAACACCTGATTCGATTTCAGTGTCGTACTCTAAAACCAATGGTGCTTCTGAAACCTTACCGTCAAGTAACGCGACAAATTGCTCTTTAACCTTTTCAATATCTTTTTCTTCACGTGAACAGACTGCTATCACAGGACAGCCTAGTTCTTCGCTCATCTTGTTAACGTCAATTTTAATGCCACGCTCAAGCGCTGCATCAATCTTGTTAAGTACTACGACTAACGGAATACCCAACTCGCGTAACTGAATCGTTAGATACAAATGACGCTCGATATTGGTCGCATCAACTAAGTTAATGATGCCATCGATAGGTTGATCTGCTAGGTACTGCTGGGCAATTTGCTCGTCTAAAGAGCAATCACAACTATTGCCCGCAGGCAGAAGATCATAAATACCTGGAAGGTCAGTTAAGAAAACATCTGTGCCCTGTAGGGCAAATTGTCCTGTTTTTTTCTCAACGGTTACACCTGACCAGTTACCTACTTGCTGGTTAGAACCGGTAAGTGCATTAAATAGAGTAGATTTTCCCGCGTTTGGGTTACCTACAGTGACACAGTTAAATTGTTTAGCCATTCGCTTTTTCAACCTCAATAATATCTGCTAAATCGCGACGCATACATAATTTACTGCCACGGATATCCAGTTCAACGCCTGAGCCCATCGGCGCTCTGCGGATCAATGAGAATCGAGTATTAGGGGTGATCCCCATCGAAAGGAGCTTGCGTTTAACTACAGCTGGTAAGTCTATTTGACCTACTTGAGAAATTCTGGCGATATCGCCCGGATTCAATTCACTTAACTTCATTGTGCATTCCACCTATTTACAGGCCCCGACTCTCTTTGAAATTAATGCTGATTTTAAAGGAGGAAAAAAAGTAATAACTTTACCTAGATCAACATTTAGGACTGTAAACGATAATAATTTTCAATTGTGTTCGCTATTATGTGACAAAACTCTCAACTAATAAACGCCTTAATTAAGAATGGTTATTATTTACTAAGGTGAACGATTCTTCTTCATTACCAACAAAATGTGACACTGATCACATAAAGGCTGTAAATCCTTTAGCAATCAGTCTACTCATCAAATAAACCCTCAAAAATGTTATGGAATTGTCACAGACCTGTTCTATTATTCGATGTTAGTAATTTACTAAATTACTAATATACAGTTTAGCGGTTATACATAATTAAAATATCGTTTCTAAAGGCGAGTGGAGTAAATGATGAGCGAGAACATGGGATGGTTCGCGGGCAAGTTTGTGCAACTGATATTGCTTACCTTAATCAGCTGCAGCTTCAATGCTATAGCGGCTCCTTGGGATAATCAGGATCCTACAGAGGTAGAAGCGATATTAGATAAGAAGTTCGCAGAAGGACAATACTCTTCTAAGGGGGCTGACTCCTGTTTAATGTGCCACCGAAAGAGCCCTAAAGTGATGGAACTTTTTGACGGTGTGCATGGTAGTGATGTGCAAGGCTCACCGATGGCCGATCTTCAATGTGAAGCTTGTCATGGCCCTCAAGGAAAACATAACCGCGGTGGTAAAGAACCTATGATCACATTCGGTTCTGACTCTCCCGTCCCCGCAGAAAAACAAAACAGTGTTTGTATGAGCTGCCATAACGATGACAAGCGCATGGCTTGGGAAGGCAATCATCATGACAATGCCGATGTGAGCTGCGCTGACTGTCACCAAGTCCATACGGGTCATGATCCTATCTCGGACAAGAGTACTGAGGTAGAGGTCTGTACTAGCTGCCATACACAGCAAAAAGCCGATATCAATAAACGTTCTTCTCATCCCTTAAAATGGCAACAAATGGTATGTAGTGATTGCCATAATGCCCACGGCAGCTTGGCTGATGCCAACCTAAAACAGATGAGCGTTAACGAGAACTGTTATTCATGCCATGCAGAAAAACGCGGTCCAAAGCTTTGGGAGCATGCCCCCGTCACAGAGAACTGCGCAACTTGCCACAACCCCCATGGTAGCGTAAATGAGGCGATGTTAAACAATAAGCCCCCCATGCTCTGTCAGCAATGTCACTCATCGGTCGGTCACACCTCAAATGCGATATTTGGTGGTAAGCCTAACGCTTTTAATGCCGGACAGAGTTGCATGAACTGTCATTCGCAAGTCCATGGTTCTAATCATCCATCTGGCAAGCTACTACAGCGCTAACAAGGAGTGGCCGTTATGTTTGGAATAAACAAAAATATCAACACAGGTCAGCAACTATCTATACTCGCGCTTGCGATTAGTGCCAGCATCTCGCCTGCTTTTGCCGATGGCTATGGTTTGCAAAGTGCCAACCGAGAAAAAGCGGACACTAGCAAATGGGAGTGTAAACGCTGCACGATTGAATCTGGTTTGAAAGGCAGTATTGGCATAGGTGCAGCCTATAATGAAGCAACAGATATAAACTTCGGTAATGTCACAGGAATAGATACGGATGGTGCAGTTGGACATTTTGAAGCAGATCTCGTCAACAAATCAGAATCTGGCTATCAAACCAGTTTTACGGCGGACAAGCTAGGTTATGATACTGGTAGCGCCAGAGTCGAAACAGGCCGCCCTGGGCAATATCAGATTGCGCTGGGGTATAGAGGATTAGCTAGCTTCGATAGTAACTCCGCACTCACGCCTTATATCAATAGCGGTGACAATCTACAGCTTCCTGCAAACTGGCAGACTGGCACTGTAACATCGCAGATGCCGACGTTACTCGATGATATAAAAGATATTGAACTAAAGACCCAAAGAGATCGCTTCTTAGTCGATGCTGTATATAAAGGTGACTTTTACCAAGCCGATATCAACTTCCAGCACGAAGAGAGAGAAGGCAAGCGCGCATTTTCTGGAAACTTCCTCACCAACAGTGCCATGCTAGCCCAACCCATAGATGACAGCACTGACGAGCTAGGGGCCAAAATTTACTTCAACGGTAAAGGTTGGCTCGTTGGCATAGACTCAAGCTTCAGCCAGTATCAAAACGATCATGATTCAATAGCTTGGCAAAACGCGTTTAGCCCTACATTTGGCGCAGCCTATACGGGGCAAAGCGCTGTATCACCTGACAATAAGGCTTACCGTATCGGCGCTAATGCACAGCTCAGTGGCAATGGTCATCAAGTGCTGATGTATTTAGGTGTCGCGAGCTTCACTCAAGATGATGCCTTCTTACCTGCCACTATCAACGGTCCTAGCCCCGCTCTGCCAGCGACAAACCTTGATGGCAAGGTCGATACCACTGATATGAAGCTCAAATACTCGAGCCGCCTAGCCAAAGGTCTGAGTATTAGAGCCAGTTATGATTATTCTGATAGAGACAACAAAACAACTCAGCAATCCTACCCTCAAGTAATAACTGATAGCTATTTCTCAGGAACAGCGATTAACCCTGAGTATGACAGAACCAAGCAGCTAGCCAAGCTTGCTGCGAAGTATCGCTTCAACCGCGACATCTATCTTGATGCGGGCTATCAATATGATCACAACGACTTTAGCGATTTAGACCGTGACTCCCTAAAGCAGAACGGGCTCTTCGCCAAGTTGAATTATATCATCTCTCCTTCTTGGTCCGCCTGGTTTAAGGCCGACTATAAAGATAGAACCGGCAGTGAATATAAAGCCGTCAGTTCGACATCTAGTCTAAGTAATCCTTATTTAAGAAAGTCGTACCTTGCAGACAGAGAACGCCAAGAGTATCGCCTCAGCGTTAACTACAACCCGGCATCGGCGTTGTCGGCCAGTGCCAATGTTCATGTCAGTAGTGACGACTATGACGATACTTTGGTCGGCCTCACCAAAGTCGATACTCAGGGATACGACATTTCGGCTAACTACCTTTTCAGTGATGATTTCAGTGTCAATGCTTACCTCAATCAAGATTGGCGTGACAGTGAACAGGCTGGTAGCAACAATTTTAGTCTACCAAATTGGTATGCCAATACCGATGAAACCTCAACCTTAGTCGGCATCGGTTTTGATTACTTACAGCTTTTAGATAAGAAGCTGGATCTGGGATTGGATTACAGCTACTCCGATGGCCAGAGCGATACCGAGATCATCCAAGGGTTAACTTCTCCCTATGGCGACTACTTTGCCGAAAAACACAACATCAATGCTTTCGCCAAGTATCAGCTTGGTGAAAAAATGGCATTACGTTTTGATTGGATATTTGAAAACTATAAAGATTCTGATTGGCTAAACCAAGGATTAACGGTCGACTCAATCCCTAACGTCTTAACGTTTGGCGATCTTAGCCACAATTATAGTGCTCATTATGTTGGCCTAACATTTAGCTACGAACTATAGCCCTGAGCTAGCAATGCTAGCCATAAGCAACTAGCAATATAGCCTTGAGCTAGCTACGAGCAAGAGCCAAGTCAATAAAAAGGAATTCAAGGACATCAATATGAAACGAGTCACTCAATCACTAGCAGCAAAAACGATTCCACTTGCGTTAATAGCTATGTTGGCAGGCTGTGGCGGAGACGATGGTCAAGCAGGTAATCCTGGCGAGCCAGGCGGTCCACCAGCAAGTGACATAAACAGTCTTAACATTGCGATAAATGAAGTGTTATTTGAATCAGGTGTTGCAACGGTGAATTACCGTATTACCAATGAAAGCGACGAACCCGTTGTCGGTATTCCATCAGCCACCTTTATTGCGGCGCAGCTTCTCCCACAAGGCTATACCAATGCCGGCAATGCGAGCCAGTGGCAATACTTTACCTCTGAGTCCTGCTCAAGTAGCTGTGATGGCGAGTTTATCGACCATAAAAATGGTAAGTACAGCTACACATTTAGCGGTGCTTTCGATGGTATGAATGACATTAGCTATATGCAAGGAGCCACTCAGCGTGTGGTGATAAAAGTTGGCGGAGATAGTTTAGCCGACGGCACAGCTCTACCTGTCACTAATCAACACTTTGATTGGCAGGATAAAGGCAGTGAGCCAACCTACACTCGCAATCTCATCGAAATGAGCACCTGTAACACCTGTCATAATGACCTTGCTTTTCACGGCAGTAAGTACAATGAAGTCGAAACCTGTGTCACTTGTCACAATGAAGATAAAGTCAGTAACCCCGGCAACGTGTTTGCCCCTATGGTTCACACCAAACACCTAACAGGATTTCCGGTATCACTTGCCGATTGCCAAACTTGTCACGTTGCCGATGAGGCTCTCACTGAAAATATGAACTGGGCCCGAGTCCCCACAATGGAAGCCTGTGGCAGCTGCCATACAAATATCGACTTCCCTGCGGGTCAAGGTCATCCAGCTCAAGTTGACAACAGTAACTGCGTTGCTTGTCATAACCCAGATTGGACCATGAGCGCTCACAGCCAAGTAGACACTGATGCAGTACTTGGCCAGTTTAACGCAGAAGTTGTCAGTGCCGAGCTTAACGGCGATACGGTTAATTTCGCGGTAAGACTGTCAAACCCAACAACTAACGAAGTTTATAGTGACAGTGCCGACAAGCTTAATTTTGTCAACGACCTTCGCGTATACGCCAACTTTGGCATTAGTGTGGATTACACCACCCGAAGCGCCAAATCGATAAAACTGCAGGATACAACGCCAATATCAGGCAGTAATGGAGTCTATCATTATCAAATTGCAGGACTCACCTTAAGTGCAGATCCGGCAAGCGATAAAGGCACTCTCGCCCTCCAAGGTAAGCTTTGCAGCACCGAATCAATGTTAGCCGACTGCGCTGATACGGATTCCACAACCACGATAAAGTCTAGCCATCAATTCTTTAGCGCCACGACTATAACTGAGCTTGGTCGTAGAGTTGTCGTCACCAACGAGACCTGTGGCAGTTGTCATGGCGATCAACAGCTAAATTATCATGGTTCACGTAACGATCTTGAAGGTCAATGCCAGGTTTGTCACAACCGCAATATGGTCGCGGATGCGACCGCTGAAAACCCTGCAGCTTCGACAGCCGACTATAAGCATCTAGCACACACACTACATGCAGGCTCGAGAGAGAGTTATCCCGATATCAATTACCCCGGCAATATAGGGAACTGTGCGCAGTGCCATACGAGTGATGAGGCCGGGATATTAACTGCAGCGCTCCCTCTTAACAGTGCCGTGCAGCCTCTTGCCTTTAATGATGGCAGCTTCACCAGTGCCACTTCCGCTATCTGTAGTGCATGTCATCTAGGAGACTCGGCGATTGCCCATATGACCCAGCAAGGTGGGGTATTTAAAGGCACTGAAGCCGATGCCACAGCAGGAACAGAAAGCTGCGCAACCTGTCATGGACAAGGCGCAGCGGTCGATGTGTTAAAGGTTCACCCAATAAAATAAAAAGTTGTAGGCCTAAAAGTTAAATTTTAGGCCTATACATTTTGTGATGAGAGACGATTTGTGACGCAAATAATTAGTGACAAAGCTAATTACAAAACTATGGAACGCAAAATTATGGATAGAAAAATTAAACACTTAAAAATGAGTTTAATGGCTCTCACCGCCTCGGCCCTACTATTTGGTTGTAGCGATGGTAACGACGGCGCCGACGGAGCTGACGGTGTAGTTGGAGTCGGTATCGATTCAGCCACTAGCGTCCAGGCGCAATTCACAGAAGCGACAGTTACTGATGGAACTGTTACCGTAAACTTCAATCTAGAAAATGCAAATGGCGTTGCTGTATTAGGCCTAGATAAAGACTATGACTTGCGCTTTGGTATCGCCCAACTCGCTAAAGTCAGCGAAACTATCGAGGATGTCGAATACGATAGAGGTTATCAATGGCAAGCCTATATCAACGTACTTAAAGAACCGGGTAGCCTGCCGGACGATCCAAGTGGACTTGACCCATCGCCGCAATATCAAGCTAATGTTGAAGCTGCAAGTGCTTGCGAAGACTGTCTAGTGGATAATGGTGACGGTAGCTATTCTTATACTTTCCAGCAGAACATCGCTAATGTCACTGAGCCGCTGACTATCGTCTATGGTGAAGAGAACACCCATAGAGCAACAATGGAATTAAAACTGCCACAAGCCACTGCAAACGCCTACCATGACTGGCAGCCCTCTACAGGTGCAACAACCGATATTCAAACCCGTAACGTAGTAACCATAGAGACCTGTTATACCTGCCACCAACCAGAAAGCCTTGAGCTTCACGGCGGTCGACGTATCGCGCTTGAAAACTGTGCAAGCTGCCATACCTCAACCTCTGGCGATCCAGAAAGTGGCAACAGTGTCGATTTTACCTATATGATCCACGCGATCCATAAAGGTCAAGATAGAGAAACCAGTACACCGGATGGTATGGTGCCAGCACCATACAAAATTGTAGGTTACGGTGGTAGCTTACATGATTACGGTAAGGTGATGTTCCCGCAAAAGCCTGCTGCTAATTGTGCCTCTTGTCATGTCGAAGGTGAAGGTGCTCCTGCGAATGCAGACCTGTTCAAAGCTGAGCTAAGTAACACAGCTTGTGTTGCTTGCCACACTAATAAACCATCACAAAACCATAGCAGCACAAACTGTATGGCATGCCATAACTCAACCGATACTTACCCTGGAACTGGTAGTGCAGAAAAGCGTCACGGTGATGTGTTAAAGGCATATGTTGACGCAGAAGCCATGGGAGTTATGTTCAGCAATGTCGCACTAGATGCTAATGGCAAGTTGATGTTTGACGTACAAATCCAAGATAGTAGCGGCGATGCAATCGGCTCTGAGTTTATCGAAACGGGAACCCGTGTTGTCGTGGCTTGGGATACCAATAAGGACTTCCCTGCATATAGTGACGCTTCATACAGCCAACGCCGATTTAAGTTATCAGATGGCAGCTATGATGCAGCTAGCAAAACGTTCACCATAACAGGTACTACCTTCGACATGCCTGCTGACGCGACGGGCAAGACCTTCGAATTATGGTCTGCAGTTGAAGTTTGCTTTAATAACGGCGGATACGCGGTATCAGAGATCAAGATGACAGAGTGCTCTGATAGAACACGCTCAGTAGCCGTCAAAGAAGCGCCTTACCAATTTGTTTGGTCAGGCACTGGTGTCGATGACACAATGCAGGCTGCGATGCGTCGCTCTATTATCGACGCCGCTAAGTGCCAAAGTTGTCACAATCAGGAAAACTACCATTACAATAATGGGTATAACTGCCAAACCTGTCATACATCAGATAAGCCAACTAAAGAATCCGTTAGAGGATCTGGTGAATATGATAAGGCAACAAGCTACGCATACAAAGCACACGAAGCTGAAGGACATTACCTCAAGTATGCTGGTGTTCAGTCAGGAACAGTACTAAAAACTGACTGCACCACATGCCATACAGAGGATGGTATTCAGCTTGGTCGCGCAACAGATAGAGTATGGAACTATCCAAACCTTGAAACCAAGGAACAAGCGGGTCTTTGGGTATCTTCTGATGCGGGAGCTTGCCTAAGTTGTCACCAGAAGTACTTAAGCGACTCGGGAGCCAACCATATCGTTGCTAACGGCGGGATCCTTGATGGTATGGATGCTGATGATGTGAGAACTCGAGCAGCAGAAGCCTGCTCAACCTGTCATAACCCAGCGCAGTTAATGGAGATCCACGGCAACTAATTATCCCGTTGCCAGACGATGAATAAAAGGAGGCTAAAGCCTCCTTTTTTATTGTGCCAATTTCAATCAAATCACTGTTAATAGATTTATTTAACATTACAGACAACCTTTACCAACACGTTACAAACACTGCGCAAGAAGCGGGCAACATCTCTCGGCCTCATATGTAACACTAAGGTTAATTACGGCGGCCAAAACCAACCGTTATTTTTGATGCAAATCAAATTAGCATCCAAAACTCGCACGAATTTTAAGCTTACATTAAGTTTAAGCGGCTCAAAATTAATACAAACTTAAACCCTACAATAGATTCGACTTAACTCACTGTTTTTAAGGTGGTTTAACATTCATCAACAATCAAAGCCTCTACTGAGGATTCAGCTCACATTTAACCTTTTCACCTAAAAGATGACTACCTCTTTTGGGTAAGATCGTGTTGAGGCCCCCCTCATGCTTAAAGAGGTAAAAACCTCACAGCAAATAAAAACTATGCAGGGAATAAAATGATGAATCGAATTAAACTAGCAACAGCTGTAAAGTCAGCAATCGGTATCGGTGCTCTCTCGTTCGCCCTTGTTGGTTGTGGCAGCGACGGCAAAGATGGCGAAGACGGTAAACCAGGTGAAATTGCAGTACATATTGATAGTGTCACCGCAGTCAAAACTGAAGTTGATCTCGCAAGTTATGACAATGCAAACGGTACTCTTACCGTTGAATTTAACCTCACTAACCTCAACGGAGTCGCTGTTACCGGCTTAGAGGAACTAACAGACCCACTACGCCTTAGTTTTGGCCGTATGGGTACGCGCGCTGAAGCATTCCAACCCTATGATATTGTCGACTCAGACGGTAATACTGTCACAGTAGACTCTCGTGGAGATGGAGAGCGTGATATTTGGTTATCTTACCGTAATAAATCAAAAGATGAGTTAATCACTGGTACTGACAACTGGCGTCCAAACCGTAACTGTCCAGAAGACGAGCAGTGCCTAGAATACCTTGGCGCTGGTAAATATCGAATTACCGCGTCTGAAGTCATTAATACACAAGGTTTAGATTACGGCTATGACGCCACACAAGTCCAAGGCATCTACTTGATGACTTATGGCGCTGGCGCTAACAAAGTTAAAAATGTTGAAGCTTATTACTGGGAGCCAGCTACTGAGCGTGCAGTTAGCTCGCCAAAGTCGGTGTTAGAAAACCAAACTTGTACAAGCTGTCACGTTGGTCAAGAGCATATCCGCCATGGTAACTACGGCAATACTGCAGACGGCTGTCTTTTCTGTCATACCGACTATACACAGTACGCTGGTGTTGGTACTGATGACGAAGGTAATGAGATCAACTTTACTATTGATGGTTCCATTAAAGGTTTAGCTCACGCAATCCATACAGGCGCTACGGAAACTGACCGCCGCGACATGGCCAAATTTGGCACCGTTATCGGAAATGCCGCAAAGAACCCTGTTTTTGGTTACAAATATGACCGAGCAGCACAAGTTGATGAAGATGGTAATCCTTTAAAACCTCTTAACTACCCTGCTGTTACTGCAAGCTGTGAAAGCTGTCACGTACCATACACTGAAACAGAAGAAACACTGCCTGAAGGTGTCACAGTACATGCACTAGACTGGTTTGCAGATATGGATGCAGATAGCTGCCAATCTTGTCACGGTGATTATCACTACGGTGGACGTACAACAACGGACGAGACGGGAGTTTCATACGTGGGTTGTATCGATTGCCATACCTCAAACGATGGCAACACTCGCGGCGGAGCCTTCCGTCACTTTGCAGGTCATGATAAAGATAGTCGTGAATCTGCGATTGAAGCAGGTAAACTCATTGAAACTCAATACAGCAACATAGTCTGGAATACAGATACGTCAGAACTTAGCTTCACTGTAAACCTAATGATGGGCGAGCAAGCAGTTACAAGTGTTCATACACCAAGAGTTTCTGTATATGCTAACGCTGTAGATGCAGCGCAGCCAGATGCTTTCCTTGCATCGCGTCCTAGTGCAACAGTGACCCCAAATGCAGATGGAAGCTTTAGTGTCATCATCAATGCAACAGGCACAAGCTATACACTAGCAGCCCTAGCAGATGCCATAAATAACGGGGCAGATCTTGCCTTATCAGCAAGCTTCAGTGCATGTTTCAAGAATAAAGAATCTACTTTGGTTGAGCTAGATTCAGAAGGAAACTGCTCTGGTATTTTAAGTGCTAACGCTGCAAAAACTGAGTTTTTAAAGCTTGATGGTTCGCAAGGCGCAGAACGCTCAAGTGCTGTAAGTTACGATAACTGCACAAGCTGTCATAACAACGACATGGTTGTACGTCGCGGCGCACCGCACTATCGTAATGCAGACCTTCATACCTGTGCCCAGTGTCATGAAGCGGGCGATTACAACAGTATGATAGTCCGTGTGCATGGTACTTTTGGTAAAGCCCATGGCCGTGAAGATGTACAATCTCTCGTTGATACTAAGAACTGTAGCGCCTGTCACGATGACAACAACTACAGCTTAGACAATGCTCGCTCAACGCCAATGCGTTGGAACCGAAAAGATGAAACTTTCTCTAGCCCTCAAGCCGGTGCATGTGCGTCATGCCATGTGTCAGAAAGCTATATGAGTAGTGAGCAAAGCAGCTCAGCAAAATCTCATATAGAAAATATGGGCGGTGTCGTAGCCGATACATATGAAAATGCACAACTGGCTAATGAAAGCTGTATCACCTGCCATAGCGCAGAAAATATAGCAGATGGTCATATGCTCAACTAATCTAGCCAAAATGGGTAGAAAACCGCCATAGCTAGTGGCGGGTAATACAAGCAGAACAAAAGACGAAGAATTACATTCCTCGTCTTTTTTTATGCACAAGAAAAGCCAACTAAATTGTCAACAAATCTCCGCCGACTTCGCTGCATACACCTTTTTTCACAATCACTTAAATAAAAACAGCTCCGCACACTCAGAGGTAACATTTAACCAACAAGTAGTTATTTATATGAGAGCGATTCTTAATCGATAATTAAAATAGCCCTAAAAAGCCCCTTTTCTAACTACCCCTAAAGAAATAGTCTGACCTTAATCACATAAAGGGGCTAAAACACCTGCTAAATATCCTTGTCTTAGTTAGCCTTAGTGTTGGAAATAAAATTCCACACACTAATTGCAGCTAGGTGAGAATAATTCTCATAAAAGACCTGCAGTTAGTGATGATTAAAAACTATTGCAGGGACATAAAATGATGAACAAATTTAATCTAAGCGCTGCTTCAAAAGCATTGCTTACAGCCGGATTGCTATCACTAGCAATGACTGGTTGTAGCGGTGATGATGGCAAAAATGGTGAAGATGGTAAGCCAGGTCCAGTTGGCAAGGCTATCGGTCAAGTATCGCAAGTAAAAGCTGACATCACTTCAGCAAGTGTAAGTGAAGATGGCTTTCTAACGGTAAACTTCAATCTAGCTGACGCTAACGGCGCTGCAGTCTTTGGTTTACAAAACAAAGATATTGGAGCGGTTTCTTTCGGCCGTATGGGCAACGAAGACGAAGTCGGCACTACTGATATTGAAGGCTCACCACGCGAAATCTGGTTGAGCTACTTCAACAAAGATAAAGGTGAAGGCCACTACACAGGCTCATCATACTTCCAAGGTAAAAACTGCGAAGACTGCTTGACTGATAATGGTGACGGTACCTACACACTAGTACTAAACAAAGCTGTTGATACCCTTGAAAAATATGCCTTTGACGCAGAAGCGACTAACGGCCTTTATTTAGGCGTTAAGTCTGCAAACGATGCAGGTTCTACACTAGTTGATAATAGTTTCTTCTACTGGCAGCCAAGTTCTGATACAGCTCAAGAACAACCAAAAGCTGTAATCGCCAATGAAACATGTCAATCTTGTCACCGTCTAGGTCAAGATGGTGCACTATCGATGCACGGTGGCAAACACGTTACTCTTGAATCTTGTACTTTCTGTCATGCTGACTACAACACTTACATGAAGCAAGACAAAGATGAAGACGGTAACGCTGTTGGCGAACCATACCAGTTCGATGGTTCAATCAAGGGTATGGCTCACGATATTCACAGCCACTCTTACTATAACGGTATCTACCCACAATCGGCTTCAAACTGCTTAACTTGTCACCAACCTGACGAAAACCTAGCCATGGCAGATGCTTGGAAAGGCGATATCGACACTGCGACTTGTATGAACTGTCACAACAGCCCATACGCAGTACCAAGCTGGCACTGGGACAGCGAAAATAACCAGATTCAAGACAGCAAAAAGAACTGTGTAAGCTGCCACAACGATCCTGACGGTTACCGTGGTGCAGAGCGTGGTCACTATGCTGAAAACGACAATGCACAAGCAGCTGTAACTAAAGTTACCTTTAACAGCATGAGCTATGATGCAGCGTCTAAGACAGTTGTTGCTAACATGACTGTTACTAACGGTGACACCACGGTTACGCTTGCACAAATTGATCCAACTCCATACAAGTATGGCGGATACACCAGCGCAATCGTATTCAACGGTGTTGTCGATGATGACTTCGTTGTTAACTACCAGAAAGTAGGTTACGACAAGTTTGCAGCCGGCGCTGAAGGCTCTATCGATGTGACCTTTACTGACGCAAACTATAAAGTTGCAGAAGTGATGGAAACTGAAGGTGTTAAAGCCGCACTAAGCAGCCAACTACACGTTTGTTTTGACGGTAAAGGCGCTGTTGCAGACTGTACTGTAACTGAAGTTGATGACCAAGGTAATCCTATCGCAGTCTCTAACTCTGGCCCATATGCCGTATCTGATACGTTCTACTTTGCAGTAGATGGCGCTAAAGTTGAAGAGTCACCACGTGTACAGCACGCTGCTATGACAGATTGTCAGCAATGTCACACTACCGACATCAAGCACCGCTTCAGCAACGATATGGATGGCTGTGCATCTTGTCATAACGGGACTCGCGACAAGAAAGGTACTGGCTCATCTAACCTAGCTTATATCGTTCATAGCAAGCACTACTTGTATGACAGCGGCGGAGACATGTTCTTCAAGAAAGCTGAGTGTCAGGCGTGTCACGGTGAAGATGGTTTCTCTCTAAGCCACATTAATGGCGACGCAGCTCCTGTTGCATTTGGTAAAGAGAACCTAGGTACAGACGCTGAAGGCAAGACTATTTGGGGTGAGCAACTTGTTGTTTCTCCACAAACTGCCGCTTGTGTAAGCTGTCACCAAGCGCCATATGCGCTAGATAGCTCTGCAGCTTCACACATTCAGTCAATGGGCGGTATCCTAGTTCAAGAAGGTGCATCTCTATCAACACTAGGCATCCCAGCCTCTGAGTACGAAGCATTAGATGTACAAGAGACTTGTGCGACTTGCCATAAAGATGCAGCAATACTAGACGCTCACTCAAACTGGGGCAGCAGCCACTAAGCTGTTACTCCTTTAGTTAGATTCTAGTACCCAAATGGGAGGCTTAGCCTCCCTTTTTAATAGAAAGAATTCACAACCAGCTCTGAAAACTTTTATTACACTTATCACGCATATAAGTTCAAAATTTTCAACTTTTAGCCAGTTCCCCCGCCCCCCTTCATACCTCTTTAGAAATAGGCAGATCTAGGTCACATCTTAGCACCTGTTATGCAGATTTTAGCCCTACATTACGTTAGCCTTTCATTGGGGAATCTTATTTCCAGCATTGACTTAAGCGGCAATTAAAAAATTACAGTCGGTATCGCTAAATCGAACCACACGTTTAAGACAGTGCCAAACCTATGCAGGGAAAAAATGATGAATACTAACAAATCTAAAATTGCGCTGCTTCTAGCAGCAGGTGCTGTCTCTATGGCCCTTACAGGCTGTGGTGGCGACGATGGTAACGACGGTAATCCTGGCAACCCAGGTGGTCCAGCTGCCGATTACATCAACACGCTTAATCTAAAAGTGACCGACGTCACTTACGCCGATGGCGTTCCGACAATCAATGTATTTGCGACAAACGAAGAAGACCTACCTGTTGTAGGTTTAACTGCGCTTGAAGTGAAGAAAGTTGTGCAACTTATCCCACAAGGCGCTACGGGTGCGGGTAACAGTGCAGAATGGCAGTACATTGGCTCACAAAAAGAATTTGTTGACCAAAAGAATGGTAACTATAGCTTTACCATTCCAGTAGAAGGTTACAACTCTGAGCTAACTCAACGTTATAACGTCATTGCGAGTGCTTCAACACTAGCCGATGGCGAAACAACTGTACCTCGTACTGAGCTGTCACAAGACTTCTCAGGGGAAGGCTACGAAGCGACATACACTAAAGATGTCGTAGCAACTGCAAGCTGTAACTCATGCCATGCTGAAGGTAAGAAAATTTACCACGGCTATACCACTTCAGAAACATGTGCTGCTTGTCATACACAAGAGATGGCCGATGAAAAAGGCAAACCACAAGTTGCGTATAACCACTTAATCCATAACGTACATAACGATGCCAAGATGTACGGTAGAAACATGGACAAGAGTGCTGAAACAGCAAACGGTATAGTTCAAGACAATTGTACAACCTGTCACGTAGCACCAACTGAAGGCAGCGATGAGCTAACTGAATGGGGCAACTGGTCAAGCGTTCCAACCATGGAAACCTGTACTAGCTGTCACACCAATATCGACTTCCAAGCTGGCCAAGGCCACTCTCAGCAAGCAGATAACTCTAACTGTATCGCATGTCATAACGCGAGCTGGACTGAAGAGATCCACACTGAAGGCTTTACACAAACTAAAGCACTTATTGACACTTACGGCATGAACACTGCTTTAGTTGTAAATCAAGATAAGACAGCAACAGTAACAGTTTCACTAATCGACGCTAATGGCGAAGCGGTTAATGCAACCACTCTACTGCCTATGCTACAACGTGTTGAAGCGACAACTAACGTCGGTCCAAATAACGTTAAACTTGGTTACTACGGTAAAGATAGCCTTAACCTAGTACTTAACGGCAAGCTTGACGCTGCTGCAACAATTGATGCAGAAGGCAACATTGTATACACCACTAAAGCATTAACATTTGGCGCGGACGATGCAGACACTGCATTCACATTCTCTGGCCTATCTATGTGTTCTGAAAATGGTGAGTTCGTTGATTGTGACAAAGTGGCTGTTGAAGGCAACTTAGATGAAGATGGTTACCTACTAGACGCATACTACACAGGCATGAAAGCTGATCTTGCTTTCGCAACATTCTCTGGCGAAGCGCCGAGCATGCGCCATGTTGACTCTGTGAACTTTGACACGTGTGTTAGCTGTCACGGTGATACTTTTGAAATCCACAAAGGCACTCACCACCCAGGCTTTGTAATGAGCGAGCAATTAGCTCAAATCGTTGACGGTAAGACAGTTGTTGGAGTTGATGGCTGTGTGGCTTGTCATACTCCAGACGGCACTTACGCCGGCGGCGCAAACATGGGTGCTCTTGAACTGAAGCTTCATAAAGTTCATAGCGCTGGTGATCACGCAGTTATCACAGGCATGACTTGTGACCAGTGTCATAACGACCTAAACCTTGATGCATTCAAGCAAAAAGGTGCTCTAGCTACAGCTGGCGGTGCTTACACAACACCTATCGCAGCAACCTGTATGTCATGTCACGTATATAGCCCTGAGTCAGAAGCTAAATTTGCGGCTCACGTCGAAGGCCAAGGCGCTATTGTTAACGACTTTGACAAGCAAGCAGTAAGCGATGCAGCGCAGCTAGAAACGTGTTTCTACTGCCACAAGCCAACTGCAGACGATCACACTTCTGTGAAGATGTAATTTGCGCAACTCTTATCTAACTCAAGTTATAACAGCTTGAGTTAAAGAGTGTTGAAATAGGGGGGAGGCCTCTCCCCCACTTTCTCTTCAAAAATGTGCAAGTTTAGGAAGCTATTATGAAGATCACAAAAAAATTAAAAACTTTACTACCAGCCTTAATGGCGTCGGCGGTACTGTCTCTTGGTTTTGCCCAAACAGCTACGGCTTCTAAGTGGGACGCTAAGATGACGCCTGATGAAGTCGAAGCCACGCTAGATCAGAAGTTTGCTGAAGGTAAGTACTCACCAAAAGGTGCTGACTCTTGCCTTATGTGTCACCGCAAGTCTGAAAAAGTGATGGACCTATTCAAAGGCGTTCACGGTTCAGTTGACTCAAGCAAGAGCCCAATGGCTGGCCTTCAATGTGAAGCGTGTCACGGCCCTATGGGTAAACATAACCGCGGCGGTAACGAGCCGATGATCGCTTTTGGTCCAGAGTCAACGCTGTCGCCAGAGCTACAAAACAGTGTTTGTATGAGCTGTCATAAAGATGACCAGCGTATGGATTGGAATGGTGGTCACCATGACAATGCAGATGTAGCTTGTGCTTCTTGTCACTCAGTGCATACAGCTAAAGATCCAGTGCTTTCAAAGAACACTGAAATGGAAGTGTGTACTAGCTGTCATACTCAGCAAAAAGCTGATATGAACAAGCGTTCTAGCCACCCAATGAAGTGGGCGCAAATGGTGTGTAGTGATTGTCATAATCCACACGGCACAATGAGCGAAGCCGACTTGGTTAAGCCTAGCGTTAACGAAACTTGCTACTCATGCCATGCGGAGAAGCGCGGCCCAAAACTGTGGGAGCATGCACCCGTTACTGAAGACTGTGTGACATGCCACAACCCACACGGCAGCGTAAATGAAGGCATGCTTAAGACTCGTGCTCCTCAGCTTTGTCAGCAATGTCACTCTTCTGCGCATAGCGGTCAGGCACTGTTTGGCAACACAGAGCAAGGTTCTACAGTTGGCGGTAACGCCATGACTGGTGGCCGTAGCTGTCTGAACTGTCATAACCAGATCCATGGTTCAAACCATCCATCTGGCAAGCTACTGCAGCGCTAAGGGAGACGAGAAGATGAAATTCAAATTAAATTTAGTCACGCTCGCTTTGCTAACTAATGCCGGAATGATGTCTGGCGCAGCTATCGCTGCTGATGGTTATGGCATTCAAAATGCGAACACTGAAAAAGTAAAATTCGACAAGTGGGTTTGTAAAAACTGTAAAGTCGAAAAAGGTGTATCGGGTACTGTCGGTATTGGTGCAGGTTATAGCGACAGCGATGATATTCGTTCAGCAAATGCCTTCGCTACCGAAGATGGCTTTGCCGGTAAAGTTGACGCCGATGTGAAATACACTGGCGAGCATGGCTACCAAGCGACTATCGAAGCTGACAATCTAGGCATGGAAAACAGCCGCGCCGAGATCAATGCAGGTAAAGCGGGTCAATACAACTTGAACCTAAACTACCGTCAAATTGCTACCTACAAAACCGATAAGGCAATGAGCCCTTACCAAGGTATTGGTGGCGATGACCTTACCCTACCGGGTGATTGGGTTCATGGCGGCAGCACACAAGACATGACCAACTTGTATTCAAGCCTTAATCCACTTGAGCTTTCGCTTAAGCGTAAACGTGCAGGCTTAGGTTTTGAGTACCAGGCAGAGACACTGTGGAGCACTTACGTTAATTATCAACGTGAAGATAAAACAGGTCTTAAACAAGCGTCAGGTAGTTTCTACAACCAATCAATGATGCTTGCTGAGCCAGTTGATTACACTACTGACACCGTTGAGGCAGGCGTTCGTTTTGCTGGTGATAATTGGTACACAGCAGTTAACTATAACGGCTCTATCTTTAAGAATGAGTACAGCGAACTGTCTTATGACAATGCGTTCAGCCCAACCTTTGGTGCACAAACCACTGGTTATATGTCACTAGACCCTGATAACGAAGCGCATACCGTTTCTGTTCTAGGTCAGTATGTGGCAGGCCGCACTATCATGAATGGTCGAGTCTATTTCGGCCAGATGACCCAAGATCAAGACTTCAGCACATCAGGTTATGGCTATCAAATGCCAACTGAATCATTAGATGGCCGAGTCGATACTCAAGGCGCTACCTTTAAGATTGTGTCTCGCATTAACCGTCAACTACGTTTAAACGCAAGCTATGACTATAGCGACCGTGATAACAAGACCAATGTTGAAGAGTGGACACAAATTTCAATCGACTCAACAACGGGTCAAGCGGCTTACAACACGCCATACGACATTACCACTCACAAGGCTAAGCTAGGTGCTGACTATCGTCTAGCTCGCGGCCATAAGCTTGAAGGTGGCTATGATTACCGTAAGGATGAGCGTAGCTATTCAGACCGTGAAACCACTGACGAAAGTACCTTATGGGCTAAGTATCAGTTAAGCGCTTTTGCTAACTGGAACATGTGGATCAAGGGTAGCTACGGCCAACGTGATGGCTCTACTTACCAGGCGTCTGAGTGGACATCGAGTGAGCAAAACGATCTGCTACGCAAGTACAACCTTGCCGATAGAAACCGTACCCAAATTGAAGCTCGTGTAACTCACAGCCCAATAGATAGCTTAACGCTAGATTTTGGCGCTCGTTATGCACTTGATGATTATAACGAAACACAAATCGGCCTAACTGAATCGAAAGATATGAGTTATGACGCGAGTGTGAGTTACCTCATCACTGATGACATGACTGTGACAGCTTTCTACAACCGTCAAAACATCGATTCAGAGCAAGCGGGTAGCACAAACCTAGGTGCTCCAAATTGGTACGGTACAGTTGAAGATCAAGTCGACGTACTAGGCGCTGGCTTTAGCTACAACAACCTAATGGAGCAAAAGCTTCGTCTAGGTGTTGATTACACTTACTCAGACTCAAACAGTAATACCCAGGTAACTCAGGGCATTACTGGCGACTACGGTGATTACTACGCTAAAGTGCATAACGTCAATGTTTACGCCTTATACAAAGCCACAGAGAAGATGGATCTGCGCTTAGACTATAAGATGGAAAACTATAAAGACAATGATGCAGCTAATGATATTGCCCCAGATGGTATTTGGAATGTATTAAGTTTTGGCAACAACAGCCACGACTATAATGCACATCTAATCATGCTAAGCATGAGCTACCGTCTATAGTAATGCCAAGTTGACTAGATTATAGGGCAGCAACAGCCAACCCTATGATCTAGCAATGCACATTTGATTATGCTTAGCGTGAGCTACCGTTTGTAGTAAATAGTTTTAGTTAACGCAAAAAAAACCCGCTAAATGCGGGTTTTTTATTGCCTATAATCGCCGTGGTGCATCGTTTTGGCTTTTATTTAAGGGCTTATCGACCACGAAGCGCTACGCTTTCACAAAGAACACGAAGGTAAAGCTTAAAGCCTGAACTGTTACCTTTCTTCGTGTCCTTTGTGGTGAGCCGCTTTTTCTTCATGCTTGACGTTTCTGCCTTTCATAGATAGCCGCTTTTGCCCTGCTACTGCTTAGCTATTGCAGAAACTATAGAGTTACGACTCGACCTAAACATCCCAAGCAATTAAGTGAGCTTGATCACCGCAGAGATAAAAACTCGGATTAAAAACGGACTTAACCTGCATTTATGTTGAACTTATGCCTGCTTTAGGAGATCTTAATATCAATCATCTTCATCTAAAGTACTTACATGACTCGTTCAACTACTGCTTATAAAGCGCTATTAATGTCAGCCTTTGTTGTCCCTTTACCTGCCCTTGCCATGGCATCTGACACCACCAATGTTTTATTGCTCGCCATCATGCTAGGTGGTTTTAGCTTATTCAACTTGCTGCTTAATGGACTGTTTTTCTTCACGGGTAAATACCATAGCCGCAACTTTGCCAAGATGCACTCTCTCATTGCTGTCATTCCGGCCATTATAGCGCTGTTTATTGCATTGATTTACTTCGATACTGCGGGTGCTATTTCGATGAATATCGGTGTTATCATTGTCAGCATTGGCCTGAGTTTACTGCCGCTTCAACTCAATCTATCTGCCACAAAAGCCCCGGGGAAACACACTGCACTGATTATCGCGCTAGCCGCTATTGCGCTATTAATCGCAGCCTATTACATCGCGCCTCTAGCCATATTCGCCATTGCCTGCGCTCATGTTGCGCTAATCAGCCAGGCCGATATCAAAGTGAAATTCCTAAGTATTGCGACCCTTGTAACGGCTTATGGCTATTTAGGCTATTGGGCTTACCAAATCCTACAATACAGCTAACGCCCTGCAGAAATAGCTAACCCGTAGCCCTATGCCTAATGAACATCAGTTAATTCAACTCCAAGCAGAGATTGCTCAATGCCAAATCTGCTCCGAGTATCTACCTCTTGGGGCTAAACCCATTGTTCAGCTTGGGATTGGGGCTAAGATCTTAATTGCTGGCCAAGCGCCTGGAAAAAAAACACATCACAAGGGGCGCCCCTTCGATGACGCAAGCGGTGAAAGGCTGCGCACTTGGCTTGGGGTCACTCGTGAACAGTTCTATAATCCACAGCTATTCGCCATCGTCCCTATGGGATTTTGTTACCCCGGTAGTTATAGCGCTACCGATAAACACAGCGGTGATAAACAAAGCGGCGATAAACCGCCCCGCCCTGAATGTGCAAAAAAATGGCGCCAGCAAGTACTTAACCAATTGCCCAATATCGAACTCATATTGTTAGTCGGTAAATACGCTATTGAGTGGCACTTGAATCAAAAAGTCAGCGTCACTGATTCTGTCGCTAACTGGCAGTCACTGTGGCCAAACACCTTAGTCATGCCCCATCCAAGCCCGAGAAATAATATTTGGCTTAAGCGAAACCCTGAGTTTGAAAATGAGATCATTCCCCTGCTGCAATTACGCGTTGCAAGGCTAATAAAGCAGGAGCAAGGATAAGCACTCATTACGCATCGAGCTCACAATTAGCCAATAAAGTCATGACAGATGTCAGAACTTTGCGGCACTGTATCGTCACTCTAAGTAAAATAACCGAATTTAAACACTGAATTACAGCTCTTAAATACAGCTCTTAATTACAATTATCTATTCATCAGGTTTAATCGTTAGTGAGGCTCAACGTGTACTTTCTAGATGGCTCTTTAGCACGGCAAATTGTCAATCGCACCATGAAAATCATCGGTCATAACATCAATGTGATGAATAATCATGGGGTAATTTTGGGCTCAGGAGAGTCTCACCGCATTGGCGCCATACACGAAGGTGCACTGCTTGCGATCAGTCAAAAGCGTACCGTTGAAATAAGCTCTCACAGCACAGGTACGCTGCAAGGTGTTAAACCGGGTATCAATCTGCCTTTACATTATAAAGGCAAGGTCATCGGCGTTATCGGCATCACAGGAGAACCTGAAAAGCTTCGCAGTTATGGTGAATTACTTAAGATGACCGCCGAAATTATCGTTGAGCAGGCCAATACCCTAGAGCAAGCCCAATGGCAGTATCGCCAAAAAGAAGAATTGATTATCGAGTTAATTAAATCTGAGGGTTCCTTTACTTCCCACCAGCGTAACTGGGCTTCTCAGCTTAATATTGATCTCGACGCGCCGCGTGTTGTTGCCGTTATTCAGGTTCAAGCCGACGAGGAAGAAACCACGGCTAACTCGATGTTGAAGCAAGTTATGCACCTGCTCGAAAATCCCTCGCGAGGCAACTTAGTCGCCATGGCGTCAATGACGCAATTGGTCATCCTAAAACCAGCCTTTCTCGATGGGAAGTCCTGGGATCCTAATCTTGAGAGTGAACGTATCGATCAGCTACTCATACGGCTTCCCAAAGAGCTTAATAGCCGTTTAAAAATCTCATTAGGCCACTTTTTCTCAGATCCACAAGAGATTAACCGTTCCTACCAAACCGCACTAGAAACCTTAGCTATCGGCCAACAGCTCCATCCCCAGCAGAGTAAATACCTATACGAGGACTACTCACTGCTGGTATTGCTGTCGGCGTTAAAAGATAGCTGGCGAGGCAAGGAGTTATTGTGTCCCTATCAAGCTCTTCTTAGTGCCGATAAAAATGGTCAGTTAGTAAAAACACTGACCGCTTATCTGCAACATTTTGGCGATCTACAGCAATGTGCTAATGTGCTCTTTATTCACCGAAATACGCTACGCTATCGACTCGATAGGATCCAACAGATCACCGGCGCGAATATCAATCAACTCGACGGATTATTGCAGCTGTATATCGGTCAACTCATGTTAGACAAGGCTGATATCAGATAACGTCCGCTCAAAGGGAACATTATGACCGCAATCTCCGCCCCTAAACGTGGCTTTACCCTCATTGAGATGGTGGTCGTAATTATTGTGCTTGGGATCCTCGCCGTTATCGCCTTGCCTAAGTTTGTTAATTTTCACGCCGACAGTAAAGTCGCAGTGCTGGACGGCATCGCTGCTGCCATGAAAGGTGGTTTGGACCTAGTCCACAGCAAAGCGGTTATAGAAGGGGAAAATGTCGATTTTGGTAGCATTGAATATGCTGGTGTATCAATCCCCCTTTATAATGGTTATCCCGCTGTTGATGGCAACGACAGCTTCGACGAGCTTAATCGTCAGGTTCGTACCTGGCTCGATATTGACTCTGTGTCACTGACCGCTATCAAGCTTGATAACGATGCGGCGCCTTTCTTTATCGACAAGTCCACGGCTAACAACCATATTTACATCTTTTTCTCAGAAGATCTTAATGATAAAAGCGTCAGTTTTAACTGCCATATTCGTTACGAAAATGCCATTAACGCCACTGAACCTGTCATTACCGTCAAACACAGTGACTGCTAACAATTGAGTGCCGATTTGCGGCGCTTATCTCTTAATTAAGCTCCCGAGCGATCCACTGTGCAAATGCACAATAAAACTTTTCAGCCTTGGTCAAAATTGGTGAATTTCACCAAAGAATTATACCAATGAGCACCGCATAATATTTCGGCCTGAAATACCTTGGTGCGCTGTCAGTCTCAGTGCTCCCTACTCGGCATAAATAAAACAAACCTTACATATAAAAATACCCAAATAGGGATCCCTATGAGCCTAGTACTGATCTTATTGGCCGTGATTGCGTTTATCGTCATCGCCACCGCTAAATTTAAGCTTCATCCGTTTTTAACCCTTATTCTGGCATCGTTTCTTGCCGCCTTTGCCTACGGCCTACCGAGCGCCGATATCGCTAAGACCATCACCTCTGGTTTTGGCGGGATCTTGGGCTACATCGGTCTGGTCATCGTATTAGGTACCATCATAGGTACTATTTTAGAAAAAAGCGGGGCGGCAATTACCATGGCAGATGTGGTGATTAAAGTCTTGGGCAAGCGCTTCCCTACACTAACCATGTCGATTATCGGTTATATCGTATCTATCCCGGTATTTTGTGACTCTGGCTTTGTGATCTTAAACTCGCTCAAGCAGTCGATGGCTAACCGCATGAAGGTCTCTAGCGTGTCTATGAGCGTCGCACTCGCAACGGGTCTGTATGCCACGCATACCTTTGTGCCGCCAACACCGGGCCCAATTGCAGCTGCGGGTAACCTTGGCCTTGAATCAAACTTAGGCCTAGTGATTTTTGTGGGTATCTTCGTTGCCGCCGTTGCCGCATTAGCAGGTACCCTGTGGGCAAACCGTTTTGCCAATACCCAACCTGACGGTGAAGGCGCTGAAGAGCTGCTAACGCACAAAGAGGATTTCGACAAGCTTAAGCAAGCCTATGGTGAGCTTCCTAGCCCTACTCGTGCGTTTGCACCAATTTTTGTGCCGATTTTAATGATCTGTCTAGGCTCAGTTGCTAACTTCCCATCTGCGCCACTTGGCGATGGCGTGCTATTCGATATTTTGGCTTTCTTAGGTCAACCCGTTAATGCATTAATGATCGGTCTATTCTTATCATTATCACTGTTAAAAGGTAGCGATAAGGTCAAGGAGTTTAGCGAGCGTATTAGCCAAGGCTTAGTGGTTGCTGCACCAATTTTACTTATCACAGGTGCGGGCGGTGCATTTGGTGCCGTACTAAAAGCAACCGATATTGGTACTTTCTTGGGTGAGTCACTTTCAGCACTGGGTATTGGCATCTTTATGCCATTCGTGGTTGCTGCCGCGCTTAAGTCGGCGCAAGGCTCTTCAACTGTCGCGTTAGTGGCAACTTCAGCGCTTGTTGCCCCTATGCTTGGTGATATCGGTCTTGCCAGTGATATGGGCCGCGTACTGACGGTTATGGCCATTGGTGCAGGTGCGATGACAGTATCTCATGCAAACGACAGCTTCTTCTGGGTCGTGACTCAGTTTAGCCGTATGAGTGTTAAGCAAGCTTACAAAGCCCAAACCATGGCAACACTAATTCAAGGCGTGACCGCTATGGCTTTAGTGTATCTACTCAGCTTAGTGTTGCTATAAACACTCACTGTTTTGAAGTAGGCGAGCATTAAGATGCTCGCCTATCCTTAACCTCACGAATGATGTTAACAGCCACTTTAGGTTGCTGGCTTAAGTCCCCCCCATACATATCAAGATTTATCTGATTTAATTGATTAGATTGAGTCTTATAGGAAAACTGCATGAAAATTGTGATAGCCCCCGACTCTTTCAAAGAAAGCCTAAGCGCAATGGAAGTGGCTAATGAGATTGAACGTGGATTTCGCACCGTACTGCCCACTGCTGAATATATCAAAGTCCCTGTTGCCGATGGTGGCGAAGGCACAGTGCAGTCAATGGTTGATGCTACAGACGGCAAGATTATCACCCTCGATGTCACGGGCCCATTAGGCGACAAGGTTAGTGCCTTTTATGGCATTTTAGGCGCGGGTTATCAGGGTAATAAAAAAACAGCCGTTATTGAAATGGCTGCGGCATCGGGACTGCACTTAGTTGCCGAGGACAAACGTAACCCGCTCATCACGACCAGCTATGGCACAGGTGAACTCATTGTCGATGCCCTCAATCGCGGCATTAAACATATCATCATAGGCCTTGGTGGCAGCGCGACCAATGATGGCGGCGCTGGTATGGCTCAGGCCATAGGTGCACATTTACTCGATAGCGACAACAGAGCCATTACTGTTGGCGGCGCAGCCTTGTTGCAATTAGCTAAGCTCGACTTGAGCGACTTACATCCATTAATCAAAGAGTGCAGCTTTGAGGTCGCCTGTGATGTGAATAACCCGCTATGTGGAGCTAAAGGTGCATCGGCTATTTTTGGTCCGCAAAAAGGCGCAACGAGTACCATGGTAGCGCAGCTCGATATAGCACTTGGTCATTACGCCGATATCATCGCAAGTGCTGGCATGGTGGATAATAGAGATATCCCCGGTGCAGGAGCCGCTGGCGGCATGGGACTAGGTGTGATGAGCTTTTTAAATGCCGAGCTAAAACCTGGCGTGGATATCGTGATGCAAACGGTTAATTTGGCAGGTTTGAGCAAAGGGGCAGATCTCGTGATCACAGGTGAAGGTCGCCTCGATAGCCAAACCCTACACGGAAAAACGCCAATGGGCGTTGCCGGAGTTGCTAAGGCGCAGGGGATAAAGGTTATTGCCATCGCAGGCTGCGTAAGTGACGATGCCAACATACTACTTGAACATGGTATTGACGCGCTGTTCTCCATTACTCCAAGAGCCCTACCACTAGCAGAGGTGCTTAGCAGCGCCAAACATAACCTTTACAGCACAGCTAAAAATATCGCCGCGCTATACGCGCTATCAGCAGTGAAATAACCTGCCAAAAACCACAAACAAAAGGCGCCTAACTGCGCCTTTTGTTTTTTGTGACGTGATAAATAATCTTTTCTCACAGTAAAGACCTCTATTCTGATCCTGCAGTTTTACAGCAATCAAACCTCGCAAGTTATTTTTCTACTTGATGCGCTATAAAGCATAAAGTAAAGTGACCGTCCGTTTTGAGCGCCTGTTTTGACCTTCTGCTTCTATCGGCAGTTTAGTGTAGAAAGCAGCGTGATTAGTAGAGAAAGTTAGCCCCATGACAGCAAGAAAAGCCACCGCATCAGAAGAGGCGTTACTGCGAATTTTCACGGTTCCAGAAGCCCCAGACTCTACCCTTAGTGTAATTGAGCAAAATATCTCGCAAAACCTAATGGGTTTCTTACAAGAAAGCGTCGTGGCAGTTGAGAAACCGCTTTCTGAAGTTGAATTGGACTTTCAGCAATATCATATACCTGCTGCGCCGCAATTTGTCTCCGATTATGCCGACAACATGATGCAGACCTTGGTGGCACACTCTGTACACACCTCAGCGCCTAGTTTTATCGGTCACATGACCTCTGCCCTGCCTTACTTCGTTTTACCTCTGTCTAAGATGATGGTCGGGCTTAATCAAAACTTGGTAAAAATAGAGACATCTAAGGCCTTTACGCCACTAGAACGCCAAGTACTTGGCATGATGCATCATCTTATTTATGACCAAGATGAGGCCTTCTATCAAAGCTGGATGCACAGTGCCAATGTCTCTTTAGGTGCATTTTGCTCTGGCGGCACAGTGGCTAACATCACAGCTTTATGGACGGCGCGTAATCAACTTCTCAAGGCTGACGGTGACTTTAAAGGGATCGCCAAGCAAGGCCTAGTCAAAGGCCTGCGTCATTACGGTTATGATGACTTAGCTATCTTGGTCTCTGAGCGCGGTCACTATTCACTTGCTAAAACTGCAGACTTACTCGGTATTGGCCGAGAAAACATCATTCAAGTCCCCACATCGGACGATAACAAGGTCGATGTGGTTAAGATGCATGAAATCGCAGCGCAACTTGACCAAGATAACGTTAAGGTGATGGCGATTGTCGGCGTTGCCGGGACTACAGAAACTGGCAATATTGATCCGCTAAATGCGCTTGCCGATCTAGCCGCTGAGCTAAACTGTCACTTCCATGTCGACGCTGCATGGGGCGGCGCCAGTCTATTATCGAATAAATACCGTCACCTGTTAGCCGGGATTGAGCGCGCCGATTCGGTCACCATAGATGCCCATAAGCAGATGTATGTCCCCATGGGCGCAGGTATGGTGATCTTTAAAGACCCAACCTTTGCTAACGCCATTAAACATCATGCCGAGTATATCCTACGTCAAGGCTCGAAAGACTTAGGCAGTCAGACCTTAGAGGGCTCTCGCCCAGGTATGGCAATGCTAGTACATGCTTGCCTTAAGGTGATAGGCCGCGAAGGTTATGAAATTTTGATTAATAACAGCCTAGAGAAGGCGCGTTATTTTGCAGACTTGATCACCGCTGAAGCCGACTTTGAGTTGGTGTCTAAACCTGAGCTTTGTCTGCTCACCTACCGCTATGTGCCACAATCGGTACAAAACGCGATGGCCAAAGCTCGTGAAATAGGTGATACAGCAACGCTCGCACAGTTCAATGGTTTGCTCGATGGTCTAACTAAGTTTGTACAAAAAACTCAGCGCGAGCAAGGCACCTCGTTTGTATCACGAACCCGAATTAATCCTGAAAGCCACCAGCTCATGGATCTTAAAGCCGTGGTATTTAGGGTGGTATTAGCCAACCCACTCACTAGCCATGACATTTTACAGCAAGTGTTAGCCGAACAAGCGCAGATTGCCAAGAGTGAAACCAAGTACTTGCCACAGCTCCTCTCACTAGCGCAAAGCTAATTCAACCATTGTGTTGCAAGGCTCGATTGGCGTTATGCTTTAATCGAGTCTTGCTGTAATAAACAGATCCGTTACCTCACCTATCGAGCTAGCTTGCTGCTTACGTTTAAGATCAATGACGCTAAATCCAGCCGCTTCAAGCGCGCTACGTAAAACCTTCCCTTGATGAAAATAGGTAAACATCTGGTCGCCATCACTGGATATGTCTTTACGGGGCTCGCGCTCAATTCCCTCCATAACGCTTAAATAAATCACACCATTAGCTGTCAGTCTCTTTGCTGCATTTTTAATTAAGCTTAGTGCTTCCTGTTGATTTAAATAGGGTAAACAAAAGCCACACATAATCGCGTCAAAGCATCCGTCTAGCGAATTAAGCTCGCGACTATCAAGTTGCATAACTGCTACTTGTGGATTGTTTTGCTTGGCGACTCTCACCATGTTGGGTGCAAGGTCTGTTGCGAGAATAGAGAGCTGAGGCCTTAGTGATAGCAGATAGCGGGTGATATTTCCCGGGCCACAGGCAAGCTCAAGTACAGTGCTATTTTGCTTAGGCAGCGCATTTATGAAAGGCTCAAACGTATCAATGTACATAGCCAAATCCATATACTTATCTTGATATCGCTGCGCCAGCTTATTAAAGGTATTTACTGAAATCTGGTTTCTATCTAGTTGAATTGTCATGACACTTTCTATTTATAGTGTGAATAATTCAATCCTACCGAGTGATGTTAAATATTCAAGCCTTTACAAAGGTATGTTATAGCATGCAAGTGAAGGCAGCTTCTGAATAGCTAATAAAAAGGGCCGACACTTGGTCAGCCCTTCAAAGCAATTTCTTTAATCTATTTATTTAAGCAAATTATCTAAGCGAGCGAGTCTATTACTCATATTCAGACGAGTATGTCTCTTCATAAGTGTGCGAGTAAAGCTCAAATAGATTGCCAAATGGATCTTCTAGATACACCATCTTAGCTTGCTTACTATCATCTTCTGGGTGATAACGCATAATATCCATACGAACCTTGCCACCAAACTTTTCGGTACGCTCAATCACACCGTGAAAGTCATCGGTTTGAAGGCAAAAGTGGAAAATTCCTATTCGAGAAAAGTCTACTTGATGACGCTCTTGACGCTGTTTCATTTCAAACAGTTCAACACCGATCCCATCAGTCGTAACTAAGTGTGCAATGTTAAACCCTTTAAAACCTTCACCAAAAACGGCGACACACATTCTACCGATTGCAGTTTCACGCTCTTCTTCAACCTGAGTGTTACCCATAACGACTTTAAGACCAAGAGCATTAGTATAAAACTCAACAGCCTTGTCCATATCGCCTACCATGATCCCCACATGATTCATTTTCATAATTAACTCCAGATACTGATGATTAATACACAGCTTGAATAAACAGCTTGTTTCGATGAAATGAGTATATGCGGCAGCAGTAATAATTAGAAATTATCACTTTTTATTAAAATGATAGCTTTAATTTATAAGAGGTTTTCAAGGATATTTTACTCTTGCTTTCCATCGCAGTTATTTCACTGAAAAACCAGAGATACCTCATCGTTAAGGGAACGGCAAATGAAGAGGAATGCTTGAATTGCAATTAGCATGAACTCGAGATAATGACTATCTTGAGAGTCCTAATATATAGGCTATGTATTAATTAAGAGACTAGCCGTTTATTTTGGCCGTAGCGTATGTTCAGCCTCAGTAAAGCGCTCCATGTCGGGCACAAGAATCGATAGTTCAGGCCTTTGGGAAAGTAAATAACATGTGATATTGCCCAGATCGTAAGTAAGCTCTAGCACTTCAACACTTATCCTTGCCAGCGCCTTATCGAAGGATCAACGATATCAATATCCATGACTCAATCCACATACTTATCTTGATGCCACCTATTACTTAGTCACCCTCATACAAAGTGTCAACTTATCTCAAGACAGGACACACCTTAAAACAGAAAAAGCCCCAACGAATGGGGCTTTAAATTCAAGGATCTGTTTTACTGATGCATCTTCTTAATTAAAGCGGCACGTTCGTCATAATCTACTTTATGACAGGCTGAACAGCTATCTTTCGAAGTATTCCATGGCTGAACATACTTGCCATCTTTAGAGAAGTTCTCAGGGCTAGAAGCAGGGTGCTCCAAATTAATCCTAAAGAAGTGTTTGTTGTTAGGCATATGGCAACTTTCACACTTAGCCACAAAGCTATGAACCTCAAGCTCAGGTGTAAACGGTTTATCATAGTGGCAATCAACACACTGCTTCACCATCGCATTTTCATGGCCAGGTTGGTCATCATTGATCTTAGACTGGTGCGGGTTATGACAAGTATGACATGCCATATCATGTTTCTTACCTGTCACGACACCCGTATCGGCATCCATACCCAGTAGTGCATCACCAGCCACTCGACCACCAAGATCATAAGGTATGGTTCGACCGCCTATGCTGTCGCCACCAAAGTCTTGGTTGTGCTCACTGATAAAGGTTGGGAACTTACGATTGGTCTTTTTACTGTGGCACTCAGCACAAGTAATGGCCTTACCAAATGCCATATCTGCTTGCTGTAAATCTGACGTGTAACGGCCCTGAGCAATACGGTCAATGTCATCCGCTGACTGAGACTTAATATGCTTTCCACCCGCACCATGACACGCTTCACACTGAATACCTGTATATTCAAACGTACCATCGATACCGACTAAACCGTCTTGATGGTTAGGGTTTAGAGGTGAATTTGGCGTGTGATCTTTCCAGCCCGTTGTATGGCAATGACCACAGTCGAAAGGATGGGCATCAGGCTCATCACCTGGTGCGTAGGCAGCAATATGATCGATACTAAAATCTTCACCGTTTTGTGGTAATGCTGCACGCACCCCGGTACCCGACAAAATATAACCGTTACTGTCAAGGTACATGGCGGTGCGGTAGTAACCACCGATAACATAACTCACTTCATCCCAACTGTTTGGGGTGCCAGCACTATTATCAGCACCATGAAGTAACTCTACAGAACCTTCTAATGAGGTAAATGGGAACTGTGGCGCCTCGCCGTTCTCAATCTTACTCAGCTTAAAGTTATGCCCAGTTTCTAAGAAGGTTGCTTTATCAGTGTGACAGGTTAAACAGGTTTGCGTTCCCACGAAACTGCCGGTCTCAGTAACTTCAGACACCTTGATTGTCACGGTCGAATTATCGGTCGCCCCTTCTGGGTCGGCAACGGTATAGCTAAACACTACTGTGCCAGGTTGTTCAGGAGTGAACAGTAACTGATTGTCTTTAATTACTCCTTTACCTGTGCCTTCGGTTAACTCCACTACTGTTAGCGTTAGCGCATCGCCATCAGGATCCGTATCGTTGGCAATCGCATCAACCATTACTGGTGTGCCCACAATAGCCGTAGCTGTTGTTGGCTGAGCAATCGGCGGGTTATTGTCACTTGGCGGTGGCATTACGACATCATTATTGTCAGAGCCACAGGCAACCAATACGCTTGCCATACTTGCGAGTAACACTTTTTTATATAAAGCGTTTAAGTTGTTCATCATGATATTCCCAGCAAAACTATCATTGCACTTATATTTAAATTTTTATGTTTTTACTGCTAAAAATTAACCACCCATTCCCGAAAGTAGAAATAGCGATTAAATAAAATTGAGATGAAAAAATCCCTCTACGACTCGGCACATCTGCCTGTAAACTTTTAAATAAATAATAATTATCAACCCTTTACATATTTATCAGGCCGCATAAAACTTCTCCCCCGACTAAAGGGGAAAAGTTTTATGAAAGAGAGAGGGATTCGTTTATCTCTAATTTACAAGGTTGAAAATAGCCAATTAACGACAGGGTCGTAATGGACTTTTTATCCCAAAAATGGTGTTTTTCGTACCTAGCGGCAACAATGTGAGCTTGATGACTTAATTATCAGTCTCACTGTGTGCTCAAATGGTTTAAAAATATGGGTTAAGAGGGGGATGTAGCCGCACTATCTTTGAATTGAGATGGCGTCAAATGAGTATGACGTTTAAAGAACTTCACAAAGTAGGTCACGTCATCGAAACCCAGCTCGTAAGCAATCTCTTGAATTTTAGCGCTACCGATAATTAATCTACGCTTGATCTCGAGAATGGCATGAGCATCAATCAATTGCTTGACTGTTTGTCCGCTAGCTTGCTTGCAAAGTTGGTTAAGCGATTTATATGAAATATGTAGCATTTCAGCATAGTCCGATGCGTCTCGGGTGTGAGCGGCTTTACTCTCGATAAGTAATAAGAACTGCTGAAAACGAAGCGCCTGAACTTCGCTTAAATGCTGCGCATCAGTTTTTCTCTCTGCCGCCAACGCAACCAGTAATGCCGAAAACAACAATTGCACCAGAAACGGCGCTTCTGTCTCGCACTCCTGCGCCTTATTGATTTCAAACAGTAAGTTGTCGCAGGTATCGACCAACGACGTGCTCAGAGTTAAAAGTGGCTGCTGAGTACTCACTAGATGGGTCGGTGTGAAAAAAGGAATGCGGATATTGGTTAAAATACTATTTAAGAACTCTTCGGTAATATTGATCATTTTACCTTTCGGGCGACTCTTCAAGTCAAAAGCGTGCACTTGATGTTTATTAACAAAAATAAAGCTCCCCTTTTTAAAAGGGTGATATTTAAAGTCAACAAAATGTCCCCCTTCACCCTCGACTATATAGATAAAGCAAAAGTAATTAATTCTATGGGGCTGCGATGGACAAAAATCACACTTAGACAACTTAGTATAAAAAGTCTCCAAATCTAATATTTCGACACCCGCTTTTTTAATACTAGGGGCTCTAAATTCGACATTAGGAACACTCTTCATCCACTTATACCTACCGCTCAAAACACACAACAGACACGTTCTGTGCTTGAAATAAAACATCAACAACTACTTTAGCGAACTATCCAATAACGAAACCGAAGAAGCAATAAACATGAGAACAAATCAATACCCAGCTCTCAATATTAAGTATAACCTCGATATTTTAAGGCCTAAATTTCAGGTTCGAGATTAACTAAGCCACTACACTATGCGCTTCGTGAAGCTTGCCCTAGTTGAAAGACTACATAGCTAAAAACGATACAATGGAGAAAGAAGCAAGGATGAAGCTAAATAATGGACTAAATAATAAGCTAAAGGCTGAGCTAGTTGCTCTTGGCTACCAAGTAGAAGAACGAGGCAATAAACTTAAAGTGAAGCTTGGAGGATTAGCCAACCCCATCTACATTGAACACGACATCTGTAGAAATCGATTCATCGTAAACACTCGCGAGATCATAAATGCAGTATTTTTAAGTGCGTTTTTGTTTTTTGCTCTCACCAATGACGCAGGCTGGAAACAAGCGCTATTATTATGCATGGCGGTTTTTTATCTTTTAAGTCTAGTATTTACTGAGCTCAAGTCGCAGCCATTAAAGCAACGAGTCAGCCTATTTAATAGAGACTCCTGCGCACAAAACAAACGCCAATAAGTCTTATTAAAAAATAAACCCTTATCTCCCTCTCCTTTTCCCTTAGAAAAACACGTAGATTTAAATTTAGAGATTTCAGTTTAGGGGTACGATAAGAGAGGGGATATCAGTGCTTAACCTAAGCCTATTTCATCTGAAAAAACTGGGTGGAGCTGGTTAACTTTAGCATGATACATGGCCATATCAGCTTCATTCAATATTTCTCCAACTGATACCGTATCGCTTGCATCATAACGGCTAATACCAATACTCGAAGAGATATAGAATGTCTCCTCCTCATAATGAATAGGGTTCTCTATTAACTGCATAATAGAGTGAGCAATCTTTTGTAGTTTATCTCGGCTGTAATCACCTGTAAGGCTAACAATAAACTCATCGCCGCCTAATCGATACACATGTCCAAATGGATGAATACAACTGGCAATACGTTGCGCGATTGTTTGTAGTACTTCATCACCCGCTAAATGACCATGATTGTCATTGATGGCTTTAAAGCCATTAAGATCTAGCATCATAAAGGCAAACTTGTCATGTTTCTTATTCTCAACTTGCTGAACAAATTGATTAAATTTCACCCGATTTGGGATCCCTGTTAATGCATCTGTGCGCAACTGTAGTTCAACAGACTCCCTTGCAGCAATTAGCTCACTGATATCTAATGCCGAGCATTCGATTTCATTTTGTATTCGCTCTGAATGATTAATTTGGAAATGCTTTACCGAGCCTTTAACACTTATGGTGTATTCAAAGCTATGGCCCTCGTTGCTCAGCAAAAGCTGAGAAACAAAACGCTTTAACCTTGCGGCATGCGCACAATTAATGACTTCGACATCAGTGATGAGTTGAGTAAACGTTTGGTTAGCCCTAATTATTTTGCAGGTTTTGACATCAACAACAAATAAGCAGACCTGAGTCAAATTATAAGTTCGCGAGTAACGCTCTTCACTCTGCTTCAATTGATTTCTAGAATTAAATAAACGCACTCTCATCATCTCTAAGGAAGAGAAGATCGCATCTATTTCGATAAACTTATTATGTGTGGGAGGTGGAGTTTCAAACTCTCCACTTGCCACTAATCGAGTGAACTGGTGAACATCTTTAAACGGCTTCTTAAAAATTGAGAGTATTTTATGGCTAAAAAGAAGCGAGATAAAACTCACCAATATCACAAAAAATAGTGTCTTGGGTAGAACAGCGGAATAAACGTGAGAGCTTAGCGCATCATTGTCTTTATAGATCACTAACTGACCTAGCCGGCCACCTGTCGAGTCAGTAATTGGGTAACTCAGTAATGTCAGTTTCTCCGACTTGGTACTCGAGTTAACCACTTCAGCAAAGGTCATGGCATAAAGCTCAGACTCCAACTTTACGGCTCGAATATAATCTAAGCGCGAAAAATCATTAACAACTAACTCCGCTAAAGGAAGGTCAAATTCAACCAGTGACTTTTCGGCATTGATTAACTGTTGTAATAAGACCTTATCATACAAACTAAGCCATTCATTCTGTTCAGCAAGCAAGCTCTTTGTAACGATAAAACCGCCAATGACCAGCATTGGAACCAGAGTTATCACTATGTATAGCATAATGAGATGAGTAGAAAGCCTTTTCATCTTCCAATCTCACATTGAGTCGATATTTGACGGGAAATAGCGTTATTTTTTCCCTTTAGCTGAATGATAAGCTCGCTAATTTGTTGCTTATCATTGCTGGATAAACTCGCGTTGTCAGGGTTCACTGTGATTTCGATAATGCCTTGCTTAATGCCAAAATGCTTTTCGTTGCTATTCCAGATCCCATTTTTCAATAACATCAACGCGGCAAAAATGGCTTTATCAGAACGTTTTTCAAATGAAGCTAGCAAGGTGTCTGGATATAGATGGTTACTATTAAAGTCTATTCCAAAACTATAGTGCCCAGGACCAGACTCCTTCATGGTGTCCATAACCCCCTTACTCGCATTACCAGCGACAGGGAAAACAATATCTACCTGACGGTTCACCATCTCTTCGGTTAACTTTCTAGCCGACTCGAAGTCATCCCAAGACAATTCCCCCTTATTAATATAACGAGTCGATAAATTTGCCTTTGCATTGGTCTTTTTTAAACCAAGTTCATATCCACAACGAAAAGTTTCTATAACCGGAATGTCTATGGCACCGATGAAACCAACATGATTGGTTTTCGTTTTCAATCCCGCAATAAAGCCAATGACATAAGCCCCTTCTGCATGGTTAAAGGTGAGGCCTAAAATATTGGGAATATCATAAGCCACATCTAACGAGATGAATTTAGTGGCGGGATTCGCTTTGGCGATATTGCCAAAAGTCTCTATTGAATTGGAGTCTTGCACTACGATTGGACTAAAGCCTGCGAGAGCACTTTTTTCGAGCTCTTCAAGATAATGACCGTTATCTCTTCTCAATCGCACTTGTTCCACAGGTATTGATGACACATTTTCAAAGTCTATGATCCCTTGCTCAATTAAATGTAGAAATGATCCCTCTGCTACCTCTCCTTGAAATAGTACTAAAGGTTTTATCTCTTCTTGTGTAGCCATGACATGGGAGGAAAACATTGCGATTAACAGCAAGAACCAGATTTTTATCATCAATAGTGTCAACTCTTCTATTGGCCTTAATCCGAGGCCAATAAACTCAATACTTAATATATGGGGTAATGTTGTTGATTATAAGGATAAAAGAGGATTTGAAGAATGCTTACTGATAGTAATTTGTGAGCTCAAACTAGAAATAGATCACCGCTCAATAAAAACGTGATCTATTTCTGTGAAATTGGACATATTGCAGCAATCTAATGTGGCAACGCCGCCTGGTGCGCTTCGATAAAGCGACCCATTTCAATCTGAGCTCTTTGCTGTGCGCTTTCTAAGCTGTCATCGGCGCTCATAGACTCTACCACTTCGTAGTAACACTTAATCTTAGGCTCTGTTCCCGATGGTCTTACGATAACTCGAGCACCATTTTCAAGACGATAGATCAAAACATCGCTGGCGGGTAGTGCAACCTCTTCTACAGTGCCATCAGAAAAGAAGCGTTTAGCTAGGCTGATATCATCGACCGATACCACGTTATGCCCTGCGATTTCCGTTGGCGGATTCTCACGCAAATAAGCACCAATATTCGGTGTAGTCGGTTTTAGTGCGATACTCACCTGAGCATTGAGATGGAAGCCTTGCTCACGGTAAATGCTCTCAAGCCTGTCCCAAATCGTTTGCCCTTGGCTAGCGAGCTCTGCTGTTAGCTGAGCAAATGCCACTAGCGCTGATAAACCGTCTTTATCCCATACCATAGAGCCTACTGTGTAACCCAGCGCCTCTTCGTAGGCGAACAGAAAGCGATTGTCATCGGTCTCTTCACTCATCCCCACGTTTGTTAACCACTTAAAGCCTGTCAGCGTGGTTCTACATGTCGCCTTTAGACTCTGGGCAACCTTTGACAATAAGCTCGACGACACAATCGTGGTGCAGGTTAACCGCTCATTTTCACTGGCATGAGTCAGCAGGTAATGGCCAAATAACACGCCAACCTGATCGCCTGTCAGCATTTGGTATTCGCCATCATCTTTACGCACCGCAACCGCAAAACGGTCTGCATCTGGATCATTTGCGCAGGCAAGCATAGCATTGTGTTTTTTCGCCTCAGCAATGACCATATCCATCGCCCCCTTCTCTTCAGGGTTAGGGAAATTGACCGTTGGAAAATCACCATCGGGCTCAGCTTGCTCTGCAACACTATAAACTTTTGTAAAACCAGCATCTTTGAGCACATTAAGTGCCATTTCATTACCTACACCGTGCATTGCCGTGTAGGCTAAGCTGACCGAGTTAGGTTGAGTGTGGTTTTGTAATACACCAGCTTGATTGACACCTTGACGATATGTGTCATAAAAATCATCTTCCAGCATCACTAACAAGCCTGTCGCCTTGGCTTTATCCGCATCAAGCAAGGCTACTTTAGCGGTCGAGGCGCTATCGATACGGGCTGCGATACCTGAATCGTGAGGCGGGATAATCTGCGCGCCATTGCCCCAATAGACTTTATAACCGTTATATTGCGGTGGGTTGTGGCTGGCTGTAACCACTATGCCAGCGGCGGTGCCAAGATGTAATACGCCAAAGGCCACCAGCGGCGTTGCTGCGACATTAGCCGTTAGGTAAACCTTTATTCCCATTGCGGTTAAGACACTCGCGGCGTCATGGGCAAACTGCTTCGAGTCATGGCGACCATCGTAGCCAATAATCACCCCTCGAGTGGCCACATCACTAATTTGCGCCTTTAAATACGCGCCAAGGCCAGCAGAGGTTTGCTGGACGACTAAGCGGTTCATACGAGTGGGACCGGCGCCGACTATCCCCCGCAGCCCAGCGGTACCAAATGCTAATCTGCCAGCAAAACGCGCCTCAAGTTCATTGGTATTACCCGAGTCGACTAACTGCTGCAACTCTTGTTGCATACGCGGATCGGGGTCGCTTTCAATCCAATGCTTCACTCTCAATGCCAACTGCGTGTCCATAACTCACTCCATTTGTTATTTACTCGGTAACGCTATAGCCATCAATATTGAGCGGCTGAAACCACAAACTCAACTAACTGCATTACCGCAATCTTAATTAACTAAACACTAAGCCTAGCAGTTAGCAAGAACAAGACAATTTGCATTAAATTTTCATCACACTAAAGCTGCACATTCACAGCAAACAGGTGTTGTAGCGACTAGACGCTTTACCCATTCTTCCAGCATTTAATAGAAAACAGTGAACCATGAGCCAAACGTTCGCTAATAGTGTAAAATTACTGGCTTGCTCAATAACTCCTTGCTGTGAAAAATTTAATCATGATCCCGTTAAAAATAGAAACTCATATCAAAGTGCCATCTAGCGATGTTGATGCGGTGAGCTTGCTCGCACAAGCAACGGGCTTATCCAAGCAAGTGATTAAGCAAGCTATGCAAAAAGGGGCCGTTTGGCATGGTCATGGAAAACAAACCAATCGATTACGCCGTGCTAAAAAAGCCTTAAAAGTCGGGGATGAACTGCACCTTTATTACAATCAAGCCGTCTTAGATGAAACGGTTGCCGATGCAGAGCTGTTGTTTGATCAAGAGCAGTATAGTATCTGGTACAAACCTTTTGGTATGCGTTGCCAAGGGTCGAAATGGAGCGATCACACCACAATCAATCGCTTTATAGAAACTCACTTAAATCCTGCTCGCAACGCTTATATTATTCATCGACTCGACTTGGCGGCGACTGGCCTAATTGTATTGGGACATAATAAAAAAGTGACCGCCGCTATCGCTAAACTGTTTGAGACTCGTGCATTAGATAAATTTTATCAGGTAATAGTGGAAGGTAGGTTTCCCGATGGCCAGATCACTATCGATACCGATGTCGATAATAAAAAAGCCTTATCCCACGCCCATATTCTGGAGTACAACAGCGAGCTTAACCAGTCGAAAGTACAAGTGAAAATTGAGTCTGGTCGTAAGCATCAAATTCGTATTCATATGGCAAGTCTTGGTCATCCAGTGGTCGGTGATCGGCAGCATGGCAATGGCAGTGATCTCACGCCGAACCTGCAGCTCACCTCCTGCCATTTAAGCTTTGTCTGCCCCGTTACAGGTGAAGAAAAGGTCTTTGAATTGCCCCAAACCTATCGCCCAGAGTTTCAATCGCAATAATTATCCTTTAGTGCGACAAGCAAATAGTGCGACAAACAAAAAAGCCCACTTTTACAGTGGGCTTTTGCTATTCATGACTATCGGTTTTATTCGTCTACAGGCTTATCTCTAAGACGTTTCTTGCCTGAAAACATAGCAGAAACAATACCAGGCTGGTGCTTAAGCTCTGCAATAACCACACCAAGAATATGGATAAAAACCAGTAGCATTAACAGATAAGAACTATATAAGTGTACCTTTCCCGCTAGACTCTTATACGGCTTCATCTGGGCAACTTTATCAGGGTTAACCCCAGTATCATCATAGGGTTTTAGCGTGACAGGTTCTACGCCATCGGCAGCAATATAGCTAGTGATTGTCGAGCCAAACGGCGGATAAAAGACATCGGTTCCTGCTCTGAATAATCCCGTTGCAGCTAACACAATTAGCAGCACAAATATCACGCTAACAGCAAGCTTACCAAGCGGGTTGTGGCCTAAATACTGTGGATTCTTGCCCGCCATTAATGCTTTTCGATAATCACTTGCAGCCTTAAAGCTAGGCCAGATATGCGAAAGCTTGGCATAACCATTACCAATAACGCCCCATATCAAACGCACAAACAGGTTAATGACAAAAAGATAGCCAATAACAATATGCACCTCTTTAAGTTTTATCTTAGCTGCTAAGCCGCTTATGCCAAGCTCGGCTTTAAACAACATGACTAAACCGACAAACATCAGGCAAGTGATTAGAATCACGTTAACCCAATGGAATATACGCACCGGTTTATCCCACACTTGGTAAATAGATACGGTCTCAATATTATTATGTTGTTTTTCACTCATCAATTTTCCCCCGAAAATGTTGGCTCAGTCATAGCGACAAAATTACAATCTAGTCTGTATATGATACGCCTCTAAACTGTTTTTTCAGTAAATTAAAGTTTAAAGACTAGAGGGCTAGTAAAGAAAAAATAACAGACAGCAGGCAATATGCTACGCTAATTGAGCAGGCCGCTAACCAACCATTCTATGCCAATGTTCAATACCGATATGCAAATGACAGACTACTGAAAATAAACAAAGAGAAAACGGTCGCAGTTTACAAGTAATCAGCCCCAAAGATGACTGGAGCATTATTGGCTGACCATAGCGGAAATTTTGCCATGATCTTGCTAAACATTGGACTTTGCAGATAGCTATTTAGCCAGCCTCTTACATTCGGGTAAGGAGAAGCTAGGTACCACTGGCGTTCAACCCGAGCAAATTGGCGAATAAAGGGAATGATAGCAAGATCGGCAAGACAGGGGCTTGTGGTAAATAGATATGGATTGGTTGTTAGCCGCTGCTCCAAAATGTATATGTAACGCTCGCAGGCCTGTCGAGTGCTAGGCAAATCTTGATCATGATAACGTTTAGCACTGCGATACAAGTCTAAACACTGCTTAAAATCTGTATCAAAAAGCGCTATCAAGTCGAACATATCATCCCGCAGAGTAGGATCGAATGACATTAGATAATTGGCCGAATCGCCCTGCTCAAATGCCCATAGCATGATATCAAGACTCTGCTCGAGCACCTCGCCATTGGGGAGCACTAGAACAGGTACCGTCCCCTTAGGAGACGACTCCAACAATTGACTTGGCTTATCTGTTAAAACTAACTCCCTAAGCTGTACCGATTGCCCAGAGACATAAATCGCCATTCTAGCCCGCATCGCATAGGGGCAATTTCGCAAAGAGTAAAGTACGGGGTTTGATGATACAGCGCTCATGATAACTTTATCCCTAACTAAGATTTCGATAACAATAAATAGCCACATCACTTATCAAAGATATTCATCTTTGTAGAACAGGAACAATTAAGTTTAATTCAATCTCAACCGAGTAATCTGTCCAGTAGTGGCTAACTTGTTTTTTATCTATGATAACCTTAGAGTTATCTATTATCTGCAATAATGATTAAATCACTCACTGACGACGATTTATCTGCCAGCATTGCAACCATTTATAAGTGTCGAAAGAGGTTTCGTGGATAAGCTAAATATCGCATTGGAGTTTTTGTTAAACCATAAGCTATTGCTAACAATATTAATCATTGTTCTTATTTCATTGGTTAAGCGCTTGGTGATTTCACAAATTCGAGGTGATGTGGCGTTTTTAACGGAAGTGCAGCGGAAATGGATGTCACGCACCAAAAACGGCACCTTCCTGTTAATCATCATTATCCTGTTTATGCTGTGGCAGACAGAGATCAGCAAATTTGCCCTGTCGGTGACGGCTATCGCTATCGCTTTTGTTGTGGCATCGAAAGAGATTATTTTATGCTTTACCGGTTCGATACAAAGAGCAAGCTCACGCTCATTTGTGATTGGCGACTGGATTGAAGTCGGCAAAATTTGCGGTGAAGTCATTGAGCACAACTTAATGGCGACGGTTATTCAAGAGATTGACCTTTATCATGGTCAATACCACTTCACGGGTAAAACCGCGACGCTGCCTAACAGTATGTTCTTCAGCTATGCGGTCAAGAATCTCAATTTCATGAAGCGCTATGTCTACCATGATTTCCACATTACCGTGGTTGAGTTTGTGAATATGTATCCTCTTTTCCCTGAGCTATATGAGAAGATTGAAGCCCACTGTGAAGAGTTTAGTGAAGTGGCTAAACGCTATAATAGCGTGATAGAAAAACATGCTGGTGTGGACTTGCCGGGCGCTGAGCCGCATATCCATATCAATAGCGGTGCTAACGGCGAGCAACACGTTCATATCATGATTTTTTGTCCTACAGAGAAAGCCGTTCATTTAGAGCAATTAATCAGAGAAGACTTTATGATTGCCTACCACGAGGCATTTGGAAAAGATAGATTGCTCTAAGTAGAGCCTAAAGCTTAAGAGACGCAGCATCTTATCTATGCTGCGTTTTATTTTGGTCTTCACTTTTATTGCGTGCTGGGTTTTCGCTTCGGATAAAAGCTCCTAAACAGTCAATCAGTCCAACTTTAACCAGAATTCTTGCTCCTTTAACTCACCATTTTCCGTTCGCTCTGTACGCCACTCTTTGCCCTCTATGACATAAGTAAAGGCGAAGGACTCTCCAGCTTTGACACCAAATGAGTTCAAATGCGGATATTCGATATAATCGGTTGCCGTATATTGATAATAGCCAGTTGCAGCCGCCCAAAACTCAAGTTCAGGCTTAGCTTCTGACCCGATATTTTTCATCGTCGTAAAGCTAAAATGATTGGCGGAGATCACCTTGATTGCACTAAGCTTGAGATCTGCGTATTCAACCCATTGGCCTTTACCATCTAGGTACTTGCCGGAAATTAACTTCCAGCTGCCAATGAATGGATTAATCTTCTCAGCCGCCCTCAAGGGAGTGCATATCACAACAAACGCCAGCAAAATCTGACTTAGCAACACCAAAAACGATTTCATAACTCCTCCATGAACCTCAATGCTTTTTATGGCCACTCATATAGCAAGTTAATCGTAAACGTCATCTATACCATCAAGCCTCACCCAGTCATGACAGCGTGTTTGATAAACCGAAGTGTTAGGTGTTGGAAGCGAAAAATCTGAACCATTTTCGCCGGCAAAATTACCTAATGGGATAGCTACAACATCAGACATGACATTCATAGTGAACCACAGCGTTGAGCCGCAATCAGGGCAAAACTTAAATTTAATTTTGCCACCGTCATCGCCAATGCGTTGATAAGCGCGACTAGAGCCATTAAAAGTCACCGCACTTAATGGGTATCTCGCCTGTACACCAAATGCGCTGCCTGTACGCTTCTGACAAGCATAACAGTGACAAACCGAGACACGCACAGGTTCGCCCACAACCACTACTGAGAGCTGACCGCAGTTACAACTTGCCTTAGCCATAATATATCCTTATATCAGTCAGTTGAGAAACAAACAAATCTAATTTCACTCATAAAAAAGCAGCAAGTATATTGCTGCTATTTTAGTTTACTCAGTTGTGAGTATTAACCTAGTCTGCTTTGTTGTAAAGACGTCTTAAGCTGCACCATTCCCTGATCGATACTAACTAACGCTTGGTAACCTAAGTCGCGCTTAGCCGCGCCAATATCGAAATAGTGGCTAGTCGAAAGCTGTCTTGCGACAAAGCGAGTCATAATCGGCTCATCTTGCTTACCCAATAATCCATATAGCGATTCAAGAACGCATCCGACGACATAGGCAAGATTACTCGGCACTCGCTTGGTCACTGGCGGTAGATTTTTACAGGCGAGTATTTTATTGAGCATGGCCGCCATTGTGATCGGCTCATCGTTACTCAAGTAATAGGCTTTACCCGCGCAAGCGGCCTGGTTCGCTTTGTCATTTTGACTCAGTGTTAATGCCGCCAAAATATGTGCATAAGCCGCATTACCCACATAGATGGTATCAACTAGCTTATCCTCACTTCCTACCAGCTTAAGTTTGCCAGCCTCTGCGCGCTCGAGCACCCGAGGCACTAGATGGGGATCCCGTGGCCCCCAAATCAGGTGTGGTCTTAACGCAGTGGTACCCAAAAGCTTACCATTCGTGAGCTTATCCCCATTAGCGCTAAGCATCATCTGCTCGGCAATCGCCTTTGACTCACCGTAGAAATTAAGATATTTCTCTGCATAAGGCGCAGACTCATCATTGCCCACTTCATCGACCCCAGCAAAGGTGACGCTTGGCGTACTGGTATAGACCAGATACTCAATATTACACTTTTTACAGACATTGATGATATGACGCGCACCATCCACATTGGGTGAGAAGTAACTCTGTTTGCTACCCCAAACCCCGGCTTTCGATGCCACATGAAACACAAGATCACAGCCTTGGATGGCATCGAGCAGTGTGCGCTCATCGGCAATATCCCCTTGCAACATCTTCACGCCCATGGCGCTTAATGCCGGATATTCACCACGAGCAAACCCCGTGACTTCGATACCTGCGGCCAAAAGTCGCTCACAGATAGCTTTACCTAGAAACCCCCCCGCTCCGGTCACAAAGGCACGAGTCACATTTTGTTTAAGTGCTAAAAGTGCGGCTTGCTCTTGGGCTAAAAAGTCCCCGAGCACTGGAGTTTGATGCTTGTTAGCTAATGACAAAATACACTACTCTTTAATTTGCTTTTGTGCCCAAACGGCTAACTTTTCACGGAAAATCTTAGCGTTGTGGCGAATATCGACAGGAAAGTCTGCATGAATGAGAAAACGTTCGATGCCTTGAGTTTGCTCATGCTGCTCCGCAATCGCTCTAAGCTCACTGTAAAGCACTCCAGATAACGAGCAGACAACTGATTGCTTAAGCTCGATACAGATAAGCGGCGTGACTTTTCCAGCCACTTTTACGCCAACGAGAGCGCTACGCTTCACATCGCTATGGGTATTAAAAATGCGTTCGCAAGGAATAGAGTAATAACGTTTAGCCTGATTATTAGTAGCCGGTAAAGCATCGGCGTCGACCCTATGGGCCTTGCGGCCACACATCCACAGTAAGCCGTCACTATCTAGGTAACCTAAGTCGCCCAGGCGGTGGCGAATACTGTCACCATCTTGGATTTTTGCCACTTGGGTTGCGCTATCACGCCGATAATAGCTACGGCTCACCATAGGGCCTTTAACGACGATTTCGCCTATGGCATCCGCAGGTAAACCTAGACTGTCGTCCCATTGTTCGATAGGCTGCTCATCAATCTTAATGATAGCGATATCTACCCCACCAATGGCACTACCGACACAAATTCCGCCGCCGTTATCGGTGACAGCAGTCGTATCGAACAGCGCCTGACTACCGATTTTACTAATCGGCAGAGACTCAGTTGCCCCATAAGAGTTAAGTACCTCAACGCCATGATTAAGCATCTGACTAAAGCGTTTAATCGATGAGATGGTCGCTGGAGCACCCGCTGAGATCACCCGTTTAATACTGCTCAGTTTATGCTGATTAACTTCGCCAGCTTGACCAAGGCGCTCTATCAAAGCTGGGTTCACAAACATATTGCTGCAGTGATATTTGTCGATGGCGGCAAAGATAAAGTCAGGATTGGCGGTAATGGGTTTACTGGCATCCATATCCGGCACGATAGATGCCATGCCTAATGCTGGGCCAAACAGTGAAAATAACGGGAAGGTCGCTAAGTCACGCTCTCCAGGTTTGATAGCATAATCATGTTTAAGCGCGCTAATTTGCGCCTCAAACATCTTATGGGAATAGACCACGCCCTTTGGCGTACCAGTACTGCCACTGGTAAATAAGATTGCCGCCATGGCGTCTTCATCGAGCCACTGCATGTTAAATGTCTCTGTGACTGTAGACGAATTCCCCTTCACTAAAGTATCTAAGTCTATGGCGCCTGATAAGGTTCGAGCCAGAGCATTTCCGCCCACATTGATTAGATGCTTAACTGTGGGCTTGCCCCAGCTAAATAAGCGTCTCGCAATATGGGCTTTGGGGATCCCGATAAAAGCGTCGGGTTTTGCCTCAATAAAACACTGCTTAAGGTTTTTAACCCCCATACCGGGATCAACTAAGATTGGAATAATACCAGCCTTAAACAACGCAAAGGTTAAGCAGAAAAAATCGATGCTAGGCGTGACCATCAACACCGCCTTCATGCCAGGCGCTAAGCCGTGATTTACCAGCGCACTGGCGAGCTCGTCACTTTTGGCATTGAGGGTTTGAAAGTCCATCTCTTGATAACGTAAAGCACTGACTGATTTGCCATTAGCTTGCTGCACGGCAACCGCCAGCGAATTGGGAATTGTCTGGGCGGCACTAACTAAATGACGGCACAAATTTGCGCCGTCATTGTTTTGAATCAACTGACTTACCATGAAGTTTAAGCTACCGATTCTGTGGGAGTTTGCTTTTCAGTTTTTTCCATAAAGGCTTTAATGTGGCCAATCACTTCGTCACTGGCATCTTCCAAAATATAGTGACCACAATCGGCAAACTCATGCACCTCGGCGTGGGGCATTCTCTGCTTCCACTCAGTTAAGAAGTGCTTATCGAATACAAAATCTTGTAGCCCCCAACAGATCACTGTTGGCACATTTTGAAATTGACTTAAGCTCGCAGCGATATCAGATACCAAATCATAGTTGCGATCGCCGGGCTTTAACGGAATATCCTGTACAAAACGTAGAGTAGAAATTCGATTAGCCCAAGAGTTAAACGGCGCGACATAGGCTTCGCGGATATCTTTATGCATCGGCTTACGCTTTACGCCCACATAGGACGCCGCAGATGAGAACGCATTAAAGCCACGCACTAAGAATGTACCTAGCATGGTATTACGGCAGATTGATAACGCCCAAGGGAATGGCTTGCTAACCGGTAGGTGGAAGGCACCGGTATTGAGAATAACCAAACGCTTTATACGCTCAGGATAGCGCGCGGCAAAACCCATGCCTATCATGCCGCCCCAGTCATGTACCACTAGGGTAATGTTCTCTTTAACGTCTAGATGTTCAAGCAGTGCTTCTAAATCATCGATACGATTTTTAAGAGTGTAGTCGTAGCCACTGTCATCGGGCTTATCTGATAAACCACAACCAATATGATCAGGTACGATACATTGGTGCTTATCGCTTAAGGCGCTAATAAGATTTCGGTAATAAAAAGACCAGCTAGGGTTACCGTGAACCATAACCACAGGCTCACCTTGGCCTTCGTTCACGTACTGTAGTTTGTTGCCATTTCTGTCTAAGTAGTTGCGCTTAAATGGGTGCAAGGTGTCTAGCATGACGTTTCCTATCATTCTTATACTTAAGGTGTAACTGAGTTAGCCGAGTAAATAAAAGCCTACGAGTAACACGTAGGCTTAATATCATTACCACTTAAGGCCTAACATCATGCAGTTCAAACCACTGCCTATGCCTAAGAAGCTCACTTGATCGCCACTCTTCAAGAAACCTTGATCGTGAGCCATTGCGGCAGTAACAGGCAAGGATACCGTGCCCATGTTGCCAAGGAACTTATAGGTTGGAAATTCTTTCTCTTCAGGAATGTTTAACGCACTCAAAACGTTACGACGGTTTGAGGCGCCAACCTGATGACAGATCACCTTATCGACTTGTTCAACCAACCAGTTACGCTGCTCAAGGAAGTGGCTCCAAGTATGGCGAGCAAGCTCAACACCTTCTTTAAGCAATGCCACACCGTTAGTGCGCATAAACTCGCGATAGAGCTGCGGCCCCGCCTCTTCTAAGCCCCATTGACACAAGTCGTAGTGCTCAGGTGCAGACAAGTGGCTTGCCCCAAGAAGTTGATGATGACGGTTGCCTTTAAGATCTAAGCTGCCATCGGTAAGCAATACGGCGACAGCGCCAGAGCCACCGGTTAAGGTTGCCAAAGACTGGGCGTAATTTTGCATCGTTGGCTCAGCCAGCATCTTATCAATCGTGATATCGACGATATGACGAGCAGACTCACAAGAAACCACTAAGCCTGCTTTAATTTGGCCAAGCTCAATACGATTCGCGATATCTAAAATGCCGGAAAGCACGCCAAGACAGGCGTTGCTGATATCATAAATAGCGGTGTCTTTAGAGACGCCAAGTTTGGCAGCGATACGACATGCCGTCGCTGGCTCGTGTTGATCACGACAAACTCCGGTATAGACAACGGCGCCAAGATCGCTGATCTGTACGCCAGTTTCATCGATAGCCTTATGGGCTGCGGCTAGAGCACCATCAGATAAACGATGCCCTTTGGGCCACCAGCGTCTTTCATGGATCCCGGTTAAGGTGGCAAGCTGCCCCATTGGAATACGGAATTTTTGGTATAAAGGCGCTAAACGAGACTCTAGCTCCGAAGTCGACACAACTTCAGGCGCTAGCTCGTAGGCCATACTATTAATAAAAACGCGGGAATATTTCATGAAACTGCTTTTAATCGCTCACAAGATTGGCGGATTTACAGCCTATCTAGATAGTTATTTATTATTAACCAGCCATTTGAGCAAGAAAAAGCCGATGATTCAATAAAAAACCTCATTGCTGAGATCTTTTAATCCAATTAAACCTAGGCTTTACTCGTAAAATGGCGTCATTCTGGCGGCGGATTCAATCACAACTAACTTAATTACAACTTAATAAACAATTTGTTACGACAAGATTAAATTAAGTCACTGTGAAAACTCTATTTAAATGCGTAAATTAACGCGTTTCGCGGCGTAATACTGTTTGAACAAAATTCACTCAGCTCAACCTGATATCCTCGCTCTTGAAGAAAGCAAACCCTATCGAGTAATAGCCACTGCTCAAGTAGCGCCCTAAAAAGATGAGCCACCAGATCGATACGCCGAGTTAAACGCTGACGCTGCTCGCCAATTTGCTGATAGGCTTCAAAATCAATATCTGTCGGTAGACTTAGCCCTTTCTCCTGTGCCGCCCACAGACAGAAACCGCCAAACTCACCAGTTAACTGGCTCTGCTTTATGGCTGGAACCGGCAGGTACTCATTACGGCCGCGCACCTTACGTTGCAGCGCGTCAAAACCAAGTCGCCAAGCCATCTCCTGCAATCTATACCCTTTATGCTTATCGTTGGCGATAACGCTTTGCTGCAGAGGGAGTTGCAGGTCGGCACGATTCAATATCAGTGCACTACTTTTAGCAACTTTTGACAGCGGTTGGTACTGCTTTGCTTGAATTAAATGGTAACAACAAGGAGAGATCACCAATTGCTTAGTACCCGCCTCGCTAGCATGTTGCAGTAGCTTTACATGTAAGTCACCACAGGCATGTAACGCAACCGCGAGTTGCTCAGTGTGTAACTGCTCACTTTGCCCAGCAAAAGCATCGGCGCAGATAAAGGTTTGCGGCAGTTGCCATTTCGCCGCAAATTGTTCACCAGCTTCACATAGGGTTTGCTGCCACTCAAGACTAACGACCTCTCGATGATGCGCCTTGGCAATCAAGCGACCCAGATGCCCCTTACCCGCGCACCATTCCAGTACCGGAGTATTATCATGAGGAAGCTTGGCAACGAAGGCATTAATCTGTTGCCACTTACGCCCTTTAATGTGAGCGCTAAAATGTGGCTCATCCTCAGCCGCAAGTACTGCTTCTGGTGTTTTTTCGGTGACGATTCCCAAAGCCTTACTGCCGACGGCTGATTGCTCAAATAACGCTAACGGCCATTGCACGCCTTGACCCTGTAGATCCGCTGCTAAGGCTGGTAGCAATGCAGCATTAAGCCTCTTCTGGCATGCATCGATTGTTTCGAGTGAGTCATCACTTAGCTGCCAAACTGCATCGGCCAACTTAGGAAAGGCTTGGATCCAAGGCAATTGCTCGCATTCAAAGCTTCTGCAACGCCATAATGCCTGACTATTCGTCAACAACGCATCAATCTGTTTGAGCTTTGCAGCGGCATTAAGCCTATTACTCTTGTCAAAATTCGAGGTTTGCACGGAAGTTTGTGTCATCTTTATAGTCAGTTACGATTACAGGCTGTGATATCTACTCAGGATAGAACCCAAGAAAAAATGAGCACCTATTAATAGGTGCTCTTCAGTTTACCATGTGAAGCCTTATATAGGTTTAGGCTTTTTGCTCTTGGCTAACACTGGCAGTTGTACTGGTACTCGTTTGCTTCTTCAACTGCATCCGCTTACCTAACCAGACACCTAGGCCTAGGGGAGCAAAGAACACCACCACTAAGAAGAGTACAAAGTATAAAATCAGGCTCTTTAGCGTCTTAGTGATCTCTTGAAATACTACTTCAACCGTGTGCTGAGATAACTGCTCCAAATCAACAGCGACTGCGGCACGTTCACGAGCGACCATAGCTTCAAGCGCCATACGTTCATTTTTGACCATCAGCTCTAATGCCTGACGTTCTACCGACAGTTGATTAAGCTTATCGTCCGTTGTCGCACTTAACTCTGCTAACAGAGGGGTCAGTTCTGTGCGCATATCGACGGCTAAGCTCTGCATCATCTCAGGGCTTTGCGCCATTAATTGCTGGAACTTAGCCGAGGTATCACTGATGCTCATCAGGGTACGCTGAATTTCATCGGCATTGATGTTTGAATGCAGGGCATACAACTCAGCCTTCCAGCCCAATATTTTGGGCATCTGTTCGGCTATCATCGCCATTCTATCCGAGATATCGCTCATCACTTCCGGCACAGTACCAAAAGTAGTAATGGCATCAAACTCGCTGATTTGATGGAACTCCAACCAATCGGTAAACGCCGACTCACGGGCAAATGCCATATCTTTAATGGGATGACTCGCCACATATTGCTGCACAAATTCTTGGTTCTTTTTAAAGTTGGCGGTGCCAAACTTCTTAATCGTACGCTCGAATTGATCGCGTAATTTAATACTCGCGTCGACAGCAACTTGCTGCTGTTCTGCAAACAAATTTTTACCTGCTCCGCTTTCAAAGAACTGTAACATCTGCTCGGTGAAAACCCAGGTATCGACCATAGCTGCAGTTGGCGAGGCTTGGAAAATCGTATGCTGCAGATTTTGCTCGGCATTAATTTTCCACATCAAGGTATTAGACTGGATAGGAATACTGTCGGTATTGCGCTCAATAACATCCGCAGCACTCTCAACCTGACTATAAAAAACGGTACTGAAATCGCGGCTAAACACCCGCATGTTAAGCTGATCTTTTGGCAGAGGCTCAATACCACTTTCCAACTTAACTTCTAACAGCGAACAGGCGCTTGTTAGTGCGGCCACAACAGCTAGCAAACAAAAGCGAAACATCGCTCTCATAACTCCTCCAAAAAAACATACAAACCATTGAGTATTTTGGTAAAACATACCGAATGAATAATTCTAACACTGCATATAAACAATACCTATCCCTATGTCTACTATCTGTTATTAACGACTTTTATAATAGGCATCGAGTTTGGCCCGCTGTAAACTATTTTCACTTGTAAGCTAATTCTAGCTAACATAAAATCTGCCGCAAATTCGAACAACAAATGTTATACCACGCTTTATGAAGCAATCACCTTGTGTAGCCCAATGTGGCCTAAATGATGAAGATTATTGTATGGGTTGCTATCGCCATATCGATGAAATTGTCGGTTGGGGAAGTGCCAGCGATGAACGAAAAGAACAGATCTGGCAAATTCTTGCTGAGCGAAAAACCTTGATGCAAGGTGGCAACAACAGCGCCATTTTAAGCCGTGATAAATGGCTAGAGGCGGAGCGAAGATTACAATCAGCGGAGTCTGATGAGACTCGCTAGAAAACAAAAAAAGCCGCTAATCGCGGCTTTTTAAAAATTAGCTTTTTATAAAAAGCTTGGGGTATTACTTTTTCAGCATACTCTTTAAATCTGCGAAGGGATTATAAGTCGCTGCTTCCACTTTGGTTTCAGTAGTTGAGCCATATTGAATCAACTCTTCAAACTTTGAGTGCTCGTTGTCATGACAATAAAGACACAACAACTCCCAGTTAGAGCCATCTGATGGGTTATTATCGTGGTTATGATCACGATGATGTACCGTCAACTCTCTTAGGTTGGCATTGTTAAATTCTCGAGTACAACGACCACAAACCCATGGATAGAGTTTAAGCGCCTGTTCACGATAACCGACTTCACGCTTAGCCTTATATTCTCTAGCCTCAGCCAATACTCTATCTAACTTACTTTGCCCTTGATTGGTCGACATGCTCTTTCTCATTTAAAGTGTGTTACCTAGAGCCAATTGTATCACTGACTCTAGGAAAGTTTCACCGCAAATTACTGGCTAACATTTTGCTAAATAATAACAGATTAACGTCTGCCAATAATTTACTGACTAACGTTTTACCAATAATGGCGACTAAGCGTTAGTTTCACTGCTTAGATACTCTGAACTTGAAAGATGTAAGTAATGTAAGTATTTCTCATACTGAGTCACCACATCCGCCAAGATCTGTTCTTGAGTAAAGCCCATCACGTCATAGTGCTGACCACCGTGCTCTAGGAAGACTTCTACACGGTAGTAGAAGTTATCACCGTCATCGTTGCTAACGTCACTATCTAACGGGTTAGAGATGGTATAGGCACGAATACGCAGGCCATACACAAAGTCATTATGCTCTTCACTATGAACCACGAAGCGCACACGATTGTCGAAGTTTAAGATCTCCGCCGAAATCGAGCGACTTAAGAAGCTTTCACATACTTTTGATAATGCTGGCTGCGCCACTTTATCTAAGAAATCTTGAGCCTCTTGCTGACTTGGGTGAGACAGTAATACATCGATATGCGATTCCCAACTGACGTTGGTTTTAGTGAACTGCACGCTAGTATTGTGAGACTGAACGCTGTTGATCTTAAGCCAATCATCTTTAAGTGCAATGTACAGACCAAAACACATCAATAACATCACGATTAAGAAAGGTAATGCACTGGCAATCGCCGCAGTTTGTAGGGCTTGTAAGCCACCCGCAAGCAATAGAACCGATGCAACAACACCTTGCATTAAGGCCCAGAAAATACGCTGCCATACTGGTGCGTTATGATCGCCACCCGATGTGAGGTTATCGATAACCAATGAACCTGAATCAGATGAGGTCACAAAGAAGGTTACAACTAAGCATAAAGCTATTGATGATAACAATGTCGAGAATGGCATGTGTTCAAAGAACACAAATAGCGCTACGGAAACATCTTTCGATACTGCGTCAGACAAGTAGGTTCCGCCATTTGAAATCACATCAATCGCGCTATTACCAAAGCCTGTCATCCACAGGAAGGTCAGCGCTGAAGGTACAAACAGCACACCCACTAAGAATTCACGAATCGTACGGCCGCGAGAAACACGAGCAATAAAGGTACCGACGAATGGAGACCATGAGATCCACCAGCCCCAGTAAAGTAGCGTCCAACCACCAATCCAGTCATTCTTCTGTTCGTAAGCATATAAGTTAAACGTCTTACCCACGATATCACTTAAATACGCGCCAGTGTTCTGCACAAATGCTTGCAGTAATTCGACTGTTGGGCCAAAAACAAGCACAAATAATAGTAATAAAACGGCCAATAGCAGGTTTAATTCGCTTAGGCGCTTAACGCCTTTGTCTAGACCTGAAAATACTGACACTGTAGCAATTAGACACACACCGATAATCAAACCGACTTGTACCGTAGTGCTAACGGGGACACCTAACAAATAGTTAAGACCTGAGTTCAGCTGTAATACACCAAAACCTAATGAGGTAGCGACACCGAACATGGTACCCAATACCGCAAACGTGTCGACAGCATGACCAATCGGGCCATAAATTTTATCACCAATTAATGGGTATAAAGCACTTCTTGGCAATAACGGAAGTTTATGACGATATGAAAAATACGCTAGGCTTAATGCCACAACCGCATAGATAGCCCAAGCATGAACCCCCCAGTGAAAGAAGGTGATCTTCATGGCATCTTTTGCCGCTTGAATCGTCAAAGGATCCGCATCTGGCGGAGACATGTAGTGCATCACAGGCTCAGCCACACCGAAGAACATCAAGCCGATCCCCATGCCTGCAGAAAACAGCATTGCGATCCAGCTCTTATAGGTGTAATCAGGCTCAGCGTGATCAGGGCCTAGTTTAATGTCACCAAAACGGCTAACCATCACGAAGATGATAAAGATAAGAAATACTGCTACGCCCAAAATGTAAAGCCAGCCAGCTTTAAGCTCGAACCATGATTGAGCTGTTTTGAACACATCTTGTGATTGAGTGGGCCAAATGGCGCAGACTGCGACCATTAAGGTTATTAAAATAACGGAAGAGAAAAAAACAGGTGGATTAATACTCGATTTTATCGACATATAGTTACCGCGATTAATGAAGTACACGCACTAATTCTAGCCTTACGTGACAAGGCCGCCAGAGATTAAAGCGTATTAGCTAATATAAGAATACACTGACGGGATTATTTTTTTGTTGTTAGACCCGTAAGTGATACTCACCTTAAAAATGTTTATAAAACCTAGAGGCTTATCTTAAATATAGATGAGACTTTTGATTAATTAACATCTAATACCAATCATGGTAAATAAACAGCCTATGACTAGTAACCAAGGTCAACTGATACATAAGCACTTACTTACCGCGAAAGGCACACAAATCACATTGAATAGCTAAACCCTAGAATGCCCAGTAAAGGGTAGCTCAGCTATTAAATAGAATTTGACGTACGGGTTATAACAACACAATCTTTACGTACACCATACATTATTTCCCGCCTTAATGATTTCGTCTATAGCGCATAAACACAAAAAGCAGCTTATCGCTGCTTTTTTGTATAAGGCAAGTCAACATTTGACGAAAAATGTGAACTCAATCGCATTGCGTTTTTTTAACATCTAGATTGAATTAAAAAACAAATGCTCAAAAACCTTAAAGGTTAAGATCTTTTTCCATCTCTTCATAAGAGATATGGCGCACATCTTTGCCCTTCACATAGTAGATAATGTACTCACAAATGTTCTGACATCGATCACCCACACGCTCTACAGCGCGGGCAGCCCAAAGCACATCTAATACTTCAGGAATAGAACGCGGATCCGCCATCATGTAGGTCATCAACTGACGAATAATACCTTCATATTCTTTGTCTAGCTTACTGTCTTCTTTATGCAGTTCAAATGCTACATCGGCATCCATTCGCGCCAATGCATCGAGTGTCGAGTGCAAAGTACGGGTAGCATGACGTCCCATGTTTTCGATACTGACAAGCAAGGGTTGTTGATTCTTAGAACGCTTATCCATTGCCGCTTTAGCAATCTTCACGCAAGCATCGCCGATACGCTCAAGATCAGTAATAGTTTTAGAAATGGCTAACACTAGACGTAAATCACTTGCCGCAGGCTGACGCTTAGCGATGATACGAGTACACTCTTCATCAATAGCCACTTCCATGCCATTGACCTTGTGGTCACCATCTATCACCTTTTGAGCGAGCTCAGCATCTAGAGCACTTAACGCATCTAATGACTGCTCTAGTTGACGCTCTACTAGGCCTCCCATTGCCAGCACTCGATTGCGAATATCATCCAACTCAGCGTTAAACTGACCCGAGATATGTTTGTTTAAATTCATGTTTTCCATTGCAGTTATTCCCTATCTCTATTAACCGTAACGGCCAGTAATATAATCTTCGGTTTTCTTCTGCTTAGGCGTGGTGAATATGGTGTTGGTGTCAGCATATTCAATAAGTTCGCCCATATACATAAATGCAGTTTGATCCGATACTCGCGCAGCCTGTTGCATGTTATGCGTCACAATCACTACGGTATATTTAGATTTAAGATCGGTGATCAACTCTTCAATGGTCAAAGTTGAAATCGGATCCAGCGCCGATGTCGGTTCATCGAGCAATAACACCTCTGGCTCAATGGCAATGGCGCGTGCAATCACAAGACGCTGCTGCTGACCACCGGACAAACCAAAGGCATTGTCGTGTAACCTGTCTTTAACTTCATCCCAGATTGCAGCACCGCGCAGTGAGCGCTCAGCGGCATCATCAAGCTCACGGCGGTTATTCACGCCTTGCAGACGCAAACCGTACACCACATTCTCGTAGATTGACTTAGGAAATGGATTCGGGCGCTGGAACACCATGCCGACATTACGACGAAGCGCTGCCACATCTACCCTTTTATCGTAAATATTCTGTCCGTGTAACATGATCTCACCGCCAATGTGGCAGTTATCGACCAAGTCATTCATACGGTTAATACAGCGAAGTAGCGTCGATTTACCACAACCACTTGGGCCGATGAATGCCGTCACCTTTTTCTTAGGGATCTTCATCGACACATCAAACAGTGCCTGCTTGTCACCATATTTAAGATCTAAGTTACGGATCTCTAGGGCTGTTTGTTCTTGTGTTAAGTTTTCTAGGTCTAGCATATCAGTCTTCATTACCGATTGATCTATTGAAATCATGTTCTTTCCTACTGCTTAGGATAATCGTCAATTAGTGCTCAAGCGAACGATATTTTTCGCGTAAGTGGTTTCGTACACCGATGGCGGTTAAGTTAAGTGCCACAATTACCGAGACCAAAAGGAATGAAGTAGCGTATACCAATGGACGCGCTGCTTCTACGTTAGGGCTTTGGAATCCCACATCATAGATGTGGAAACCTAAGTGCATGAACTTACGTTCTAGATGCACAAATGGGAAATTCATGTCGATTGGCAGTGTTGGCGCAAGCTTAACCACACCAACCAACATTAAAGGGGCAACCTCACCTGCTGCACGGGCAACAGCCAGAATCAAACCTGTCATAATGGCAGGACTTGCCATAGGGATAATGATGCGCCACAGGGTTTCAGCCTTCGTTGCGCCGAGTGCCAAGCTGCCTTGACGCACTGAACTTGGAATACGACTCAAGCCTTCCTCTGTCGAGACAATCACTACAGGCAAGGTTAAAATAGCCAAGGTCAATGCAGACCAGATCACCCCTGGTGAACCAAATGTCGGAGCGGGCAGCGCTTCTGGGTAGAACAACTGATCTAATGTGCCACCAAACATATATACGAAGAAGCCGAGGCCAAAGACACCGTAAACAATTGATGGTACACCGGCTAAATTAATCACCGCGATGCGAACCATCTTAGTAATGGGGCCTTTTTTAGCATATTCGTGTAAATAGATAGCCGCGATAACCCCAAACGGCGTCACGATAACAGCCATCAACATCACCATAAATACGGTGCCGAAAATCGCGGGGAAGACACCACCTTCGGTGTTTGCTTCCCGTGGGTCATCACTCACAAACTTACCTACACCAATAAACCAGTGGCCGATCCTTCCCATAAGACCCAGTCGGTTGGCGTAAGTCACATCTAAGATAGTATCTAACTTAAGCGTCACTTCTTCGCCGCGCATATCGCGAATAACCACAGAATCTCTGCCCGCTTCAGTCTTAAGTGCAAAGAACTCTTTCTCTACAATAAGGTACTCGGCGTTGAGCTTGGCACGGGCAGCTTCAATTTCTGCTTTACGAGTCTCAGTTAACGCGTTATCCAGCTCATAGCGACGTGACTTTAGACGTAGATTCTCAAGATCATAGTTAATTGAACCAATCACTCCTTTTTGTATATCGAGAGCTTCATCGTTGAGCTCAACGGCGCGATCAATATGGGATTGAAAATCAGCTTCGATATCTTGAGATACTAAACGCTTGCCATCTTCGATAATCGCCACAGGGAAACCATAAAAGTCACCATTTTTACTGCGCTCGATTACGGCAATGTTTTCAGGCTGTGAGCGAGAGATAATATCTGTTGCCAAAATCCAGCGAAAATCTAAACCCACAAACTCACGGTTACCAGTCTTGACCAAATAGCGGGTCACGGTATCACCGACTTCGGCGTCGAACTTATGTCCGGCAGCAAGTAAGCGCTCTGTTGGCACTTCTTCTTTATCGTAGACTTCACCAATTAGCGTGTATCGCTCGCCTTGCTGGTTCTTCATCTCCCACTGATAGATGTCAGCAGGCCAGAAGTAACTCAGACCACGCCAGGCAATTAGCAGCAAAAGCCCAAGCACCGCAATCAAACACACGCTTACTGCGCCACTGGTCATCCAAATCCAAGGAGAGCCTGATTTAAACCACTTACCCATTAGCTAAACCTCTTAAGGCAACTGCCGAAATAGCATTTAGTGAAATTGTATTAAACATCATTTTCTTATCATCCATAACTATGGGTTTAAAGTGAGCTGTAACGTTCACGTAGACGCTGTCTCACCACTTCCGCAATCGTGTTGAAGAAGAAAGTAAAGATAAATAACACGAAGGCCGCCAAGAACAGCACTCGGTAGTGGGAGCTACCAATTGCTGACTCAGGCATTTCTACCGCGATGTTTGCAGCTAGGGTTCTCATTCCCTCAAACACACTCCATTCCATAATCGCCGTGTTACCAGTCGCCATCAGTACAATCATGGTCTCACCGACTGCGCGGCCAAGCCCCATCATCACCGCAGAGAAAATACCTGGGCTTGCCGTAAGCAATACGACCCGCGTTAGGGTCTGCCAAGTCGTTGCCCCTAGTGCCAAACTACCGTTTGATAGGTGACGTGGCACAGAGAACACAGCATCTTCTGCGATAGAGAAAATCGTTGGAATAACCGCAAAGCCCATGGCAATACCCACTACCAAGGCATTACGCTGATCGAAGGTGATCCCAAGTTCGTTAGTGATAAACATACGGGTATCACCGTCGAATAGGGCCAGTTCAAGAGTTGGACTAATTGCAAATGAGAACCAACCGACAAAGATAATGACAGGCAACAGCATCAGCTCTTGATAAGTCTCTGGTAGACGCTGCTTCCATTTGACGGGCAACTTATGCCATCCAAAAGCGGTACTTAAAATCGACACTGGCAGTAACACCAGCAAAGTCAGTATCCCGGGGAGGTTGTCTTCAATCAAAGGCGCTAACCATAGACCCGCTAAGAAACCCAAGATCACCGTAGGCAGCGCTTCCATAATTTCAATGGTAGGCTTAACGATGGCACGCACTTTAGGCGACATGAAGTAAGCCGTATACACAGCGCCAGCAATGGCTAACGGCGTGGCAAATAGCATGGCGTACAAGGCGGCTTTCATCGTACCGAAGGCCAGCGGCATAAGGCTTAACTTAGCTTCGAAATCGTCTGAACCAGAAGTGGACTGCCACACATACTTAGGCTCTGGGTAACCTTCGTACCATACCTTTTCCCACATTGCGCTCCAAGATACCTCTGGGTGGCTATTGGATACACTAAACAAGTTAAGTTTACCGTCAGCCTCAACGATTAACGCATTTGAACGAGGACTAAAGCCAACAGTACCAGGGTTATTAAGACTGAAGTTTTCCGAGAACAGTTTTCTCTCACTGGTGGTATAGAGTAGTGTTAGCTCACCATCTTCAGTAATGGTGACAAAGCTCTTACGATAAAACTCAGAGGCCACACTTTTGATATCGCCCTTACCTTTAAAGTCTCTAATTTCTTGATATTGACGCCCTTGCTCTCCATTCACCTGAAAATACTGTTGCACTAAGCCAGTATCATAACTCACCAGTAGTGAGCTAGCTCCGGCCAATAAGGTCACATTTGTTACCTTGGCGTTCGCGCGCCCTAGTGACAAAACTTGGCTCAATTGCACCGCTTCAGCATCACGGATATCGTAGATGAACAGCTTGTTATCAGAGCTTAAAATCAGTTGACGTTGATCTGGCGTCATCAACTGCTGCTGAACATTGACCGGAGAATCAGGAATGGTGCTTTGATAAGACAGCCACTCCACCTCTTCTGTCATCATGTTTTCTTCACCTTCTTGGCGAGAAAGATGCCAGACTTTATCGTCGGTTTGATACACGAAGCTCATTTTGTCGCTACTATAGTCAAACACTAAGTTGTTTAAAGCACGGCCTTGAGCATCAACTGTTAACGGTTCATTTCCGTTAGAAAAGCGAAGTCTTGGTGTGATTAAGCGCTTATCATCAGGATAAGTCACCCCAAATTCGACACCCGCAATAATCACCTGACCATTATTCAAACCCAGTGCAAAACGTTGCTCACTCGGCACGGCTGCCGAACTACTAACGACATGAGTGCCCGCTGGGGTATTGATTTGCTCACTTCTTAATAGCTGAGCGGTATGGGTATCGTAAAAATCCACCTTACCAAGTTGCGACACTCGATACATGATTTCATTTTGTTCGTCGCTACCGACCATTAATGCTGGCTTGTTGTCGTGATACTCGGCGCTTACAACAGGTGCAACTTCCGCACTATCGAAGATTGGCTTTACCACATAAAGTAGATAAAAGAAGATCAGTAGCAGCGCGACAAACACCATTGTTCCACCTACGGTGACGCCGATTTGTGCTGCTTTATCCTTGATTGCTCTGCGCGAAGTACCATTGTTTATCAATAGGTTTTTCGCAGCAGGTCCAGGCTGAGATACCTGAGTTTCCATTAAGAACCTCGATTATTATAAAGCCAGTCAAATTTTAACTGGGATTGTATTAACGACTATGCTAACACTAGGGTCATATAGTGTTTTAACCACATCTACGCACGCGTATTTTAATGTTGAGCATTATATGACGCAAAAATGACACTAGTGTTACAGCGATGAACTAAAAGCAGATTGATTTAGCATCAAATTTTTGTGGTGAAAAACTGGGGCAAAGTGAGTCTATCTCTTTAAGATCTAGCAAGAATATACGCATTGGCATGATAAATAATGGAGTAATATCAAATGTTAAGATATCTAGTTACCCTGCAAGCAAAGGATAGAGAAGGCTTAGTAGAGCAAATCGCTCATTCCGTCAGTCGCCATGGAGGCCATTGGCTAGACTCTGAACTACGCCATATCGATGGGATTTTTGCCGCGATATTATTGTTAGAGGTCCCAGCTGCTCAGTGGGATGAACTTATCGAAAGTTTAGAACTACTTGAGGGAATATCATTAACTTACGCAAAAACCACTAAACCTCAAGCTAAAAACAAACATGTCAGTTACTCATTAGTAGCCTATGATAGACCCGGTCTAGTACATGAAATATCTAATAAGATCAGTGCGCTCGGTATCAATATCGAACACATGAGCACTCGCTACGAAAGTGCGAGTCACACAGGGATAGCGCTGTTTAGAGCCGATTTTAATGTGAGCATGAAAGATGCCCATGATGGAGAGCGACTGACCCAAGCACTTCATGGAATTGGTGACGATGTCGTGTTAGATAAGTTATCTGCCTAAGACTCGTGCTAGCTAGAGCTTAAATTGATTCTGGCTAGCTTAATCTTAAGAGAGAGCCCCATAATCATTAAACTCTCTAGCTGTTTTTGCTTGACACTCTCAGTGACTCGACTCAGTTAGTTGTCAAAAACCACGGTACAATTCCTGCCTGTTTCTTTTGCAAGATAGAGTGACCGGTCTGCTTTATTGAGCAAAGTTTCAATATTATCAGCCTTTTTAGGCACTAACGATATGACTCCAGCACTGACGGTGTAACCTATTGAGGAATAATCGTGCTTAACCACCGCTTGTCTTAGAGCGATATGTAACCGCTCGGCAAGCGCATAAGCTGCCGCAGCCGATGTGTTTGGCAATAATAATGCGAACTCTTCACCACCGATACGACCGATAAGATCCGATGTTCGACAGTTGGCTTTTATCGTTGCAGCGAAGTGTCTTAGCACTATATCGCCCGCTCCATGTCCATAATCGTCATTTATCGATTTGAAACGATCTAGATCCAACGCTATCACAGACAATGTCCTTCGTTCTTGCTTGGCACGAAGAATATGTGAATCGGCATCCTTAAAAAATGCCCTCCGATTCAAGAGTTCAGTCAATGGATCAAGCATTGCCAACAGCCTCATCTCCTTTTCAAGTCTATCGACCTTCATCAGCAGACCGACCAAGTGCCATGAAGCTAAAGGCGCTACCGTCAACGGCGTAACGGTGGCTAATAAAATAGCAATGTTAGTAACACCACCATTTTGCCTAAGATAAAACGCCATAACGGTGATCGAAACAGAGGCTAATATCGATAATACAGTCACAAATATGACTGTATTTAATCGCCCAAGCTTTTGAATTGTTTTTCTCATTATGTGTATAGATAGCGTCTACTTGAAATCTTCTTTACGATCGAGCCATACAAGATAAAGTCGCTACATTAGAAGGGGTTAACAGCAACAATTCAACTAGATTCTCGGTGGCGCGCGATAATACCCTAGTCCACACTACTATGGTAATTAATAATCTAAATTTGGTGAGTTAACGCAAATTACACAAAGAAAGTAATCTCTATTGAGAGCAGTAATACCTAAGTTTATGATAATCCCCCTGTCTAATCACAACCTCTAATGCCTGCAATATCTGTTTGGCTCTGTTACGTAACCAAATTTGGCTTGGGTATATAAAATTAAATTATCGATACGACCTCGCCCACCGATTTTCCCTGCGTAGCATGAAATTACAGCTTGGTTAAGGGGCTAGCCTTACTTAACTTAGGTTTGAGTCGAGCTTTTGCTAAATCAGAAAAGAACATAAATGAGTGGATAGTTTTAAGAAAAAGAATGATTTTAAAGCTTCCATTGATCAATCAACTTTTAAATTAATAAAGGTTTGCCTAAAATTGATGCCTATCGTTTTACCGATAAGCATCAAAACTAGCTTCCTTTATGGTTGTGGACAGTCTGGACAATCTGGACAAAGCTTACAGCTAGCATTAGCCTCCATCGACTCGACATATTCTCCAAAGAATGTGCCACCACTGGCTTTTACTGTATCGACAAACGCTCTTACCAGACTACCTGATACTCCATCTTCAGGAAGCTCATCCAATCCAGGCAGAGGTACATAACTTCCGGAGAAATCTTCACAGGCTCCAGGAGCAAGAATATCGACGGTATGGATAACTTCAGTCATATTATCGTGGGTTTCTTCAACGATAACGTCCTTGATGAGTACAGCTGACTCATTACAAACATCCCCTCCATAATTAACTTGAAGGCCGTAGTCACCATAACCATTTTGCACCACTACAGTTGAGCAGTTTTTTGTCACTTTCAGCTTGCCTGGGAATGTTTCAACTGGGCAGTCAAAGTCTTTGGTATCATTGGCGATAACAGTACCACCGCTCTCTACTGCAGCCATAGCCTCTGCAGAACCACTAACCCCATTGATGGTCGTGATAAAGGAACTATCAAATACTTTAACTTCATCAACAGCAAGCGTGTCTTTAGTAAATTCTTCGGCAGAAACATCTGTTTTCGCTATAATATCAAACAATTGAAGTGAACCAGTATTCTCGACCTTGAGCGAATACTCGTATTTAATTGCGTCGCCACCCGCTACTAGCTCACCTCCGTCACACATTAGGGTAACTGTCAATTCTGGTTTTCCTGGAATGTAGCAGAATGAAACATGACTTAGTCCATAGAATTTATCACTGCTTTTTTCCGGCGCATGCAAACCTGCATCTGAGGTCAAAAACGAACCGTCATAATTGTAAAGGTTACCTCCGGGTCCACCTTTAACAAATACACCCAGCATGATCACAGAGCTGTCTCCTTGATCCCAGGAAAATGTCTTGGCACCTTGTTGGACATCGAGAGTGACTGACAACTCACCATCATAATCCGAATATGTACCATCATAGACGGGCTCAACTTTTAGCTCTCTTAAATCTTCGTTATTAAAAAATTCGGAACAGGTTGGATTTCCCGCAAACTCTTGCGGTTGGAATCCTCCAGCAGAGGGTGATCCGGGATCTGAACGTACAACTTGAAGACTGATAACAGCACTGATAACCAGCAGTAAAGCCAATTGTTTAAAAAATTTACTCCTTCCTACGTCAATGAGCATAGTTTGGCAACATGACCTAGCAGAGTTGAAAAGTGTTAAGTTCATTAGGTTATCTCCTTGAAGTGATAATTAATGCCCTTATCCCATGCTAACTAAAGGACATCCTAGCCAAGGTATTGCAACTCCCAAGCCAAGATGCAAACAATTGAAAATAATGCACTTTAAATCTGTAGCGCAGCAATAAATGTTCAAGATGAACAGATGTACATTACAGAGTGTTACTCTCCCTAAACAATTCGTTAAGCTAGTGGTTTGCAAATTAAGCGAGTAAGAGCCGTTATCAAGCATCGCCGAAATCTAGCAAAAGTTATTAACCTTTAAGCTTGACAGAACACATCGTTGAGAATGGATAAAATCAAGAAGAGCAATCAAGGATTTCATCATTAGCAATCGATAAAACCATTCCAAATGTGGCTTAACAATCTGTTAGACTAAAGCCAAATATTGATAAGAATAGAAATGTCATGCTTGGAACATTAAGAAAAATGCGCAGCCACTTAGATGAGAATAACGTGGTGCAATATCAACTGCCTGTTGGCGAAGAGTTATTGGCTCTCAATCCATTAATTGGTCAGCAACTTACGCTCACTCATACCGGAAAAATCCTTTGCTGCAACTGTGGCAAGAAAACCAAGAAAAGTTACTCTCAGGGTCACTGCTACGTATGCATGCAAAAGCTCGCGAGCTGTGACATGTGTATCATGAAGCCAGAAACTTGCCATTATGCTGCGGGTACCTGTCGTGAACCCTCTTGGGGAGAGGCAAATTGCTTTGTGCCGCATTATGTCTACCTATCGAATACCTCTGGAATTAAAGTCGGTATTACTCGCCACACTCAGTTACCAACACGTTGGATTGACCAAGGTGCAACTCAGGGCTTACCTATTTTCAAGGTGGAAACCCGTTTGCTATCTGGCTTAGTGGAAACTGCGCTAGCTGAAATGATTGCCGATAAGACCAACTGGCGGACTATGCTAAAAGGCAATGCTGACGATATTGACCTCAAAACTCAGGCTGCAACACTAATTCCACAGATTGCAGAGCGTCTACAAGAAATTACAGCTGAGCACGGTGAGTTCGCCGTTACTCAACTTGATGAGCCTATTCAAGCTATCAACTATCCGGTTGGAACTTTCCCAACCAAAATTAGTTCGCACAACTTTGATAAAAACCCTGAAGTATCGGGCACTTTGCTAGGCATAAAGGGACAATACTTGATTTTTGATACTGGCGTGATAAACATGCGTAAGTTTGGCTCTTACGAAGTCAGCGTCAGCTATTAATAATAAAAAGTCCTCGCGTAATAACTCTATCACGCCGAGGGCTTGTTCTTTATTAGCTAGAAGATTCAATCACTATTCATCATCTTTTCTAGGTTTGCCTAAAATCTCAATTTTTCCTTTTTTTGTCGCTCCCACGACACCTAAGGTCTGGCTCCCCACACTGTCATACGTCAACTCGATAGTCTTTAGCTCGCCATCAGGAACGGTAATATTTCTGCTGGATAAACCTTTAGTGAGTACACCTAAATTATCCACCTCTTTTCTGTCACCATCGGACATTACCAAGGTGATGTTATGCATATTAACAGTGCCTTGAGTACACTTAAGTTTAATATGACTGACCTGCTTTTCAGCTTTCTTAGGTGTGACGGTATCTGTTTCTGTTTTGTAGTTAACCGTTTTTTCACTAATTTGCATCCAATCACTGGCTTGTACACTTGTTGAGCCCAGTAAAATAAAGACAAGTGCCGTTACTTTAATCATTCCAAATCTCATTAAAACTCCTTATCAGGCTTAATCTCCCCCCTAGACATACTCATACATTATGCAGCAGGAACGGGTTTAAGCATAGTCGATAACAATCGTTCAAAGCGTTGCTCTCTTTGCTCTGGACTATTATCGAGATCCGTAAATCCTTGAGCTAATACGCGCCACACAGGTATAGGGCTATGAGGAGAAAATAGTGCGACTAAAACAGAGCCCTTTTCATATTCTTTATCTACGCCAGCAGTCGATAAACCTGCAACTAAGCCAGCTCTTTTCAATATCTCTTTGTCACTCATCTCTGATTCAAGTGCTAAACCAAAGCCGACTAACACACTCGGCGTCTCGTGGACTCCGGCTAAATGATAGCCCTTTGCCTGCATCGCCAGAGTGATTGCCGCTTGCATATGGTCAATCACCACTTGGTTATCGACCTCATCACTGGCGTGAACGGCAAACATGGTCGGATGCCAAGCAAACGCTTTTGAGGATTGACTCAGCATAGAAAGATCGCCTGTAGTCACCATAGTCGTTCTTGTCACCGCCACCTCGGCTTCAGCACTATCTGTTGTACTGCAGCCAACCAACAGTGATAACCCAGCCAATAGTGCTAGGACATATTGTTTAATCATAAGTTGAAAATCCTTCTTTTATCTCGCTCCAGCGTAACACTTTCAACATTAACCTAACCTGACTCACACTGCGCTGTCGACCATTGCAGGTGTTTTTATTGTAGTCATAAAAAAGCCGACTCCCTAGAGTCGGCTTTTTCTATTAACGAACTTAGTTACATTGCTAAAAGCGGATTACTTAATATTGACCACTAAGCTTGCCCCTTCACTCGATGGTGCGCCATCAGCACTGATGTAGTACCAACCTTCAGCTGGAGCTGAAATAGTGAGGTTCTCAGCGTTACCCACATTTTCAGACTTAACTTCAAATGAGTCAGGACCCGCCCAAGTTTGGCTATTACCATATAGGTTCAAATCACCTGTACCATTACCGCTTGCAACGCTCACCTCTTCAGTACCTGCTGGCACATAGAAGTAGTAGCTTGAGTGACCATCTTCAATACAGATAGCCTCACCAAACTCAACGTCACCATAGCCATATGGAGACTGAGTTGCACATGCATCAGCAACTGCTACAGGAGTCGTACCGGTATCGCCCCCCTCTGTTAGGCTAACTTTAAGGCTTACACCTTCATAATCTTGGTATGCAAGTAGACTCACATACACCCAGCCACGATTGGCAATTACACTTAGCGACTCTTCGTTACCATCATTTTCTGAACGCGCATCGAAATCGTGTGGCTTAGCCCAAATGTCTTGGTTAAAGAACAAGTCGACATCACCTTCACCACCTGAAGTAGTGATATAAAGCGGCGTGTTATCTTCCTCAACATAGGTATAGAAGTAGTTGATATCAGTTCCTTCTACACACTCAACTTTATCTTGAGTTAGCTTGCCATCGTTAATGGTTGTTACACCACAATGCGCAACAGGCTTACTCGGTTCATCTGTATCTGCATTATCACCAATTCCATCACCATCTGAGTCAGCCCACTCAGTAGGATCGGCTGGGAACGCATCGGCATTATCACCTACACCATCGCCATCAGTATCGCGGGTTTCAGATGCATCTGTTGGGAACGCGTCTGCGTTATCACCAACACCGTCACCGTCTGTATCATGGGTTTCACTCGGATCATGTGGGAAAGCATCTTGACTATCTACTACACCGTCACCATCTGAATCAATTGGCTCAGGTAGATCAATAGCAATAGACTCATCATTACTGCTCACAGAAGCCAACCAAGTGTTCCACTCGCTGTTATAGTTTTCACCAATCGTGTTATCGATATAGGCCAACCAGCCATCGGCGTCGCCACCGCGGGCTAACACTAATAACGCATCGACATCACTTCTGTGGTTATCAAACAGGAAGCGAACCGCTAAGTAGCCCCAACTATAGACACGGTCTGAACCGCTGCTATAGGTATTGCCAAGGATTTCACTTAGGCTATAAGTCTGAGAGCGCCCCATATCGATAGCAGCGTCATTGCGGTTCTGCTTAGAGATATACTCGGCTAGACCTTCAGTCCACCAAACCGATTTACCGGTATCGATATCAAAATAGCTAAACGAACCATACAAGTTAAAACGACCATCTAGGTAATGTACATATTCATGCTTGAGGTTCCACACTAGAATATCTTCATCCCAAGTTGCTTCATGGGCAATAAAGCGTGCCTGGTTACCTTCTTGTGAAGGTGTACCTTCGAGGTACATACCACCATTGTCAGTGTTAATTCCAAAAATCACACTCGCATACTGGGCATAGTCATCGTAGCTATCGAAAATATTAACTTCGAGGCTTTCATTGAAATCATCGGCTACTGGCTGGTAACCCGTTGCCAGTACATTATGGAACAGTGTTTCCTCTCCGCCCATAAGATCGCAAGAGGCTTGTAGTTCATCATTTGTTAGCTGCTGGGCACGAATATAAATAGAGTCACTACAGCTATAGTTAATAGGCAGAGCCGCCTGTTCAAGCTCTTCTTCCCAACCACATATACCAAACTGTTCACATTCACCCGGATTGTAATAATCTAAATAGCCTGCAGCATCTGCCCACTCGGCAGACATGCGCTCAAACTTACTCATATAGAGCTGCACGCCGTCATTGAGGCGTGTTTTTAAGCTCTGTGGAAGATCCCAGTAAGCTTGATACTCATAGAATCGACCAAATTCATGGAAAGCATCTGTCGATTCATACTGGTAATCAGAATTAATAATATAATCTGAGGTTGCAATATTAAGTAACGCATCAATCAGCTCACCATGCTCCATGGCTTTGCTGTTGTAATCTTCTGCCCAGCTACCGTAGTAAAGCGTTGTTAATGCGCTTGTCATAGCCGCACGATGGCGATTACTCGCTAAGAAATCGGCATTAAACATCTGCAGGTAATCGGTGATCACCGGCACACTTTCTAGGATATGATCGGCACTCGCCCAAGACGTGAAGAACTCCATCAGAGTATCGCCAGCTGAATGAGTGATCTCAAACAGCTTTGGATTCTTCGAATACTCGACTAACGCACCATAAACCGCATCGGCAGCTTGAGTGTCGCTGTAATTTAAATCGTCGTTATAAAACTCAATGTAAAATGCACCACGTAAGAAGTAGAACAAGTTACGTAGTTCATAACCTGTGCTGCTGTCATAGGTCGCAGCCATAGACGCCGTTTGATTAGCAACTGAAACTATATTATCACTCTGAAAAGCCGCAACAGATACTGAATCGTTACGTGAATAAAGCGCAGAGATACAAGAAATATCGGCCTCTCTCACATAATCAAATAACTCTTGACCACTTAATGCTGCAAGCTCACTACTACAGACCTCGGCTTCAGTTTCGGCTGCAGGACCTACAACACCAATTGCACCGGCTGGCGCTTCTACTTTTTTAGCTTTTCTCTTATCAATGTTCTGACGTTGAGTACTTTCAGCACCTTTCAGCTTGCCAGGTACATTAGCGCCCTTTTCAAAGCGACTTTTTAGATCTTTTCCATGGGCGGCTTTCGATGAAGCCTTTTCTGTTGGTGCGACTTCAGAGGTCGCTAACGCTGCACCAGGAAAAAGAATAGTTGAACAAGCAAGGGCTAAAGCATGAACTTTAAACTGACCTTTTTTAGCTTGTGATTTAGATGATTCGAATGACATGTTTGACTCCAATTATTCGCGACGATGTCGTTAAACCACCTAATACAGGGAAGTGATAATCAGACTGATTTAGGCTTTGCTTGCCGCGCTTGCTATTGCGATATTTTTATATTTGTTAATCTTTCGTTAAAAAGATGTTTAATTTATAATTTATACAATATCCACATGCAAGTAGAAAAATCACTCAAACATCGGTAAATATTCACGTATGCAGCGATTAAGTGAATGAACATTCATGTGTCAAAATTTTTACTCCAGTTAAGCAGTTACAATCACAACGATGAGAGGCAGAACATGTTAATGAGTAAGCAGTCAAGGATTCATCTGAAAGCGCTAAACAAGCTAAGGCACCTGTGTTTTTACCGATTTACTCAGCATATTAAATTCAATGAAATTCTCAGCTGAACAAAGCATTACTACAAAAGTCGTAGTGTTAACTGTCTGAGCGGCTGATGAGTGATGGACCGCCTGCCCGTAATGATGGTTAGGACTTTATGACTAGATTATTTCGCCATAGTCAAAAAAGAAACTAATGGCAGCCAAGCAGGAATTAAGACGTTAATAACTTATTCAAAGTGATTAAACATTCAATATTAATTTATTATTAAACATATATAACAAAAAGAAATAACATATCCCGGGATTATTATAAGCAGAACGACAAAAATTAGACTTTTACGCCTGTAGTAGGATCGCGCTACCATAAGCCCTTTCTTATTACTTAATCTTTTTCAAGTCACTGCTTTAGGGCTTGTTACAGGTAGTTATTGGTATTGACGCTAGGTATGGAACTTATTCTAACAATTGCACTTTTCGCATTTTCATCAGGGATCACTCCTGGCCCCAATAACATCATGCTAATGTCTTCCGGTGTTAACTTCGGTGTTAAGCGCAGCCTGCCTCATCTGTTGGGGATCTGCATCGGATTTCCTGCAATGGTGCTAGCTATAGGTTTAGGCTTAAGTGCTGTATTTCAAAGCTTTCCTATTTTGCATACCATCATCAAATATGTCGGGATTGGCTATATGCTGTATTTAGCATGGCTAATCGCTAATAGCAGCGCCAAGATAAATAGCAAAGACACGCCCTCGCCACTCACCTTTCTGCAGGCTGCAGCATTTCAATGGGTTAACCCAAAAGCATGGATCATGGGGATCGGCGCGATCGCGGCTTTTACTAGCATGAGCCAAACATTAGCGCCTCAGGTACTAACTATCTCATTAGTCTTTTTTGTTGTTGCCCTACCTAGTGCCTTTGTCTGGCTAGGGTTTGGTGTGGCACTGAAACGCATATTAAAGAATCAAAAACAGCAAAAAATCTTTAATGTCACGATGGCGCTCTTGCTTGTACTATCGATCCTACCTATGATCCGCCCATAACTTATCAAAGGCAACATCTGATGACTCAGGTAATCATTCCCGAATTACAAGCATACGCGACAGAAACCGAAAACTGGGTAAAACAGGTGATTATGAAATATAACATCTGCCCTTTTGCGAGACGTGAAGTCGAGCGAGCCAGTATCAGATATGCCGTCATCGATGAGTCTCGCATGCAAGATGTGTTACAGGCTCTTATCGATGAGTGTGTTTACCTAGATGAGCATACCGATATTGAAACGACCTTATTTATTCTGCCTAGGGGATTCGAGGGCTTTTACCTCTATCTTGATTTAGTCGATATCGCCAATGATCTACTAATCGAACAAGGCTACGAAGGTGAATACCAACTGGCAAGCTTTCACCCTGACTATTGCTTCGAAGATGAGGCGCAAGACTCGGCAGCAAACTATACCAATCGCTCCCCTTATCCAACGTTACACATTATTCGTGAAGCGAGTATGGAGTTGGCACTCGCCACTTACGATGAGCCAGAGACAATCCCTGAACGCAACATCGCTTTTGCTGAGCGTAAAGGCAGTGAGTTCTTTGTGAATTTGCTTGCACACTGCAAGAAAAGCCAATAACAATCGCTTTATGGCTACTTTAATAATGTGGCCAAACACTCTTCCCAAGATTTAGGACATAAGCTGCATGGCTAAAAAGTATTACGTGGTATGGGCTGGACGTGAAACCGGCATTTTTACGAGCTGGGATTACACCAAAAAGCAGGTCGACAAATTTCCTCAGGCCAAATATAAGTCTTTCCCTACCGAAGCTGAAGCCAAGGCAGCCTTTGCTAAGTCGCCGAGCTACACCTCCGCGACAAGAAAACCTACGTCAGGCCCAGCTAAGGCTAAAACTGCCGCTAAAGCCAGCCTAGATATCGATGTTAGTCGCTGTGATGTGTCTATTTTTACCGATGGCGGCTGTGAGCCTAACCCGGGAAAGGCAGGCTCTGGAGTAGCGGTTTATCATAATGCTGTGCTTTCTGAGCTCTATTACGGCCTGTATAACGCTAATGGCACCAATAACTCAGCCGAGCTAAACGCCTTGCATCAAGCGTTATTGATTGCCGATAACGCACTTAAGCAAGGTCTAACCGTGCAGATCTTAAGTGACTCACAGTACTCAATCAACTGCATCACTAACTGGGCTTACGGCTGGAAAACCAAAGGCTGGAAGCGCAAGGTTGCTGGCGATATCAAAAACTTAGATATCATTCAGCAGTCTCATGCCTTATATGATTCTCTAAAAGATAAACTCAACATTCAACATGTTGCCGCTCACGTTGGCATCGAAGGTAACGAATTGGCCGACCGCATGTCAATTTATGCTATCGACCAAAAAGACCCTACGTTTTGTCGTTATCCAGATCCGATTGTACTGACTGATATTCTTAGCCTACGCGCAGGTTAGTATTTAGACATTAGTCGGTGTTTTGTATTTATTAAGTCTAAAAAATAGGTTTAAAGCATCGACTATGCGACAATCGCCGCCATGAAAATCTACGTCCACCTACATAAAGCCCCTATTCGCGTTATCCGCATCGGAAAACGTCGATTTTGGCTGCGCCTAAAGCGCGACATGTTGGTGTTAAAAGATGCGCTTTCTCAAGAAAAGCAGGAGACTAAAGATATGTTAGTCGCCTACAAGCGCTATACACGTAGACAAGCTTCAAAAGAAGAGCTGACTCAAGCCAATAAGCAATTTGCAGATCTATTAAAAGGTCTCGGCTTAGGCATGTTTGCCGTATTACCCTTTGCCCCAATCACCATACCTATCGTGGTCAAACTCGGAAAAATTGTCGGCGTCGATGTTTTGCCTAGCTCGTTTAATAACATGTCTGAACGTAAAGCCAATATCAGACGACTCTCCAGCGAGGCACGCCTGCAATCGAGCTCAGAACAGATCAAGTAACCCCGCTGTTCATCTATTTAGCGACTTTCGCTCTTTAGTAGCCGTAATCTCATAGCTTGAGCCACGCTTTGACGAAGCAAAATATCCCGTTGCCGCCTTTCTCCTAGCTGCAAGGCCTGATACTCTAAGACCAATCAGTATAAGCCCAAGCTAATCTCATCTTAAATAACAAAAAGAGTCCTTACATGAGCAACCTTATTACCTCTGGTGCTTCTGGCATCCCTTTATCCATTTTCAATAGCGGATCATTCAACATCTGGCGCGAACAACAAGCACCACGCATCCAAAACTGGCTTAACACTACCCAATATAAAGGCAAAGGCGCGAGCTTAATTCCTAGCGCTGAGGGTGAATTAGAGCAGGTCATTTTTGTCAGCGATAGCGAGGATTCATATTGGCTTTGCGGTGACTTAGTCAATCAACTGCCTGCTGGTCAATATGAACTTAAAGGCGATGAACAGTTGATAAGAACTGCAGCATTTAGCTGGGGTCTGGGAGCATATCAGTTCGACCGTTATAAAAAGAGCGAAAAACAACATCCAGTGCTAGTCGTGCCAACTCAGGCTCAGGCCGATGAAGCCAATAAGTTTATTCGCTCAGTATCACTGGTGCGCGATCTGGTAAACACTCCTGCTGCCGATATGATGCCACAGCACTTAGGTGACATCATGCTGGCTATGGCGCAAGAGTTTGGCGCAAACATAACGCAAATCGTGGGTGATGAACTGCTCGAACAAAACTACCCAACGATTCATATGGTCGGCCGTGCCAGTGAAAACCTGCCACGCTTAATCGATCTCACTTGGGGTGATGAATCTGCGCCTAAACTAACCCTTGTAGGTAAAGGGGTATGCTTCGATTCTGGCGGACTCGATCTAAAGCCAGGTTCAGGTATGCGCCTTATGAAGAAAGATATGGGCGGCGCGGCTCATGTTATCGGTCTAGCTCAACTCATCATGGCTCATAACCTGCCAGTAAGACTGCGTGTACTTGTACCTGCAGTAGAAAATGCGGTATCGGCAAATGCCTTTAGACCCGGTGACGTGATCACCACTCGTAAAGGCATTACCGTAGAAATTGATAATACCGATGCCGAAGGTCGTTTAGTCTTGTGTGACGCATTAGCTGAAGCCAACAATGATAAACCTGAACTGGTTATTGATTTCGCCACGCTCACAGGCGCAATGCGCATCGCACTGGGTACTGAGCTTCCAGGCTTTTTCAGTAATGATGAAGAAGTTGCAGCAGGGTTTACCGCATCGGGTCTAAAGGTTGACGACCCAGTATGGCGTATGCCTCTACACAAGCCTTATATGGCGCTGACTGGCAGCGATATTGCCGATATCGCTAACTGTGCAACCACACCATTTGGTGGTGCAATTACGGCAGCACTTTATTTAGAAGAATTTGTCGATAAAGATATCAGCTGGAGCCATTTCGACGTCATGGCCTACAATGTGCGCAAATTACCGGGTCGACCAGTAGGCGGTGAAGCCTTTGGTATTCGAGCAGTATTCAATTACCTGCAAAATCGTTTTAGTACTTCTGCCTAAACCTACTTAAAAAATACACTATCTAGGCCCGTCTATACGGGCCTTTTTTTATTTAGCATTACAAAATTATTCAGGGAATAAAGCCCCCCAGTATTGAAGAATCTCATCGTAGTTGATTGTATTATGGGTCAAGAGGCGCTAAATAATAAAATAATACTTAATTTAGTGTTTTATCCATCGTGTAATCAAAGCAATCAAAGTGCCATCAATAGTCTGAAAAAGTTCCCCCTCAAAAATATTATCTAGTTCACAATATTAATCAATCGAAGCAACGTCACTGCTGTGATTGCGTATTCAGTCACAATATCCCACTAAAAAATCGATATTATTCAAATCCTAAATCCAATGTTGGATTATTAACGAGAATAAAAAGTGAAAAAGTTAAAGTTATCTATTTTAATTGGTGCGCTACTTGGCGCACCTACGGTTGTAATGGCAGATGAATTCAAACCTTCTGTGGATATTGGCGGTGCAGTTAAAGTTAAGTATTTTATTGATGATGCAAATGAATCATCTAAGTCAAATGGCGGCACATTCGCATTTGACGCATTAGAGCTAGATATCGATAGCCAGATCAGCGAAAACTGGTCAGCAAGTGCAAAGTATGTTTTCAAGAACGATTCAAGCAACCATTTCATCAAGTACGCTTATGCGGCTTACGATGGTGTTGAAGATTGGCAGTTCCAAGGTGGTGTGATCAGCAAGCCATTTGGTAACAAGAGCTTTATCTCTCACAACTGGTGGGAAAGCATCAACTACTACATGGGCTTTGAAGATGAATACGATCTAGGTGCTAAGGCTGTCTATAATAAAGGCGCTTGGACATCTGAAATCGCCTTCTTCAAGAACAGCGAATACTCAGCATCTGACACCCGCGGTTATTCTGCCGATACCTTCTCAGGTGTTGTTAACGGCACAGAGTATAACAACGAAGAGACCAACACATTCAACATTCGTCAGTCTTACGTTTTAGATTTTGACAAGTTAACTGTACAACTAGGTGCATCGTTAGAATACGGTCAGTTATATGATACTGTTCACGATGAGAATGGTACCTCTACAGCTTACGCTTTAAGCTTAGATGCGCAGTACAGCGGCTACCAGCTACAGCTACAGATGGTTGACTACGACTACGACCAGTACGATAGCGAAGGCAAGAACGGCCTATACGCGATGAAGATGGGTGGCGGCGCATATGAAGTTGCAGCTAAAGGTCAAATCTATGCAGCTAACATCGCTAAAGCTATGGCCTATGACTGGGGTACAGTGACTCTGTACAACGATTACAGCCACTTGACCCCTGATACTGATGTTAACGCTAACCTAAATGACTCTGTTATCAACACTACGGGTATGAGCATTGCGGTATCTGATTTCTACATCTTCGTAGACCACATCTACGGTAAGAACGCGGTATGGATTGGCGGTCAGCAAGGTCTAGGTATCGAAAACCAAGATGATGATTTCTACTCGCTATTCAACGTTAGTGTAGCTTACTACTTCTAATCTTGATGAACCGGCGACTTAGTTTGTGAGTCGCCCCCCCAAGATAGATATCGATCTCCACCTCCCTTAACTATCTTAAGGGCAAATAAAAAAGGCCTGTTTATATAGGCCTTTTTACTATCAAATTTACTGTCTAATTTGGTGCTGTTCCGCTACCCTTTTATTTACCCACTTCATCAAATACCAATCAGTATAAGGTCACAAATATGCTGAGTTGCAACCAACATGATTACATAGAGCTGGTGTGTACTTTTCATTACCCTATCAAACTCACTATGAAAAATGCTGACTCGATTAGCGGCGTGGCGCTGGATACATGCAGAAATACACAAAAACAGCACTGTATAAAACTAGAGTGCAAAAAACAGAACGGTATAAAAGAGCTCTGCCTAAAAGGGAGCGACAGCGAAAGGAGCTCCAAAAGTCAGCTCATGGGTGATACCGAACACCTGCTAGTCGTACTCGATGATATTGCCAGTATGCTGGTCTGTGTTGATAATCCTCACCTAGATCGCATCGATTTTGATTAACTCCCAATAGGTAAAACTTTGTCTTTCCCTAAAGGCCCCACTACTCTATGCTGTTGGCAAATAAACTAATTAATTTGATTAGTTAACTATTGCTAACTTGTTGCGATTAGCCTCAATCACTTTTCGCCGCTAATCGTTTTTTGGATTAACTAAATCACCTAACAACTGGATGTTAACTATGAAACTCGCTGTCATTCCTTTTCTCGCAATCCTCAGCTTTTCAACCAATACTTTTGCAGAGCAAAGCTCCGCCGAAACCGCCTCAGAAGAGAGTGTGAAGCAACTAATGCACAAGACAGGAGCGGGTGAGCTAGGGATCCAAGCCATGAATCAGATGCTTCCAGCCTTGAAAAATATCATCCCCGATGCCCCTGAAGCCTTTTGGACCGACTATTTGGCGGAGTTTAATCCTGAAGACTTAGTTGAAATGACTGTACCTATTTACCAGAAATACCTAACAGAGGAAGAAGTCCAAGCGCTGAATGACTTCTATGATACTCCTGCGGGTAAAAAGCTTATCAAGGTACAGCCTCTTATCATGCAAGAGTCAATGATGGCTGGTCAACAATGGGGCCAAGCCGTAGCGCAAGATGTGATGACGAAGTACCAGATGCAGAATCAATAGATTAATTGCCTCTGTCCCCAAAAGACTTCCCCCAATAAATAAACAATAAAAAAAGAGCAGCTTAGCTGCTCTTTTTTGTTACGTTACTCGCATAAGGTCACTATCAAATGACTATCGAAGCCCAATTATAGGCTAATGAAAATGCCAGCTAATGCGGCACTCATCAAGTTTGCAAGGGTCGCAGCGAGTACCGCTTTTAAGCCAAGGTTTGCCACTTCACTGCGACGTTCTGGCGCCATCACACCGATACTCCCCAACTGAATAGCAATCGAACCTATGTTAGCAAAGCCACACAGTGCGAAGGTAATAATCACCTGAGAATGCATCGAAAGCTGCTCCTTCACTTCGGTGAAATCCATAAAGGCCACGAACTCGTTAAGAATTAACTTTTGACCGATAAAGCTACCCGCCTGCATCATCTCATTAACTGGCACACCAATTAAAAATGCCACCGGAGCAAAGATATAACCCAGCAAGCTTTGCATGGTCACGCCTTCAAGGTTAAACCAAGTGCCCACTTGCTCAAGACCAGCATTAAACATGGCAATCACACTAATAAAGGCTAGCAGCATGGTACCGATAGCCACCGCCACACGCATACCATTCATCGCACCTGAGGCAAGTGCATCAATCACGTTACCGTGTTCACTCTGACTCATATCGACGCTTTGTTGCGATTCAGGCGAGCCCGTTTCAGGTACCAATAGTTTCGCCATCATCAAGCTACCAGGAGCTGCCATAAAGCTTGCCGCAATCAGGTATTTAAGCTCGACGCCCAAACCGGCATAACCACCTAATACACTGCCAGCCACCGACGCCATACCGCCGGTCATCACGGCAAATAGCTCAGAGCGGGTCATCTTAGGTAAGAATGGTTTAACCAGCAGAGGCGATTCACCTTGGCTTAAAAAGATATTACCAGTGGTTACCAATGATTCGGCGCGGCTGATGCCAAGTACTCTCTGTAAGCCACCGCCGATGATTTTTATCACCCACTGCATGATGCCAAAGTAATACAGCATAGAGATTAAGGCGCTGATAAAGATAACCAGAGGAAGTACACGGATAGCAAACACAAAGCTGTTGGTGGCAAGATCACCAAAAAGGAAATTAATCCCCTCATCGGCAAAACCTAATACCGAGGCAACCCCCTGACTCACTGAACCTAGAATGTTTTGCCCCATAGGCACGTATAAGACTAAGGCGGCTAACGCTGCTTGCAAGGCAAAAGCCCCAAGCACTGTACGCCACTTAATCGCGTGGCGGTTTTCAGAAAAAATCCAACCACAAAGAATCAAAAACGAAATACCGACTAAGCTAATCAACAACGACATCATTTATCCCAAATTGAGCTAAAAAAGACGTAGGCCATAGATGTTCACAATCAGTGTATTGGATGGGGAAGTGCTTTAAATAAAGCGACATTTGACGTCGATTAGCGGGCGAGGAATATTCAAGCCTTTTAACATCGAGCGATTTGAGTGTCCGGCCATTGATACAAGAATGAAACACCTAAAACTTACAAAAGTTTTGCCGGTCCAACTCCGTGGGTTGATCACTTGTCCATGTAGCGGCTTGCATTAAGGTGGCGATGAACGAGACGTTCTAGCCGGAAAGTGATTATACGAACCAAGACTAAGATTAAAAGTCGTTAATCTAATTTAGTTACAGAATGTGCTACCGAAGTGATCCCAAACCCAGATAGTGCGACCAAGATCACGTAAGTTAGCAACAAAAGCGTTTTATAAAAGTAAGCAGTAAAAATGCAGCCCTCTCAAGATACTATTAATAGTGGCTATTTCTAGAGTATGCATAAACACAACCGAATGCTACGGCATCAGGCTGTGCTTAGAATATTCAGTCATGAGGAGCAAGAAGATATTGTGAAAAAACAGTTATAGCACACTCAAAGCTAACTTATCGGTGACTCAAAACCTTCAGGCTTTAACGCCACTAACGAACACTTAATCGACTGTAATATGTTCTCTGCCGTGTTACCAATAACCAAGCCGGGAATACCTGTCCTTGCCAGAGTTCCCATCACTAAAATATCGATTCCACTCTCATTTACAAACTCTGGGATTTGAGCATCTGCAGCTCCTTGTAGATGGTGAATAATAATTTCACCACCAATGCCGGATTGCTCAATAAGGCTGTCTAATGCTTCGCGGTGACGCACCCTTGAGGATTCGAGTTCTGCTGTAAGTTGTTCTTGGTCAATTTTAATCCAGAGAGTGTTTCTTAGATAACTTTCGAGTTGATACTCCCAGCAAGATAAAATATGTAGGCGATAGTCACATCTGTTAGCAATATCACGGGCTAACTGCAGCATTTTAAGTGAGAGTGCATTTTCTTCGAGACTTGTACTAATAGGATCAATCGCGACGGCAACCTGACGTTTGTCCAAGGGTTGATGAACTAAACGGTTAAGCCAAACAGGACATGGACATTTGCGAAGCAATGTCATATCGATGGCCTTGAAGCCTTCGCCAGTTTCAGCTAGAGGTTCGGCATCTTTGATCAACAGATCATGCTTATACTTTAAGATATTTTTTATGATATTAACCGCAGGTTTTTCGCCGCTTAATACTTCTAAGGGTAAGGGAACATCCGCTTCCGCAATATGATTTTGCAGCCGACTTTTGTCTATTTGCTGATTAACTGTTTGTCGCAGGGCATTTTCATAGGTATCTTGATATTCAATGAGTTTGGGTGAAAGTGCTGGGCAAACGATCAAACCTTGCACCTGGGCATCATTGGTCTGGGAGAGCCGTAGAGCTTGTCCAATAGAGTCACTGTCACTAGGCAATCCTTGACTCACAAATAAGATTTTCTTGAAAACTTTCATGTCTACCTCCGTGATGTAGAGCACCTTGAGGGCCGCCGTTAAGTGCTAAATTAAATTTTAAAATGCCTCGTTTGCTTCATCACTTACCGACTAATAACACAGCTAAACGCAACAGATCCTTTCAAGTATTGTTCTACACAGTAAAATTTGCCAATGGATAGCGTTAAATAAGAAGTGAAAGATAAGGCTAAGTGAGCTAAGCAATATTAGCTCATTACTGAATAGGGCTTATATACTGGTCCAGATGCTTAATAATTAATATAAAGTCGCCAAAAATACACTTGGCATGCTAACGACTTTGTCAGCCTCAAAGCTTGCGATTAGAGCCAAAGAGTGGAAATTTGTCCCCTCCACCACTTTGGTAAGTGAATAGGTATTCTTTTACTTATTATTCCAGTTCTTTTTTGCTTTCTCTCAAGCAAGATCCCAGAAAATATTCAAACAACATAAACAAATATAGATTCAAGGGCACCAACACTTGAGCGTTCTACTATAGCTATAGCACCGAATACAAAAACTAGGCCCATAACAAATTGACCTTTTGCAGAGTACCCTGTCCGCAAAGAAGGCTTAATTTTGTTCTTATAATGCAAATATGACATTACAAAGGATGGATTTACACGGCTGCTAATCCTTTTCCTTATTAGCAGCTAGTTGCTCATTACAAAATCAATTACTCGTAATCAGAGGCATTAGTTTCTTCATAAGTATGAGAGTACAGCTCAAACAAGTTACCAAATGGATCCCCTAGATAAACTATTTTTGCTTGTAGCTTCTCGTCTTCAAGGTGATAACGCATAAAATCCATACGTGCTTTGCCAGCAAACTCTTCAGTGCGCTTAATTACGCCTTCAAAAAGCGTCTGTTTGCCCCGAAAAGTGCAAGATTTTGGAGCATATATATTCCTACGATATTCTACAGGCTTTCTAGTTACTCCGAAGTTTTGAGCCTAATTTGAGCTTAGCTCCATACTTACCGATCATTTTAATTGAGCTGCCAGAAAAGACAATTTACAGATGTTTCGTATTTAATTCAGTTTTATACACTCATAAACAAGAGAGCTAAGATTGCTCATAATTTACTGAGGATTGAACAGTCTTCATAATTTGACTATAATTATGAACCATAACACTATATGAGCCATAAAGGGGAACATTATAAAGACTTACCTTTACAGTCGTTATTCCCCCAAGAATAAAGCATATCAAGGACAACTAGCAGCGATGACATCGTTAGCTCCTGAGGCTGATCATTTTCAAGATAAAGTGCGTGGTGACATTGCTCCAATGCAACGAACTGCGTTTAAGCAATTATTTAATTCTCTAAAACCGGGGGATACAGTGATCATCTGGTGGCTAACTGATTTTGGTCAAGATTTCAGTATTACGTTACAGGTCATCAACAGTTTGTTGGAAATAGGGGTGATATTGCAGACTGCCTGTGAGCCACTGAAATTCGAAGCCGGCTCTACTCATAGCCATGCTTTAATGTCTCTCATATCGGGTTACGGAAAAGTACAAACCCAACATCGCCTTTTCGCTGCTGAGCAAGGAAGAAAAGCACTCAAAGAAGACCCTAAGCAGTGGAAGCAAAGATTCAGCGGTAGACCAGCAAATAGAGAGAAACATCAGCAGATCGCCACTCTACTACTTGAGGGGCAGACTCTACAGAGTGTTGCGGAGCAATGCGGTGTAAGTTTGTCTACCGTAAAACGGGTCAAAGCCAAATTGGGAACATTTGACGATGAAGGCAGCTTGAGACGCAGAGGAAAAGTAAACTCAACGCCGAATGATGCATAGCGAGCACACAATGAATTTTAGAGCCATTTTACTAGCATGCTTGATTATCAGTGTCGGGCAACTGAGCATGGGATTAGTATTCCCATCACTCCCCTGGATAGCCAAAGACTTTGCGGTTTCCCACGAACAAGTTCAAATATTGGTCAGTATTTACTTACTCGGATTTGGCCCATCCCAGTTTATCTATGGCCCGATCTCTGATGCGCTTGGGCGCAAAAAAGTATTGCTGATTGGTCTTATTATCGCCATGTTGGGCCTGCTGATGATCATTTTTCTCAGCCATTCATTTACTGGTATGGTGATAGGCCGCTTTCTTCAAGGTTTAGGTACGGGATGTTGTGCGGTGCTGGCACGAGCCTCCCCGCTGACTATCATCAGGAGCTTTTTGCCATGCGCTGAATGTAAAGGAAGCCCTTGTTTTAAAGGATAACTCCATCCATGGGCGCTTCTTAAAACAAAAATGACATAAGCGTTCCTGACACAAGGTTTACCCAGCTTTAATAACAAGTGCCATCCATGGGCGCTCCCTTAAATAAAGGGCTGCATAAGTGCTCCAGACATAACGAAAAATTTTTACCATCCATGGTAATTTTTCATAAATGTTCCAGACATAAAAAAGCCCGATAAATCGGGCTTTTTTTAACGCTATGCTTTATAGAGAAGGTCTATAAAAATTAACCTTCGATACCTTTGCTCGCAAGGAACTCATCATAAGTCCCCTTGAAGTCATTCACGCCATTTGGTGTGATTTCAATAATACGGTTCGCGAGTGATGATACAAACGCACGGTCATGACTGACGAATAATAACGTACCTTCGTACATCTCAAGCGCGTTGTTCAATGACTCGATTGATTCCATATCCATGTGGTTGGTTGGTTCATCAAGCAGTAGGATATTTGGCTTTTGCATAATTAGCTTACCAAACAACATACGACCTTTCTCACCACCAGACAGTACCTTAACTGACTTCTTGATGTCATCAGAACCAAACAGCATACGGCCTAAGTAACCACGTACTGATTGATCGTCATCTTCTGGTTTGCGCCACTGACTCATCCAGTCAAACAGGGTCATATCGTTAGCGAAATCAGACTCGTGATCCTGTGCGTAGTAGCCAATCGCTGAGTTTTCAGACCACTGAATCGTACCCGAATCTTGTGGGATATCGTGTACTAGAGTACGTAGCAATGTGGTTTTACCCACACCGTTGTCACCCAAGATAGCAATACGCTCGCCAACTTCAGCAATGATATTTAGATCTTTAAATAGTGGGTGATCGAAGCCTTTAGTCAAATCTTCAACAACCAAAGCGTTACGGAATAACTTCTTCTCTTGTTCGAAACGGATGAATGGGTTAACACGGCTAGACGCTTTAACTTCATCAAGCTTAATCTTGTCGATTAACTTAGCACGCGATGTTGCTTGCTTAGCTTTAGAAGCGTTAGCAGAGAAACGTGCAACGAAGCCTTGAAGCTCGGCTATCTGTGCCTTCTTCTTAGCGTTGTCAGACATCAAACGCTCACGCGCCTGCTGAGCAGCCATCATGTATTCATCGTAGTTACCAGGGAATACACGGATATCACCGTAATCCAAGTCAGCCATATGCGTACAAACAGAGTTCAAGAAATATCTATCATGCGAGATGATAATCATGGTGCTGTTACGTTGGTTCAGCATCTCTTGCAACCAGCGGATGGTATCGATGTCCAAGTTGTTGGTTGGTTCGTCAAGTAGCAGTACATCTGGATCACTAAATAGTGCCTGAGCCAAAAGTACACGTAACTTAAAGCCTGGTGCGATTTCGCTCATTAGACCGAAATGCTGCTCAACACCAATACCCACGCCCATTAACAGTTCGCCAGCACGAGATTCAGCGGTATAACCGTCCATCTCGGCAAATTCCATCTCAAGCTCAGCAACCTTGATGCCGTCTTCTTCAGACATTTCAGGTAGAGAATAGATACGGTCACGTTCTTGCTTCACTTTCCAAAGTTCTGCATGGCCCATGATTACGGTATCCACAACACTGAACTCTTCGTAACCAAATTGGTTCTGACTTAGCTTACCTAGACGTTCGTTCACATCTAATGAAACGTTACCCGCTGTCGGTTCTAAATCACCAGCAAGGATCTTCATGAAAGTTGATTTACCACAACCGTTAGCGCCGATCAGACCGTATCTGTTTCCGCCGCCAAACTTAATTGAGATGTTTTCAAACAGTGGCTTAGCGCCAAACTGCATGGTGATATTAGCTGTAGTGATCAAAGTGACAATTCCGCTCTTGGTTATATGATTAACGTCATCATAGATAAAACAAAAACCAGTAGTTCAGTATCAAGATTTTACCCGATACCGACCTACTGGCCGAAGACTGACGCCACTTAGCATCAAGCCTGTAAAATTAAGCGCGAAATTATAGCTAAATTAGCCTAATTTATCAACTTACAATAGGCGCTGCTAGAGATGATATTTAGATGGATCTCCCCAAAGCATTAATGCCTTAAAAACAAATTCCACGAAAGCCAAGTTAACCCCAAAGTTAATCATCGCTTGGTTAAACATTACCAAGCTTTTATATGAGCTAACACTTGCACTAACTAAGTTTGATACGACGCAGTCTGTTGGCATTGGTAACAACCGTTAGTGAAGATAGTGCCATCGCAGCCCCTGCTATAACTGGACTGAGTAACATCCCTGTAAAGGGGAATAATACGCCTGCCGCAATGGGGATCCCCAAGCTGTTATAAATAAATGCACCGAACAGGTTTTGCTTAATATTAGTCATGCTTGCGCGGGCGAGTGCTAAGGTATCGTTTATCACCATTAGCCTTGCCGATAGCAGTGTAAAGTCGGCGCTCTCAATGGCAATTTCAGTGCCACTGCCCATGGCAAGTCCCACATCCGCACTCATTAGCGCTGGCGCATCATTGATGCCATCCCCCACCATGGCGACCACTTCACCTGCTTGCTGTAATTCCTGTACCTTTTGCTGTTTTTGTTCCGGTAATACATCGGCAAAGACACTTTCAATGCCCACTTTATCGGCAACCGCTTGTGCGGTTAATTCATTGTCACCCGTTAACAAGACAACTTTTAATCCCTGATTTTTCATTGCCAGCACGGCTTGAGCGGCATCGACTTTTATCGGGTCGGCTATCGCGACAATCGCCACCAGCTTTTGTGCTTTTGCCACAAAAACGGGGGTCTTGCCTTGGCTCGCAAGTTCGCTGATCTGGTGCTGATACGCAGACAAGTCCTCTACCCCAGAGTGCTGCATCAAACCTATGTTGCCCACGCTATAATGCGATCCATCGACAACACCTGTGATCCCCTTACCCTGAATATTTGTGAAGCTATCTGGCTCACTGAGTGCAATGGACTCTAATCCACTAAACGTTACCCCTGCAGACTGTAATTTAGCTTTACTAATAATTGCACCAGCAAGCGGATGCTCCGAGTGCTGCTCTAAACTTGCAACCTCTCGCATTAAATTGGACTCATCTAATCTTGAGTCCAGCAGTATTATGTCGATAACCTCAGGTGTTCCTTGAGTTACAGTCCCCGTTTTATCAAGTACAACTGTAGTCACTTTACTGGCAGTTTGCAGTGCTTCGCCATTGCGAACTAACACGCCCATCTGCGCTGCGCGGCCGACGGATACCATAATAGACATAGGTGTTGCTAAACCTAATGCGCAGGGACAAGCGATAATCAACACGCTAGTCAGCACCACTAATCCATGAGATAGCGCAGGCTCGGGTCCAAATAGGTACCATATTACAGAGCTGAAAATCGCGATGATAACAACCGCAGGCACAAAATAAGCGGAAATTTTATCGGTTAATCTCCCTATTGGCATTTTAGAGATTTGAGCTTGCTGCACCAACTCAATAATTTTGGCCAACTTACTGTCTTTAGCAACCGCAGTAACCTGGTAAATAATGCTGCCATTACTGTTAACCGTGCCAGCGCTAACATCATCACCTTGCTCTTTATGCACAGGAATAGGCTCCCCGGTAAGCATGGACTCATTGATGAGTGTCTGACCACTTAGCACTTCGCCATCTAGAGCCACTCTGTCTCCTGGGCGTAGACGCAAACGGTCACCAACAATTAGTTGGTTAATTTCAACCTCTTCATCACCACTATCTGCTATACGTATCGCCGTTGTTGCTTGTAAACCGAGTAAACGCTGCACCGCTTCACTGGTCTTGCCTCGGGCACGTAACTCTAATGCGTGGCCAAGGTTAATCAAACCTAAGATCATCACACTCGCTTCAAAATAGACATGCCGAGTGTCGGCCGGGAACCACTGCGGCGCAAGAACCACCATCATAGAGTAGAGCCAAGCGGCACTGGTACCTAGTGCAATGAGAGTGTCCATGTTGGCAGATTTGACTTTAATCGCTCGCCACATGCCTTGATAGAAATGCCGTCCGGTAAGCACCATAATCAGCAAGGTCATTCCCCCAACAACGCCCCATGCTAATTGCTGAGTCGCATTGTTGACCATCATCTCGCCGCCAAGTAATCCCCATAACATCAAAGGAACCCCAAGCCCTAAGCCGACTGATGCTTGGATCAATCTTAAGCGGTACTCTTTTGCTTCATCTTGACCTTTTTGCGCCGCTGCAGTTTGCGCATCGATGACCAGCTCACTGTCATAGCCCACACTTCTAACTATCGCTATGGCATCTTCGGCTGAGATAGCTCCCGATACCTGCACCATTTTATCGGCTAAATTCACTCTCGCAGCGATATCGCCTTGGCCGCTCTGGCCATGATTTTCAAAAGCCGTTTCAATCTTGGCTACGCAACTTGCGCAGCTCATCTTTGGCACATATAAATTAATAGTGGCCATGATAGGCTCTCCAATTTGTTTCTCTGTAGAACTAAGCGTAAGCTCTCCCATTAGGGGAGAGTCAAACATCAATTGGAAAAGTTTTAAGTCTAGATTTTAGATTCTAGCAGTTAGGAGAAAGTTGATGAAAATTGGGCAGGTCGCAAAAATAACCGGATTGTCAGTCAAGAGTATTCGTTACTACCACGATATTGGACTCGTGCTTGGCCAGAGAAGCGAGAATGGTTACCGCGAGTACAACCAGAGCTCGATTGAGGCGTTGCAGTTTATTCAACACTGCCGCGAATTAGGTTTTACGCTAGAAGATTGTAAGGCGCTGCTCGAACTACAAAATAATCACAGCCGAAATGCCGATGATGTGAAAGCCGTTGCGACTCTCCACTTACAAGATATCGAAAACCGAATAAGCCAACTCTGCATATTAAGAGATCAATTGGCCAACCTGGTACACGACTGCCAAGGCGGTAAGCAACCCAACTGCGCCATATTAAATGGGCTGCAAAAACAAGCCCAGTGACATACCAGCCAAGAAGTTTAAGCCTACCTGATAATGATGCAGTCGATCATCGCCTGCGCAGATTTTCGATGTTATCAATGGCTAAAGCTGGAATACTGCCCGCTGGCGTAAAACCAAATATTTGCCCATAAAATGACAATTCAGCCTCTAACGCCTGTTTCTTACTTTGAGGTGAAACCCTGTTTGCCGCGTCATCATTGAATTCAAGATAAGCCACTGGGATGCCTTTGTTCTTTACCGCTTGATAAATAATCTGCGATTGTTTCGCAGGAATAAGCGAATCATTGACCCCTTGAATAAGCAGTAAAGGTTCATTCAACCCTTTAAGGTTATACATAGCTGAACGCTGCTTATAGTTCTCCATATTACCCAGTAAGCGTTTCAAGTATCGTGATTCAAACTTATGTGCATGGCGCTTAAACTCTTCCATGTCGCTAATTCCTGAGTAACTTACGCCTGCACCAAAGGTACTGTAATAGGCCACTGACGATAGTGCAGTAAACCCACCAGCGCGGTTGCCACGAATAGCTAATTTACGTCCGTCAACATCGCCACTGTTCACCAAAAAACCAGCGGCTCTAACCGCGTCTTTGACATCGGACTTGCCCCAGTTTCCGTATAAACTATTACGGTAATCTCGACCAAAGCCTGTACTACCTCGGTAGTTAACATCAAAAACAGCAAACCCACGACTTGTCCAATATTGAATATCGCGTCTAAATGCGCGGCTCGCCTTAGCGGTTGGCCCAGAATGAAGCATCATCACCAAAGGCGGTTCTTGATTTTGTGGCCCCTGAAACTTAGGATTTTTAGGGCGGTATAAATAACCGTAAGCGGTTTGAGCGGCCTCAGTTTTAAAGGCGACGCTTTCGGCTCTAGAAATATAGTGAGGATCCATAACCGGTATGTCTGGCGCGTAGACTAACTGGGCCGCTCGCCCTTGTACTTTGTAAATGCCCTTTTCTGGGGTCTCTTTCGCACCAACAAACAGCACTTCATTTTGATACTGAGTCACGTATGAGATCTCAGCAAAATCGACCGCAATAGCCTCGGTCACGCCGCTAATGGTATCAATACGAATAAGTTGAGCTTGTCCTTCATGGTTAAAGCTGGCAATCACGTTATGCTCATTTTCAAACGCGTAATTAGTTTGGCCAACCTTCCAGTCTGCAACCGCAAACTCTGCGGCCTTTTCTAATACAATTTCAGGTTCAAGCTGCGCATCTAAACGATAAATATTCCACCAGTTATTAAAGTCGGCCACGAAATAAAGCTGTCCAGTAGGACTAAACAAAGGTTGAGTGATTGACCCTTGTTGCTTGGTATTAATTTGCCTTGGATTAACAATCGCGCCTTTGGGATCAATATCTGCTAGCCAAAGCTGGGTTTCATCCCATGGCATGTTCGGATGGTTCCATGACACCCAAGCTAACTGACTTTGATCTGGAGACAACACCGGCTTAGCGTAGAAGTCGGCACCGGTCACTAAACTTGTGCCTTCATCGGCATAACTTAAATTGATACCAACCAAACTATTAACGGGCTCACCTTCGGCACGATGATCTTCACGGATACAAATAAGCCGGGAAGCTTTTGGGTTTTCAATACAGCCCGCATGGCGTGTGGCGTGAGGTGTAAGAGCGAAAGGGGCTTGATTTGGCGCGATACGATATAAAATTTGATCGGAAGATTTGGTCGCAAATAGGCTATGGCCTATTGCCACAAACGGTGAGCCACCATACTCATGAACTTTACTACGAATATTAAAGTTTGACGACACCACCTTATTTAAAGAGCCGTCGAGATCGATACGGTAAACGCCCTTTTTACCCTCATTATTCGCATTAGACTGAACGAAGTAAATCCCCTGAGTCGTCGCGCGAACATCACTAATATCATCTGCTAAGTCGTACACATCTTCAGGTGTAACCGGAGACTCCCAGCTGCCATATTCAGCCACCGTATTCCCGTCAGCAAGTGTTGAGGCTGCTATTCTTTGTTCTTGCTCCGGCGCTTCGCTACACCCAAAAAGTGCAACTAAGCTAGCGACCGACAACATGGCTGATTTAAATACTGTCATTGAGCCCTATTAACGCACTGTTATTAGCATTGACCTCATGGCGCGCTACTTTTTCGTCCATTTACGAGTAAACCAGCGGATCACTCCCAGCTGTTTTTTCCGAGTTAAACCAAAAAAGATACACACCCAAGGTGAAAGCAAAATATACCAAGGAATAGCCGCTGTACTCCTGCCCGATAAAAGTAAATAAAAAAAACCAAAATAGATCACTATTAGACCGACACAACCTACAACCAACATCATTAACTTTGTCGCCCTTTCAAGCTTATCCATTTCGTCCCCGTATTCCTTTTATGATGTTGCTATTATGACCTAATGCTAAGTGATTGTTCAAATGCCGTATTCACCCCATAAAAAAAACGGGCCACAGCCCGTTTTTATCTTTTACTTTAAAGTGAGGTTACAAGCGAATGCCGCCGTCGATTTCAAATACACGACCGTTAACCCAGCTGTTTATATCGTCATTTTCAATGATAAAACGTACTGTAGATGCAATCTCTTCCGCTTGACCTAAACGTCCTCACAATTGACACCATTTCTACGCGAATCGTAAATCTATAAGCGAATGCCGCCGTCGATTTCAAATACATGGCCGTTAACCCAGCCGTTTATATCGTCATTTTCAATGATAAAACGTACTGTAGATGCAATCTCTTCCGCTTGACCTAAACGTCCTCACAATT
>NZ_CANMIO010000009.1 GCF_947497935.1 uncultured Shewanella sp.
GCTAGGTGCTAGGTGCTAGGTGCTAGGTGCTAGGTGCTAGGTGCTAGGTGCTAGGTGCTAGGTGCTAGGTGCTAGGTGCTAGGTAAATAGCAAAGCAGGTAAGCTATCGATTTCAAGCCGATAAACTGTTTAAATTTTTAATCCAAATACGAAAAAAGCCTTCACATTCATTATTATGTGAAAGTGTGAAGGCTTTCATCTTTGTGTTGCGCAGCGGATTGGCTCGTAATACTGATGAACCCGCGATCACGGCGTGAAAGTTTAATCAAAGCCGGACAGTACTCGTGATTTCACAGTTGCTTAACTTATTTTAAATTAGCTAAACGAAAAATGCTGTAACGAAAAAAGCCTTCACATTCATTATTATGTGAAAGTGTGAAGGCTTTCATCTTTGTGTTGCGCAGCGGATTGGCTCGTAATACTGATGAACCCGCGATCACGGCGTGAAAGTTTAATCAAAGCCGGACAGTACTCGTGATTTCACAGTTGCTTAACTTATTTTAAATTAGCTAAACGAAAAAAGCCTTCACATTGCTGTGAAGGCTTTCGTCTTTGTGTTGGCGGAGCGGACGGGACTCGAACCCGCGACCCCCGGCGTGACAGGCCGGTATTCTAACCAACTGAACTACCGCTCCTAAACTTTTCTAGAAACCATTAAGTTGATTTCTAAAGTCATTGTTATGTCACTAACATGACTTACGACTCACAACTAACTAAAACTAGCTAGCTTTTACTAAATTGGCGGAGCGGACGGGACTCGAACCCGCGACCCCCGGCGTGACAGGCCGGTATTCTAACCAACTGAACTACCGCTCCAAAACTTTTATAGAAATCTTTAAACTGATTTCTAAAGTCATTGCTATGTCACTAACATGACTTACGACTCACAACTAACTAAAACTAAGCTAGCTTTTACAAATTGGCGGAGCGGACGGGACTCGAACCCGCGACCCCCGGCGTGACAGGCCGGTATTCTAACCAACTGAACTACCGCTCCAAAACTTTTATAGAAATCTTTAAACTGATTTCTAATGTTACTCGTTATGTCACTAACAAATAACTAAAATTTAGTACTTGATTGGCGGAGCGGACGGGACTCGAACCCGCGACCCCCGGCGTGACAGGCCGGTATTCTAACCAACTGAACTACCGCTCCACATCAAGTGCGGTGAATAATACGTAGAGTGAGGTAGTCCGTCAATAAGTTTTTTATAAGATCTTTACTGACTAGTCGAAAAACGAACAATTGGTTTTTTCTTCAGCATTTACCTGAGAAACATTAGCGCTTACCAAGCTGATTATCGGTATCTTCCGGCATAGTGAGATCGATTTGGTCCAACTCAAGCAAAACCTTCTCTCTGCGGATCTCTTTCTCCAATCTTGCCTCTGTCGCTGCTAATGCTTTTTTAAGGTTACTGCGCTTACGAATAAATAATAAAACCAATATTCCTACCACTATTAGAACAATATTGATTGAGACTATCAGTAAAATTGCATCTTCTTTGGCTTCCTGCTCCTGTACCTTGGCTATCGCCTCAGCTCTGGCTGCTAACTCTTCTTCACTTGGTGGCGGCTCAGGCGGTTCAATGAGATTAAAAAACAGTTCAGGCAGGCTTAAATATATCTCTCGACCATCAAGGGTTGTGCTCATTGCACTAATTTTTAGATCGTAGCTTCCAAAATCAATGACTTTAGGTAAGTTGAACTGAGTTTGCTTTTCGGTGAAGTTGGCGATGGAGACAGGTATAATCTTACCCGTAGGCCCCATAATTTCGGCCTCGAGATGAGTCTGTTCCAATAACAGTACGTCATTATCTATCTGGATATCTAAAGTCCAGAGCCCGTCATTAGGATTTTCAGGGGTAAGCAAGTTCACGTCAATTGGGCGTTGAGACAGTCTAAAGTCCTGTGTGTATTCTCGCTCTAAAACCGTATTCTTAGCCTGAACTTGTAGGGCGTAATCCCCCCAAGGCTGCTCTAGATTCAAATCACTGGTAAAGATACCGTCATCAGGTTTTTCATCGAGCGCCTCTCCATTATCTCGATAAGCCCCGACAATGACGGTTCCCGCGGCGTAGTTTTCATCTGCGGTATTATTCTTGCTGACAAAGCGCGCCGTCCAATTCATCATGAAATCTAGACCTGGTAGGCGAACTTTCTGTTCATCTCCCAATAATCTAGCGGTTAACTTAAGGCGTTCCCCTTGGAACAAAGGCTGAGGAATAGCGTCGACTTCAATAGTCAGTGTCGAGACCTTTTCAATAACAGAGCCCTCTACCACTTGTCCAAGCAATTGCCATGGGCCCGGCATCGGCTTTTTAATGGTGATCATGTCACCCGTTAAGCCTTCCATCCAAGTCACTTTATCTTCTGGGTGACGATTCACATACCATTTACTGCCATCTGGACGCACGAGCACCACAGGCCCACTGCCGTACTCTCTATGGATGAGCAGAGTCATAGAATCGACCATATGGTCGATTCTAAACCGATTCTTCAGTTCCGAGGCATGATTAGAAAGCACTACATTAGCGAGTGCAGCGGCGCTCAGAGAGCAATAGCAGAGTAAGAAAGCCGTGAAAAGTTTAACTCTTCTAACCATATTGAGACTCATAAGGTGACATTTATCCGCGCCAGAGGCATTGTCCTGATTTTGCGACTAGATCCAATCGCTCTTCGTGTCTAATCAGTTCATCGGCCGATGCAGCGATCACTTTAAGTTTTGATCTATTTGCACTGAGTCGCTGGATACCTCCCCCCTCTTGCCCCGCTTTTTCGCTTGAAAGGTTAAACTTGGTCTGGCCACCTGTCATTAACAGATAAACATCGGCCAAAATCTCAGCATCGAGTAATGCGCCGTGAAGATCACGGGCCGAGTTATCGATACCGTATCGTTTACACAGGGCATCAAGGTTGTTCTTTTGCCCTGGGTGCAAGAACTTGGCAACTTCTAGAGAATCGAGTACCTGACAAATGTCTGTCGTTTTGGGGCCTAATGGCTGTAGCATCGAAAACTCATGATCCATAAAGCTAACGTCGAAGTTTGCGTTATGTGCCACGATTTCTGCGCCATCGATAAACTCGATAAAGCTTTGAGCGACTTCATGGAACTTTGGCTTGTCTGCAACAAACTCATTGGTAATACCATGGACCGCGATAGCCTCTTCATCGATAGGCTGTAGAGGATTAATGTACTCATGATAATGACGACCCGTTAAACGGCGGTTCACCACTTCGACACAACCAATTTCAATAATTCGATGACCTAAATAGATTGGGCCGCTCGACTGGTTCATACCTGTGGTTTCGGTATCGAGAATAATTTGCCGCTTGGCGCTTGAAACAATATTCATATGAATTTATACATTTCTCAGTTAAATTTTTTGGGTATACTCGCCCGCAATTATAGCTATGGTAGCAACTTGATGACTGGACTGAAACAGATCTCTATCTATACCGACGGTTCTTGCCTAGGAAATCCTGGTCCTGGCGGTTATGGCATCGTTTTAAAGTACAAAAAACGCACCAAAGAACTGGCTGATGGTTTTGCCCTCACCACCAATAATCGAATGGAGCTGCTTGCGCCGATTATAGCCCTCGAAGCGTTAAAGGTGCCATGCGAGGTTATATTAACCAGCGATAGCCAATATATGCGTCAAGGGATCACTCAGTGGATCCATGGTTGGAAACGTAAGGGGTGGATCACTTCGACGAACCAGCCCGTGAAGAATGTCGACCTATGGAAACGTTTGGACGCTGTATCACAACGTCACCAAGTTGAATGGCGCTGGGTTAAAGGCCACGCTGGGCATAGCGAAAACGAACGCTGTGACGATCTTGCACGCCAAGCTGCAGAGGCAAAGCCCACACAAGAAGATGGCGGCTACCTGTCTCAGCAAAAGCAAGACTAACGCTTTCCTCGGCTTGAGAAACTGCCACTATGGCAGTTTCTAGGCCTTATTTATATCAATATATCGATTAAAAAATTACTTATGTTCAACGTACCACCTTCACAACTTAATCTTCGTGAACTTAACCCTCAAATAGCTAGTGTTCAGTATTGAGAAAAGTTCGGCAAAAATCGATAAAAGCTAATCCCACTGGGGTAAAGTGGCGACTTTTATGGTGGATACGATAAAATTTTCGCTCTAAGGCAAGCCCTTCGACCTCGATGACCGCTAACTCTTTACGGATCAGTTCTTTCTCAAGAGTGAGCTCAGATAAAACCCCAAGCCCAGCACCTTGCTTTACCGCTTGCTTAATCGCATCAGGAGTCGAAAAACGAAACTTCTCTTGTGGTTGTAGATCCAGAGCATTGGCCGCACTAACAAAACAATCTCGCGTGCCGGAGCCCTCCTCTCGCATCACCCAAGGCATATCATTGAGTTCACTCGGCGCGACAATTTTTCCCGCGAGTGGATGCGCTGGATGACAAAACACCAACAACTTGTCTCTATGCCAGGCTTCGACGGCAATACGACTGTCGAGACATTGTCCTTCGATAAAGCCCATCTCACTTCTAAACTCTAGCACCGAATTAATCACCTTTTGACTATTTTCGATATCGACATTCACTAAGGTATTAGTATGCTGCTGACAAAATGCAACCGCCGACTTCGCCAAAAGATAATTACCTATCGTTGAGCTAGCACTGACGTTGAGATTACCGCCAAGCTCTGCGCCCGCAGGCGAAAAGGCATGTTCAATCTGATCGATTTTTTGCAGCGCTTGGGTTGCTAAAGGTAATAGCAAACTTCCCTGAGAGTTCAAACGCAGACGATTTCCAATACGTTCAAACAATCGCGCATCCAGTTGTTTCTCTAGCTCTGACAAAGCCATCGAGGTAGCTGGAGACGATAGGCTAAGCATCTCAGCCGCCTTGGCTACTTGGCCACTACGAGCTACCGCTTCAAAAACGGCTAGCTGTTTTAATGTAATACGCATTACGTCTCTTAATATTTATCTGAAGATTTTGGTGCATGGCCAGCACGACTTGCGCTTGCCGTTGACCAACTAGGCCGCTTAACTTTACGTTTTGCCTGTATTGGTGTTAACGGGGTTTCTAATTTCTTCGCCACCAGCACATAGACGCTCCCCGTACTAGGCAACCAGGATTTAAGCGCATGCGACCATATACTGTCTGTTTTCACATCTCGGAGCAGATGGTGATGTAATAAACGTTCATCGGCGACGACTTGATAGCCCAATAGGCCTAGCCAGTCTTTTACCCTTGAAGGCATAAAGAAACGCCCGCACCATGGGATCTCTTGTTGATAACTAGGTAGTATTTTCCCCATAAACATGGGACTAAGGGGATTGAATCCGGTTATCACCAGATGGCCACCAGAAATGAGCACTCTGTCTACTTCGCGAAGTAAACGATATGGATCCGATTCAAATTCGAGTAGGAAGTTCATCACAACCGCATCAATACTGGCGTTTTGGATCGGTAACTGACAGTAATCACCCTCAATATTCGCCTGAGCCTCATCGAATAAAGAGTACTGTTGACTAATGCCAACCCCAGTTTTTGCCATTTTATGGCTCAAGGGACCTAGATTAAGCATGAAATAACCAAAAATCCTTGGCCACCATGGAGATAAAGCCTGCTCTACACTTTGACGTATAACGGGCCCATTCGGGAGTTCTGACCAATGATAAGGCTGTAACGGTAATTCAGACTGTGACAAATCAATCTCCAAAATCATTGAAGCTCTACTTTAATAACGAAAGCGGTATACAAGCAATAGCTTTGCTCAGTAAACTGGGTTAAGTACTCAAAATTATTTAGCTGTATGCTTGATTATATAAAATGAGAGAGTTTAGACATGTTGCATATCACTCCATTATCCGCGTTCAATGATAATTATATCTGGGTGTTCCAATCTCAGCAAAATAGTGGCGTCTATGTTGTTGATCCAGGTGATGGCCAAGTTGTCATCGACTATCTTAACCAGACCGAACAGCCACTGCTCGGCATACTCATTACCCATCATCATCATGATCACACTGGGGGGATTGAGCAATTAATCTGTCAATTTGGTGAGCACATCGCAGTTTATGGCCCGCAAAGCGAAAATATTATCGGTGTTAACCACCCTATCGCAACCAGCGGTGACATCACGCTCACAAATGCTGGTGTTAATGCAAAGATTATTCAGTTGCCAGGGCATACCTTAGGTCATATCGCTTATTTGATTGAAGACGTATTGTTTTGTGGTGATACCTTGTTTAGTGCAGGATGCGGTCGTCTTTTTGAAGGCAGTGCCGAGCAGATGTACCAATCGCTAAGTGAATTGAGTCAACTTCCCGACAATACCAAGGTTTGCTGTGCTCATGAATACACCTTAGCGAATCTGGCATTTGCCAACACAGTTGAACCTAATAACGCTACGCTCATAGATTACACACAAAAGGCTCACGCTCTTCGTGCCCAAAGTAAGCCAACCTTGCCTTCATCTATTGGCCAAGAAAAGGCGATTAACCCCTTTTTAAGAAGCGATAGTGAGGAAATTTGGCAATCTTTATCCATTCAATTCCAACAACCTATCGATAATCCATTGCAAAGCTTCTCACTTCTACGCCAATGGAAAGACAATTTCTAAAAAATAATCTACAATAGCTCGCTATTCCAGCGCCACTAAGCCAGATTTTTCTGGCTTTTTTGAGCCTAAGTTAAGGACACTGATTTTAGATGCGCGTACCATTTTTATTTGTCGCAGGGGGCATTGCCCTGTTGGCAGGTTGTCAAACTTTAGACAACCAACAGACTTCGGAAGGGATCCCTGCCAAGCCAGTTGCAGTTGAGAAAGTCGCCCCAAAACCTATTGAACCAGAGATTGTTGAGGTCGTTGAAGTTACCGATATTTGGCAGCGTATTAGTCTCAATATGCAGATGGAAGTGCCCGATGAAAAACTCGTTCGCCAATATCGCGACTGGTATATCAAACATCCTCAACATTTAGAGCGCGTATCTGAACGAGCGACGCCATTTATGTATCTGATTGTAGATGAAATTGAAAAGCGTAATCTACCAATCGAATTGGCCCTACTACCGATAGTTGAGAGTGCTTTCGATCCTTTTGCATACTCACATGGTGCGGCATCTGGCCTTTGGCAGTTCACTTCGCCAATGGCACGTCACTTCGGTCTACAGATGAATTGGTGGTATGACGGTCGCAGAGATGTCCCCGCCGCGACGACTGCCGCTTTAGATATGCTTGAGTACCTACATGGTAAAACGGGCCAAAACTGGCTATATGCCATTGCAGCCTACAATACCGGCGAAGGTCGTGTGATCAACGCCGCTAAGCGTAATAAGAAAAAAGGTTTACCGACTGATTTCTTTAGTCTAAATCTTCCAAGAGAAACTGAGCGCTATGTGCCTCAGTTACTTGCACTAGCCGATGTGATCAAAAATGCCGATAAGTACGGCATTAAACTGACTCCGATCAGTAATGAACCTCAAATAGAAGTCGTTAATATTGGTAGCCAAATTGATTTAGCGCTTGCTGCTGACATTGCCAATATGACCACATCTGAACTACACAAGTTAAACCCAGGCTTTAACCGCTGGGCTACGGCTCCTGAAGGACCGCACAAACTTGTATTGCCAGTCGATAAAGCCGATGCCTTTAAACTTGCGTTAAATGACACGACCACAACAGATCGACTAAATTGGGAACGCTATAAAATTCAGTCAGGCGACAGTTTAGGATTAATCGCAAAGCGTTATCGCACTACGATTTCAGCATTGAAAGCGGTCAATGATATCAATGGCAACACCATTGTGGCCGGAAAATACTTGTTGATCCCTGTTGCGGCGAAAAACCTTGATGAATACCTGTTATCAGCCGATCAGCGCTTAGCGCGTCAGCAAAATAAATCCCGTGGTGCCAGTAAAATTACCTATAAGGTTAGATCGGGTGATTCACTGTGGAAAATTGCGAAGCTGCACAAAGTGAAAACCAATCAGCTTGCGAGCTGGAACAGCATGGCACCTAAAGATCCGTTACAGATAGGCCAAAAGCTAGTCATCTGGTCTGGTAACGTATCTAACAAGAGCGGTCTAAGCGAAGTGATGCGCACCGTTAACTATAAGGTTCGTAATGGTGATTCTTTAGCTCGCATCGCCAGTAAGTTCAACGTCAGTGTTAACGATCTCGTGCGTTGGAACTCGCTAGAAAAGAGCAAGTACATTCAACCAGGTCAGATGCTAAAACTCTATGTTGATATGACAAAAGTCAGAACATAAATTACCCTCATAAAAAAAGGCGACCTAAGGTCGCCTTTTTTGTCGCTTTCGTCTGCTTTAGTAGTTATATATCACCGGAAGCATTACTGGCACCTGAGACTCAGTCGCACGTCCGGCAAAGATAACTTTAAGGCTATAACCTTTACCTATGTTTGCGACGACATCCGCCGGAATTGCAAACTTGACTCGTTGAGTTTTACCCGCTGGCATCACTAGCTCTCGAATTGCCTGAGTAAACATCATCTCATTTGACCAAGCCCAGACTCGTTTGCCTTGAGGATCGAGTAACCATAGGTCTGCTGTCATTCCAGAAGGAAACATCAAGGGCACGCCATGAGACTGATTATTAGTGTATTCTAGGGTAATATCAGCCTTGTTTTTCACCACTAGCTGAGCATCTAATAGTCCCTGACTCATAGACTTGCCATCCTTAACGTCACGTTGTTCACCGTTAGCGGCACCAACAATACCTGCGGGTGCCCCTGCTACTGGTGCCTGTTGTAGCTGAACACTCGGCGCATTAGTCGCTGCATCCGTACCAAGCTGCTCAGCCTCAGTTTGTTGGCCAGAACAGCCCAGTAAACTAACTGTAATTAAAGGGAATAAAAGTATCTTAACCATTACAGGCCTCCAAATTTCTTAAATAAGCTGTCTTTTAGCTTATTGGTTTCATCTTTAAGTTTTGAGTCCAGTAAGGCTTTAGTGTCTAAAGCAAATTTTGGCTCTGACATAGTACCGCTAATCGCAAATGGGATCTCAACGCCATAAAGTGAATCGCGAGTCTCGCCGCCTTGTCCTTCCAGTGAGCCAACCACAGATGTCGTTAACTTATAGTCTAATGCCTCGTTAATAATGTTCGCCGTACCCGCCCCTTTTAAGCGGATAAGTGGTGAAGCCATATCCAGATCTGGGTTTGTAACCACGCCTTTTGCGACATTAAATGAGCCTGTCATACTGGTAAAGTCTGTTTTCTTCTCAGTAGAGCCCGAACTGGCTGACAGATCGCCGCCCAACTTCGCTTTTGCTTCACGGATCATCTGTGGAATATTGACTCCATGAATTGCACCATCGGCAATCTCAAACTGCCCCTTCGCAACAAGGTTTCGCTTCAGGTTATCGGGTATTAAGCTTCGTCCCTTACCCGCTACGTTAAAGTTTGCTTCACCGTCTAGCAGATCCACGTCGGCCATATCGATTAGCAGTGCACGAATATCCACACCCGAGAGGCGCTTATCGAACTGATATTTAGCCACCTTGTCTCTGCCATCAAGTTTTGCCGTTGCACTAATTTTTCCGCCATAAAGGTCTGCAGATAGTTGCTTAATATCGGCTACGCCACCTTTCATCAGCAGCTTCATCACCCAGTTTTGAGTCTTTAAGTTTGCCACTTTAACCGACTTAATCCTGACATCCACATCAAGATTAACAGACTTCATCGCCGTTAAATTTGGTTCAACCGCTTTCGATAACTTTGTTGATGGTTTTTGTTTTGGTTTATCTTCATTCTTCCTCTCGCCCTCTTGCTTTGGCAACAGCGCATCAAGGTCAACATTGCCCACTTCAAGCTTTGCCACAACTTGAGGCACTTTACTTCCGAATGCGACATCGAGCTTACCTGTAGCATTGATATTGGCAGCACTAAAACTTGAGAGTACTAGACTCAATGTTTGCTTATCTAATGCCACAACTAAGGAGGTTGCTAAATCAGCCTTTAGGTTGCCATTTGGCATACCTTCGCCAGTGATTTGGTTATTAACTACAAAATCATTAATGGTAATAGTCTGTAGATCTTGCGCGACCTTGAGCTGCCCTTTTCCTTGGCTACTTACAGCCATATCAGGCAAGGTAGCAGAAAACTCATACTGTAGCGCTGCAAACTCACCCAATTGGAATCTACCTAAAGTTAACTCTTTTAAGGAGAAAACTTGTTCACTTTGGCTTACGTGGTCAAAATTAGTGATTTGAGTATTGGTAATTGAAATACCGCCAATATCGAGCCGTGCTAGCGTAGCATTACTCGAAGGCGTACTTTGCGTTGCACCTTCTGAGGCAGTCTTGTTATCTGCGTTACCGGCCAGACCATCGAAACTTGTCCGGCCATCCTTTTGCGTTTCCAACATCAAGGTCAAACCATCAAGATTGAGTTGAGATATCTCAACTTCTTTCTTTAATAGCGGCATTAATGCAACCTCTGCAACCACTTGGTTCACGGATACCATAGAGCTATTCTTAAAGCCTGCAGGGTTTGAAAGCGTAATGTTTCCTAACTTTATTCCCAAACTAGGAAAGAATGTCCACGATAAGTCACTACCAATAGCCAATTCCCTTCCCGTCTGCTGTTTCACCAAATCGACGATTTGAGGCTTAAAGTCGTTAGGATCAAAAATCACGGTGATATATAGCACCAAGGCGAGGACTAATCCTAAGAGAGTTATAAAAAACCATTTTAAAAATTTCATAGCAGATCCCATCTGTTATCACTAAAAGACTCATAGAGCCTGAATTTTATCAACAGACTTTATATAAAGAGTCTAATTTGAAGAAATAGTTATATATTCAGTACCGAAGTATCTAGCGCTTCATTAGATATCGCCACTCCGTTACCGTCGGCATAGATGAATGATTGGGGTGAAATAATAACGCCGTATATTTCTACAGCAATGTTAACTTCACCAATACCTTTTTTCACTGTTTTTACTGGGTTAGCGCCAATAGCTTGAATTCCAAGGTTAATGGTTTTCAATGTACCGACATCTCGAACACAGCCTAAAATGACCACTCCTTGCCAGCCGTTATCTGCAGCACTTTGCGCTATCATATCGCCTAACAGGGCACAATCCATCCCTCCTTGTCCATCGACAACTAAGACTTTACCTCGACCGTCTTGCGCTAGTAACTCTTTGACTTTTGAATTGTCTCGATAACATTTTACCGTGACGACTTCCCCCCAAAAGCATTCTTGTTTACCATAAGACATAAACATAGGCGGGAGTAATATGAGTTTGTCGCCATAAGCGTCAAATAAATCAGGTAACAGATCTAGCATCAAGCCTCCATGCGTAGGTATAAGTAACTCTCTCCATAGACTGACAGGTAAGCAGTCGAAACCCAAGTATTAACGCAGAAATTTACGATAATTTATGTCATCCAGACTTTTCCACGAACAAAATACAAACTATAATATTATTCAATGTCTCAAACAGACTCCTCTGTTAGTTAGCCGTAGGTAGAAATGAACACTAATATCGAATTAGAGAGTGCTATCGCAGCACTTGACCAGTATGGTTATGATAAAAAACATTCCAGTGATTTAGAGCAAGCTCGTAATAAAGCACAAATGTTAAAATATATCGATTCGCTAGACTTTAGTCTTCGTCGATTATTAATATTACAAGAAGCGGTTAATGAACAAGTCGAGAAAGAAAAGAAGCTAATTACTCAGAAAGAAAATATCCAGACCTATAAAACGAAAATTATTAATCTTTCACGTCAATTTAATCTTTCCTATGATGAAGTCGTCCAGATAATGAAACAACAGGAAAACGGTTAAAAAACAACAGCCTCACACAGGTGTTATAGCCAAATACAATAGCTTATAACTTTTATTAATAATTGCTGGTTCTGACAGATTGAATATGGCCTTTAAGTTTTTCAACAACATCTAACTGCAGATTTATAGCCTATGGATGGGCTAAACTCTCAAGATATTCATAAACTCCCACATTCAAACTCAAAAAACGAGTAATAAACCCATCAATAAAACTGGATTAAAGCGCTAAAGCGGCATTGAGACCCGGCGCAAGAATAATACAAATCAGTATAAGAAGTTGATCTACTCAGAACGTTTTTTGGCAAACTAATTCAAGGCGAATAACCGAAAGAATGCTTGCTCCCTCGTGAAGTTGTTCAACGCAGAAGTAGGCAGCCAAAAACGCTTCATAGTGGCGAGCAAATCTTTATACTGATTGGTATAACAGCCCTGCTCCTAACAACGCACTTTTTGTAGTGTCCCCCTTTCATGCGGCATGGGACTGAACGTTAATCATCTAATGACGAGTTCAGCCTCTTTATCTTCTATCAACACTTAAAGAGTAAACTGTCATGCAAGTCTTTTATTTGTCTTTGCCCAAGATATGAATATTTCCAATATACATAGACTTTAAATAACCAGCTAAGATCCTACTTATCTCACTCTTTACTCGAAAAATCGCCAAAATGTTTAAAAAAAGTCTGTTTCCAGTTTTTAATTTTGTTAAGTCTAATTCCAATTAATACACTAAAAAATAGCAAGTATAGGCTTGGTTCAATGATTTCAGATTTAACTGACCAATAAAAATGAACAGGAACTAATACGGCAATAAGATAAATAGAATTATGCAGTCGTTGCCAACGTTTTCCCATCTTCCGTCTAACAGCGTTAAACGAGGTAATAGCTAACGCCGATAATAAGATATAGGCTATCGCGCCAACGAGTATGTAAGGACGCTTCACCACCTCTTCAAAAAATAATGACCAAGCAAACAGTAGATCTAAGCTAAAAAAAGCCAGCACATGTAAACTGGCATAGGCAAATACATACAATCCCACTAAGCGCCGAGTTTGTAATAATAAGCCTAATTTAAATTTCTTGGCTATTGGCGATATAAGCAAGGTGGCAGCTAACGAGTTAAGCGCGCCTATGCCAGTAAAGTGGATAATATACTGCACCGGATCACCGCCCGCATTATCAGTCAACACCTTGATAACTAAGTAAGCGATAGGGATAAGTCCAATGAGGTGAAATAATGATTTTAGCCAAAACAGACGACGGCTAGTCGAGCTCATAATAGTCTCCCTCAGACGCTATCTTAACGACTAGAGTCATTTCTTACGTACCCATTCCATTAATAGAATCGCTTCAGATCCATGCCGCTATATAGGCTAGCAACAGACTCGCCATAGCCATTAAAAGGCAGTGTTGGGATCCGTTTGGCAGAGAATAAGCCTCCCTGTGCAATTCTTCGTTCCGAAGCCTGAGACCACCTTGGATGGTCAACTGCAGGATTAACATTGGCAAAAAAGCCATATTCATTAGGGGCTAGTCGATTCCAAGATGTGGGCGGTTGCTTATCAGTCAGACGAATACGCACTACCGACTTAATACTTTTGAAACCGTACTTCCAGGGAACAACCAGTCGTATAGGCGCACCGTTTTGCGGCGGTAGCGTTTTACCGTATAGCCCGACTGACATAAATGTAAGATCGTTCACCGCCTCTGCTAAGGTTAAGCCCTCAACGTAAGGGTAGTGAATTCCCCCCCCCACATAAGCATTTTTCTGACCCGGCATCTGCTCAGGATCGTACAAGGTTTCAAAAGCCACATATTTTGCTCTGCTGTTTACCCCTACTTTTTTAAGCAGTGCCGCTAGCGAAAATCCAACCCAAGGGATCACCATGGACCAGGCTTCTACACAGCGAAAATTATAAGTGCGCTCCTCTAACGGAAACAAGCTGAGCAGATCGTCATAATCCAGCGTCATAGGCTTGTCGACTTCACCATCAATAATCAACTTCCAGGGATCAACTTTCAGCTCCTGAGCATTTTCTTGAGGATCTGTTTTGCTCGTGCCAAATTCGAAAAAGTTATTGTGAGAAATAATCTTAGCTTCTGGGGTTAACTCACCATAGAGTAAATGATCGTACTCAGTTTGTTTCTCAAAGGACAACGTCTTGGTAAGAAAAGCCGCTTTTTGTTTATCGCTTGAGAATAGATCGAGTATTCCAGCATTAGCATGAGAAGACAACAGCGCTCCGGCACCTACAAAGCCTAACTGCTTTAAAATTTGCCGGCGGTCTTGATAGACCTCTTCAGGGGTAATATCACCCTCTTTAAATTTGTTCCATGCAGCAGTTTTTTTTATATTCATTGGCCGCTTCCATCCTTTTGTGTATCTGCATATTGCTATTAACTAATCAGACCGTTCTTTTTTGAGAAAGGTTTCAAATCCGCGTTAATTAAATTATCCCCCACGAAGCTGTCACACTTTATTAACAGCTGCCTATGTCTGCAGCACTTACTTTACCAATCGCTTCGTTAAGCTTGCAGTGTCTAAACTGCCGTGCCACCCTAAGGCTTCATTTATCATGTTAAGAGCCTTCTCACATGCCTTTAGAGTTAGCCTTCTCCACCCCACAAATTGTCGTTATTGCCGCTATAGCCTTTCTATCTATGTTAATTGGCGCGCTATTTAATCAAAAAAAGACCCGTAGTCGATGGGAACAGGCACGAAGTCAGCTAACTGAGGAGATGGAACAAACAAAGCTAGAACTTAACGGTGACATTCTCGAACTAAAAGAAACAATTCATCAGAAAGAATTAGTTATAGACCAATATCAAGACAAACTAGAGTTCCGTTTAGAGCAATTAGGCAAGGCCCAAGCCCAAGCCGAGCGCACCCTTGAGCTTGAACAGTCGCTGAGCGAAAACCAACGCAAACAGATGGAAACGCAGCTGGCATTGTCAAAGTCTAATGCCATGCAGCAAACTCTCACAGCCAGCTTCGAAGCTAAGCAACAAGCCCTCAATGATAAAATACAACTTCTAGAAGATTCAGAAGTTCGGCTTAATGCTCAGTTTGAAAATTTAGCCACTAAGATTTTCGAAGCAAGAAGTGAAAAACTTCAAACCCAAAACAATCAACAATTAGATAATGTGCTTGCGCCTTTCAAACAGCAACTGGAAGGCTTTAGAGCCCAAGTTCAAGCTTCATATTCACATGAGCAGACTCAGCGAAGCGCACTTAAGCATCAACTCGACTCATTAACTGAACTTAATTTAAAGATGAGCCAAGATGCTGTTAACCTCACCAAAGCGCTCAAGGGCGATAACAAGCAGCAAGGTAACTGGGGCGAAGTCATTCTTGAACGCGTCTTACAAGAAAGTGGCTTAAGAGAAGGTCACGAATACGATACCCAGACAGATCTCAAAAATGAAATCGGTAAACGCTTTAAACCCGATGTGATTGTTCATTTACCAGAAAATAAAGACGTGGTTATCGACGCTAAGATGTCTCTCGTGGCTTACGAGAGATACTTTAACAGTGATGATGAAGCCGTACGTACTCAAGCTATTAAAGAACATATTATCTCTGTTAGAGGCCATATTAAGGGCCTAAGTCAAAAGGATTATCAAAAGCTACATGGTTTAAAGAGCCTAGATTATGTATTGATGTTTATTCCGCTAGAGCCAGCATTTCTTTTAGCACTCGAGCATGATCCTAGCCTGGTCAACTATGCCCTTGAGAGCAATATTATGCTCGTCAGCCCAACCAATTTATTGGTGGCACTGCGAACCATTAACAATATTTGGCGCTACGAATACCAAAATCAAAATGCCCAGTTGATTGCCAAGCAAGCAGGCAGGATCTACGACAAATTGTGTGGATATCTAGACGATATGGAGAAACTGGGCCGCGCAATAGAATCAGCAGATAAAAACTTTAGCAGCGCAATGAACAAGTTATCTACGGGTAAAGGTAACGTTATCCGTCAAGCGCATCAGATGCAGCAACTTGGAGTAGAAACCAGTAAAAAAGTGGATGCCCAACTTCTAGATAAAGCGCTAAGCTTATCTGGTGATGATTTTCTTCACGATGAATTAACCTTGAATACCGAAAAAATTTCATAATAGGGACTGTTAGGGGGATAGTTACAAATGCACAAGCAGTTGAGTCGCATTTTAATCGGGGTAATCGCAGTATTTGCATCCTCCTCAGTTGTTGCTTCCTCGTTTACTCAAGAGCAGCAGCAATATTTAGACGCCAGAACGGCGCTGAAAAAACAGCAATCAGATCGTTACCAATCTCTTAGAGGTGAGCTGGATGATTATCCTCTCACCATCTACCTAGATTTTCATCATAAAATCGACGACATTCTTAAACTTCCCGCTAAACAGGCCACACAAGCATTCAGCGTTTTTGAGGGGAGCCCTCTGTATAACACCGCTCGCTATCGCTACCTAAAGCGCAGCGGCAGTCAAAAACGCTGGCAAGACTTCCTAGCTGTTAGTCCAGAAAAACCAAATAATGTCGCCCTACAGTGTTACTTTTACCGAGCACAGTTACAGCAAGGTAATAAACAACTCGCTTTCGATGGCGCCGAGTCACTATGGCTTTATGGCCGTTCTCGACCAAAAGAATGCGATCCGTTATTTAAAGAGTGGCAAAAAGCAGGTCTTCGTACCCAAGAGTTACTTTGGTCCCGTATGCTACTCAGCTTCGAGCAGGGACAATATGGACTGCTCTCTTACCTTTCTCGCCAATTAACCAGCAATAAAGACGATGCGAAACGCTTACTCGCAGTGTATAAAGATCCTCGCAGTCTACGTCATAAGTCAAAATTCAGCGGTTCAGCTAAAATCAATGCCACGATTGTCGATCTGGGCATAAGAAAATTAGCCAAAAAAGATCTTAAACGAGCAGTTAAACTGTTCGCCGCTTATCAAAAAGCCGATCGCTTCAGTGATTACCAAGGAAGAAAACTCAGCCGCTATCTGGTCAGAAGAGCCCTGATTTATCAAGTACCCGAGTTACAAAGCTATGCTGACACCATCTTGCCCTTACTCGATAGCGATGACTTAGTCGAAATGCGTCTGCGTTGGGCTCTTCGAGATAATGATCAACATAGCTTTAATCAATTTTTACCCCTGTTAAGCGAGCAAAAACAAAATACAGCCCGCTGGCAATATTGGCGTGCCACTGTGTTAGCCTCTGAAAATACCGAACAAAGCCTGCAGCAATCAAAGATATTGTTAGAAAAACTCAGCCAAAAACGTAATTTTTATGGTTATCTCGCTGCCGCTAAACTTGAGCAACCTTTCAAGTTGCAGCATAAAGTGACAGTAAGCGATAGCAGCCTGCAACCTAGCATATTCAAGGATAAAGGACTCGCCCGAGTACAAGAGTTACTCGCTATTGATAAACAATCGGACGCCAGAGCTGAATGGGTAATGTTACTCAATCGACACAATAAACAGATGCAAAAAGAGTATGCCGTTTATGCCGTTGAGCAAAAATGGCATAGCTTAGGCGTGCAGGCCAGCATACAAGCTCAACTTTGGAACGACATGGAAATGCGCTTTCCTTATGCGGCACAAGAGTCTTTTAATCGAGCGAGTAAGAAATATGCCGTAGATATTGATGAAATCCGTTCGATTTCCCGTCGCGAAAGTGCCTACTACCCTAATGCGACATCGGGAGTCGGTGCCAGAGGGTATATGCAGTTAATGCCAGCGACGGCTAAACAAACAGCCAAAAAGACCAAACTGCCTTATAAAGGCACCAAAAGCTTATATGACGCTAAGCTTAATATCGCCTTAGGCAGCGCCTATTACGGTGGTTTACTTAAGCAGTTTGATCATAATCGTGTACTGGCTACAGCATCTTACAATGCTGGACCTCATCGTATAAATAGCTGGCTTAAAAGAAGTGACGGTAAGCTCGATGTAGTGAGTTTTATCGAATCTATTCCCTACCGCGAAACACGGGAATATGTACAAGCGGTATTGAGCTATCGAGTGATCTATCAAGTTAAGCAAGGAAAACAGCCTGAGCTGCTATCAGAACAAGAGCTCAAATTCAGCTATTAACCCGCTCTAACTTTCTACCTCAGTAGCTCACTTTTATGAAAGAGAGCTACTGAGGTAAGGCTGAGTAACTCAAATAGTTACCAGCAGCATGACTTTAATACTTCTTTCTCGATTCTATTAATAATCTGCTCAAGCGCAAAATAACCTCATATATCTGGCAAGGCTGGAGATTTTCCACCATAGTAGGACAAGAAAGAATTTGTCTCGTCTATCTCTAGTTAATCAACCAAAAAAATAACCAAAAAAATAACCAAAAAAATAACCAAAAAATAATAATATGGCTTGCTCAAAGGACTACTATGCACAATGACAATATTGGCGTTATTTTACAGCAACTAGACACAGTACTGCTCGGCAAGCCTCATCAGATTAAGTTAGCCCTGACCTGCATTCTAGCTAAAGGCCATCTGCTTATTGAAGATCTTCCCGGCATGGGCAAGACCAGTCTATCTCAAGGCTTGGCGCAAACATTGGGCTTAAGCTATCAAAGGATCCAGTTTACCAGCGACATGCTTCCTGCCGATATTCTTGGCGTCTCCATTTTCGATAAAGAACAATCTCAATTTACCTTTCATCCCGGTCCTATTTTTAAGCAGATGATCCTCGCCGATGAGATCAATCGTGCCAGCCCTAAGACCCAGAGCGCATTACTCGAAGCGATGGCAGAACAACAGATCACCGTCGATGGTAAAACCCACTCATTACCACAGCCCTTTTTCGTCATCGCAACTCAAAATCCCAGTGAACAGTCAGGCACATTTCCCCTGCCTGAGTCACAACTTGATCGATTCATGATGCGGATCGCTATCGGCTACCCAGCTCCCAAGGCAGAGCTGGCAATGTTAAAGGGGCAAGATAGTACTTCAAGCGAGCGAGTGTTACCTCAATGCCTAACACAGTTAACCTTGCAAGAGTTACAGGCACAGACCAAAGAGGTCAGTGCATCTGACTCGCTGCTGCAATATATTCTCGCTTTAGTTAACGCCTCTAGGGCTGAACCTCAAGGCTCTGGATTGTCTCCAAGAGCCAGTAAAGCAATACTGCAAGCCGCAAAGGCTTGGGCAATAATCCATGGTAGAAAATATTTGGTACCGGAAGACGTTCAATCGATATTCCCCCATGTAGCCGAACACAGAATAAGACAATTCTCTCATCAGCAAGGCGAGGCGCTATCGGCTAAAATTCTCAATAAAGTCAATCCAATACTTTAATCCTTTTCCGTATTTTAAGGTGTAGGAGTTGCTAGCAAAGCGAGTCTCAATAGCTATTTAGCTTTTTGAAGCCTGAGTAAAGTTGAAGGAGATTATGCCAAACCAAAGTAAGATTAAAACCAAGCTCAACCGGCAGTGGCAAACATGGATCTCACGCCGATTACCCGCGAGAGAGCAGATAACCCTCAGTCACAAGAGTATTTTCATTTTACCAACAGGCTTTGGTCTGGCTTGGCTCATCTTGCTGGTTATATTGTTTTTGTTTGGCACCAATTACCAAAATAATCTGGTCATGGGATTAAGCTTTTTGCTTCTAAGCATTTTCAACACCTGCATCATCTATAGCTACAAAAACCTCGCAGGGTTGACCCTCTCTAGCTGTAAGGCAAATATTACTGTTGCTGGTCAGCCTATCTATTTCCCGATAAATCTATCTTGCGCGACTAGTGCCTACGAAGTTCAGCTTAACTTTCAGAACCAACCTCTAGAGGTTGTCAACAAGGTAAATGAGCACCAGACTCAAGTCCTAGTCACCTATAACAAAACCCACCGCGGAATCAATTACCCTGGTCGAGTAAAAGTCGAAACGCGCTATCCTCTAGGGCTTTTTCGCGCCTGGTCACATATCGACTTAGCGCAGGCACAACTTGTCTATGCAGAGCCCATTATCGACCCTAACCCACTATATTTAAACTCTGAGCAGATAGCCGATCAGCAAGAGACCGGGAAATATGTGACTGGTATTGATGAATATAAAGGATTAAAGGAGTACGCTCTCGGGGAGTCATTAAAACAGGTCGCATGGAAGCAATGGGCGCAGGGCCGCGGCATGTTAACCAAAGAGTTTGAAGAGCCTCAGGGCGCACCTATGTGGCTGAGATTAGAGGCTAACCCCGATAATATTGAACTAGCATTGAGCCATCTTGCCTGGCATACCGAGCAGCTAAGTACTAAGAGGCAGGTTTTTGGTCTAAAAATGGGCGGCAGCACGATTCAGCCCTCCCATGGCGAGCAACACAGAAACAAGGTACAGAGCCAACTCGCCTTATACCCTAATCCAAATCTAAACCCGAGCTCAAAGCCTAGGCCTAAGCACGCCCCTAAGGCTGACCAATGACCCAGAAAGAGCGCCAGAGTATCTCCCGCCATACCTTGATGTGGCTACTGCTTGCCAATATTGCCATTTTGTCTCCTCTGTATGAGCAGGTCACGCTTTGGTCACTAGCAATTTGTACTATCTGTATCTTCTGGAGGATCGGCATCTATTTAGGCAGAGTTGCAAAGCCGCCTAAATGGTTAGTGACCAGCTTGGCCTTTGCGGCCGCCGCGACGCTGGCGATGGTGGCAGGGCAAATCGGTGTCCTTACCGCCATGGTCAACCTGCTTATTCTCGGTTACGCACTCAAATATATAGAGATGCGCAACCGCCGAGATGTCCGCGCCGTTGTTTTAGCTGGATACTTTCTGATTGCGTTTACTTTCATTCATCAGCAAAGCCTCCTCTCCAGCCTACATCTAGTCATTGTTACCATTATTAATACCTGCGTGCTGATCAGCCTCTACCACGATGAAGGCAATTTTAAATACGCGGCGCGATTAGGCGGAAAAATCATTCTACAGAGCCTTCCTCTTGCGATTATTTTGTTCCTTATTCTGCCTCGTCTTCCTCCACTGTGGATGGTGCCGCCACAAAATGGGGCTCAAACAGGATTATCCGATAAGGTCAGCTTCGGTGATATTAGCCAGTTAACCCGCTCTAGTGCTTTGGCTTTTAGAGCGACCTTTTCCGGTAATGCCCCAAGCAACGACAAACTTTATTGGCGCGCCATCGTGCTAGAAGACTATAACGGCAAGGATTGGACTCAAAACCCAAGTATTATCGAGGCGCAGTCATCACCTAACAGGACTCTTTCGAGTAACGAACTTGCACGAGGCACTGCAAATACATCGACAATCACTTATCAAGTGATTGCCGAGCCCAGCGCGCAGCACTGGCTATTTGGTTTAGATGTCGCGACAAGTCAAGATCGCGGCATAAAACGCCTTGCCGATCACAGCCTCTATGCTACTCGCCCCATAGATCAAAGACGCCTATATCAAGTGACCAGCTTTAACGAGGCGATGATGGATAGCCAGCTTAGTGATGCGAGTCAAGCAACAAACCTTGCCCTCCCAAATGGCACTAACCCCAAAACCCGAGCGTTAGCGCAGCAGTTTGCCCTTCGCTATCCGGCCCATGAACAACGGCTTAACGCCATGATGCAATATTTTGCTCAGCAGCCTTATTACTACACCTTGCAACCCCCTAGGGTTGGTAAGCAGCAAATTGATGATTTCCTGATTGATAATAAGGCTGGGTTTTGCGTTCATTACGCCAGCGCATTTGCCTTTATGGCGCGTGCAACGGGTATTCCGGCCCGTTTAGTCACGGGTTACCAAGGGGCTGAGTACAACCCAAGCGCGGGTTATTACAGTATCTACCAATATATGGCCCATGCCTGGGTTGAAGCTTGGCTGCCAAATCACGGCTGGGTACGCTTCGATCCCACCGCCATGATAGCGCCTGAGCGGGTCGAGCAAGGATTCGATGCTGTTTTTGATCCAGAATCCACCTACTTAATGGACAATCCTTTTAGTGCACTTGCTTACCGCGATAACCCCTTTATAAATCAAATACGGATGCAATTTGCCAGTGTCGATTACTTTTGGAGTGTGTGGGTCCTCGGCTTCAATGACCAAAAGCAACAAAAAGTATTGCAGGAGATCTTAGGTGAAGTCACCCAAACTAAACTCTCCATCTTTATTCTTATTAGTCTATGCGTCATCGGCTTAACCATCGCCTATAGCGCAGGGCTGATACAGTTCCATCGCTCAAGTGATAAACACCTCAATGCCTATTACTCCGTATGTAAGATGCTACGTCAAAGAGGGCTTGCTAGAGCCCACCATGAAGGCCCTCTCGATTACAACAAACGGGTGGCTGCGGCCTTTCCAGACATTGCCGAAGACTTTAACAAGTTAACCCAATACTTCATCACCATTAAGTATCAAAATCTCAGTAAGCGCAGTCATAAAAGCTTCTCTCGATTACTTATCAAGCAATCGAGGTGGTTAAAAATCAATATCGTTAAACAGAGATTGGCACTTAATAAAACAAACACATAGAATGGTTTAATCTGGCAGTCACCCTGCCCATTCGACTGCATCGTTGTTAAAGGACCGCCATGCTATATCTAGTGCAATCAAACCAAATGGAAGCGTTATCTAAGCTATTAGCGAATGAATTACGAACTCCATTGCCTAACAGCCCATTATTAATGCCAGAGCATATTTTGGTGCAGAGCCCGGGCATGTCCACCTGGTTACGACTAGAGATAGCAAGACAAAATAACATCGCTGCAGGCCTTGAATTTCCGCTACCCTCAAGCTTTATCTGGCAACTATGTCACACCCTGTTAGACGACGTGCCTAAAGAAAACGCCTTTACCAAAGCTGCAATGACATGGAAGCTGATGGAGCTACTCCCAACGCTTATTGACAGAGAAGATTTTGCTCCGCTAGCAAATTACCTGAGCAATGGTAATCCAGATAGCACAGTTAATCCTGAGAACTTTGCAAATCCCGAAACTACAGCTAATCCTGTCGCTTTCGGCATGGACTCATCTCTAAGCAATGATCCTCAACCTGATGATAGCGAGCAAAATCCACTGAAGCTCTATCAGCTCTGTGGCCAAATTGCCGATATTTTCGACCAGTACTTAGTGTACCGCCCCGACTGGATAACGGCTTGGGAAGCCAATGAACCGACCTTGCCTCCCAATGGCGATAAACTTAGCCCCGCACAAGCTTGGCAGCCAATCCTATGGCGCGCGCTGATTGATTTTAATGCCAACACCTTAGGTAAGAGTCGCTATCACCGCGCTAATTTACACCAAGCCCTGTTCGATGCACTCGATGATCCTAACACCAGCCTAGAGGCACTACCAAGGCGCTTATTTGTGTTTGGGATCTCCTCTATGGCGCCACAAACACTCGATGTGTTGCACTACTTAGCTAAACGGATTGACGTGATAATGCTCAATTTAAGTCCCTGCAAGCACTATTGGGGCGATATTGTCGATCCGCGTCTGCGTGCACGTATGGCACTGCAATACGCCGATAAACAAAAGTTGGAAGTAGAATGGGAAGATAAGCTAGAAGTGGGTAACCCACTACTCGCCAACAACGGTAAGATGGGCCGTGAACTGCTCGACTTGCTGTTAGAGCTTCCCGAGGAGCATACCGCATTCGATCTCGATTACTATCAAGCGCCCAGTACCACAACCATGCTCAATGGCGTGCAATACGACATCTTAGAGCTAACCACTCGAGGCCAGAGTCTTGGGCCCGATGCCGCGCTGTACTTAAGCTTAGACGGAAGACGCGTCATTACTGATTCGGATGACTCCATCACCGTTCGTAGCTGTCACAGCCCGCTGCGGGAAGTTGAAACCTTGCACGACCATCTGCTAGAGATGTTGTCTCGTCCGCTTTCTGATGAACAACTGGCTGACGGGGTAACACCGCTGGCGCCAAAAGATATCGTCATCATGATGCCAGATGTTGCCGCCTATGCCCCATACATAGATGCGGTCTTTGGCGCAAAACAGGGCAGCCATTATATTCCCTATGCCATTGCCGATCGCGGTGCAGCGCAAGAGTCACCGCTTATAGCAAGCTTCTTACACCTTCTAAAAATAAACCAAAGCCGTTTTGGTCTAACCGATATCCTCAGCATTTTAGAAGTGCCAGCTGTGCTACGCCGTTTCGAACTCGACGATGAGAGTCTGGCCGTTATCAAGCGCTGGTTAGAGCAAGCCGGAGTGCGCTGGGGACGCGATGAAAACAGTCGCTGCGAATTCCAGCTGCCTGCGTTCGAGCAAAACTCATGGGCATTTGGTATTAAGCGCTTAATTTTAGGTTATAGCTTGAGTGACGATGCACCGCTTTATCAAGACCGACTATCGGTTAATGGCGTTGAGGGACAAACGGCACAGGCATTAGGTAAATTACTCGATTTTATCGAGGCACTCGACGGCGTGCACCTAGCACTCGCACAAAGCTGTAGCTTAAGTGAGCGCATGGCGCAGCTTGAAGCGATCCTTGAAGACTTCTATGAAGTTGATGATGACGAGATTGTCCAGCGACAAGAGATCCGCGAGGCTATTGTTAAACTCAACGAGGAACTCACCGAAGCGGGCCACACCACACCGCTCACCATTGAGGTGATCCAAAATTGGTTTAACAGCCGCTTATCCGAATCTCGAGTCGGCCAGCGCTACCTCGCCGGAAGCGTCAACTTCTGTACCTTGATGCCGATGCGCTCTATTCCTTTTAAACTAGTGTGCTTACTGGGTATGAACGATGGCGTCTATCCGCGCGTTCAACATCCTGTTGGCTTTGATCTCGTGGCGCAAATGGGGCCAAGAAAAGGTGACCGTTCACGTCGGTTAGATGACAGATATCTATTCCTTGAGGCGATCCTTTCGGCTCGCGAACAACTCTACATCAGCTATATCGGCAATAGTGAACGCGATGACTCTGAGCGGATCCCCTCTATGCTGGTATCTGAGCTTATTGAGTATTGTCAGTTAGTTTATCTACCACAATCTCTTGAACAACAAGCAAGCGAACAGAGGCTTGAGAGTGATGGCAGCGCATCGCAGCAGCTTATCGATAAGATTGAAAAAGGAGTACAGAAGCACCTTATTCACAAGCAGCCTTTGCAGCCCTTCGATCCGCGACTTTATAGCGAACTAAATAACGAAAAGAGCCAAGATGATACCGCTCCCAAGCTTCAACAAAGCTACTCGGCTCAATGGTGCCCTGTGCCTGTTCCGTCTCATTCTCAAGCGGGGGCTACCTCACCGAGTACAGCAGACAAGGCGCAATCAAAGGATAGAAGCTACAAGGGTTTTATCGGCTACCATACTCAACTACAGTCATTTGGCCAAAATGCACTTTTCGACACCTTGGACGGCACAACGAGTCAAACCGAAGAGCTTGAGCTGTCGGCACTGATCCGCTTTTTTAGAAACCCGGCACAATATTTCTTTAACCGTACCTTGAAGGTTGATCTCGGGCTCGATATTCAAGCCGATGATAACGATGAGCCCTTCAGCCTCAATGCGCTTGAGCGCTACAAGCTGCAGGCTACACTACTGGATAACGCCATCGAAAATGGTGAGGAGCGACCACAGCAGGCGTTGCTTGAGCGATTAAAGGCTCAAGGTAACTTACCGTTAAAGCCATTTGACGATCTGATTTTAAATCAATATCTACATGATATTAAACCGCTTATAGGTCGCTGTTTATACTTAAAAGGCGAAGCCTCTCATTCGGTGGATATTGACCTTTTATTCGATGACACAGCAGCCGACCTTGATGATGACGTCAATAACGAACTTGATAATCGTCTAGCGCTGAATCTTGTGGGCCGCATCGATGACTTAAGTGCAAAAGGCTTAGTAAACTATCGCCCGGGTACTGCCAATGGCCGGGATTTAATTCGCGTCTATTTACGCCACCTTTGCTTATGTGCCATGGGAGACAGAGCGAAAACGAAAAGTAAAATTCAGTCTAGCACTCAGGTAAATGCTCTGGAGCAGAATGACTCAGCCGTAGCGAGTATGAATCTGGTCAGTTACCTGCTCGATATTGGCCATTTCCATGCCTTCTCCCCTATTAAGCCCGAACAGGCGAAAACACAACTTAAGCAATGGCTCAATTGCTTTAAACAGGGCCAAGTGCAGCCACTCATGTTTATGCCGCGTACGGCTATGGCTTATGTTGAGGCTGAGGGCACCCATAAAGAGAAGCTTTTTGAAGCGCAGTCACAATGGCTAGATGAACAAAGCCAGTTAGGTGAAGGCTTAGAGCCTCACTTTCAGCGCCTATACAGCTTCCCTGACGATTTTAGTGAGCAAACCTTCGCAAAAACGGCAACCCGTTTACTTGAGCCGCTATTAAGCTTGTACCACAAAGACAAACTCAGTGAATTAGCCACCTTCGTTGAAGCTGGACTCGACACAGTTGATCTGCCGTTAGCATCGACGTCAACAGTAACAGGCGAGGCTAACTGATATGAGTGGCAAAATGAATGACCAAATGAGTGAAAGCCAAACAGACAATATGACAACTTCAGCCAATACCTCGCAAGCTTCCAATATTGTGACCGAAGCCTTGGATACATTGACCCTGCCTTTTGGTGGGAGCCGTTTAATCGAGGCCAGCGCAGGCACGGGGAAAACCTTTACCATTGCCGGACTCTATGTTCGCTTGCTGCTCGGTCATGGTGTCGAAGCGCCACTCACCTGCGAGCAGATCTTGGTAGTGACCTTTACCAATGCCGCTACCGGTGAGCTCAGAGATCGTATTCGCAAGAAAATTCAGCTGGCGTACCGCTGTTTTATCGGCCTTGACGTCGATGACGACCTGATAAACTCACTCTATCAGGCGACGCCGGAAGCGAGTCTGCCTATCGCCCGCAAACGTCTAGACTTGGCGTTAAAGTCCCTCGATGAAGCCGCGATTTTCACTATTCATGGTTTTTGTCAACGGATCCTGGCAGATATGGCGTTTGAGTCATCTTTACTGTTTGAATCGGAGTTTACCCTCGATGATAGCGAGTTCCTGCACCATGCCGTGCGGGATTTTTGGCGCGAGAAATGTTATCCACTAACTGGCTGCTTAGCCGATGCGATTGTCAGCAAATTCGCCGATCCCGATGCCCTCTCTCGTCAGCTCAGGCCTCTTTTAGGCGCCAGTAGCGCAGTCGCCAGTCCAAAACCGCAAGACTTTGCAAAGCTAGAAGCTGAACTGACTCAAAGCCTTAGCCGCTTTAAACTTATCTGGCCAAGGGAGCGAGAGCAAACCGAAACCTTGCTACATGCACTACCATTAAACGGCGCCCGCTTTGGCAAGAAAGCCGACGGTTACCCAAAACTTGCGAAGATGCTTGATGATCTCGATAACTGGGTCGCCTTCGGTCAGGCTCTGCCACCAGCAAAAGTTCTTGAAGCCCTGTCGCTTAACGAGCTTAAGCTCAACAAAGGCGGTGAAATCCCCTCGGCGCAGCAAGCCCCTATGCTGGATCATATGGAAAGACTGGCACAACTTATCGCAAGCCTAATTCCAAGCTTTCTTTATTGCGCAAGAGACGGCATTGCCACACGCTTTGCCAAGCAAAAACTTGAGCGTAACTTGCTAACACCAGATGATCTGCTGTTAACACTGGCTAAAGCGCTGACTGAGACTAATAAAAGCTGTGTGACTACAGATAGTAAGCTTGCTACAGATTGTCACGAAGCGAAAGAGAACAGCTTAGCCAGCAGCATCGCCCGCCGCTTTCCAGTGGCGTTAATTGACGAGTTCCAAGATACCGACCCATTGCAGTTTGAGATCTTTAACGCTATCTATCAAGGCTCCGGCCCTAACACTACAGCAGCTAATGGCGACTCGACGCAAAACGACAAACTTAGCCTGTTGATGATTGGCGATCCAAAGCAAGCTATCTACGCCTTTCGCGGCGCCGACATTCACACTTATATTCAAGCCCGCGCCCAAACAGCAAAGCACTATAACCTAGATACCAACTATCGCTCGAATAAGCAGATGGTAGATGCGGTAAACGGGATCTTCAATCACAGAGACGATCCTTTTATCAGTCAGTCCATCCCCTTCGAGCCAGTAAAAGCATCAAACTTTGCTGACAAGAAAGTGCTTAATGAGAAAAACGCAGACAACAGTGCCCTAAGGTTAAGACTATTAAGTGAAGAAGCCGAAAAAGGCCTGAATAAGACCACAGCGAGGCAGTTAATCGCCGATGATGTCGCCGATGAGATTGCTCGGCTGTTAATTGATGCACAGCAAAACCTGTGCGCGATTGGCAGCAAGCCGCTGAGGGCCAAAGATATTGCTATCTTGGTTAGAGACAGGCACGAAGCCAATGTGGTTCGAGCCGCCTTGGGTCAGCGCCAGATTGGCTCGGTATTTTTAAGCCGTGATAGCGTCTTCAACACCTTGGAAGCCAGAGAGCTAGCGCTGGTACTTTATGCCATGGCCGATCCTAAGGATGAGCGTGCACTAAGAAGTGCATTAGCCACCTCACTGCTCGGTTATAGCGCAGAAGCGATTCATAGCTTTAACCAAGATGAAGATAAGCGTCAAACTCTGCTGGAGCAATTTGCGCAGCTGCATCAAGTTTGGTTAAAACGCGGGATCATGCCTGCTCTGCTGACACTTGCAAGCCAGACACAAATCATTGAACGTTTGCTTAATGGTGAAGAGGGAGATAGGCGTTTAACCGACTTTAGACACCTTGGTGAACTTCTGCAGCAAAAAGCCACCGAACTCGATGGTAGCAGCGCGCTGATCAACTGGTATGAGCAAGCGCTGATTGAAAACCTGCCAAATGAAGAGGCGCAGCTACGTTTAGAAAGCGAACAGAACCTAGTTCAAGTGGTCACGATCCATAAGAGTAAAGGGCTTGAATACCCTATCTGTTTTGTGCCCTTTGTCAGCCTGAGCCGCGATAATCGTAAAAGACCCGCCCCTATGCTTTACCATGACGATAGTCAGCTTATCTGGGATATTGAACAGACAGATGAAGGTTGGGATCGACAAAAGCGAGAAACCTTAGCCGAAGATCTGCGCCTACTCTATGTAGCGTTAACAAGACCCGTGCTTAAGTGTTACCTGTATATCGCCAACCACAGCAGATTTACTAAGAAATCGGGCATGACCAGCCAATTACATGAAACGGCTATCGGTTATCTGTTAGGAGTCGAAGATAAAGCATGCGATTACGACAGACTACTCGCTCAAGCTCTATTACTGCAGCTAAAAGACCCTAAGGCAATCAGCCTGACAGAACTGCCTGCGGCGGGGTCGGATGAATACTGTGATAGAGCGCTAGTCGTGCTAGATAAAGATGAAGCCGTGCAGATCGACTTTGCCCCTAAAGTACTCAATCGCCCTATGCTAACGCCTTGGCGTGTAGGCAGTTACTCAGGCCTTGTAAAGCATTTGGCCCATGAAAAAGTGCTACCAGGTATGGATGATGAGCAGTTTCCAGAACTAGATGTCATCATAGATGAAGTAGATAGCTCGCCATCACGATTTAGCTTTGAACGCGGCGCGAACGCCGGTAGCTTTATGCACTTAGTGTTAGAGCTAATTGATTTCACTCAGGCGCAAACCGATCTTGAGGTGCAACTGCCTATCGCCATGGCAAAATACGGCATTGATGAAAGCTGGACCCAAGTGCTCAATGACTGGTATCTGGATCTGCTTTATGCGCCTTTAACCAAAGATAACTCCTTAATGCTTGCCCAGCTGACTACCAGTCAAAAACTAGTTGAGATGGAGTTTTATCTGCCAATCACCGCCCTTAATTGCGACAAACTCAATACGCTTTTGACTGAGTTTGGTTACAGCGCAGGCCTTAGCTTTGACGAATTACAGGGCATGTTAAAAGGCTTCGTGGATTTAACTTTTGAACATAATAATCAGTTCTTTATTGCCGATTATAAGTCGAATCACTTAGGGGATGACTTGAGTCATTATCACTACACCAATATGCAACAGGCTATCCGCAGTCATCGTTACGATCTGCAATACATCATCTATACCCTTGCCCTGCACCGTTACCTGACGCTTAGAATGCCGAGCTATGATTACGATCTGCATATTGGTGGTAGCTTTTATCTTTTCTTACGTGGCATGTCGACAAGCTGTCCACAATCTGGCGTATTTTACGATAAGCCGCCTAAGTTACTCATTGAAAAGCTCGATGCCCTATTCGGTAATAATATGACCGCACAAAATTTAGAACAAACCAATAGCGCTCAAGTGGAGGCCAAATGATCACCGCCACTAAGCCGATTAACGATTTACTCAAAGAGTGGCAGGAGCAGCGACTTATCACTTCGCTCGACCGACACTTTGCCTTGCAACTAGCTCAGCTTCATCAGGAGTCTGCGCCGCTATTTACCCTTATTTGTGCCTTGGTAAGTCAGTACTTATCGAGTCAGCATACCTGCCTGCCGCTCAAACAGATTGATAGCGAGAATCCGTTTAAGGAGCAGAACAGCCAGTGCCAAATCAATCTCAAAGTCGATGAGCTTGAGCAGGCCCTTTTGCAGTTTGACGCCATAGGTACGCCTGATGACGCCGAGCTTAAACCTTTGGTCATCGATAAAGGCAACTTATATCTTCAGCGTTATTTCAACTACGAGAAACAGGTCGCCGAACATCTGAATCGACTCTCGTTTGCACCAGTCGACTCAAGTCTTAGTCAGGACAAAGCGCTTGATGACGCAAGCGAATTATTAAATCAGCTATTTCCAGCCAATGAGCAGCAATACGACTGGCAAAAGATAGCCACAGCCACAGCGATGACCAAAAAGCTAGCGGTTATCACTGGCGGCCCTGGTACGGGAAAAACCACCACGGTCACCAAGCTTTTGTACTTGTTATGCTCAAGGCAAGAGATGACCATTAGGCTAGTCGCGCCAACAGGCAAGGCTGCCGCGCGGCTAAGTGAGTCGATTAAAGCCTCGAAGCTCAGGCTTGCCAGTGAGATGAGCCAAATGGGCGCTGTCGATCTGGAAAAAAACATCGCTAAGATCCCAGAAGAGGCCGCCACCTTACACAGATTGCTTGGGGTTATTCCGAACTCTCACCAATTTAGGCACCATAAAGATAATCCACTTCGGCTCGATCTGTTAGTGATAGACGAAGCTTCTATGGTCGACTTACCTATGATGCACAAGGTGCTTTGTGCACTACCTGAGCATGCCAAGTTAATATTGCTTGGCGACCAAGACCAGCTCGCCTCGGTTGAAGCGGGCGCAGTGCTTGCCGATATCTGTGCGGGTTTAAAGCAAGTTAATAAGAAGACCAAACAAAGCCGCTGGCAGATGCATTACTCACAGGCTCAAGTTGAGCTACTGAGCCAGTTAACCAGCACTTCATTAGCGGAGTTTACTAGCCTAAATCCTAAAATAGGTGACAGTTTGTGTATGCTAATGCACAGCCATCGTTTTCAGGGGGATGCAGGTATTGGTCAGCTAGCAACCGCGGTAAATCACTCTAACCTGCCTCGCATCGCCGAAGTTTGGCAGACAGGCTATCAAGAGTTGTGCTGGCTAGAGCATACAATATCTAATACTGCCCACGGTAACAGTGCATCGACTAATAAGGGACTGGAAGCGCTACTGATTCAAACCATTGAGCAATACGGGGGATATCTCGCGGCTATGTTGCAAGGTGAAGTCGAGGCCGACAAGATAATCGACAGCTTTAATCAATACCGTATTTTATGTGCCATGCGCGCCGGAGAATACGGTGTTGAAGGCATAAACCAGAGTGTCACCACGGCGCTTGCTGCTAAGGGGCTTATCCACCCAGAACAAGAGTTTTATGCTGGCCGCCCTATTATCATTCAGAGTAATGATTACAACTTAGGCTTATTTAACGGTGATATTGGATTGATTTTACCCGATTCTAGCAGCCAAACTGGCCGTTTTATGGCGCACTTTATTCAGGCTGATGGGAGTTTACTCAAGGTATTACCAGCTCGATTACCTAGCCATGAAACCTGTTATGCCATGACGGTGCATAAGAGCCAAGGCAGCGAGTTTAGCCATGTATCTTTAGTACTGCCTATAAAGCCAAGTGTTGCTCAGCAGCAACTCTTGACCAAAGAATTAGTCTATACCGCGATTACCCGCGCCAAGCATCACTTTACTTGCCTTGGCAGCCAGAGGGTGTTTGAGCAAGCGAGTCGCAGCCTAACTCAACGAGCCTCAGGTTTGGCACAACGTCTATGGCGTGATTAATTTTTTCAATGAGAGTTAGCGGTAAAGCCGGTAGTTAATCTCTAAAAGCGCAGCAAAATGGCTAAATAAGCCACATTGAGATTAAAATCTCGAATATAAAAACAGCATTTAAGCAAAATCTGCTAGGCAATACTTGCATTAAAAAGTGATTACGCCATAGTGATTCAGCTGACTTTTATCATGGGTAACAGGTGGAGACAAAATGACCCAAAAGAATTTATTATTGTTGTGTGGCGGCGGCGGAGATGAGCACAGTATCTCACTGCTATCGGCCAATTTTTTTGAATCGCAACTCGCCACTTTACCCCACTTTAATGTGCTGCGCGTTGAACTCAATGCTAAAGGTCAATATCACACCCAAGCAGGCGAGCTTTGCGAGCTAACCAATAGCAAGCAAATTCGTTTTGATGATCCAAACAAAGCCCCATGGAATGTGGACTATGTCATCCCTTGTATTCACGGCTACCCTGGTGAAACCGGTGATATTCAATCGTATTTTGAGTTAATTAATCTGCCTTACTTTGGCTGTGACTCTGAGGCAAGCAGTAATTGCTTCAATAAAGTCACCGCTAAAATGTGGTTTAGCGCCCTTGGGATCCCCAATACGCCGTATATTTTCTTAAGCGAGTTTAACCAGCAGGCTTTGGAACAAGCTGAGGCTGCATTGGTAAAGTGGGGCTCTATCTTTATTAAAGCGGCCTCTCAAGGCTCTTCTGTGGGTTGTTACCGCGTCGATAGTATCGAGCAGTTAGCAAGCTCATTAGAAGAGGCATTTACCTTTTCGCCATATGTGGTTATCGAGAAGACCATTACCGCACGCGAATTAGAAGTCGCCGCCTATGAAGTCGATGGTGAGATCATCGCCACCAAACCGGGTGAAATCATCTGCGCTAGCAATACTTTCTATAGCTTCGATGAGAAGTATGCAGAAAACAGCCAAGCACAGACTGTCATTGAAGCCGATGTTGATGAGGTGATTGCCAAACAAATTCAAGATTACGCGATTAAAGCGTTTAAAGGAATGAAGCTACGTCACCTGTCGAGAATTGATTTCTTCTTAACCGAAGACAATGAAATCTTGCTCAATGAGATCAACACCTTTCCGGGGCAAACCCAGATCTCTATGTTCCCTAAGATGCTACAAAATCATGGACATGATTTTGCCCTGTACCTGTCTGGAAATATTATGGCGCAGTTGAAAGACTAAAAACGTTAGACAAAAAACTCTAGACTAATAACTTTAGCCAAAAATATAAAAGCCAGCGCATATTGCGCTGGCTTTTTAGTTTAAAGCGATTGTGGCAAGGCTAAATTACCAACCTTCTACACCTTTCATGTCAGGAAGATGATGAGCAATACCTTTATGGCAGTCGATACAGGTCTTCTCACCACTAGCAAGAGAGGTAGAGTGCATCTTTGCCGCGCGTGGTGATTGGCGAGTAAAGTCCATATAATCGAAGTTGTGACAGTTACGACACTCCAGCGAATCGTTAGCCTTTAAACGCGCCCACTCATGCTCAGCTAGCTCACGACGCTTCTCTTCGAACTTTTCGCGAGTATTGATAGTGCCAAACACCTTGCCCCACACTTCTTTCGATGCTTGCATCTTACGAGCAATCTTATCGGTCCAGTTATGAGGTACGTGACAATCAGGACAGGTCGCTCGCACGCCACTTCGGTTAGTAAAGTGAATTGTCGATTGCATCTCTTGGTAAACGTTGTTTTCCATCTCATGACAACCAATACAAAACGCTTCTTGGTTGGTGACTTCTAGGGCAGTGTTAAAGCCCCCCCAGAATATCACCCCAGCAACGAAGCCACCGAGTGTTAGAAAGCCTAAGCTGTAGTGAACACTAGGCTTTCTCAGCACTGTCCATACCTTTTTAAGGAAAGATCGTAATTTAGCGATCATAACTACTCCTAGTGCGCTTTCTTATTAGAATCGGCTTTTATTAGCTGGTCCATATCCACAAACTCATTCGGCACTAATATCTTAGCGTCTAGTTGTGGTACGTGGCATTGAGTACAGAAGTAACGTCTTGGTGAGAGCGTCGCCAGAAAGTTATTCTCACGGTCCATGTAGTGAGTCACGCTCACCATCGGCGCTTGTGAGTCACCGGTACGGCTACGGTCATGACAAGACATACACTTATTAACCTTTAAGTTAACCTGATAACCATCAATCTTATGAGGGATCACAGGTGGCTGCATCGGATAATTACGCACTTCTTTTACATCAGAGTTAATCACTTTTTGCATCGCAGGTGGCGTTGGCTCAGCATTGAGCGGCGCATCCCGTAGAGTTGCAATCTTGTCAGCTGGAATAACCTCTGCTGAAACACTAAAAGCACTTGCTAAAGATAAGCTCACCAAAGCAGCTGCAGATACTCGTGTTAATGTTTTCATTATTATTTCTCCTTATGCCTTGACGATCTTCACTGCACACTTCTTAAAGTCGGTCTGCTTAGACAGCGGATCTGTCGCATCGAGAGTCACCTTGTTAATCAGCTGACTGGCATCGAACCAAGGCACAAACACTAACCCCACTGGTGGCTTGTTACGACCGCGGGTTTCGACTCGGGTCTTAATTTCACCTCGGCGAGAAATCACACGTACTTCATCACCCCGGCGTAAGCCTCGCTGTTTCGCATCTTGTGGATGCATAAAACATACTGCATCAGGGAAGGCGCGATATAGCTCAGGAACGCGCTGAGTCATTGAGCCTGAGTGCCAATGCTCTAGTACACGACCCGTTGATAACCAGATATCAAACTCTTCATCAGGTGACTCAGCAGCAGGCTCGTATGGCAGTGCGAAAATCACCGCTTTGCCATCTGGCTTGCCGTAGAATTCAAACCCTGTTCCAGGCTTCACATACGGATCGCTACCTTCTTTAAAGCGCCACTTAGTCTCTTTACCGTCCACCACAGGCCAACGTAGACCGTGTACTTCATGGTAAGTATCAAATGGTGCCAAATCATGGGCATGGCCACGGCCAAAGGTGGCGTACTCTTCGAATAAGCCTTTTTGAACGTAGAAACCAAAGTCTTCAGCTTCATCATTCATGTATTTGCTATCTCTATCTGATAGCGGGAACTTCTCCACATTACCGTTTTGATACAGCACTTCAAACAATGTCTTGCCTTTGAACTCTGGGTTAGCTGCAAGCACATCGGCTGGCCACACTTCATCAGTCGTAAAGCGCTTAGAGAACTCCATTAGCTGCCATAGATCTGAACGCGACTCACCCGGTGCCTTCACCATTTGATGCCAGAACTGAGTACGACGCTCGGCGTTACCATAGGCACCCTCTTTCTCGACCCACATGGCGGTTGGTAAAATAAGGTCGGCAGCCTGTGTGGTGACGGTTGGGTAAGCATCTGATACCACGATGAAGTTTTCAGGGTTACGATAGCCTGGCAATCCCTCTTCATTAATATTAGGGCCGGCCTGCATATTGTTGTTCACCTGAACCCAATAGGCATTGATATCACCATCTTTTAGACGACGGTTTTGTTCAACTGCGTGATAACCAGGCTTTGGCGGAATGATGCCACTTGGAATACGCCAAATCTTTTCTGCAATCGCTCTATGCTTAGGATTCTTAACCACCATATCGGCAGGCAGACGGTGTGAGAAAGTCCCCACTTCACGTGCCGTACCACAAGCTGATGGCTGACCCGTAAGTGAGAATGGGCTGTTACCCGGCGTAGAGATCTTGCCCGTTAATAGGTGGATGTTATAAATCAGATTGTTACACCATACACCGCGAGTATGCTGGTTAAAGCCCATGGTCCAGAAAGAGGTCACTTTCTTATTTGGATCAGCATAAATCTCAGCCAGCTCAATGAGCTTATCTTCTGGTACCCCAGAAAGTTTGCTAACAGACTCAACGTCGTAATCGGCAACAAATTTCTTAAATGCCTCAAAGTCGATAGGTGTTGAGTCACCCGCTGTTTTAACGTTCTTGGCCGCTTTTTGTAGCGGATGTGATGGACGCAGGCCATAACCGATATCAGTTTGACCTTGACGGAAGTTGACGTGCTTGTTAACGAAGTCCCAGTTAACTTTATCGTTTTGAATGATGTAGTTAGCAATAAAGTTCAACATTGCTAGGTCAGTTTGTGGCGTAAATACAATGCCTAAGTCGGCAAGATCGAACGATCTATGCTCAAAGGTCGACAATACAGAAACTTTAACATGAGGTGCACTTAGGCGACGGTCTGTTACACGACTCCAAAGGATCGGGTGCATCTCAGCCATATTTGAGCCCCAAAGCACGAATGCATCGGCCGCTTCCATATCATCATAACAACCCATTGGCTCATCGATACCAAAGGTTCGCATAAAGCCACCAACGGCAGAGGCCATACAGTGACGCGCGTTAGGGTCGATATTGTTTGAACCAAAGCCTGCTTTCATTAGTTTTGAAGCCGCGTAACCTTCCCAAACAGTCCACTGGCCAGAACCAAACATGCCGATAGCGGTTGGTCCTTTATCCTTTATGGTTTTCTTCCACTTTTGCGCCATAGTGTCAAAGGCAGTATCCCAAGAGACAGAAGTAAACTCACCGTTCTTATCATACTTACCGTCTGTCATACGTAGCATTGGGGTTTGCAATCTATCTTTACCGTACATGATCTTAGATAGGAAGTAGCCCTTGATACAGTTAAGGCCTTTGTTCACTTCACTTTCTGCATCACCATGGGTTGCAACCACTTTACCGTCACGTGTCGCAACAATGACCGAGCAACCTGTACCGCAAAAGCGGCACGGCGCCTTGTTCCATTCTAGTTTTGTTTCTTCTGAACTGGTGATCAGGTTACTCGCGGTGGCGGGTAAGGCTAAACCGGCGACACTTGCTGCAGTCAAAGCAGCATTGGCCTTCATAAATTCGCGTCTGTTCATTTTCATTGTTCACCCTCTTCAAGCACTTCACTTTGGTGATAAACCATTGCAGCCGATAACACTCCAGGTATGGCGTTAATAGTTTCGATACTTGTCATTAATGATTTCTGGCTATCGCCTTCTAGCACTACGACCAATTTCACTTCGTTATTTACCGACAATTCGGCGTTTTCCATTTCAATAATGGTTTGCCTTACTGCTGACATCTGCTCAGGTTGTACTTGAAGTACTAAGCTTGTTACATGAAGTTCATTGCTCATCTTTATCACTCTATTTATTTATATTTTTGTTTTTATAGTCTTAACCTGCACCTGGTGGGCCAGTCAGAATTTGGGCAAACCAAATTGCAAAGCCGAGACCAGATACAAGCAAAACAGATAAAAGGGGGGCGAGAAATACAGTCAGAAAAATGAATATTCTAAACTCTAATTTTTTCTCATCATTCGGTGTGGAACTCATAAATCCTCCAACGAGTGGGACTATCTAACATGTTTTTATGGTGAGTCGATTTATGTTAAAGCCAGAAAATTAATCGGCTATTACAGCCATTTACTCTTTGCTTTCATCTTGCACAAAATGATATCAATAAGTTAACAAGCTTCTGTATACCCACAATTCGGTAAAAGCACACCTAGGTTGATCCAGATCATCATTTTTAAAGCTTAATTACCAAGATCACTCTTCCTAAGCACTAATTCCGATTAATAAACCAGTAAAATCACTTATTAAGCTATTCATAACATTCTAAACAATGGGTTAAAGTAGGTTAAATATCAAACGATTCGATGGGTTTTATAACAAAATATTCACTAAGAGGTATTAAGCTTATTTTAAGGCTGCTCAAATAACGTTCAAGCGAGCGATGAGGTTGGAGTGAGAAAATAAGATGGATAAAATAAAATGAAATGGTAATCAAAGAGGTTGTTTATCGTACTTCATATCAGGGTGTTAAAATGCCAAAAAAAACGCACGGCGTAACCGTGCGTTTCATCAGTAATGGATAGAACTAGATTAATACCAATCAGTATAAAGATTTGGTCGCTCAGCGAGAGTTTAGCGGTTCTGAGGCAAGGTCATTAAATGCTCCTGCATTAATGACATTCACCACATCCATGTGGTTTGCAACGAGTGAAGAGCATAGTTGAACTAGGGTTAAGCTCCCTCTTGAACCTTAGGAGTCACAGCATCAGAACCGCTAAAACTCGCCATTCTGGAGCGTTTTTGGCTGCCTACTTCAGCGTTGAACAGCTTTACAAGGGAATAGCCATTCTTACAGCTATTCGCCTTGAATTAGTTTGCCAAAAAACGCTCTGAGTAGATCAACTTCTTATACTGATTGGTATAACATCATACTTGCGCTATCTGATTCAAAATACGCTTTTCCGAAATGGGGTAAGCCGTGCCGAGAACCTGTGCAAAACAAGATACCCGATACTCTTCAATCATCCAGCGTGCTTCAATCAAGCCATCTGGAGTCGGTTGCGATTTTGGTAACTTAGCCATTTGCGCTTTCAGTAACTCTTGTACCTTATTAACGCTAAGCATATGCAAGCGATCACGATTAGGATCAACGGGCAGCTTCTCTAGACGATTCTCAATCCCCTTTAAGTAGCGGTTCAAATCGCCTAATCGTTGCCAACCAGACTGCTCTACAAATCCCTTAAACACCAATTGGTCTAATTGGCTTTGAATATCACTCATCGCAAACGCGATATCTAGGCTAATTTTTCCCTTCAAACGCTTCTTAATTCGATTGTAAATAGTCAAGATCTCTTCAACCTTTAAGGCAATTTTTTCGGCCGTTGGATTAAGCTCTTGCCTTACCCAGTCCTTCGCCTCAGTAAAAGCGGTTTCCGAGCGAACATCAATGCCCTTTTCATCCAGTAATTGCTGTACAGCTGCCGATAAGATGTCATCGATTAAGATATTCACTTGCCCAAAGGGATTGAAATACATTGCTAATTTGGCTTTGTTAGGCAATGATTTTTGTAAGTGCTTAACCGGTGACGGAATGTTAAGCAGCAATAAACGTTGTAAGCCGATACGATGCTGCTTTTGCGCCTCAAATTCATCATCGAATAATTTAATCGACACACTGGTTTTGTCATCCACCAGCGCAGGGAAAGCCTTAACTTCAAAGTTACCTTTCTTCTGTTCAAACTGCTTTGGCAAATCGCCAAAAGTCCATTGCTCAAGCCCTTTCTTCTCAATACCTGAGTCGGCTACGCTGCGAATAGCTTGCACGACTTGGCCCTGCATTCTCGCCTTCAATGGCTCGAGCTCACGCCCTTCGGCAAGCAATTTACCCTTGTCACCTTCTATCTTAAAGTTAACTAATAGATGTTTGGTTAGCTGCGTAGTATCAAAGTCTTCGGCTGAAATTCGTGTACCACTCATACGCAGAAGCTGTTTGCACATGGCGTCGATTAAAGGCATGTCAAACGGCGTCATCGCCTGCAAACAAGCTTTGGCATAATCAGGCGCCGGCACAAAGTTACGACGTAATGCTTTAGGCAACGACTTGATTAACGCAATACACTTTTCTTCACGCAGACCCGGCACAATCCAGTCAAAGTCTTGTTCATCAATTTGATTTATCAGGGCAACAGGAATGTGCACAGAAACACCATCATCAGGTGTCGATGGTTCAAAATGATAGCTGACTTTAAGCACTAAATTGCCTTTATGCCACTTCTCAGGGAAGTCTAATGCAGAAATATGATCGCTACTGCGCTGCATCAAGGTTTCACGCTCAAAATCGAGCAGTTCTGGCGTGGACTTTTTAGTCTCTTTCCACCACTTTAGAAACTTAGGCGCGTTATAGATCCCATCAGGGATTTTAGGCTCATAAAATGCGTATAGGGCTTGCTCGTCAACCAAGATATCGCGGCGACGCGACTTATGCTCCAAGGACTCAATGTCCAATAATAGCTTTTGGTTTTTAATGAAGAAGGCTTCATTGGTTCTGAGTTCACCATCGGCAAGTGCCGAACGTATAAAGATCTCACGGGCCTCAACGGGTTCAACCGGGCCGTATTGCACCTTGCGTCGGTTTACAATTTGTAGGCCATAAAGTACTTGGTTTTCAAGTGCTACCACTGAGCCTTGTTTAGACTCAAAGTGTGGCTCTACATAGTTCTTTTTCACTAAGTGCGCCGCCAATGGCTCAACCCACTCTGGCTGAATACGAGCGCAGCAGCGTGCGAATAAGCGGGAAGTTTCAGTCAGCTCTGCCGCCATGATCCATTTCGGACCTTTTTTGGCTAATGGTGAGCCTGGGAACACAAAGAACTTGCGATTACGTGCACCTAAATACTCGTTGTCTTTATCTTTAAAACCAATATGACTCAAAAGACCGGTAAGTAACGAGCGGTGTAGCGCCTCATAATCAAGCTCTTCAGTTGGCGAATTCAGTTTCCATTTAAGCTCATGGGTCGCTTGCCTTAGCTGCGTGTATAGATCTTGCCATTCACGTACACGTAAATACGCTAAAAACTCACTCTTACACTGCTTTCTGAACTGATTACTCGACAGTTCTTTTTGGCTTTGCTTAATATGATCCCAAAGGTTTAACCAAGAAACAAAATCAGAGTCTTTATCGCTATAGCGATTATGAGCTTGATCGGCCGCTTGCTTCTTGTCCATTGGACGCTCGCGCGGATCTTGAATCGACAGACCTGCAGTAATGACCAGTGCTTCATGTAGACAACCATTTTGCTGCGCTTCTATCACCATACGCGCCAAACGCGGATCCACAGGAATATGCGCCAATTGACGCCCTAATGAAGTTAAGTCTAATCTGCCCTTCTTTTTGACAACCGCTTGCAGCTCTTCAAGTAGCATAAAGCCGTCGCGAATATAACGTGAATCTGGTGGCTGAATAAACGGGAAGCCTTCAATATCACCTAAGCCAATTGCAAGCATTTTAAGAATAACTGAAGCAAGGTTGGTTCGAAGAATCTCGGGATCAGTAAATTGAGGACGAGAGATAAAATCGTCTTCACTATACAGGCGAATACAAATACCCGGCGCGACACGACCACAACGGCCTTGGCGCTGATTAGCACTGGCCTGAGAAATCGGCTCAATCGGCAAACGCTGCACTTTAGTGCGGTAGCTATAGCGGCTAATACGCGCAGTACCCGGATCAATAACGTAGCGAATGCCCGGAACCGTTAACGAGGTTTCAGCCACATTAGTCGCTAATACGATGCGACGACCTACGTGGCTACTGAATACTTTCGATTGCTCGCCATAAGAAAGACGCGCATAAAGCGGCAAGATCTCAGTGTCGCGGTAATTACGGCGATTTAGTTGCTCGGCAACATCACGGATCTCTCGTTCGCCATTCATAAAGATCAGAATATCACCAAGGCCTTCTTGCATTAGCTCATCGGTGGCTGCAAATATACCCTCAATAAGATCTAAATCTTCATCTTTGTCTTGTACTAACGGGCGGTAACGGGTTTCTACCGGATAGGTACGGCCTGAGACTTCAATCACAGGCGCATTATTAAAGTGCTTGGAGAAACGCTCAACGTCAATCGTTGCCGAGGTGATAATCACTTTAAGATCGGGACGTTTGCTCAATACATTTTTCAAATAGCCGAGGATGAAGTCGATGTTCAGACTACGTTCGTGGGCCTCATCGATGATAATAGTGTCATATTGATTTAAGTATTTATCATTGGTTAACTCGGCCAGTAAAATACCGTCGGTCATTAACTTAATATATGAGTCATTATTTATCGCATCCGCAAAACGGACTTTAAAGCCGACCGCTTCACCGAGTGGCGTTTTCATCTCTTCGGCGATACGGGTAGCAACGCTGCGCGCGGCTAATCGGCGCGGCTGAGTATGGCCAATCAAGCCTCGAGAGCCTAAGCCCAGTTCGAGACAGATTTTAGGCAACTGAGTGGTTTTACCCGAGCCGGTTTCACCCGCCACAATCACAACCTGGTTGTCGGCAATCGCGGTGGCAATTTCATCGCGCTTTTGGGAAACAGGTAAACTATCGGGATAAGTAATGCTTGGGCGGTTCGCCAAACGCTGCTCGACTTTTTGTCGAGACTCAAGCGCCAACAGCTCGAGGCTTTCAAGGGTAGCTGTTTTCTTTTCTGAGTCAGGCTCTTTTCTGAGCCTAAACAGACGACGCCTAATTTTTGCGGCGTCCGCTTCATAACAGGATTTTAAGAATGCGTTAGATAAAGGATGCTGTTGCGAACTCAAGTGCAAATTCCATAGCCAAGACGAAAGAGAGTGATCCTAGCAAGGAACGCTTTGGGTTGGTATAGCTGGCTTAAAAATACTTTGCCTTAATGCTATGTTAGTCCTACAAAACTGCTTAGCCTTTTGAACCATTGCAGTACTAAGGGGAAATATTCTTATACTTAACCTTCGTTGCTTAGCTTTCAACACAAATAGCTTTAAAAGAAAATAGCTTTACTCAGCTCTAAGGAAACAGTAAACACTATCGGTTCGCGCATGTTAGGTCATATGAGCAAACATATGATCAGGTAAAAAGAGTTAGCATCTGAGCTAACTCTCTACTACGTTAGGTTGCCATCACTCTACGATTATGCAGGTGCCAAGTAACACTGCTGCATATAGGTATTGATCGCCTCGAGTACATTCGCACGACTAATCGTCCCAACCACTTTGCCCTCTTCAACAACAGGGTAAATTTTAGGCTTAGGCCCAAGCATCTGCTCAGCCAGTTGCAACACACTCGATTCTGGCGTGACTGACAATACATCGATGCGCATGCAATCTTTTACTATCGCGATTAAGTCGCAGTGATAGCTACTCTTGAGCATCACAGCAAGACAGTCCTGCTGTGACAAGAAGCCCACTAGCTTGCCATCAGCTTCAACCACGGGCGCGCCAATTTTCTTATGTGTTAGTAATAGCTCTACTGCCGTGGCTAACGACATAGAAGGCGATAATAATACAGGTTGGCGATCCATGTGTTCTTGTACATTGATTGAATCCATTGCATTCCCCTATTAAGTTGCTCTTTTTTAGTTTAGCTAAGAATTAACAATTACGGCGGGGATTAACACAATAAGCAGAACCGCAAAAGGAGTAAGAGAGATGGGAAGTACACGATACCTTTCCTTAATGGTGGAATTAAACACTTAGGTTTTACTCAAGCTATATAGGCACCCTGTAAAACTCTATAAAACAAGCAGCCCAAAACAGAGAACCAGTAAAAAACGTAAATTTGAGTCATCAAATAATGACTTGACTGCTCACCCATCAACTTAGCGTCGTTAAATTAAGCCCTAAAACAAAAAACCGAGGCTAGGCCTCGGTTTTAATAAAATCTAACTTGTTACTTACAAAGAGGCTCTCTAAAGCTCACACCTGTATCCCATGGTTGCTCAATCCAAGTATCTTGCGGGATATCGACAATGTAGTCGTCAACTAGCGGCTTACCGGCTGGTTTTGCACAAACAGTGACGAACTTAGCTTTAGGGTAGATTTCGCGTACGATTTTAGCGGTTGAGCCACTATCAACCAAATCATCAATAACGATAAAGCCTTCACCGTCGCCAGGTGCTTGCTTGATGATTTTCGTTTCTCTCTGGTGATCATGGTCGTAGCTTGAAATACAGATGGTATCTACGTGTCGAATGCCTAATTCACGCGCTAAAATGGCCGCTGGTACTAATCCGCCGCGGCTAACTGCAATAATACCTTGCCATTGTTCAACAGGTAGTAAACGTTCAGCCAATTCACGGGTATAACCCTGCATTTGATCCCAAGTGATCAGAAATTTTTTGCTCATGTGCAACCTTTTTATGCGTGTACGCTTTTTTGAGGGGAAGAGATTGCGCGGCATTTTGGCTTTTTATTCATAGCCATACAAATAAATATTAGTGAGCTATTTCACAGATTTCGACTTAGGCTGGATTAGATACTACCAACAAGGCAGACAAGAGCCTAAGCGTTACACTCTAGGCTCAGTTTTATAAATAATTATTAACTAATATGTTGTGGCTATGCTAGAAGTACCTGAGATATTTAGCACAACTCAGACTATAGACGACTCACTTAAGCAATATTTTTTCGAAGACATACGCTTAGGTCTATGGTTATTTATAATGTGACGTTTTACTTTTCCACAGCAGCCAGATTGCTAGCTTAAGTTTAGTGCTTTAATCTGTTGGTACTTTTCTAACACGCCATTGCGATCTAAGCCACGCTTTACATTGGTACACAGCTTACCAAAGCGGCGGATGTCATCAAATTGCGGAACATTACCATTGGCTATCGCACTTTCCCAATAACTTAATTCTGTATCGACTAACTCAAGTAACTTTTTCGGGCAGCCTAAACAGTTTCCGTCTGGTCCACAGACAAAGGTCTCGGACTCATATAAAGGAAACTCTTGTTTGACCTGTTCAATAATTTGCATCATTGCGGTCGCTCTATCAGGCTTTTTCGCTACTTGTTGCTGTTTCATCGACTTTTATGGCCTATTCAGGTGCAGTCTCGTTAGAGGCTATAGCAAGATCGTTAACGCATTATATAACCTTAGTGAGTATTTAATTAGTGAATAATAATTTAACTTATTTTTGCACTACATTCGTATTGCGATGAATGAGAGCTGCAATAAAAAAGCCTTAACATAACGATGTTAAGGCTGACAAACTGACAAGAAACCACGTGCATTATGCGAAGAGGATAGGCCCTATAAATCTGACCAGATCATCACTTGAGCTGGCTCATTATTTTTACGTGTTGCGCGGTACATGCCTTCGGTATTAAAAGGCGTAGCAATATTGCCGCGTTGATCTATGGCTATCACACCGCCGGTGCCACCAGCGGTGATAAGGCGTTGATTAATCACTTCATCGGCTGCTTGAATAATCGATTTCTTTTGGTACTTCACTTTTGCACAGATGTCCCCTGCCACATGGTAACGAATAAAGTACTCACCGTGGCCCGTGGCAGACACGGCGCAAACACCGTTCTCTGCATAGGTGCCAGCGCCAATAACCGGTGAGTCGCCAATGCGACCAAAGCGTTTAGCCGTCATGCCCCCGGTTGAAGTGCCAGCTGCCAAGTTGCCATCTTGATCTAGTGCAACGGCTCCAACAGTCCCAAACTTATAGTCAAACTCGCTATAATCGAGGGCACTTTGTTGGTAATTATGGTGAGTTTTAGACCCCGTACTTGCCTGATAGTCTGGGTTTGTCTCGGCTTTTTTGATCTTCTCTTTGGCACTCTTTAGCTGCTGGTAACGGCTTTCTGTATCGAAAGAGTTGCCAGGCACTAATTGAAAACCCTGAGTCAGTGCAAATTCTTCAGCACCTTGGCCTGATAGCATCACATGGGGAGATTTTTCCATTACTGTCAATGCTAAATCGATTGGGTTTTTAATATGTTTAACCCCAGCGACCGCCCCTGCATTCATGGTATTTCCATCCATAATAGAGGCGTCCATCTCATGAGTGCCATCATAGGTGTACACGGCACCATGACCCGCATTAAATAACGGGCTATTTTCTAAGATATTAATCGATGCACGTACAGCGGATAAACTGTCGCCCCCTTTTGCAAGAATATCGTATCCTGCATCAACGGCTTGTTGTAGTTTTTCGCGATAAGCTTTTTGCTGCTCAGCGGTCAAATTAGCCTTAGAGATGGTGCCAGCTCCACCATGAATTGCAATTGAAAACGGCTTATCACTGGCCATTGCATTTGCCGATATAATTGTCGATAAAACAAGCAAGACTGTGCTACTGAGCATCGTATACTTCACAAACTGTATCCTATTGTATTTATTTGCTCTCTTTGTAACCATTTTCAGCCATAATTACAATCAGCAACTTGCTTGAGTTAACGATTCTAGTGACAATAGCTTGTCCAAATTAAACTAATGATAAGAGTCTAATTTTTGTTGATAAGTTTGCTTCGTGTGCTGACCATATTTTTTCTGCTTGTCAGTGTTACATGCGTAACATTTTCCGTTCGAGCCAATGACTGGTTAACACTCAAAATTAAAGGCGTCGAGGGCAGTCTCGAACGTAACGTAAAAGCTCACCTTGGTGCTCTCCCCGAATCGAGTGTGCAACGCCGTGCTTTTATCTTTAATGCCGAAGACAACATAGAAGCCGCTATGAATTCTATGGGCTATTATCACAGCCGTATTTCACAGAATGTCATTAACAATGAAAAACGTGCTTGGGTTTTACATCTAGATATAGACGCAGGAAAGCCTACTCTTATTAGCTGGATTGATATTCAGGTCAAAGGTGAGATGCGTAATGATCCAATCTTTGAAAAGTGGCTCAGCCAATTAAAAGTCAGGCCAGGCGACAGACTCAACCACGGTGTTTATGAAGAGGTAAAGGCACAACTACTGACTCTGGCGCTCGCACGTGGTTATTTTGATGGTAAGTTTGATCAGGCAGAAATTGCGGTAAATCGCGACTTTAATACCGCAAAAATCTCTCTTTATTACGACTCTGGTAAGCGCTACCACATCGGTAAGGTCAGCTTTACTGGGTCGACCTTAGAACCTAGGCTCCTTGAGCAGCTTATTCCATTTGATCTTGATGCCCCCTACAGCACGGGGAACCTAGGCCAGTTAAATCGTCAGTTATTAGATACGGGGTACTTTTCAAACATCAAGGTACTGCCATTAGTCGATCAAGTAGAAGGACTGCAAGTCCCTGTGCGCGTCGAGCTAAGTTCGCGTCCCGATCACTCCATTGAGTTAGGTCTGGGTGCCGATATTGGTAATACGGTTGATAATAACCTAGAGCCTCGTGTTCGAGTGACTTGGCGTACTCCACAAATCAACAAATATGGCCACTCCCAAGAGACCTCTGCCGAGTGGGCTCCAGATAAGCCAAAATTTTTAACCACTTATACCATTCCTCTGACCCACCCACTCGATGATCAATTGAAAATACGTATGGGTATGCTAAGAGATAAATACGGTGTCACTCAGATCTATGACAGCGAAGAACGTGACTTTAATAATACCGGTCAGCTCGAATCTTCTAAGATGCTGTTTGCTGTCATTAGGCAGCAACGGCTCGAGAGTAAGTGGTTATTCAATTATTCGGCTGAAGTCATGCGTGAAAACTACACCCAATCGGGTGTGGACTATGACCCAAGATTTGTATTATTTGGTACGAGTCTGTCTAAGACCACTCGTGGCGATAACTCTCTGGACCCCAAGTCGGGCTTTTTTCAGTCCTATAGTCTCGAGTATGCGGACCCAAGTCTTGGTTCAGAGGTCAGACTCGCCCGACTACAGACCAAATTTAAGTGGATAAATACTTTCTTTGATAAACATAGAATTGTCTCGAGACTCGATATGGCCGCAAACCTGACTAGCGAAAACTCACTAGCGAACATTCCCCCTTCTTTGCGTTATTTTGCCGGTGGCGATCAGAGTATTCGTGGTTATAGCTACAACGAACTCGGTCCCTCTATCGACTCGATAAATGACGAGGGTGAGATCATTCGAGAAGTGGTCGGTGGCCGCTATTTAATGGTCGGTAGTTTCGAATACCAATACTATGTTACTCCCACTTGGCGAGTGGCCACATTTATCGACGCGGGTAATGCTTTTGATGTCAACCAAATTGAGCTTGTGACCTCAGTAGGCGCCGGTATCCATTGGATTTCGCCTATCGGTCCAGTCAAATTTGATGTCGGTGTTGGCTTAAACGAGACAGATACCATAAGTCGCCCTTGGCGCATTCATATTACAATGGGAGCCGAACTATGACCGCTTCCAATCAACAAGCTAGCAATGAAGCAGAACCAACAAGCAAAGCGATTAAGACAAAACCTTGGTATAGGCGACTTTGGGGATGGTTTAAACTCATAAGCCGTTTTGCCATCTACACACCTCTCTTGCTGCTCGTTTGCCTTGCAATGCTAATTGGCACCCAGTTTGGTAGTCATATCGCCATTAAGCTTGCCGATCTTTTTGTACCAGACTTAGAGCTAGACTATCAATCTGGCCAGCTAAACCGCCATCTAGCGTTAAATTATGCCGCCTGGCAGATGAGCGGCGTCAAGGTCGAAATCACCGATTTAGAACTTGCATGGAACCCTATGTGTTTAATGCAAAAACAACTGTGTGTGGAGCAATTAAATGGCTCTCAGGTCAATGTAGAAATTGATACCGCACTGATCGGTGAAGAAATTGACTCTATTGACAGCTCTGGAGCAGAAACGGAGCTTGACCCTAATTTAACTTCGGGTACTTCATCGACTAATGATAAAAGTGCTATTGCTGACACGAATGTCGATCGCCCTGCGATAGTTGATGTAGAGCCTATTGAAGAGGAAAACCAAGAAATCACTCTTCCTTTTGGTATAACACTCGTCAGTGGTGCGCTCAGCAATGTCACCGTACGTGTAAACGACATGGACTTTAATGCGAATCAACTTAATTTAAGTGCTGATTGGCTCTCTACAGGGATCCGTGCCAGTGCAATCTATTCTGAAGGCCTGTTGGTCTCTATTCCTTTCTCAAATTCAGATGCCAGCTCAGAAGATGACGAACACAGCGCCCATCTGGCTACAGCTGAGACTAAGACAGAATCCAAAGATAATACTCAACCAAGCAATACACAGACCGTTCAAGGAGATGCGCAGATCCATGAGAGTGAATGGGTTATAGCAAACTTACCCGAAGTCTTTATGCCGATACCTGTTTTTGTAGAAGCGTTAGATATCGATAATGGTGATTTAATCTTGGGCACAAGAAAAGATCACTTTTCCAAGCTCCATTTAGCAGGCAGTTACCAGCAGTTCCTCATCAATATCGATGACTTTAACGCCAGCCATGATTATGGGGATATCAGTCTCACTGGCCAGATGTCACTTAGCCATGATTACCCAATGGATTTTGAGTCTTCAATAAGCTTGGCTCATGTGGCGGAACTACCTGGGCTTGAAAACCAAAATTTAGCGATTACAGTCAAACAAGGCTTTAAAGCGCTCAAGAGCCATATCGTAGGTAGCGGCCAGTTTGACTTCACTCTTAACTCTACATTGGAACTGGCTCAACCTAAAATTCCATATCGACTGACTTTAGACGCCAAGCAACTGCAGTGGCCACTAAAAACAGCCGAATTTAGCGCGAGTGATATCAAGTTTTCTAGTCAAGGTAACCTTGACGCTCAACACGTTACACTGCAAACCCTATTTTCCTCCCCCTATCAGCCAACAATCGATGTTGACACTGTGTTCAGTCATGCCGATAACCGCTTGGTTTTCGATAAGCTGCACGCTAATAACCAAGCATTAGGCGATATTGTCTTGCAGGGTTCATTTGAATACGGTGAAACCTTAGCTTGGCATGCAAAAGCAGCAACCCAGCAAGTCGATATAGGTCAACTGAAACTCGACTTATCACAACCTCTGCCAACCAGTGAGATCAGCGGACCGTTAAATACCCACGGAGAATTCAACTTAGTCGATAACACCTGGACTATCGATGTCGATGATGCACACCTTAACGGCCATATCATGCATTACCCTCTAAATGTCGATGGAGGGTTATCCATGAACAGCCAATGGCATTTAAGTTCACAAGGGCTAAATGTTAGTGCATTACAGAGCCGTCTGTTTATTCAAGGAGAGGTCGATAAAGTCTGGTCACTTAACGGCAAGCTATCAGTACCAGACTTAAGCTTATGGCGGCCAGACGCTAAGGGGGCTATTAATGCCGATATCCATGTGTCTGGTGAAAATGAGCACCCTAACATTGGCATATCATTAATGGCCGAAGAATTACAAGCTCTTGAACTTGAGTTAGCCAAGCTTACTTTAAACGGAAACTATAAGCCTCTAGATAATCAGGGGTTTATTGCATCGCTGAACCTGCAAGATTTTAGATATCAAGATTTAGCTCTTTCAAGCATCGCCCTTAACGGCCAAGGCGACTTAAATAATCAGACTATCTTACTAACAACTCAGGGAGATTTTGTCTTAAATACCGATTTAAGTAGTGAGTACGACGAAGATAAGCAGCGATTGAGTGCTCAAGTCAAACAGCTAACATTAAGCTCTCAATTAGGTGACGTTAGTCTAAAGTCCCCTTTCTCTGCTCAATACAGCTTAAAGAACCAAGCTGGTAGCATTGCACCATTTTGCTTAACTCACATTGGTGGTGAACTATGCTCGAAAGAGCCGACGCAACTAGGACTCGATGGCAATGCCGCACTTGAGTTTGTCGGCGATCTTGGTGTCCTTGCTAAGCCTTGGTTACCAGAAAGTCTTCAATGGACGGGACCTGCTACACTCACCTCAAAGTTTCAATGGTCTGAAAATGCCAAACCTATAGGCAGTGTCGAACTACAACTGCAAGCAGGAAATATTGACTTTCAAGCGACCAATAATAGTGACGTAGCTATTGGTTACAAATCTGTCCTGCTGCGCAGTCGTTTAGATGAAAAACAGTTGATGACCTCATTATCTCTTGAATCCTATGACATCGCTAGTATGGATGCCAACCTTGCAATTAATGTCACGCCAGATAGAAACATGCAGGGCAAGCTGTCGCTCTATCAGATAAACCTTCAAGCCCTAGCGGAGTTGCTGCCGGAGCTTGAAGTATTGGAAGGCAAGATCTCAAGCGAACTAGAAATAAGTGGCAGTTTGAGTGAACCAGAAGTGTCTGGTGAGATCGCACTTAATAACGGCTCAATTATGGCTACGGCTAATCCGACCTTACTAGAAGACATCGACCTCGACTTTATCTTTGCGGGTAAGAAAGCAAAAATCGATGGCGAGCTAAAAATGGGGAAAGGCCAAGCCTATGTCGATGGTGAACTAGATTGGGCCGAACAAACAATTAAAGGGGCTTTCGGTATAAAAGGCGACAATTTAGCAGTGATCCAACCGCCGTTGGCCATTTTAAATGTCGGCACAGATCTACAAGTGAAGTTTACCAATGAGTCTTTCGATATTAGCGGTGACATCAACGTACCTTCCGGTCGGATCACCATAGTGCAACTCCCTGAGGGTGGCGTCGCCGTTTCTAAAGATGTTGTCTTTGATGACAGTTTATCGACGAGTGAGCAACAAGTGTCGCCATTGGCCGTATCGGCAGAGGTCAATCTCAATGTCGGCAATAAGTTACGGATCGACGGCATGGGGCTGACAGGTAGCTTGCAAGGGAAATTGGAACTTAAGCAAAGTCCATTTAGACCGCCATTGCTCTTTGGTGAGATCAAAGTTATCAATGGCAACTACAAATTTATGGGACAAACACTCGACATTCGAGCAGGTGAAATGCAGTTTATTGGCCCAATAGACGTCCCCAACCTCAATATCGAAGCGGTTCGTGAAATAAAAGATGAAGATGTCATTGCAGGGGTAAGAATAACCGGTACGCCGATGAAACCAATTGTTAACCTCTTTTCATCACCCGCGAAAGAACAAGCGGAGATCTTAAACTATATTGTCCGAGGTACAGGTCTGAATAACACCAGCGTCGATCAAAACAGTGGCTTAATGATGGGCGCAGCACTTTCGCTAAGTAGTCAAATTGGTGGCGGAGCCATAGGTAATATCGGTAACACCGCCACAGGCATTATTGAAAAGATTGGCTTTTCAAATGTACAGCTCGATGCTAATGATGATGGTCGATTTGCCATTAGTGGCTTTATCGGCGATAAGTTAATGGTCAAATATGGGATCGGGGTATTCAATCCAGGTTATGAGATGACTGTGAGGTATTATCTATTGTCTCAGCTTTATCTCGAAACAGTATCGGGCACCATAGAGCAGTCTCTCGATCTCTACTATCGCTTCGATCTGTAATACTAATCAGTGTAATAAGTTGAATGACTAACAATAGCCCTAAAGATGTCAGTTCCTGTTTTGAATAAAAACAAAAAAGCCATCTTTACGATGGCTTTTTTTAACACTACATTAAAGGTAATATGCGTTTTCTAGCTGACTTAGCTATCCGATTTAGTTATCAGAATGACCTAAATCAACTGGCATATCATCACGAAGACTCTGCCACATCACACCACTATTAATGCCGTAAGTACGCATTAATGCTGGTACATCGGCATAGTTTTTGGCAATCGCAAGTTGTTGTAACTGCTTATAAAAATCCATTGCTAATGCACGAGCTTCAGCGCTTGAGAAATAGTAACGCCCGACTCGACTATATAAACCTTTAAAACCATTTAAGATTAATACGTAAAGCGGGTTTCCTGATGAAAATGCTAAAGTGTGCTGTAGTTGATAGTCAAACTCAGCATAAGCTTGAGCGGTATCTTCAAGCTCGGCCAAATGAGATAGGGCTTCTATCGCTTCTTCGGGATTATTACGAATAGCACCTCTAAAATAGATAGCACTAACGCTACTTCTCGCCGATAGCAATTGATCAACAAGTTCTGGAAAACCGTCTGGATTTAGCTCGGCAATCGTTTCCAAGATATTCAAGCCAGACGTTTCCCAAAAGTTATTCACTCTTGTTGGCTTGCCATGTTGAATAGTCAGCCATCCATCACGAGCTAAACGTTGCAGTACTTCTCGCAATGTCGTACGGGTTACACCAATCAGTTCTGAAAGCTCGCGTTCTGCGGGCAGAATAGAGCCTGGCGGAAACTTATTTTCCCATATGGATCGTACAATATACTTCTCTGCAAAACTTGCAGGACCTTTGGCATTGATGATCATTACCCTACTCTATCCAATTATTAGTGTTGTTCTAAGACAGATCATACCAGAGCCAAGAAAAATGAAAACCAAAACCCGCCGATTAGACGATGACTAAATGAATAAAACCATCGAAGCGCTCACTTTTTGCTCTAACAGTACAATTTAAGTGATATTTTTTTGATATAGATATCTGTTTCGTCATTATGGGCTTTTTAAGTTTTCGAAAAGGTTTTATCTTTAGCATCGGCTTAATTATAGCTGGTAGCAAATTCTGTGAAATTTTGCTATTAGCAACTATATAGATATCAAATAGAGAGGATTCCATGCCTGTGACAATGAGTCGGGCGTTTCTTGACAACTTCTTGGGTAACTCACCGAAGTGGTTCAAAATCGCGATCATATCGTTTTTAGTGATCAACCCAATCGTATTTTATTTTAATCCTTTTGTGGCTGGCTGGCTGTTAGTTGTTGAATTTATTTTCACTCTAGCTATGGCACTAAAATGTTACCCACTACAACCGGGTGGTTTATTAGCGATTGAAGCAGTTGCGATTGGCATGACCTCGCCAAGCCAAGTACTGCACGAAATTGAAGCAAACCTTGAAGTAGTACTACTTCTGGTGTTTATGGTCGCCGGTATTTACTTCATGAAGCAGTTGCTACTGTTTGTATTTACTAAAATGATCACTAAGGTACGCTCAAAAGTAGCGGTATCTTTATTGTTCTGTATGGCTTCTGCATTCCTTTCTGCGTTCCTAGATGCACTAACCGTTATTGCCGTTATTATTACAGTAGCTGTGGGTTTCTACTCTATTTACCACAAAGTGGCGTCAGGCAAGACCTTTGGTGAAAGCCATGACCACACCTCTGATGGTCAGAATCAGCTTTGTGAAGAAGAGCTTGAATCTTTCCGTGGGTTCCTACGTAACTTGCTTATGCATGCTGGTGTTGGTACTGCGTTAGGTGGTGTGTGCACCATGGTTGGTGAGCCACAAAACCTAATTATTGCTGCACAAGCAAACTGGCAGTTCGCTGAATTTGCTATCCGTATGTCACCAGTTACTGTACCTGTATTTTTTGCTGGTATTACGACTTGTTTCTTAGTTGAGAAGTTCAAAGTATTTGGTTATGGCCAACAACTACCTGAAGCGGTTCATAAAATCCTTTCTGATTACGACGCTCATGAAGATGCAAACCGCACCAAGCACGATAAAGTTAAGCTTCTAATCCAAGCGATTATCGGTGTATGGTTAATCGCAGGTCTTGCTCTGCATTTAGCATCTGTAGGTCTAATCGGTCTTTCTGTCATTATTCTTGCAACTGCATTTAACGGTATCACTAACGAGCACGCACTCGGTAAAGCCTTCGAAGAAGCCCTACCATTTACGGCGCTATTAGCGGTATTCTTCGCTATCGTTGCAGTGATTATCGATCAACAGTTATTCGCACCTGTTATTCAGTGGGCACTAAGCTATGAAGGTAACACTCAGTTAGTGATTTTCTACATTGCTAACGGACTGCTTTCAATGGTGAGCGATAACGTATTCGTAGGTACTGTTTACATTAACGAAGTGAAATCTGCGCTACTTAATGGCCAAATCACTCGTGATCAGTTTGACCTTCTTGCTGTTGCTATCAACACAGGTACGAACCTGCCTTCTGTTGCGACTCCTAACGGCCAGGCTGCGTTCCTATTCTTACTAACGTCTGCTATCGCTCCACTTATCCGTCTTTCTTACGGAAGAATGGTATGGATGGCACTGCCGTACACTATCGTACTATCTATCGTGGGTGTACTTGCGATTCAGTTAGGTGCGCTAGAGCAGATGACTCAATACTTCTATGACAGTCAAATGTTAATCCATCACTCTGCTCAAGCGGCTGTAGATGGTGTAGTATCATCACATTGATACGCATTTTGTGAACTATTTAACAAATAGTTAGTCATATAAAACGCCCTATTCAATAGGGCGTTTTTTTTTTGCAATGGAGACACTGTCGTTGAATGCACTAATTCGTTTTTCTCACTCTAGAGCCGCCTGGCTAACCCTGATGTTATCTGCGGTCGCACTTGAACTAGCGGCGTTGTTTTTCCAACACATCATGAAATTAGATCCCTGTGTCATGTGTATATACCAACGCGTTGCAGTATTCGGCTTAGTCTTTGCGGGCTTAATAGGCGTTGTTGGGTATCGTTCACGCCTCGCAAGAGCCGCTGGAGTCCTAGTTTGGGGCGTGAGTGCGATTTGGGGATTAAAACTGGCAATAGAACTTGTCGACATGCAGATGAACCCGTCTCCATTTGCAACCTGCTCTTACCTTCCAGAGTTCCCAAGCTGGCTGCAGCTCCATGAATGGCTACCATCAATCTTTATGCCCACAGGCATGTGTACCGATATCCCTTGGGAGTTTATGGGTGTGACTATGGGGCAATGGATGATTGTTGCTTTTAGCGGCTACTTGCTTGCTTTAGTGATTTTCTTCATTCCAGCCTTGAAGAAATAAAACATTAAAGCGACAGATACAAAAACGCCCTATTTCTAGGGCGCTTTTTACTTAGGCTTTCGGCTATTCAACATCTTTCATTGGCCAAAGCACAATATGATCTTCAATATCTCGGATCTTAGTTTCACAGGTAACCTTACCCGCAACTGACATTCCGGCCAATATCATAGCCTCTTTTGAACCCGTTCTTAGCGGATGCCAACTCGGCAACTCTCGCCCTTGGAAAAGGCGGCGGTAGGCACAGCTATCAGGCAACCAGGTGAGTGACTCAACATTTTCTACAGTGACCTTAGTGCAACTCGGTACGAAATTGAAACGCTGCTCATAGCTTTTACAGTGGCCAGCTTTGTTATCGAGTAATTGACACGCAGCATTAGTGTAATAGAGCTCTTCGGTTTCATCGTCGATAAGTTTATTCAAACAACACTTACCACAACCATCACATAATGATTCCCACTCTTCTGTGCTCATCTGCGCTAAGGTTTTTTCATCCCAAAATGCCATGCTTTACTCATTCACTCATATATACCGATTAGCCGAGTATTATACAACGCCCGAGCCACTCAGTGCACTAGTGGCGAAGCTGCCAAAAGTGCACTGAGTTGAAATTTGTGACCTTGATGTTCAAAATTACATCAACAGCGACTAATCCATACAAAAATAGCGACTCTAGGCCGCTATTTGTTGAACAGGCCTTAACCCGCGCAATTAGATGATCGGCGGGTACTTAATTCTTTCTGAAAGGTAAGCGACTGAAATTGCGAAGTAGTCTGAATTATTCCATTGCAATAGACCGCGGTAATTATCATAAATAAGATAGCTACGCCCGGTCACGCCATCTGGCATTACCATAGATATCTGCATATCTTCTCGTTTAGGTAAATCACTGCCATCGAAGCGCCTAACACCCAGCGCTTGCCACTCATTGAAGCTTTTCTTAATACTCAAGTCAGCAAGAGATGGCTCAAACTGTTTGGGCACTTTAACTTGTCTACCCCAGGTTTCAGATGCTTTCCAGCCTGATTGCTGTAGATAATAAGCCGCTGATGCAAAAACATCACTGTCATTACTCCAGATATCCTTGATTCCATCGCCATCGCCGTCTTGCGCGTAGGTTAGATAAACACTAGGTAAGAACAGAGGTAGCCCCATCGAGCCTGTCGAAGTGCCCTTTAGATCAGAAAAAGGGATATGCTCTTGTTCAGCAATCTTTAGAGCAGCAAAGAACTCTTGACGGAAATGTGCTTCGCGCTGGCCCCCATAAGCAAGAGAAGCCGTGACAGATAATACAGGGTAGCTACCCGAATCTTGGCCAAGGTTTGACTCTATGCCCAAAAGCGCCACGATAAAACGCGGCTGAACGCCATAACGTTCGCCAATTTTTTCAAGCTCGGTGTAATGCTGTCGATAAAACGCTCTTGCCAAATCAACCTTTGGCTGAGGTACTATTTGTGGAAGGTATGTTTCAAGTGTGACGGGCTCTTCACTCGAATCCTTATTGGAAACCAGCGCCTTTTTAAACATCTTTATTTTAGGGAAAACATCATCAATCGTTTGCTGACTGAAACCTTTATCTATCGCAGCTTGCTTAAGCTCAGCAACATAGCCACTGAACGTACCTTGATACTCACTTTCGGCCATCGCTGTGGATGATAAAAAACTCAAAGAACAAGCTAAAGCCAGAATCTGTTTCCCTAAAACCATAAATCCCCTTTGTTAGATCTTTTGGGTTTTAATCACTGACTTACTCTGGATTAAAACCAATCTCTTTTTTGTGTTGTTCCAGTAAATTAACAACAGGAGGCGGTAGCTGTAAATAAAATCCTTTTTCTTTGAGCTCAGATCTCACTTTTTTAATATCGGCAAAACCCAAATGGTCTCGCTTTTCAATCGGTAACATCATCACTAATTGTGGCTCACCAAACATGGCCATTAATGCTTCAGGTACACGTTCAAAATCGTTGCGTTTTTCGACGAAAAGGTAACTTTCAGCCTTTCTTAGGCTTTTATATACTGCACAGATCATATACGACTCAATTTCCAAACTATTCAACTTGCCAGCTAAGTAAGCACACTATACCATGGTCCGTTAGGAATATAATGGATATCGGCCCAGCGCTGAACTTTTCTAGAGAGCAATACAGGAATGCAAACACCTAGCCTCGAATTAAAAGGCTCTTCTTTTACTCTTTCTGTACTGCATATCAACAGTGATGATATGGCAGTTATAGCGGCAGAGTTGGATGCTAAGCTCGCTATTGCGCCACAGTTTTTTATTGGTGCACCTTTAGTGGTTAACCTAAGTGCTATTCAAACGAGTAATTTTGACATACTTGGCTTAAAAGAGATATTAACCAGTCGTCAATTAGTCATCGTAGGGATCACAAATGCATCAGCTGAACTGACTAAGCAAGCGAAAGCTATCGGCCTCGCCACGGTAAAGTCGGGTAAAGAATCAAGTTCACAGCCTCAACTGCCTAAAACCACCCAAATCGTCAAACAGAACGTTCGTTCAGGGCAACAGATCTATGCCAAAAATGCCGATCTGATTATTGTCGGTGCGGTCGGTAATGGAGCAGAAGTCATCGCCGATGGCAGTATCCATATATACGGTACATTGCGTGGTAAAGCGATGGCTGGCGCCTCAGGCGACAGACAGGCTGTTATCATGGCAAAGAAACTTGAAGCAGAGCTAGTATCGATTGCAGGTCAATACTGGTTAACTGAGAACCTTCAGCAAAACGGAGCCGCACCAAGCGGTTGTATTCGTCTAGAAGGCGAGTCGCTTACGGTTGAATCATTGCCTCTTTAAATAGAGTGTAAATTAGAAAGGATTATTATCAATGGCACAGATTATTGTTGTCACATCGGGTAAAGGTGGCGTGGGTAAAACCACCTCAAGTGCTGCAATTGCCACAGGTCTTGCAATGAAAGGCCACAAAACGGTTGTTATCGATTTTGATATCGGACTGCGTAACCTAGATTTAATCATGGGCTGTGAACGCCGCGTAGTCTATGACTTTGTTAACGTAATTAATGGCGAAGCTAATCTTAATCAAGCCCTGATTAAAGATAAACGCACTCCAAAACTATTCGTATTACCCGCTTCTCAGACTCGTGATAAAGATGCCTTAACTAAAGAAGGCGTGGGTAAGGTTCTTGAAGATTTAGCTAAAGATTTTGAGTACATTATTTGTGACTCACCAGCGGGTATCGAAACCGGTGCTATGATGGCGCTGTATTTTGCTGATACAGCGATTGTAACGACCAACCCAGAAGTCAGCTCTGTACGTGACTCAGACCGAATTCTTGGTATGTTACAGAGTAAATCTAAGCGTGCAGAAGAAGGACTAGAGCCAGTCAAAGAGTATTTACTATTGACTCGTTACTCTCCCGCTCGCGTGACAACAGGCGAAATGCTAAGTGTTCAAGATGTTGAAGAGATCTTAGCAATTCCATTACTGGGAGTTATCCCGGAATCACAAGCCGTATTAAAAGCCTCTAACTCTGGTGTACCTGTCATTATCGATCAAGAAAGCGATGCAGGTATGGCCTACAGCGATGCTGTAGAAAGGTTATTAGGTGAAGAACTGCCTTTCCGATTTCTTACGGAAGAGAAGAAAGGTTTCTTAAAACGAATTTTTGGTAGCTAACTTATGTCTCTTCTTGATTATTTTAAAACGAAAAAGGAACCAAGCACTGCGGTCACAGCGAAAGAAAGACTGCAAATTATCGTAGCTCATCAACGAGGGGAGCGTGAAGCGCCAGATTACTTCCCTCAAATGAAGCAAGAGATCATTGAGGTGATCCGTAAGTATGTGCAAGTTGGTCCAGACCAAGTCTCGGTTCAACTAGAGCAGACTGACGATCATTTCTCAGTGCTTGAGCTTAACGTAACTTTGCCTGAAAAAGCTTAGGCTAAGCGTTAAAGAAGAACAATGAAAAAGCCCGCAATTTGCGGGCTTTTTTGTTTTACGAATTGGTATTATAACTTCAGTTCAGATAAGGGCTCAGCAACGATCGCTTCTCGCCATCCCTTTAGTATCAGTGGCTTATCGCCTTTCTTCGCATCCCAAATCCACTGTAAGTATTCATGTATATACTTTTTAGAGCCTAATAACTCTAACGGAATACTCTTAGCCTCAGCTTGCTCAGTAATGCAGTTTTTAATGCTCTTAAATGCATTTTTATAACCCGTTTTAAGGGCGATAACATCTAACGGCTTAGGCGGATTATCGTAACTGACACTCGTTATGATTTTAATGATCTCTTTGCCATGAATTCGCTTTTCCTGCTCCGTAAGTTCTGACATTTTGAAGAGATCATTCGTCGACTTAGGTTGCTTCTTGGCTAAAGCAATCAACGCGTGATCTTTAACAACAAAGCCCAAAGCGAGATCTTTTTGTAATGCACGTTTAAGACGCCACTGAGATAAATCCCTTAATACTGCCAATTGATTGGAAGATAGCTGAAAAGCATTTTTCACTTTTAGATAAGCTGTCTCAGGATCCGGAGTATCTAAACGTCCTTGAGTCATACGAACGCCCTCTTCATAGACCCAATCGAGTCTGCCCTGCTCTTCTAATAACTTAACCAGTTGCGGGTAGAGCTTATAAAGGTAATAAACATCATTTGCGGCGTAGTTCAGCTGTGCCTCAGTCAAAGGTCTTTTAAGCCAGTCGGTACGAGACTCACCTTTATCTAAACTGACTTCCAGAGTTTGCTCTACAAGTTTGGCATAACCTAGACCATGCCCCATTCCAGCAAGGCCAGCGGCTATTTGGCTATCAAATAGATTAGCAGGCTGACATTGACCATAGCGTGCAAACACTTCTAAGTCTTCACTACATGAATGCAGCAACTTAACGCTGTTTTCTTTCTTTAATAATTGCCAAAATAAATCTAGGTTACTCACCGCTAATGGATCAATTAACGCTAGCGTCTTACCGTCATAGGCTTGAATAAGGCCCAATCTTGCATAATAGGTACGAGTACGAACAAATTCTGTGTCTAGCACCAATAAATCAGCATCTTGGTATTGCTCTACAAGGGCCGCTAAACTGGCATCATCTTCAATATATTGAAACGCTAACAAAGTTGTCTACTCCATAAATATGCAAAAGCCGGCTATTGCCGGCTTTAGTGTATCAAAAGTGGCAATCACCACTTAATGACTGACGAGGTTAGTCTTACTTAACCTCATCTCTCAATTCCCTACGCAGGATCTTACCTACGTTGGTTTTAGGCAGTTCATCTCTAAATTCTACCAGCTTAGGGATCTTATAGCCCGTCAAATGCACGCGACAATGCTTGATTACATCCTCTTTGGTCAAAGATTTATCGTTTGCGACCACAAACACCTTAACCAACTCGCCTGAAACTTCATGAGGCACACCGACTGCTGCGACTTCAATCACCTTTGGATGCAATGCTACCACTTCTTCTACTTCATTCGGGAATACATTGAATCCAGAAACTAAGATCATATCTTTCTTACGGTCAACAATGAAGAAGTAGCCTTTTTCATCCATATAACCGATATCACCAGTAGCCAAGTAACCTTGTGGGTCGATGACATTACTGGTTTCTTCTGGACGCTGCCAATATCCCACCATCACCTGTGGACCTTTTGCAAACAGCTCGCCAATCTCACCTTGCGCTAGAACTTTACCGTCATCGTCACGTACTTGAATATCAGTATTGGCAACAGGGAAACCGATTGAACCATTGTAGCCATCAAGGTTATATGGACAACAGGTCACCAGTGGCGCGGCTTCTGTTAGGCCATAACCTTCAAGCAGGCGAGTTTTAGTTAACCCCTGCCATTTGTCGGCAACAGCGCGCTGCACTGCCATACCGCCACCAATTGATAATTTAAGCTCTGTGAAATTTAGCTTCGCGAAGTCTTCATTGTTCACCAAGGCATTAAACAAGGTATTGACACCCGTTAACACGGTAAACGGGTGCTTAGATAACTCTCCAATGAAGGCAGGTAGATCACGCGGATTGGTGATAAGTAAGTTATTTGCGCCTTTATGGATAAATAGCAAACAGTTAACTGTTAGTGCAAAAATATGATACAAGGGTAATGCCGTTACTACGAACTCTTTACCGTCATCTAGCATAGGGCCATAGGCTGCGTCCGCTTGTAAAAGGTTACTCACAACATTGCCGTGGCTAAGCATGGCGCCTTTCGACACACCCGTTGTTCCACCAGTGTATTGTAAGAAGGCTAAATCATCTTTTTTAACGGTTGGCTTTACATACTGCAAACGGCGACCTTTATATAGCGCCTTACGCATAGAGATAGCCTGTGGCAAATGGTATTTAGGTACCATCTTCTTGATGTACTTAACGACGAAGTTAACTAGAGTACGCTTGGGCGCACTGAGTAGATCGCCAAGCCCTGTCAAAATAACACTTTCGACCGGAGTTTCGGCAACCACTTTTTCTAAGGTGTGAGCGAAATTGGAAACGACAACAATCGCTTTGGCGCCTGAATCGGTCAATTGGTGTTTAAGTTCACGTGGGGTATACAATGGATTGACGTTAACTACCACCATACCTGCTCGTAAAATACCAAACAAAGCAATTGGATATTGCAGTAAGTTAGGCATCATAATGGCGACACGATCACCTTTATTCAACTTCAAATCATTTTGCAGATAAGCCGCAAAAGCTCGGCTGCGCTCTTCAAGTTTGCGGTACGTTAAGGTTGCGCCCATATTCACGAACGCAGGTTGATCCGCATATTTATTCACCGATGTTTCGAACAGATCGACAAGCGATGCATATTGTTCTACATCAATTTCAGAAGGCACATCATCTGGTAAATTATTAATCCAAAGTTGGTCCACAAAAATCTCCTAATATCTCCAGCTGCGGTATAAACAATACCACAATGGTCGTTAGCAGCTTGCCAATGAGCAAGCTAACATACTGTCTATTCTTTATATTTATTGGAAACGCCGATAAATCATACGAGCGTTTAAATTTTGATTATCATCACATAAATGGGACAAAAATCCTAGCCTCTTTTTTTCTTAGCCATTTAAGAAGGCTCTAATGACCTTTGAAACCTGATCAGCGCTCCCCATATGAAGGTGATGGTCCCCCTCAATCGCTACACTATGTAATCGCTCAAACCAACGATTTGCTATAGGGATCGCCTCACGTAACTGAGGAAAACCTCGGCTACCTGAAATTAAAAGAGTGTTGACTTTATGGGCTTGCATTAAGGCATCGACTTGAGAAAATGTCAGTCTTAAAGGGGAGTCTAATTTTAAGCGCGGATCACTGCGCCAGCATACCCCAGAATCGAAGATTTGCATATTGCGCTGGGTCAATAATTCGCACCATTGCAGCTCTAGTGCGGTTAATTTGTGCCGTGCGTGCACAGCGACAGCCATATCTCGGTAAACACTGGCGGGTTTATCTATTGAGGCGAGAAACCTGCGGTGACCACTAAAGCTCTTATCTAGCCTTTTTTTGGCCTTAGTTTCATCTTCATAAAGTGGAGATAGCGCCTCTATTAAGATCAAATTTTCGACCCTATCAGGAAATGTAGCCGCATAAGCCGACGCAATAATTCCACCGAGTGAGTGACCTAATATTACCACTGGCGCTTGATTACTTGGCAATCTATCGAGTAAAGCATCGAGATCATACAAATAATCAATCCAATGCAAAGGGTAAGCGCCCGGACGATGATCTGAAGCACCATGTCCGGGCCAATCGATGGCGAGAATTTGATAATCGGTTAAATATTCACTCAAGGGCTGAAAGCTATTGGCATTATCTAACCAACCATGCAGCGCTAATATCAGTGGCTTATCCGAGTCCCCCCATAGCCGTCCGGCTAATTTAATATGGGGTAACTGGATACTAATTTCATCACCAAATTCTCGTACTAAGCTCATCTATAGTCTTACTTTTTAACAAATTTCAGCGTCATTCTATCGCTTTCGCCGATAGCGAGGTACTTTTCTTTGTCTTGTCCATCAAGTGCTAGCCTAGGGGGCAGTGTCCAAACGCCTTTTGGATAGTCTTTGGTATCTTTGATATTGGCGTTGACCTCAGAACTAGCTACCAGTGTGAAACCTGCTTTTTCAGCTAGTTTTATCACCTCAGCTTGATCCATATAACCTGTTTTAACGTCCATATCCGGCTCGCCTCTGTGCTCAACAATACCGAATGTACCACCGGGCTTAAGCACTTTATACGCAGAGTCAAATACAGGCTCTAAATAGCCTTTCATCGCCCAGTTATGCAAGTTTCTGAAGGTTAGCACTGCATCGGCGCTATTATCATCTCCCATAGCGTAATAGCTAGGAGGATCGAATGTTACTATGCTGGCTGAGCCGACTTGAGCCTTATTATCTTTTAACCAAGCTTCAAACTTCTTACCCACTTTTGGACGATAGCCATTTCTAGCCTTCTCATCTGCCGGGTTAGTATCAAAGTTACCTGCGATATATTGCCCCTCTTTAGCTAAATAAGGCGCTAAAATTTCGGCGTACCAACCGCCACCGGGCCATAGCTCGATTACGGTGTCGCTAGGCTTAATCTCAAAGAAGCTGAGGGTCTGTTCTGGATGGCGGTATTGATCACGAGCGCTATTTTTAGCTTGTCTAAAGTCACTACTTACCGCTGTTTCTAAGGCTGTATTCTCATGATTATGTGCATTGACCATAGTACTTAACGATAGGCTACACGTGCTTGCAAGCAAAACACTTGCCGCTAACATTGTCTTTTTCATTGTAATTCCCCTATTGATGACAGACATCAACCTAGCAGGTCAGTTAACAAAAAACCAACCACTATAAACAGAGCGTTACATTTTAATTTTTTGACTGCGCTTTTCTGCTGCGCTGTCGACTCTACGCCAACATAGAAAGAGCATCAAAGCACTTGTGGCTAGCCATATACCCACCCAAAACCAGGCTGGCAACCAACTTGCTCCAGCCAGCATATTGGCATCACCCTGCCCTTCTAGACCCAATAACACCATGGGACTTGCTAAAGCATTTAATATTATCATCAGTGCTATGACCCTCAGGCCACTGGCAAGAAATTGATTTTGCTTAAGCTTTAGGGGCAATAAAAATAACACCGCCAAACTCACTAGAATGGAAACAGTCAGTAGATCCCGTGCCCAGAGTATGGTTGTCAGGATCACAGCGCCCCCTAGAATCGCGAAACTAATGCGTATTCCACGGGGCCATGTAGCAAACATGAAGATGAGATAGCCCCATAACGCCGCGCCAAAGTAACCCGCAAAGCCAATCAATAGCGGCCATCCTCCCTGACTAAAACATAGCCCGGCGCCATTAGGAAACAGCTGAATATGACTGACAAGACCGCCGCTTATGACCGTCGCGAGGCCATGGGAAAGCTCGTGAAAATAACTTTCCAACCATTTAAATGGCACGCTAATAAAGGGCAAGCGAGTCACTAAGAAGGCAATAAAGAGTTCGAGCAAGAAACGCGTACGCCCAGGGGCGCCGGAGGTGCGTGGAACTAACGTAGCCGAGTGAGCGGAATGGTGTTCAGGCATAAGTATCTATGCCTACCATCTGTTGGATCTCTTCTCGTTTAGCGGCATGTTGATTGATGAGATATTGTGCCACTGCACCTCGTTGTCCACTCGTTTGGTTTTCATATTCTACATGAGCACCAAGCCGTGACTGAAGTGCTGCAGCATCTTCGTGATAATCATTAACCACTAACGCTTGCTGAGCTTTTATCGACGATGCAGCTTCAACACTAGCAGTGTCGACAGCTTTCGCCTGACTTGAGGCGATAGACTTGTTGATTTCAACTTTATTTGCAGTAAGTTGGCTGGTGTTGATCTGCATTCTATCGTCCTTAATTCACTCAGAAAATACTTTCCTTAAACGGTAAAGACTACTCTCTGCCTGGTAATTTCTGCCATGTTACTGTATCACGCAGATAAACAGGCGCTAACTCATCGACAGAGGTACTTTGGCCTTTGTCTACGCCATCTTGAGCCAGTGCTAACATGTATTTGGCTTCAGGGAACTTTGCCGCCTCACATAAAGACATAGTCTCACTGTGCTCTAGTATTTCAGGATAAGCATCAAAACCTGTACCACAAACCGCAATCGGCTGAGTTAAGTCTAGAGTTAACACGATATCGGTGGGCGCACTGACCACTTCTTCATTCACTAAGGTCGCTAGCCCATCCACCGCAATATACTGCCCCCAGTAGACCTCACCCATACGAGCATCGATAGCGGCTAACACTTGAGTCGCCCCTTTATCGATAGCCGATTGTGCCATGGCCGCTAAGGTTGAAATGCCGATAACAGGTAACTCCTGACCTAAAGCCAGCCCTTGGGTAATACTGGTACAAATTCGGATTCCAGTGAAGCTGCCAGGCCCTCTTCCGTAAGCAATGACATCGACATCTTGCAGCTTTAACTGGGCTTGAGCCAATACCGATTTAACCATAGGCAATAAACGCTGACTATGCTCGCGCGGCGCATCCGCTTGCTCACTATAGACAACACCTTGATGGCTAACCGCAGCAGAACACGACTCAGTGCAGGTATCGAGTGCGAGTACGCTCAACTGTGTCGTATCGTTAGAATCTTTTGTCATGAATTACTTACCAAACCTATTAATTGTATGATTTAACATCGAAATAAGGTGCAAAAAAACCACACTATAAGCCGACGATTAAAGGCTCAACCAAACTCGTTTCGACGAACGACTCGGTGAATATTTATTACGGCAATTATACCCCAACTAAAGCCAAAGCATTAAGTCCTAAGGCCAAAATACTTACTCCATACGCTAATCTAGTCAAAATAGTTCTTTAAGTCACTGGCAGGCAAAATACAACAAACATATGCTTAAGTTTAATGAATCACTCATGAAAGTAAGCTAAAACGGTTAAATTGCTCTAAATTTAGAGATTAGCTCAAGATTATTAGAGCAAAGATAAGGCTCAAGGAGGTGGAATGCGACAGATCACCATAGATTGGTTGCGTTTATTTCGTTACTCACTGTTGTTCATCATCTTTTCTATGTTGATGACCGTCTTTATGTTGATCTGGTTTTCTAATAGTCTGAAAGAAGCTTGGCAGAAAGGCTTGATGTTAACATTTTCAGAGTATGAGATGACCCTCGAGCTAACACTCACACTGCTCATATACATTAGCTTTCCACTGCTACTGTTTCGCTTTCTCTACTACTTTTCTAAAATGCTCTATCGCGGTCGTAACCCTGGAGTTGCACTCATTAGCTATAAAACTCTCTTTAACCCATTAAATTTTTTACTGTTTCCAAGCTTACTCAATCCACAAGGGTTAACTTATCGCCGACGTTGTCTACTAGCACTCATCTTACTGACCGCCATCTATTTTCTCATTTTACTGATCACTTGATCTGCTCTAAAAAGGCGGTTGCCTTATCTAAGTCTCGGGTCCTCGACATTGGGGGCAAAGAGTTTAAAAAAGCTTGGCCATATGGCTTATTAACGATTCTATTGTCACATAAAATCAGCACGCCTTTATCTTTCTCATCTCGGATCAAACGCCCAACGCCCTGATTTAACGTGATCACCGCTTGTGGCAATGAAATTTCACTGAAAGGGTCTTTGCCCTCTCGCTCAATACTTTCGCTTCGTGCTCGAAACAAATTGTCATCGGGTGAGATAAAGGGAAGCTTATCGATGATCACACAACTCAGCAGTCGACCACGTACATCGACCCCTTCCCAAAAGGCGCCAGTACCAAGTAATACCGCATTGCCAAGCTGACGATATTTCTTTAACAAGCTCTGTTTGCCCGCCTGCCCCTGAACCAAAAGTGGATAACTCACCCTTCTTTGCAGTGCTGGTGCAACAAGGTTTAGCATTCTATGGCTTGTAAACAGGATGAAGGTTCGGCCTTTTGCGGCATTAACCGCCTTGACACAGACATCAACAAATTGCGACAACGCAGCATGATGGTTACTCACACTCGCTAAATGCCGAGGCACACAAAAAAGTGCATTATTCGCATAATCAAAAGGACTTTCTAACAACATCTCCTGACACTGAGTTAAACCCAGCTGTCTGGTAAACAAACTTAAATCACGATTAATTTGTAGGGTTGCCGAAGTGAAAATCCAAGAAACATTAGACTCAAAGAGTTTACGACACTCTCTAGCCACATCAATGGGCGCGATACGCAGTACCAAATAACGATGACCATAATCGATACTGTAAGCCGCCTGATTGTTCTCACAGAGGAAAAATAGCTCTAACTTATTTGTGATGACCTCTAGTTTCTCGATTGTATCGTCTAGGTTATCACTGCGCCCAACATGGCCTAACAAGAGACTCTGCAGCACTTTAATCTCTTTAATTAATCCCCAAGACAGTACCGACAAAGCTTTATTACCTAATAGGCGGCGCCAATCGCTATCTCCTAGTTCAAACAACATCTGATGCCACTCATTTAAAATAGCGGCGCAGCGAGAACTCAATGCTTCTATCTGTTTAGCATCTCTAAGCTCTTGACGATAAATGTCAATTAATTTGTCAAATAGATCGGAGAGTTGCCTCGTTGAACACTGCTGACCAAAATAAGTCACAGCAATATCAGGGAGCAGGTGCGCCTCATCAAAAATCACCACATCAGAATCCGGAAGTAACTCAGCGAAACCCGTTTCTTTTATGATCCTATCGGCTAAAAATAGATGATGGTTAACCACGATAACCCGCGCATCCATGGCTCGGTTGCGGGCCTTACGGGTGAAGCACTCCTCATAATAATCGCAGCGCTGGCCAGTGCAGCTCTCTTTACTACTGACAATTAACGGTATCGCGGGAGAATTTTCAGCTACTGCCGTCAGGCCACCAATATCACCATCAGTTGTTTGTCCTGCCCACTGATTAATTCTGAGCAGATCATCTAATACCTGAGTTTCCATCGAGCTTGCGCCCGATAGCTCTTTCTCCATCAAATGTTGGCACAGGTAGTTATTACGGCCTTTTAGCAAAGCGACTTTTGGCGTCAGACCAAGCATAGCCAGCAAGGCAGGTAGGTCTTTGTAAAATAGCTGCTCTTGCAGGTTTTTACTGCCAGTGCTAATAATGACTTGCTTGCCACTCAATAGCGCGGGGATCAGATAAGCAAAGGTTTTACCAACCCCCGTGCCCGCCTCAACCACTAGGTTTTTACGACTATGAATAGATTCTGCTACGGCGTGAGCCATCTCGGCTTGCACATCTCGGCGACTAAAGCCTTTAATCGATTGGGCTAATACACCTTGGCTTGAAAATGCAGCAGCGACTTGTTGTGTTAATCTAACGCTCAAGTGGTTGGGAACCTTTAATTAGCCTGCACGGCTTACTTTACAGAGTGTGGTGAAGTTTATCTTAATTAGCGTTGCAAGATTAGCTTTTGTTTTATCCGCTCTCTTATCCATTGCAGGTAAAACATCACTTGAAATTGTCTTATTTTCAGAACAGTACTCTATTAACACTGGTTTGAGTTATCGAAATTAGGCTAAAAATGACATTTAGATGAAGTTTACTCATCTGATGAAATAAGTGGTTGCAATCATTTTTAAAACTGATTAATTTAAATACTAAGACAAACAAGTCGCTTAGCTCAATGAGCAAGCCTTGAGCATTCTGAGCCATTGAGCTCACAGATTTAGATTGAGAGACACGAATATGACACAGCTTTTGAACACTATGCATCATCATCACCATATGCGGTAGCCTTCGGAAGCTCACTGCCGAAGGTCTATTTCCTTCCGGCGGTTGATTTAAAAATATCAAAAACCCTTGGAAGGAATTCCAAGGGTTTTTTGGTTTTATCTTAATAGATTGTTTTATAAGAATTTTTAAATTAACTAATAGGAAGTACCCCATGTCAGAGTCAACAAGATTACGAATCGCTATCCAAAAATCAGGTCGTTTATCGAAAGAATCACAGAAGCTTCTAAAGAGCTGTGGCGTTAAATTTAATGTCAATGAACAGCGCCTTATCGCCCACTCTGACAATATGCCAATCGATCTATTACGTGTTCGTGATGACGATATTCCAGGCCTAGTGATGGATGGCGTTGTAGACCTTGGGATCATTGGCGAGAATGTGCTTGAAGAGGAACAAATCGAGCGTCAAAGCCTTGGAAAACCCGCCGAGTGCGTGAAGCTTCGCGAATTAGACTTTGGTGCTTGCCGTTTATCATTAGCAGTACCCAATGAGTTTGAGTATCAAGATGCCAGTTCACTAGAAGGACTGAGAATAGCCACTTCTTACCCTAACCTGCTACGCCGTTACATGGAGCAGAAAGGCATCAATTACCGTGATTGTATGCTTAAGGGGTCAGTAGAAGTTGCACCGCGTGCAGGCTTATCTGACGGTATTTGTGACCTTGTTTCAACAGGGGCAACCCTCGAGGCAAACGGCCTTTACGAAACCGAAGTGATTTATCGCTCAATGGCTTGCATCATTCAATCGACTCAATCTCAGCCCGATGACAAGCAAGCACTTATCAATAAAATTCTGTCGCGCATCAATGGTGTTGTAAGAGCAAAAGAGAGCAAATACATCTTGCTGCACGCTCCAACAGAAACGCTAGAACAGATTGTAGCCCTGCTTCCTGGTGCTGAAAACCCAACGGTACTGCCACTTAATGATGATACTAACCGTGTTGCTATCCACGCTGTTAGTACTGAAGATCTGTTCTGGGACACGATGGAGCAATTAACTCAGTTAGGTGCCAGCTCTATTTTGGTCATGCCTATCGAAAAAATGATGGGGTAAGCTCATGCAGATCCTCAACTGGCAATCACTCACACCAGCAGCGCAATTAGATGCATTGCAGCGCTCGCCATTAATTGGTGACAACAGCCTCGAGCAAAATGTGGCGAGGATCATTGAAGCCGTTGTGACTAACGGCGATCAGGCGCTAAAAGACTTTAGTCGCGAGTTTGATGGGGTAAACGTAGAAACGCTTAAACTAACGGCTACCCAAATTGAGCAGAGCTGCAAACTGGTACCTGATCCCCTGAAACAGGCTATCGCTCAGGCTAAGGCCAACATTGAGCGATTTCATCAGGCGCAGTTACAACCAATAGTTGATATCGAAACTCAGGCGGGGATCCGCTGTGAGCTTCGCTCTGAGGCGATTGAGCGTGTTGGACTCTATATTCCAGGTGGCACTGCGCCGCTTATATCCACCGTGTTAATGCTAGCAATGCCAGCCAAAATTGCTGGTTGTAACAAACGAGTTTTGGTGAGTCCACCGCCAATTAATGACGCTATCATTTATGCGGCAAATGAGTGTGGTATAGAAGAGATCTATCAAGTTGGTGGCGCGCAAGCGATTGCCGCATTAGCATTTGGCACCGAATCGGTTCCGCAGGTAGATAAAATCTTTGGACCGGGCAATCGTTTTGTCACCGAAGCCAAGCGTGCTGTTAGCCAAGATAATCGCTGCACCGTCAGTATCGATATGCCTGCTGGACCATCAGAAGTATTAATTATTGCTGATGGCCAAGCTAATGCTGATTTTGTCGCTGCGGATCTTTTATCTCAAGCAGAACACGGCGCAGACTCTCAAGTCATGTTAGTCACCGAATCAACCGAGCTCGCAGAAGCGGTCAACACAGCTCTGACTGATCAGCTTAAGCAATTGTCTCGTGCTGAGATAGCAACTACAGCTCTTAAGAGTAGTCGTACGCTAATTGTTGCTAATATGCAGATGGCAGCAGAGGTTTCAAACCAATACGGACCTGAACACCTCATTATTCAAACTGAGCAGCCAAGAGATGTATTAAGTAATATTCGCGCCGCGGGCTCTGTGTTTTTAGGCGCTTATACTCCTGAATCTGTTGGCGACTATGCCAGCGGTACAAATCACGTCCTACCGACCTACGGCTATAGTAAAACGGTTTCGAGTCTATCTTTGGCAGACTTTAGCCGAAGATTTACGGTACAAGAGCTCAATGCTCAAGGCCTACGAACTATTGCTGATAGCGTGATGACTCTTGCGGCGGCAGAGCAACTCGATGCCCACAAGAATGCGATAGCTATTCGAATCGCGAGCCTTAACGGCGTAACTGATGGCACGAATAGCGGCAATGAGGAGCAATAATGAGCACAGTAATTAACGGCTTGAATTTAGCTCAACGCTTGGCCAGACCTGAGCTGCTCAGTCTACAGATCTATCAATCTGCTCGCCGAATTGGCGGTCAGGGGGATATCTGGATTAATGCCAACGAGTCACCATTTAATAATAGTGAGCTTGAAAATCTCAACCGCTACCCTGAATGTCAACCTCCAGAGCTGATAAAAGCTTATAGCCAATACAGCAAAGTCGCAGCTGACAGCATTATTACCAGTCGCGGCGCCGATGAGGCGATTGAGTTACTGATCCGTGCTTTTTGCATACCGGCTCAAGACTGTATCGCAACTTTCGGACCAACTTATGGCATGTATGCCATCAGTGCCAAAACCTTTAATGTGGGTGTAAAAGCGTTATCACTGACTGAAGATTTTCAGCTACCCAGTGATTACCTTTCACAAGTAAACGGCGCTAAGTTGGTCTTTATATGCAATCCCAATAACCCAACAGGCAGTGTGATCCCCCGAGAGAAGGTGATTGAGGTAATCAACAGCTGTCAAGATGCTATCGTGGTTGTGGATGAAGCTTATATCGAATTTAGCCCAGAATTTAGCGTCGCCGATTTAGTCGTAACTTCTGCCAACCTTGTGGTGTTGCGTACTCTGTCAAAAGCATTTGCATTGGCAGGAGCACGCTGCGGCTTCTTGCTCGCGAACCCCAATATTATTGATATTTGCATGCGGGTTATCGCGCCCTACCCTGTGCCGCTTCCTGTCAGTCTCGTTGCTGAAAAGGCACTGAGCAGTGCAGGGCTTGAAACTATGAGCCGACAAGTCAATGACATGAAACAACAGGGCTTGAGGTTAGCGGATGCATTACAGAGCTATGGTGCCAAGGTCGTAACAGCGCACGGTAACTATGTACTTGCTGAGTTTGCAGATAAAGAGCGGGTTCAACAAAAGCTGTCGGAGGCGGGTGTTATCGCCAGATCTTACAGTGATCCACGCCTTAGCCAAGCCATTCGATTTAGTTTTACTAATCAAGCGCAAACAGACTATCTCATTCAACTGTTTCAACAGTAATAGATTTCATAAAAGCTAATAATTAAAAAATAACGATAGCTTGACTGGTTTCAATTTAGTCAAGCGCAAATCTGAAAGGTATACCCGCTATGAAGCAGAAAATTTTATTTATCGACCGAGATGGCACCCTTATCGAAGAGCCTATAACTGATAAACAAGTCGATAGCTTAGCTAAACTCGTGTTTGAACCAAATGTGATCCCTGCCCTATTAAAACTGCAGAATGCGGGTTACAGGCTGGTAATGGTTAGTAACCAAGATGGTCTTGGCACGCCTTCGTTCCCTAAAGATGACTTTGACGCGCCGCAAGATATGATGATGCAGATCTTAAATAGCCAAGGAGTGTTATTTGATGACGTATTGATCTGCCCTCACTTTAACGATGAAAACTGTAGCTGCCGTAAACCTAAGCTTGGCCTAGTCAAAGATTACCTAACTTCTGGCAAGATAGACTTTACTCAGTCTGCTGTGATTGGCGATCGTGAAACTGACCTTGGTCTTGCTGACTCTATGGGCATATTGGGGCTGCAATACCACCCAGAAACACTTAATTGGAATGCGATTGCCGCTAAATTACTGAACAAAAATCGCAGCGCGACAGTGACTCGCACCACCAAAGAAACTGACATCCGTGTCACTGTTGATTTAGACGCAAGCGACAAAGGGGCTATCAACACTGGCATAGGGTTCTTTGACCATATGCTTGAACAGATCTCTACCCACGGCAATTTCAAACTCGAGGTTCAAGTCGATGGCGACTTAGAGATTGACGATCACCACAGTGTAGAAGACACGGCGCTCGCAATCGGTGATGCGCTGCGTCAAGCCCTAGGTGATAAGCGCGGCATTGCACGCTTTGGTAATACATTTCAGCAGGCAATCCCTATGGATGAAGCCAGTGCTAGCTGCCTATTAGACATATCTGGTCGCCCTTTTATCAAGTTCGACGGCGAGTTTGACCGAGAGCTTGTTGGTCAGATGGCCACTGAAATGGTACCGCACTTCTTCCGCTCATTCGCCGATGGCCTGCGCTGCACTCTACACATCAGCACTCAAGGGGATAATGATCACCACAAGGTCGAGAGCTTATTTAAAGTCCTTGGTCGTACTCTTCGCCAAGCCGTTGCGATAGAAGGTGACGCGCTGCCCTCAAGTAAAGGTGTGTTATGACCCAACAAGATAAAACAGCCCTGAGCGGAGATTCAGTCCTGAGCGAAGATTCAGCCTTGAGCGTTAGTTCTGGCTTGAGTAATGAGGATGCGATAATCGGTAATACCGTCATTATTGACACAGGTTGCGCCAATTTAAGCTCTGTACGATACGCTTTTGAACGCTTAATGACTGATATTGAACGTGAGAGCCTATATGTCACCGATGACATCGAGATGATAAAAAACGCTGAGCGGGTAATTTTGCCCGGTGTCGGCACCGCCGCTGCGGCAATGAGTGCTTTACAGAGCAAAGGCTTAGTTCAACTTATTCCAACATTAACTCAACCCGTACTTGGTGTGTGTTTAGGTATGCAGATGCTAACTCGTGTCTCTAAAGAGCGCGGCAATCAGAGTGATGATTGCCCGTGCCTTGATATTATACCGACAGATATTAACCTGCTCGACACCCAAGGGTTGCCCCTACCGCATATGGGCTGGAATCAGCTAGTGCCAGGCTCACATCCTATTTTTGATGGGATCACAACAGGCAGTTATGTGTATTTTGTTCACAGCTACCGAGCGCCAATCAGTGATTACACGATTGCGACGGCGCAGCACGGTGAAACCTTTAGCGCTGCAATCGCTAAAGATAACTTCATTGGCCTGCAGTTCCACCCTGAGAAAAGTGCTGAAGTCGGTGCAAGAATGCTTAAAAACTTCCTGATGATGGGTAAAGCAACATTGAGTCCAACAAATAACCAACTGGCAAATGGCCAGCAAGAGGCGTAGTCATGATTATTCCAGCAATCGATCTTATCGACGGTCAAGTTGTTCGCCTCTACCAAGGGGACTATCAGCAACAAACGACTTTTAACCTTAGCCCTTTAGATCAGCTTAAGTCTTATCAGAAACAAGGTGCTAGCCTTCTGCATATCGTCGATCTCACTGGGGCGAAAGAACCTGAAAGGCGTCAGACCGCGCTCATTTCGGAGTTAGTTAATAATCTGGATACTCCGATCCAAGTCGGCGGCGGTATTCGCACCGAAGCTCAATTAAGCGAGTTGCTAGAAATTGGTGTCAGCCGAGTGGTTATCGGTTCATTGGCCGTGAAAGAGCCCGAGCTTGTAAAGAGCTGGTTTATCAAATATGGCAGTGACGCTATTTGCCTAGCATTAGACGTTAATATTAATGAACAAGGCGAAAAAATTGTCGCCGTATCAGGTTGGCAGTCTGGCGGTGGTAAGAGCTTAGAGTCGCTTGTGGAAGAATTTAAATCCGTTGGTCTAAAACACGCGCTAGTCACAGATATTAGTCGTGATGGCACACTCAAGGGCGCCAATACTGAACTCTATTGCGAAATAGCCAGCCTGTATCCAGAAATCCAATGGCAAGCATCGGGCGGCATTGCGACCTTAGACGACGTTAATGCGGTAAAACAAAGTGGTGCTACAGGCATCATTATCGGCAAAGCGTTACTCATTAACCAGTTTACCGTTGAGGAGGCTATCGCATGTTGGCCAAACGCATAGTTCCCTGCCTCGACGTCAAAGAAGGTAAAGTCGTTAAAGGGGTACAATTTCGAAACCACGAAATAGTCGGTGATATTGTTCCCCTCGCCCAGCGCTACGCTGAAGAAGGCGCCGATGAGTTGGTGTTTTATGATATTACCGCTAGCGCTCACGATAGAGTGATTGATAAGTCATGGGTTAGCCGAGTCGCTGAACGCATTGATATCCCATTTTGCGTGGCCGGCGGCATTAGAACCATTGAACAGGCACGAGAAAAACTCGCCTTTGGCGCAGATAAAATATCCATCAATTCACCCGCGCTAACCGATCCGAGCTTAATTGCACGATTACAGGATGAATTTGGTAGGCAGTGTATCGTCATAGGTATCGACTCCTATTATGACGCGACTAGTGATAGCTATATGGTTAAACAATTCACCGGTGACGAGGCTGCAACCAAAGATACTCAATGGTTCACCCAAGATTGGGTAGAAGAGGTTCAAAAGCAAGGTTGCGGAGAAATAGTGCTTAATGTGATGAACCAAGACGGCGTTCGTCAAGGTTACGATATTAAGCAATTGTCTATGATCAGAAAGATCTGTGACGTGCCATTAATCGCGTCTGGTGGAGCCGGTACCATGGAGCACTTTGCAGAGGTATTTAGCAAAGCCAATGTCGATGCCGCTCTTGCGGCTAGCGTATTCCACAAAGGGATTATTGACATTCAGGCGCTAAAAACTTATCTAAACGGTAAGAATATTGCTGTTCGGATCTAAAGTAAGTGAGATCTTGTCTCAAATTAAGGATGTAACATGACAGATACCAATCAAAACCAGCAATACGGCGATCTAATCAGTCAATTGGACTGGGATAAAACCGATGGCCTAATCCCGGCTGTCGTACAGAACTTTTTAACCGGTAAAGTCTTAATGCTAGGCTATATGGATAAAGCCGCGTTAGACAAGAGCCTATCGACTAAACAAGTCACCTTCTTTAGCCGCAGCAAACAACGACTGTGGACCAAAGGGGAAACCTCAGGTAATACACTTGAATTAGTGGCCATCGATATGGACTGCGACAATGACAGCCTGTTAGTACAAGTGATCCCCAATGGGCCTACTTGCCATAAAGGTACCGAAAGCTGCTGGAAAGATGGTACAGCCCACAGCTTTATCGATAACCTGACAACACTCATCGCATCACGTAAAGGCCAAGATCCACAGTCAAGCTATACCGCTCACCTATTTGAGAGAGGCACCAAACGTATAGCTCAAAAAGTCGGTGAAGAAGGCTTAGAAACAGCCTTGGCCGCGGCAACTAATGATAAGCCAGAGCTGATAGATGAAGCCTCGGATCTTATCTACCACCTGTTAGTGCTATTAGAAGATCAGGATTTAAGTATGCAAGATATCAACTTAAACCTGATGAAAAGACACAATAAGGCTAAGTAGCCAATGTTAAGGGCGTAAGCTAAATTTACGCCCTTTTTCTTTAGCAAGAATAAATTCCGTTTCTGCAAGCTTTAGCAGCATAATATTTCAATTGCCCTCAACTTGAGCCTGCTATTTTACACTATAGAAAACACTGTTTTTACAAAGAGTAAAACCCTCGTTGCCCTAGTGTTGCAAACCTCAACTTCTGATACAATCTGCGCCACTAAAATTAAGCTTCTCAATAATAAAAGTGTGCCCTATGAATCTTGCAGATAAAGTTTTAGTCGTAAATGACAACCTCCCAATTCGTACCGACAAACCTGTTCACTCGGGTAAGGTCCGCAGTGTTTACTGGTTAACCGAAGAAGATAGCGCTCGGTTGATTAAAGATAAAGGTTACGATGTACCAGCCGATGCACCGCTTGCCATTATGGTGATCAGTGACCGTATTTCAGCATTTGATTGCGTATGGCAAGGTGAAAATGGTTTAAATGGCGTTCCTGGTAAAGGTACCGCGCTTAATGCCATCTCAAATCACTGGTTTAAACTTTTCAAAGACAAGGGGCTTGCCGACAGCCATATCCTTGATATCCCTCACCCACTCGTATGGATAGTGCAAAAAGCCCGTCCTGTGATGATTGAAGCGATTGCTCGTCAATATATTACTGGTTCTATGTGGCGCTCATACACCAAAGGTGAGCGTGAATTCTGTGGCATCACTATTCCTGAAGGCTTAGAAAAAGATCAAAAGCTACCAGAGCTATTGATCACTCCTTCTACTAAAGGTGTGCTAACGGGTCTTGAAGGCGTGCCTGAAGCTGATGATGTTAACGTATCGCGCAGCGACATTGAGCGCCACGTTAAAGGCTTTAACTTCAGCAATGAGTCAGATATCGATCTTTACGAGAAATTGCTTAAAGAAGGCTTTGACGTGATTAGCGACGCATTAGCTGAGCACGATCAAATTTTTGTCGATACTAAATTTGAGTTTGGCTACGTCAATGACGCCGCTGGTAATGAAAAGCTCATCTATATGGATGAAGTGGGTACACCTGATAGCTCTCGCATTTGGGATGGTTCATCGCACCGTGATGGTAAGATCATCGAGCAATCTAAAGAAGGCTTTAGACAGTGGCTGCTTAACCATTTCCCAGATCCAGATATCTTGTTAAACAAGAACCGCATGGAAGAGCGTTTCGCACTAGCGAGTGATAACAAGCTACCAGAATCTGTGATGATGGATATCTCGAATACATATGTAGGTATTGCTGAGAAGATCATCGGACAAAAGCTGCAGATCAGTGATAATCCTAAGCAGGAAATCATCGATATCTTGCGCGACGAGTACCAACTTATCGTCTAGTCGATAATAAATGACAGAGGCCCAAGCTTCGTTTGCCGGCCTCTGTTTAGACAAAATAAAAAGCCGCAATTTCAATTGCGGCTTTTTATGGATCAATGTGTGCAGCGCTAGCTCCTAAGTAAGAGACCCTAAGTAAGAGCTCCTAAGTAGGACCCCAAAAGTTATTGGCTACAACACGTTATCGAAAGGATTAACCAAGACTATTTATAAATAGAGCCTTCGCCTTCAGGGCGTGTCTTTAATACCTTCAAGAACCACATATACTGCTCAGGGTAAGCTAAGATCACCTGCTCTACCGCCTTATTCAAGGCAATGGCTTCATTCTCTTTGCCCTGCATGGTTTCAGGGGCGATTGCGGGCATGACAGTTAAATCAAAATGACGCTTAATCTTATCATAACCAATCTTGACTGGCATAACCTGAGCATTACCCGCCTGAGCTAGACGGCCCACAACAGGTAATGTCGCCTTGGTGGTACCAAGGAACGGCGCAAATACACTCTTATCTCGCCCAAGATCTTCATCGGGCAGATAAAAGAAGCTGTTATCTTGCTTAAGCTCAGCAAGCAAGGCTCTGATCCCCGCTTCACGCATATAGATATTGCCCCCTTGGGAGCTACGCATGCGGTTATTAAACCAGTTAAACAGATCATTCTTGTGGGCCTTGGCCATCGAAACCATAGGTAAATCGAGGTTAAGACGTAAACCTGCGTATTCTATTCCCCATACATGGGGCATGATAAAAATCACTGGTTGACCCGCTGCGCGCGCTTTTTCTACATGTTCAAAACCATGCAGTTGCACTCGACGTCTCATATGAGCTCGAGACTTTAGCATCAATTCTGATTGTGCCAGCAAGATCATCACAAAATTTTCGACGTTATCTTTGACTAACGCTTCAATCTCATCAGCGGTTTTTTCAGGGAAACAGGTGGTCAAATTTGCCCTAGCAACCTTAATCGGCTTCTTAGCAATTTTCATCACTAATATAGCTAGAGTACGAGCGATTGGATCCCTTAACCAAGCAGGCATAAGACCAAATACCACCAGCACTAGAATCGCGACCCAGGTTAGCCAATATCTTGGGTGCAACAAACTAAGCTTAAAACGTCGGTCAAAATACTTCGGCTTTCTAGACAAGGATAAAACCTCTACAGCAAATGGAAACAGAAAAAGCCACTCAATTGAGTGGCCTCTTCATTACAGTGCTAAAGCGATTACTTCTTCGCGTTAGCCTCTTCGACGCGGCTTTTGAGCTTCTGTCCCGGACGGAACGTCACAACACGGCGTGCCGAAATTGGGATATCTTCTCCCGTCTTTGGGTTCCTTCCCGGTCTTTGATTCTTGTCCCTCAGGTCAAAGTTGCCAAAGCCAGATAGCTTGACCTGCTCACCACTTTCAAGAGCTTGACGAATTTCTTCGAAAAACGTCTCTACCATCTCTTTCGCTACTCTCTTGTTGATACCTAGCGTTTCAAAAAGATGTTCTGCCATTTCGGCTTTGGTAAGTGCCATACTTTTAGTCCCTCAACGATGCGTTGAACTCGTCTTTCAGAGCAGAAACCACGACGTCTACCATCTCAGCGATTTCTTTCTCTTCCAATGTACGAGCGTTGTCTTGTAATAAGAGTGCTATTGCAAGGCTCTTTTTGCCTTCCTCTACACCTTTACCTCGGTATACATCGAACAAGTTTATGCCAACCAACTGATTTTCGCCAACTTTTCTTATCAATTTTACAACATCATTCGCTGCAACAGCGTCATCAACTACGATGGCGATATCACGGCGGTTAGCTGGAAACTTAGATACAGTCTGGGCTAGCGGCAAATTAGCGTGCAATAAAGCATCTAATTCTAGCTCGAAAATAATTGTTTTTCCGTTTAGGCCAAATGGCTTCTCTAGGCTCGGATGAACCGTACCTATGATACCAATTACGCGATCATCTCTTAGGATTTCAGCACATTGCCCCGGATGAAGCGCTGGATGAGTTGCCGCTCTGAAGCTAAATTCAGCATCAGCAACAGTCAAACCTATGACAGCTTCTAAATCACCTTTTAGGTCGAAGAAGTCAACGGTTTTCGACTCCATTGTCCAATGTTCGTCATTTTGGTTACCAGCAATCACAGCAGCAAGCATTGGTTGCTGTGACACGCCAGATTCTGCTGACTCATTTGGTACGAAGCGCAGGCCCGTCTCAAACAATCTTACGCGGTTCTGCTGACGGCTCTGGTTATAACCTACTGCAGTCAAAAGACCGGTGAACATAGATAGACGCATAGCAGACATTTCAACCGAAATTGGGTTCGGAAGAATCATCGCCTCTGCACCTGGATGCACTAGCTCTTGTTGCTTAGGATCAACAAAGCTATAAGTCACCGCTTCTTGGAAGCCACGAGCCACTAACATGCTGCGAACACGCTTAATGTTAATGTTAGACTCTTTATGGTCTGACATGCTTAGCTGAGCAACAGGCGCGATATTTGGAATGTTGTTGTAACCGTAAATACGGGCAACTTCTTCAATCAAATCTTCTTCAATCGCCATGTCGAAACGGTAAGTTGCCGTGGTTACATTCCACAAGCCTTCACTCACTTCAACGATAAAGCCTAAACGCTCAAGAATCTCTTTAACTTCAGCATCGTCAATATGATGACCCAAAGTCTTATCTAGCTTGCTACGGCGCAATACAATCTGTACTGGCTTAGGTAGATTCTCTTCAGATTTAGCTTCAACAACTGGGCCCGCTTCACCACCACAAATGTCTAATACTAGACGGCTAGCACGATCCATGACTTTTTGTTGAAGTTCTGGGTCAACACCACGTTCGAAACGGTGTGATGCATCAGTATGCAGACCAATCTTACGCGCCTTGCCTAAGATAGCTAGCGGTGCAAAGTAAGCGCACTCAAGTACGATATCAGTGGTTTCAGTGGTTACACCGCTGTGCTCACCACCAAATACACCCGCAAGTGCTAATGGCTTAACTTGGTCAGCAATAATCAGCATGCCTTCAGGAATAGTGATTTCATTGCCATCAAGTAGAGTCAGTTTCTCTTCGCCGTTAGGCTTACGAACCACAATACCGCCATCTAACTTAGCTAAGTCAAATGCGTGCATTGGCTGACCAAACTCAATCAACACAAAGTTCGTGATATCAACGATTGGGTCGATAGAGCGGATACCGCTACGACGCAATTTTTCTTGCATCCATAGTGGTGTGTCAGCTTTAACGTTAACGTTTTTGATCACACGCCCTAAGTAACGACCACATTCTTTAGGCTCTTGAATGTCAACTGTAACTGCATCAGCAATAGTCGCTTCAACCGCATCCCAGGTCGGTTCTGTAACCGATTGACGGTTTAGCACGCCAACTTCACGAGCAAGACCAGCCATACCTAGACAGTCTGCGCGGTTAGCCGTTAAGTCTACATCGATGACAGCATCGTTTAGATCTAAGTATTCACGTACGTCTTGGCCAACAGGTGCATCTAGTGGCAATTCAATGATGCCATCGCTTTCGATATCAACGCCAAGCTCGCCAAATGAGCACAACATACCAAATGATGGTTGCCCACGTAGCTTAGCTTTTTTGATTTTGAAATCGCCAGGTAGCACAGCGCCAACCATAGCAACCGCAACTTTAAGACCTAAACGGCAGTTTGATGCACCGCACACGATATCGATGAGCTCTTCGCCGCCAACATTAATTTTAGTTACGCGTAGTTTGTCTGCATCTGGGTGCTGACCACATTCAACCACTTCACCAACAACAACGCCGCTAAAATCTGCCGCTACAGGCTCAATGCCGTCAACTTCAAGACCGGCCATAGTAATTTGGTGTGATAATTCTTCGCGGTTAACACTTGGGTTAACCCACTCACGAAGCCAAGATTCGCTAAATTTCATGCTATTACAGCTCCGTTTATTTAAATTGCTTCAGGAAGCGTAGGTCGTTTTCAAAGAATGAACGTAAGTCATTAACGCCATAACGCAACATTGAAAGACGTTCAACGCCCATACCGAATGCAAAGCCCGAGTATTTCTCAGGATCGATACCAACGCTGCGCAGTACGTTTGGATGTACCATGCCGCAACCTAATACTTCTAACCACTTACCATTCTTACCCATTACGTCAACTTCAGCAGAAGGCTCAGTGAACGGGAAGTAAGATGGACGGAAACGTACTTCTAAATCTTCTTCAAAGAAATTACGTAAGAAATCGTGCAAAATGCCTTTAAGTTCAGCAAAGTTAACGTTTTCAGCAACAAGTAGACCTTCCACCTGATGGAACATTGGCGTATGTGTTTGGTCGTAATCGTTACGATATACACGGCCAGGAGAGATAATACGTAATGGTGGCTTCTCGTGCTCCATGGTACGGATCTGCACACCTGAAGTTTGCGTACGTAACATCACTTTCGGGTTAAAGTAGAAAGTATCGTGATCCGCACGAGCAGGATGATGCTCAGAGATGTTTAACGCGTCAAAGTTATGAAAGTCATCTTCGATTTCTGGGCCATCTTTAACAACAAAGCCTAGCTCACCGAAGAAAGCTTCAATACGTTCAATGGTGCGCGTAACTGGGTGTAAACCACCGTTCTCGATACGACGACCAGGAAGGCTCACATCAATGCTTTCAGCTTTAAGCTGTGCTTCAAGCTCTGCAGCTTTAAGGCCATCAATACGAATAGAAAGCTGCTGCTGAACCGCCTGCTTTGCTTGGTTTACTGCTTGACCAAAAGCTGGCTTCTCTTCAGGAGGAAGTTTCCCCATCATTTTCATCATGTCGGTGATTTGACCTTTCTTACCAAGGTAATCGACACGGAGGTCATCGAGAGCTTTTAAATCTGTAGCTCCTTCGATGGCGGCTAAAGCCTGTTCTACGATCTCTGTTAACTGTGACATCATCTCTTCCAGTGCAAGTAAGTCCTAGACCTACGACTTTTGGGCTAACGTATTTTCTTTGTGAAAATAGAAAAAGACTAAAATTTTACGTTAGACAGGGGCATTTGACTAGGGCTAATTCACTTTTTTCCATGCTAACTGCCTATTTTGCTTAGTCCTTATACAAGCTATCACTAAATCAGCTTCCTATTATCCATCATGTTGACTTTTCCCCTCATTCACAGGGTCCAGTTATTCCAACTAAGGCGTCTATAAAGTACTTGCTGTTCAACCCGTTTAAAAATTGCCAAACTCACCAGATAAAAACCATGGGCAAACTTATTCAATAACTTACCTATTAGATCGAGTAAAAAGCCAACAAACTCGCATTTATTGTAAAAAAACAGTTAAGGAAACAGCCTAGCATTCCGATAACGAGATAAGTCGTCGCGTTTAAAATAAAGAGAATATGATGAAAGAAGTTAAGTTCCGCTGGGTTGATAAATATCTTATCCATATGACACTCAAAACAAAGTTTGCATTATTAGCGATAATCCCCATCATCACCCTCTTAGGTTTATCGGCTCTGTTGAACAGCGAATACAGACAAAACCTGCTCGATAGCCAAATCACTCAAACCCAAGAGTTCAACCATACACTCAATGAAGCACTCGATGTTGCCTACCAGTATATTCCCGAAGAAAACAAAGCGGCATTCCTGACTGCCATAAAAGGCGACCTGTCTGTCTATCATAAGCAAAATGCCAGCCAGCAAATATCGGCTATGGCCGCTAAAGGTGGTGAGGCTAATATCAATGGGGATATGATAGAAAGCGTCAGCTCTATTGGCTCACAAGGCATTATTACCGTTTTAACCACAGAGCAAAATACAAGCAGCCATAACGAATATGTGGCCTATCTTGCTACAGGCCTATTGATCTTGATTATCCTAATTGTCAGTTACTATATTTCAAGTTTCGTTGGCGGCGCACTCTACACCAACGTCATGGCGCTTAAGAGAGCCGCCCTGGGGGATTTAACAGGTCGACTTAACTTCTTTGAAGTGAAAGATGAGTTCAGTATCCTTGCCATCAGTATCGATACCTTAGTCGAGCGCCAACATAAGCTAGTCAGTGAAATAACCAGTGCCAGTCAACAAATTCACAATGTAGTTCAAGCTTTTAGAAATACAGCTGAGGAAGGTCAATCATTAGCAATGAATCAGCGCCAACATATCGACTCATTAGCGACAGCGATGGAGCAGATGACGGCCGCTGTATCTGAAGTCGCGCGTAATGCAGAACTGTCTTCAGCTGAAACCCAGGAAGCTAATATCCAAGTCGACGCTGGCTCACGAGACATTGCCATTACAGTTGAAGCGATCGGCGGGTTATCGGTAGAAATTGGTGACGCCTCAGAAGCGGTAAACAAGCTCAATGAAAATGCCGCAAAAATCGATGAAGTGGTCACCACAATTAATGCTATTTCTGAACAGACTAACTTATTAGCCTTAAATGCAGCCATTGAAGCGGCACGAGCAGGTGAACAAGGCCGTGGCTTTGCTGTGGTCGCCGATGAGGTTAGGACCCTTGCCGGACGAACTCAAGCAGCAACTGTTGAGATCAAAACCATGATTGAAGCACTACAATCAGGGGCGCGTAACCTTAAGCAAGTCATGCATCGAACCGTAGAGAAAGCTGAAGAAGGTAAGAAACACGTACTAGATACGGGTAAAGACTTGGAAGGCATAGCTCATCACAGTGCCAAAGTCTTCGAGATGAGTGAGTTGATTGCCACATCTGCCGAAGAACAGTCCTCTGTTGCAAACGAGATAGCCACTAATCTTATGGACATTCGCAATCAATCTCATGATGTCGAGCAATCTGCAAATCAATCGGTTTCAGGCTGTGATGAACTACATGCAACTGCCGAACAGCTAGATAAACTGCTTATTGGCTTAAAGGTCTAGTTCTACCAATATAAAAAAGCAGCCATCTGGCTGCTTTTTTAATTCTAAAGAAATTTCACTCACTAAAGCCCGCCTTTGTTTTACAAAAAAACAACAAGACTTATATAATTAGCTAAACAACAAGCCCCATATCTTATTTAGTACGGATACCAATGAAGGGGGGAATTCATTATTTGAGTAGATAATTATACATGGCTAAACTCAATACACAGTATGCAAAATTAACCGACTGGCGCTCAAATTTACCCATGCAGTTTATGTTGGTTCAACTGCTCGTCGCCGCCGTTATCATTATTACCAGCGTGTGGTTTCTCAAAACCATCGAAACTGAGCGCTTGATTGATAACCAAGAGTTTTTGAGTATCAATCAAGGAAAAACCATCGTCGCTAAACTGCAGCAAAAAACCAATAAAATTGAAAACCTCGCCGTATCAATGGGTGCTTTAGGAGAACTGTACCAACATAATCATCAACAGTTACAAACTGCAATACCTGCACTATTAGATCAACCAGGCCAACAAGAAGTCATACTCGGCGGTGGAATATGGCCCGAACCGTTTAAATTTGACCCTAACAATAAAAAAGACAGTTACTTTTGGGCGCGAAACTTTGCCGACGAGCTGATTGCAGTCAACGACTATAACGCTGAGGATATATCGCCCTATTACGATGAAAATTGGTATATTCCAGCAAAATTCTACCCAACAGATACGACCTATTGGTCTAAATCTTATATTGACCCTTTTACCCAAAAGGCGATGCTGACAGCATCCGTTCCTATGTGGCAAGACCATGAGTTCATCGGGGTCTCCACAGTAGATGTAGCACTATCGAGCTTAGATAATTTTTTTAACACTGCAATATCGAGCCAAGGCGGCTATGTATTCGCGCTTGATCAACAAAACCGTTTATTATCCTATCCAGACCTAGACAATAACAACGACGTCGATAAACAGGCACTGTTTCAACCGTTCACTAAATTTGCCCAAGTACACCCCTCTTTCCAGCCTCTTCAAGAAACCATCAAGCAGATTGATGTCGATTTTGTTCAACAGGCAAACCTTAATAAAGCCTATGAAGAAGCACAGCTAGTTAAAATAATTAAAAATATTCCGAAGAATGAACGCGCTAAGCTTGTGGCATTGATAAATCAAAATGCTAATAACAAACTTCAACAGGTAGAACTCGTCGCAAGCCTTCAACTTGATAGCGATCCTAGGCTTAAAGAACCCGTCATTGTTACCGTATTCTTAATGCCGGGAACCTACTGGAAGATTGTCTTAGTCACCCCCATGTCGAGCATCGCCTATAACGCTGAGTCATTAGCAAGCTCTGTCGGCATCTACTTAGTTAGTATACAAATATTTGCGCTGATCCTGCTTTTCATTGTACAGAATAAATTGTTTATCACGCCGATAAGCCGTATGGTTCGCGCGTTAAATGATTCAAATCCAGCCAAAATTGAACTTGAAGCGACAACACGTAATGATGAAATAGGTATGCTCGCCAAAGCCTTTAGTTCTAGGACTCGACAATTAGAAATCGCGCTAGCCAGTTTAGACGCCACTAACCTTGCCTTAGAGCAACAATTAGACGTTCAACAACAATCTAAAACAGAATTAGAAGAGAAAAAAGAGCAGCTTAACTCAGTACTAAATTCCGCTCACAATTTAATATTCATCAAAAACAGAAAAGGTGAATTTACCTTAGTCAACGACCAGTTCTGCAGTGCGTTAGCTCTCAAGCGTGAGAAGATTTTAGGCAACAAAGATCAACTGATAATGCCTAAAGAGATTGCAAAGCTAGATCAAGAAAAAGATCTGATTGTGTTCAATGAAAAGCTTGAATTAAGTTACGAACAAAGCTTTCCACTCGATGGGAAGCAACATATCTATCTCGTCACTAAGTTCCCTATTTTCAATGAGAACAAAGAACTAACCTCTGTCGGTACAATCGCATTTGATATCAGTGCCAACAAAGAAATTGAGCTTAAAAAACGGGCGCAATTTGAGATCCTGAGGCAGGAAACCTCAGATAATATTCGCTTCATTGAAAAGCTTGAGTTGACAAATAAACGTTTACAGAGTGAAAGCCAGCAAGCCAAGTTTGACAATAACCGCCAAAACAACTTCGAAAGGGTCAAGCGTGAGAATCAAACCCTGTACCCTTCTCTTGTCTCAACAATTGTAAAGCCCATATTCAGAAAACAAGATGATTTAGCGGCCAGTGCTTACAGACTTGCAAATGGCGAGATTAATGTGACCGACTTTAACACCAAACTAGCTGCACAAACTGAGCGACTAAGACATCTTGAGTATCTATTTTCCGCCCAAGATTATATCGCCAAGCCTATAGACTTAGTCTCGCTGCTTGAACATATTGTCGCGCTGTTGCAACCCAAATTAATCGCGAAGAGTATTGTTTTAGAGATAGATAGCGATAAGAGGTTCATCGTCGAAGGAGTCCATTGGCATTTCTTGCTAATTTTTTATCGAGCGATCAGTAATACCATTACCGATGCGTTTTATCAGCAAGGCACGGCTCACAAGATGAAGGTTGGCTTAAGCAAAGATAGTCAGCAAATTGTGATGACCATATATGATAATGGCAAAGGCTTCGATAATACTCAATTAGCAGACCTTCAGAGGACGCTTGAGCAAGCAGAAGTGAAAGGAACCCTATCGGCACTCTCTGTGTGGTTAAAGAGTGAGTTTAACGGCAAAGTTAGCGTGACACGCTTACCAATAGAGTCAGGATTTAACACTTTGGTAAGCTACAACTTATCGACTTAAATTAACGAAAAAGACACCTCACAACGGAAAATGTGCGGGTGTCTTTTCTAGCCGTTCTATCTATAGGCGTGAAGAACGAGTCTAAAGCTAGAGCGACACATCAACAATGTAGTGCCCCTGAAGCCAATTACGGCCAATTAATAATTTATAAGACATCTTACTTCTGTCTCTTAGGTTAACCTTCACTTTATATTCTTGACCTGGTTCACCCACCTTGAGCTCGACCATGTAACGGATTTCGCTTCCTTGTGCGTTTCTGATCAATGAGGTTTCCACAATGCGAGACTTAACCACATGGGACTCGCCCTTTTCATTCTCAGTGGTAAAATGAATCACCTTACCGACATTTTTTTCCATGTCGGGATCTTCATTTTCAATTTTCATGTCATAGGCATGCAATGAGTTTTCTACCGCCCCTGTATCGATACGGGTTTTAAAGATTAATCCAGATTCGACAATACTAATCGGTGCAGTCGGACCAATTAACTTCTTCTCCGACACATCTACAACATAGCGATCTTTAAGCCAGTTACGCCCGATCAACAGCTTATAGTCCATATGGCTACGATCTCTAAGGTTTACTCTCACCTTGCGCTCTTTGCCCTTAAAGCCAACATCGAGGTCGACCATATAGCGGGTCTCTGTTCCCTGAGAATTACTCACTGTGGAGGTTTTAACTATCTTGGCCTTCAAGCGCTGCTTTTCACCAAGATTGTTCTCAGTCGTAAAAGAAACCATCTTGCCAATGTTATCTTTCATCTTCTTAGCGCTACCACCTTCTACTTCAATGTCATAAGCATGCAGTGAAGTATTACCCGCTCCGGTGTCGATACGTGCAACATAAGAAAGACCTGCATGGGCCACCGACATTTTGGCAGTAGAACCAATGACAGCTTTCTCACTCGCTGCCACCGACAGAGACGACGTTAGTAGTAATAAACACAACCCTACTTTTTTAAGCATTGTGATTCCTTAATATGGTTAATAATTAACAGAGACTTGTTTAGCTTCATGATAGCAAGAAATAAAGGTGAATGAAGAGCGGGGATTATTACATATCAAAGCTGTATGAATACTGGTCCTTTAACAAAAATAACGGCTGTACTTGGTTAACATTAAAAATTAAGTTATTGCATTTAGTATATAAACTGAAATATGAATAAGCTAAATAATGCGGATGTACAGGTGCAGTGGTAAGCATGCCATTTTCGATTAAAGCTCGTATTAAACAGTCTTAAATGCCGATAAAACTGCACTGCCAGCCAGACTAAGACGAAGGGTACAAATGGTAAAGACACCACTAAAGGAAAAAAGCCCCAACCAAGATCAAGAGCGTTTTCACTGAACAATCTCAGAAAAAACCAAAACACGAGCAAACAGGCATATACAAACATATGCTGCCTATTCATGGATTTTCTTATATTACTCAGCATAGTGCACTCCCGCATAGATACTGCAACATTAGGCCTTTAGGCCAAGAGCAACAAGCTGATAGCGAGAGAGAACTGTAACTAAATATAAAATGCCTAAAATCATTCAGCAGTTAATCTAGCAATTTCTTGGTCAAACAGATTCTTAATCAAACAGGAAAACTCGGAAATAAACCGAGTTTGCTCCGCGGTTGCCTTATGACTAGCCACTCGAGCCAAGATCTCCTCAAGATCGTAAACAATGGCATCGACTTCTCGGATCACTAGGTTTCTCTGGGAGAAAGTCAGTGAAGGGTTTTGGCCACAAACCATGATGATTTGTGCAGCAAGTTGTTCTTCAAACAGTTCCATGACTGTTTCTTCACAGGCGTTATGTTGCTGTGAGTTTTCAAATATTCCTAAATGCTCAGTCAAATACTGGATCAGGTGCACATATCCATCTTTATCAGTAACCATACTCAACCTAAAATACACAAATCCAAACACTCTGAGAATTTTCTCTAAAGCACAAGATACGTGAAAAATTTATTATTTATCTTCTAGAGTGGATACTATCTGAGTTTATTTCTAATTGAAATCATCCCGATTTGAACCGTGTCACTTTTGCGATGAAGCGCGCTACATTGAACATAACGCTCAGTCCCCTAATCTCACAAAATTAAAGTCTGCGAGACCAAGTAACTTTGTAAAAACTAAGCAAGAGCAAAGCATATCTAAGTGAAAGGCTGTACCATCCGCTAAAATGACAGTACAACCCTAAATCTAATAACCCTAAACGCGTTTTATAACTATTGTTTTAGGTTCAGCATAAAAGAGACAGGTACCGCTTTACTAATCGCCGATAATCCAGCTACTTCACGCAGTTTTTCGACTCCTGCTGTCAGACCGAAACTGTCAGCATTCACTATTACTGGGGCCACACTGGCAACGAGAATGTGAGAATCAGATAACTTGGCGATGCTCACAGTAAAAGCCATCTTTTGCTTCTTACCATGCAACGCTACTTCTGCATCAACAGTTGCCACCTTCACCGAACCTACGGCTAGATCTGCGAGCAACTTAGGGTCAACCTTGGCTTTCAGAGTCAGCTTCGGATACTTATCCACTTCAAACAGTAGAGAGTCCATACGCTCATCACGAATGTCGATGTTTGTTGCCACACTTGCCAAGGAAATTGAAAAATTGAACTGTCCTTTATCATTCAAGGTTCCTGCAACAGAGTTAAAATGATGGACCTCAGCAATATCGCCCTTCTTAATCGATATAAAGTTTACATTGGAGCCGTCATTCTCAACAGTCCAGGTACCTGCTGAAGCCACCAGCGACAAAGGCAGCAATAATATGCCTATGATTATACTTTTCATTTTCACTTCCTCTCGAGATTTAGTTATTCACCTTGATAGTTAAGCTTAATCTAATTCAACGATTTACCATTCACAAGCGCTTATTTTTAAACTACCAGCCCCAGTAATGATTAGATCGATAACTTACCAGTACATTCATTTATATTAGGATGGATCGCCAGAAACACAAAAGCCGCAACAAATGCGGCTTTTAAAAAAAACGATAGTTATGGAGCTAAACGACTGTGTTCCCAGCTATCTTCGTTCTTGGTATAGATAAATCGGTCGTGTAAACGATGTTCGCCACCTTGCCAGAACTCTATACTTGTTGGCCTAACAAGATAACCGCCCCAAAATTTCGGCAGAGGTACATCACCTTTAGCAAACTTAGCTTTCATCTCGGCAAACTTACTTTCAAGCGCTTTTCTTGCGCTAATAGGGCTAGATTGTTTAGATACCCAAGCAGCAATTTGGCTCTCTTTGGGACGGCTCATAAAGTACTTCAGTACCTCGGTTTTAGACAGCGGCTCCGCAACACCAGTAACCGCAACCTGCTTATCTAAGCTATGCCAAGGAAATAGAATGCTAACCTGTGCATTATTAGCAATATGCTGGGCCTTACGGCTCTCTAGATTCGTGAAAAATACAAACCCATCATTATCAAATCGCTTGAGTAATACAATTCTCTGGAAAGGCTGACCATTCTCATCGACTGTCGCGACAGACATTGCCGTTGGATCTTTAATGTCAGAATCACGAATGACTTCCAACCACACGTTAAATAGGTCCATAGGATCACTAGGCACCTCTTCATTATGCAATCCACCTAATGTGTATTCGCGTCTGATATCACTGATCTCTGACATGTTAAAATCCTTTCAAAGCACATAAAAAAAGAAGCGCTCATTGAGCGCTTCTTTAATCATAACAATCTTAGTCGTTAGGCGGGAGCCTTTTAACACACTCCCTGACTAGATATTTTCATCTAATACGTTAGCTAGGATGACTTATTTGATTTTGCCGTTAGACTCAGCCCAAACGTGTAACATCTCTAGGCCTAAGGTTGCACCCGCTAAAGCAGTGATCTCTGCGCTGTCGTAAGCAGGAGCGACTTCAACCACGTCCATGCCCACAATCTTCATGCCTTTTAGACCACGAATAATTTTCATTGCCTTGTCGCTGGTCAAACCGCCACATACAGGCGTACCTGTACCTGGTGCAAAAGCTGGGTCTAAACAGTCAATATCGAAGGTCACGTATAGTGGCATATCGCCAACACGCTCACGAATTTGCGCAACGATCTCATCAGCAGTCATTTCATTCGCTGCCGCCGCATCAATAACTTTGAAAAGATGATTTGCAGTATCGTACTCGGTACGAATACCGACTTGAATTGAATTCTCAGCTGCGATAATCCCTTCGTTTGGCGCATGATAGAACATGGTGCCATGATCATACTTGCTACCTTGGCTATAAGTGTCGGTATGTGCATCAAAATGCAATAACGCCATCTTACCGTGCTTCTTATAATGCGCACGTAGCAGAGGCAAAGTCACAAAGTGATCGCCACCAAAGCTTAGCATTGCCTTATCAGCTTCTAGGATTTTTGTCGCGAAATCCTCAACTCGCTGAGTAAAGTCAGCAGAATCACCACAGTTATAAACTAAATCACCCGCATCGACGATTTTCACGTGCTCGCTTAATTTAAACTGATAAGGCCAGCGAGTTTCTTCCCAAGCTAAGTTTACTGAAGCATTACGAATTGCACCTGGTCCCATACGTCCACCAGAGCGGCCCGTTGTAGCCATATCAAAAGGTAAGCCTAACACTACAACATCCGCATCGCCTTCTAATGGTTTGAAGTCTAACGGCTGTCTTAAGTAACCAAATGCATTTGAATAAAGCGAATAATCAGGCTTATCTGCAATAGTGGTCATAAATACTCCATAAAATGTCTAGAGTCACAATACTTCAGCGCACAGGATTTCACTGTCAGCTTGTATATAGTGATTGTAATTAAATTCATTAAGCTGATTTAACTGTAGATCACAACTCGCTAGCCTTCGATGCGAAGGAAAGTCTTGATTGTAAATCTGCATATTCATCCCAATGATGTCCCAACTGCGGGGGTTCAATATTTTCAACAACTCAGAGAAAATATTGAACGGGTATTGCGAAAAATGCAAGTTCGTTTCAATACTCACATAAGAGCTTCGCTCTTGAGGCGTAATATGTATGGTTATAAATCTATCTTCAAACAAGCCATTAACTGAATAACCACAGGGCTTAAATAGGTAATCATCCAACTTAAACTGCGGTAATAACCGCTCTAATTGCAACAAACTACGGATCTGCTCACTCGATTGTTCATCGCTGCGCAAATACTCAGCTACCTCACCTTTGATGTGATACATCAACAAACTCGCACCACTGTAACTATCTTGGCTTGGTTGACTACAAAATAGGTAATGGTGGTGGTTATCTAAATGCCCTACTCGATATGCGATGCCTGGAATATGAGCTTTAAGTTGCTCTATATCATCCTCAAAACGGCTTGCTTGGAGATGGGATAAAAACTCACTCTTACGTTGATAATTTAAGCTTGAGATACACTTTGTACCAAGCTGTTCAACCAAATAAGTTGCCGCATCGACTAAGCGCGTGTTTCCACATGTGATTAATAGAAGTTTATGTTCCCAGACAAATAAACTCGATTCGCTAAGCACATAAGCATCACAATGTTGATTTGAAAGTACCGATAAGATCTCGGCTCCAGCTTCTGCAAGTGCTTGCTGCCAAAAGTCGTTAGGTAAAGATCGTAATGAAACAGCACTACGACTCATGTGTAGCTCTATTTTCTTCTCCGACCCTTCAAAAAACATCTTATCGTAATTCCTTCAAATATCTGCCAGCAATAAAAACTCTCATCTAACGTAAGTAGTTTGAACGCAAAACTCGCATTAAAGTTCCTTTACGAGCTTAGATGAGCTCTAAGTCAAAAGGCCTTGGAAGCTATTGTTTGATCTATGTCAGACTTAAAACAAAACCAGCTTCAAGCGAACTTAAAGCTGGTTATGTAGCTCGAGAGCAGTTATTAGCCTTTGTAAAAATACTTAGGCTACTAACCTCACGCGACTAGGCATCCGATTACGAGAAATCTTCTAGGTAAGTGTAACCTTTAAGACCTAGCTGTAATTCTTCAAGGATGTTAGCACGCTCGTCTTCTGCGATATGCTTGTTTACTAACTCTTCATAGGTTCTCATAAATGAAACCGCATCCAAGTTAACGTATCTAAGCACGTCAGCAACCGTATCACCGGCTAATACCGACTCAACATTAGTGCGCGCATCTTCGTCCAAACGCACAACTGCTGAGTTAGTGTCACCAAACAGGTTATGCATATCACCTAAAATCTCTTGATATGCACCGACTAAGAAGAAACCGATTAAATACGGGCTCTCTTGTGTCCAAGCTGGTACAGGCAACGTCGTTTCAATACCTTGACCTTCTACGTACTGATCCACAGTACCGTCAGAGTCACAAGTGATATCCAGCATTACTGCTCTGCTCTCTGGCGCCTTATCAAGACCCGATAGTGGCATCACTGGGAACACCTGATCGATACCCCATGCATCAGGTAGCGACTGGAACAATGAGAAGTTAACAAAAAACTTGTCAGCTAACTTTTCGTTTAATTCATCGATAACAGGCCTGTGGAAACGATACTTTGAGCTCATGCTACCTTGTAGTTCGTAACAAACACGTAAGTTTACCTGTTCAGCCCATGCACGCTCAGCTAAACCTAACTGACCAACAGCAAACAGTGAGTGCACTTCTGTTAAGTCACTCTGACAATCATGGTAAATCTCAATCAAGGCACGCTGATCGGCTTTACCACTGACTTCAATCCAAGACTGCCACATGTTGTGTAGTAATTGAGGCGCGTCTTCTGCTGGAGGCTGAATATCTTCAGGCTTATAAGCTTCAGTACCGATCACGTCTGTTAGCAATACCGCATGATGTGCTGTCAAGTAACGGCCCGATTCAGAGATAATTCTCGGCATCGGCTGCTCATACTCTTTACACATATCAGTAAGAACACTCACGATATTGTTCGCGTACTCTGTTAAGCCGTAATTCATTGAATGGCTACTTTGACTACGAGTACCATCATAATCCACCGCTAAACCACCACCCACGTCAAAACACTTAACGCTAGCGCCAAGCTTCATCAACTCACAGTAGAAACGGCCAGCTTCGCTTACACCCTGTCTAATATCACGAATGTTGGCGATTTGCGAACCTAAGTGGAAGTGCAGCAACTCTAATGACTCAAGCATGTTTTCTTGCTTTAGCGAGTTGATTACCTGCAACACTTGAGCCGCACTCAAACCAAACTTAGACTTTTCGCCACCACTTGCTTGCCACTTACCTTTACCTTGGAATGCCAAACGAACGCGCAAACCAAGACGTGGCGTCACGCCAAGCTCTTTAGCTTGCTCAAGTACGACTTTAAGCTCAGACATCTTCTCAAGGACGATATACACCTTGTGACCAAGCTTTTCACCGATAAGTGCAAGTCGAATGTATTCTTTATCTTTATAGCCATTACAGATGATGACTGAACTGGCTTTTTGTGCCATCGCGAGCACAGCCATTAGCTCAGGCTTACTGCCCGCCTCTAAGCCTAACTGTGGTACTTCTTTGGCAACCTGACTGGCAAGGATTTCTTCAACAACAGTTTGCTGTTGGTTTACTTTAATCGGGTAAACCAGCAAGTAATCATTTTCATATTGATACTTATTAATTGCCTGATTAAATGCCTGACAAACGCTATTTACTCTATGATGTAAAATTTGTGGGAAACGCACCAAAACCGGTAAAGCCACACCTGACTTGACCATATCTTTTGCCATTTCATTCAAACCAATTTTACAATCTGGGCGGCTTGGATCTGGTGAAACTGTCACCTCTCCGTCATCGCTAATGCCGTATAGTCCTTGGCTCCAGTGATTTACGTTATAACTTGCGCGTGCATCATCAATAGACCAATTGCTCATATTTGTCCTAACCTGTCTATTTAACTTAAATAAGCTGATCGAACCTTTGTCATTTCAATCAACTTGCGATTATTTAAATCAGTAACATCCCGATTCATCTACAAAGTACAAATTGTCTGGATTAACACTCAGTAACATCGTCAGCGCTACCCTCAATAAGTATTAACTATACCCAGTAAAATCGCCTGTTAAAATTAGGTCGATTCACTACTTTTACGGTTACTAATGAATGTATGCCCTTAGAGCAAAGATGTAAAATCTAATCCGTAAAAAACTATTTGTGACTTTCAATATTACCTAACCGCAGTTCGGTATTTTTCATTCAAAAAGTGTGAGCACGAACAACGCACTTTTCCCACAGAATTTTTGCGGCGCAATTAAACCTTGAGACAAGTGATAATGCAAGACTCATATGCGCATTTAGTGCTAATTTATTATCACCCTATAATAGCGCGATAACATAACGTACCATTTATGCCTCTATTCGTGATAAATGCCCTATTTTAATTACAGTATGCCCGCTCTTTAGGGCATTAGTTTCAAGAGGCTAAAGCATATTGGAATGTTTTCCACTATAATCCCAGCTGAATTTAATCGTTACTGTTTTTAAAGTAGAGAACATCATGATCCAGATAGGCAAAACCTGTAAGTTAGAAGTCGTCAAACAAGTTGATTTTGGTGTCTATTTAGACGCTAAAGAGATGGGCCAGGTACTTCTTCCTCGCAAAGCTGTACCAAAGGATTGCCATGTTGGAGATATGGTCAATGTGTTTCTCTATTTAGACTCAGAAGACATGATCATTGCAACGACTAAGCGTCCTTATGCGCAAGTCGGTCAATTTGCTTATTTAGAAGCAAAAGAAAACGGCCCATATGGCGCCTTTTTAGATTGGGGCTTAGAAAAAGACCTGTTATTACCTTTTAGTGAGCAGCACAGAGAAATCGAAGTGGGTAAATCCTACTTGGTTTACATCTATACCAGCCATGTCGATGACCGTATCGTCGCGTCAGCTAAGGTCGATAAGTTCCTTGATTTAACTGAACCTAAATTCCGCAATGATGAAGAAGTTAATCTCATTATTGGTGGCTCAACCGATCTTGGCTACAAAGCCATCATCAACAATACCCACTGGGGCGTATTGTACAAAAATGAGGTTTATACTCGTTTAAGCTTCGGCCAAAAATTGAAAGGCTTTATCAAGCGCATGAGAAGTGATGGTAAAATTGACCTTATCTTACAAAAAGGTGCAAAAGAAGAGCTTGATAAGCACTCTGTGACGATTATGATCAAGCTTAAGCAAGCTGGTGGTTTCTTACCGCTAAATGACAAAACCGATGCCGAAGTCATCTACTCACAACTATCGATGAGTAAGAAAGCTTTTAAAAAGAGTATTGGTGGCCTTTATAAGAGTAAGCAGATCACTATCTCACCAGATGGGATCCGTCTCGAAGATTAAGTTATTTAGCCGTAATGCTTGTAAAACAAGCAATTACCGAGCTAAACCTTATATACTCTCTTGCATTAAAGCATGGCTCTGTTATAACAAAGTCATGCTTTTTTATTAAGAGGTTAATATGGAACTGACTTTACACGAAGCTCGCGTCATTGGTGTTTTACTCGAAAAAGAGATCACAACCCCAGAGCAATATCCGCTTTCTTTAAACAGTTTAACCTCAGGCTGTAATCAAAAAACCAGCCGAGAACCCGTCCTAAGCCTCAGTGAATCAGAGGTGCAAAATACCTTAGACACACTCACTAAAAAGCGATTGATCTCAGAACAATCAGGCTTTGGTAGCCGAGTGGTAAAATACAAACATCGTTTCTGCAATACAGAATTTAGCGACCTACAACTTAAATCTTCCGAACTGGCTGTTATCTGCCTTTTACTCCTTCGCGGACCACAAACGCCTGGAGAGCTCAGGACTCGCAGCAATCGATTACATGATTTTCATGATGTTAACGAAGTCGAGGCAACTCTAAACGAGCTACAAAGACGAGAAGCACCACTTGTCATGTTATTAGCTAAAGAGCCTGGTAAACGCGAAGCGCGCTACCGCCAACTGTTCACAGAGATCGATGCCAGTCAAGAGCCATCTTTGCAGCCATCCTCTAGTAATGGCGCGGATAGCTTAGCGGCGCAGGACACCACGGCCCTCGAAGCGAGAGTCACAGCTCTTGAGCAAGAAATGGCCGAGTTAAAGGCACAGCTTGAAGAGTTAATTGGTCACTAAGGCTTATTCACATTCATTTACAAGCTTAAGATTAACGCCTAATCGCAATAGGTGTTAATCTGATATTTCTATCAACTTCCAACTATTAAGGGATTAGTTTGCAAAACAGCTCCCCAAAAAATAGCATGCTTAAAAATACGCTATTACTCGCACAGTTTGAGCTTAAAAAAATGCTCTTTAACCCAAGAGGGGTAATTGCACTCATCGCATTTTCGCTCGTTTGGCTACTCATTTTGCTCTACCCTATTAGTGGTGCATCAAGCTTCTTACTCAACCCAGATTTTAGAGGATTAATCGAAGGGATTTTCGGCCCACAAGCGGTAAACGAACTGTTTAAATGGCCTGTGGCCGAAATGGCAGTCTATTGGATTGCAGCACTTTATATTTTCCCACTATTTAGTATCTTTGTGTCCGCTGATCAATTTGCAACCGATAAGTCTCGGGGTACCTTTCGCTTCTACACTCTGAGGACTGGGCGAGACAGCCTGTTTTTCGGTCGCTACTTAGGCCATATGGCGCTACAGAGTCTGCTGCTCATATTAACCGTCATCGCCACGATTGTGCTTGCCGTCAGTCGAGATACGACCCTGCTAATGCCATCTTTGTTCTCGGGGCTTATTGTCACGGTTAACCTCATCATAGTGTTATTGCCTTATACCGCGTTAATGGCGCTTTTATCGCTTTATGCCAGTTCGGCCCGACAAGCGACTATCTACGCTATCTTAGTTTGGGCCTTGATGTCGGTGAGCATTGCTATCATCAACAACTATTTACCCATCATTAGCGAATGGAAGTGGATCCTTCCAGGCTCACAAATCTCCTTGATGATAAATACCCAAGGTTTAGGCAGCTTTATCTACGCTCCAGTACCGTTGTTACAAGCCATTGCATTGTTGTTTTTAGGCAAAATATATATCAATAGGAGCGCATTATGAGCTTAGTGAGTTGCACAGGATTATCTAAGTCCTACGGCAGTAAACAAGCCTTAAAACAGGTGAACATTACCCTTGAGGCCGGTAGCCCTATTGCATTAGTTGGGCCTAATGGTGCTGGTAAAACCACGCTATTTAGCCTTCTGTGCGGATTTATCACCCCATCATCAGGAGAAGTGTCTTTATTGGGAGAAAAACCTGGCAGTGAGGCATTGCTAGGGAGAGTATCCTCTCTTCCTCAAGATGCCGCGCTCGATCCCAATCTTGATATCATCACTCAGCTAACGCTGTTTGCCAGATTACAGGGATTCTCAACTAAGGCAGCGAAAGACGAGGGAATAAGAGTTCTGACATTGGTCGACTTAGCCGACAGTGCACAACAAAAGCCGAAGTCATTAAGCCATGGTATGTCAAAGCGAGTATCCATCGCTCAAGCACTTATCGGCTCGCCTGAGTTAGTACTACTCGATGAACCAACGGCAGGCTTAGATCCCGCGAATGCTAAGAAGATCCGAGAGTTAGTTAAGACACTTGCCGAGCAAACAACTTTTATCATCAGCTCACATAATTTGGACGAACTGGAAAAACTATGTGATCAAGTGCTTTACCTTGAGCAAGGTCAATTAAGCCAATCTGTATCGATGAAAGAGTCGCAACATGAAGATTACTTAACTCTCACTATGCAGCAATGCGATGCAAATGCATTGATCTCTGCGGTAATGGAGATGGCTGATATTAGTTCTATCGATGAGCGCCAAGCCAACCAGTTTTTAATTAAGCATAATAGCGAAGAAACCTTTGCTATCGAGATAGCTTTACTCGGCTTATTTAAACAACACAACTGGCAGTATAAGGCTATCTTGAAAGGGCGAACCTTAGAAGAACAGCTTTTCTCTAAGCCTTAACTCAATTAGATGTAAAATAGAAATGGCGCCGCTCGGCGCCTTTTTCTTTTATCAACCTGCATAGCATTTTCGACGCAGCTGCAGCCATTAAATTTGAAGCAAGTAAATTCAAATGAGAACTCATTTTAAAAAGAACTGATTAAAAGAGAGCAACCATACTCCCCAGCTAGAAACCTGTGTAACGCTCAAACAAGAAGTACCAACCTAGTAAGTGACTATCAATCAAGTATCGTCCAACCAAGTATCGTCCAACCAAGTATCGTCCAACCAAGTAACATCCAACCAAGTAACACCCAACCAAGTAACATCCAACCAACCAACACCCAACCAAGTAACATCCAACCAAGTAACATCCAACCAAGTAACTCAATCAAATAACTCAATCAAATAACTCAATCAAATAACTCAATCAAATAACTCAATCAAATAATTATCAACCAAGTAAAGTCAGCCATATAACCGAGTGGCTTTAGGGGCTGAATACAAACTGCGAATGTGTGGGTCCGTAACAATGAACCTTGGGATTGTGATTGGTGAAGCACTAATACCAATCAGTGGGGTTTGCAGCGAGTGAAGAGCATAGTTGTTCTAGGGATTTGTTTATTAAGAGTCAAAGCATCAGAACCGCTGAAACTCGTCATTTGGGAGCGTTTTTTGGCTGCTGACTTCTGCTTTGAAATGCTTCACAAGGAGTAACCATTCTTTCAGCTAATCGCCTTGAATTAGTTTGCCAAAAACGCTCTGGGTAAATCAATATCTTATACTGATTGGTATAAGGCACACAGCCGAGCGTATGAAGCTTAAAGCTCGAAGCAAGCATTCAGAACCAAGGGTTCAAAAAGGCTAACTTAAAACACTAACCATAGATATTACAGAAACTAAAAAGTACGGCAGTCTGTTAGAGGCAAAACTAGGAATGTTAAGACTTAATCGCTGAATCGAAAGTCTAAAGAAAGTTGGCGGGTCTAAGACTAGAAACGAAAAAAGAGCCGTGGTAAACCACGGCTCTTCAAAATTCTGTGTGATTAGCTAGTGCTAATCAAGCTGGTAACTTAAACTACAGTTACGTTCTCAGCTTGTGGGCCTTTTTGACCTTGAGTAACAGTAAACTGAACTTTTTGACCTTCGTCAAGAGTCTTGAAACCGTCAGAGTTGATAGCGCGGAAGTGTACGAATACGTCTGGACCAGACTCTTGCTCGATAAATCCGAAACCTTTATCAGAGTTGAACCACTTAACAACGCCAGTAACTTGAGACATAATATTGAATCCTGTAAATATAAATTAAAGCCTTAACGGCAGTAGAGCTGGAAAATGCCGGTTTACTTAATGTTAACAGGACGAACATGTCGTATTGAACACATAAAAATAAGCCTAACCTTCAAGCTGCAACCACTATAAACCATTCTCATCATAAGTCAACACTCATTCGTATCGTTATTTTGAGTCTTTTTACTTATATTTCTGAAGCTTGCTAAATATAACAAAAAATAATTTCTATCCGTTCAAACTTAAACCACAACAACCGCTTAAAAAACAACCACCAAGCTGCAACCTTTGATTTATAAGGCTCTGAAGACTTCCACTTTAAAATCTAGCTCACAGCTCAAACCAGAATTAGCCAATGCTAATTTTTGTTCTTCTGTTAATTTCCAGTTATAAGGTGTCATCTTTAAGAAATGACCTATGTCATCAGAATCGCTCAGTGTTAACAACTGCTCAATCCGCTCCTGATGGATTAGCTCAAAGCCCTCTATTTGCGAAGCTTCTTGCGTATGCTCTTTAGGGTTATCATAAATCAGCTCTTTGAGAGCAAAATGATGTCTTGGTCCTGCGCAAACCGTAATTAAAATCCCACCCGGTTTAATCACTCGCTTAAGCTCGACATCTAAAGATGGCGCATAAATCCGTAACATAAAATCGAAGCTATTGTCAGGGAATGGCATATCGAACGCGCTGGCGACACTAAAAGCAATCTTAGGGTAGCGCTTAGCTGCATACTTAAGAGCTGATTTACTGATATCGACACCATAAAGTGCAAACTCTGGTGGTAAGCTCTCAACCAAGCGATTTGAATAATAGCCTTCTCCGCAACCAATATCTAAGCCCGAGCGAGCTTCATCGAGATACTCGTTAGCTAAAAGATTAACCTTGTCACTAAGAACTTGGTAATAACCCTTATTAAGAAACTCACGTCTGGCGAACATCATCTCTTTATTGTCACCAGGATCGTTAGATTTTTTCTTCTGTACAGGCAGTAGATTCACATACCCTTCTTTTGCACAATCAAATCTATGGTTAGCAGGACAGCACCAGGTCTTATCTTGTTTTGATAAAGCCTGTTCACATAACGGGCAGCGGTAAATCATTAATCAATCTCCAAAAAAGACCATGTTTTAGAAGTAAGACTTATCTTCTAACTCGCGCAAATAAAGGTAACGCTATACATTCAATCATAAACGAACTAACCGTAGCCTTAGGATTCTTCTGGCTAGAGTCCGGTACCCCAAGATATTAATGAGTAATACGACTATGATGACTTCAAATGCGGCTTCTACTTGCTACCAATATACAGACACTACTGACTTTGATATATCCATTCTTGAATCTTAACCACACGTACTAGATATATGATTGGTAACGGGCGTTAGAGCCAATAATTCTTGGCAGCGGCAACATCTTTACGGTGTAAAAATCGGAGCGCTATTCTACTTCGCTTGCCTTTTTCGATCCAGTCAGTAAGCAGGCATAAACTCCGGAAAACAGCGCTATGGAGCAAAAGGAAACTAAGACATTCAAATCACTCAAGTGCTATGATAGGCATAATTATTATTTGTGATAGCCAATCAATATATGTCTACCAATAACCAACCTACCCTCTTCTGGCACGATTATGAAACTTTCGGGGCTAACCCCCCTAAAGACAGGCCTTCTCAGTTTGCTGGCGTGCGCACAGATATGGATCTTAATATCATCGGTGAGCCAGAAACCTTTTATTGTAAAGTGGCTAATGATTATCTGCCGTCACCTGAAGCTATCTTAATCACAGGTATTACTCCACAGCTTGCAAACTTAAAAGGCATGCCTGAGTCTGAGTTTATGAACAAGATTAATAGCCTATTTAGTCAGCCAAAGACTTGTGTGGTTGGTTACAACTCATTGCGATTTGATGATGAGGTGTCGCGCTATGGCTTTTATCGTAACTTTATCGATCCTTACGCACGTGAGTGGCAGAACGGCAATACTCGCTGGGATATTATTGACCTAGTACGTGCTTGTTACGCTTTTAGACCAGAAGGTATCAATTGGCCAGAAAAAGAAGATGGCTCGCCAAGTTTTAAACTTGAACAACTTACAGTGGCCAATGGCTTAAGCCATGAAAAAGCCCATGATGCTATGTCAGATGTATATGCCACCATCGATATGGCGAAACTGATTAAATCTGTGCAACCTAAGCTATTTGACTATTACTTTAGCCTCAGACAGAAACAAGCGGTATCAAAGCTAATTGATGTACTTGATATGAAGCCACTTGTGCATGTTAGCTCCAAGATCAGCGCGCTAAACGGTTGTACAACTATCATCGCACCTATTGCTTATCACTCCACTAATAAAAATGCGGTTATTTGCGTTAACCTTGCTATGGACGTCTCACCGCTTATCGAGTTGAGCGTCGAAGAGATCCGTGAGCGTATGTACACCCCTCGCAGCGATTTAGCACCCGACGAATTACCTATTGGTTTAAAGCAGATCCACATTAATAAGAGTCCATTTATTGCGCCTGCAAATACGTTAACTGACGAAAATGCAGCAAGGCTTGATTTTGATAAAGCCTTTGCCAGAGCACAATACAAAAAACTAAAGCAGCACCCAGAATTGCGCGAAAAATTAGTTGCAGTATTTGAGGTCGAGCATGAAGACAAAACTGTTGATCCCGATCAAGCACTCTATAGCGGCGGTTTTTTCAGCTCTGCTGACAAAGCCAAGATTGAAATCATCCGTAATACTCAACCGAGCAACCTAGCGGCACTTGAGCTTGATTTTGACGATGAGCGGCTTGCTGAGATGCTGTATAGATACCGCGCACGTAATTACCCAGAAACCTTAAGTGACTCAGAGCAATATCGTTGGCGCGAATTCTGTCAATCGAGATTAAACGATCCCGACTACATTATTCGTTTAGAAAACTTGCTTGAAGAAACCGAGCAAGACGAATCTAAGCAAAAATTATTACAGGCTTTATGTCATTATCTTAGAAGCCTCTAGGCTTTATAGATAATAAATGCGATCTTCATCTCATTCTGTATGTAACAAGCTTACTAGAATGATATTTCATTAGCGTTAACAAAAAGGAAATAGCGAATGCAAGACAGATTCTTAAAAAGCATAGCTAAGTTACCTGAGCCTCTAGCAACAGCAATCGTGCCATTACTGGATAAAGACTTTGCAGGCCATTTAGATGCACTACAGTTAAACGAGTTACAAACTAAAAGTGGTATGGAGCTCAATGAATTACTCTTGGCACTACTGCCAATAGCAGCGGCTTTGGCCAGGCCACCAATCAGTGAATTTCATGTCGGTGCAATCGCCAAAGGTAAGAGCGGTGATATCTATATGGGAGCGAATATTGAGCTACCAGGTGAAGCCCTCTTTCACTCTGTTCACGCAGAGCAGAGCGCAATCAGCCATGCATGGTTAAGTGGCGAAAGTATTATTGAAGACATTATAGTCAATGCGTCACCGTGTGGGCATTGTCGCCAATTCATTAATGAGCTCGTTGACGGTGAAAAAGTTAACATTCACTTGCCCGATCAAGCCACTGCACCGCTATCTCACTACTTACCTTATGCATTCGGCCCAAGCGATCTTGATGTCACAGAACCTTTGCTTTCGAAGCAGCAGCAAACGCTGACATTAGATTCAAACGACCCGATGATCATCGAAGGCTTAGATCATGCAGGGTTAAGTTACGCACCTTACACAAAAGCTTATGCCTCTGTTGTACTAGAAACTAAAGACGGTGCGACTTACTGCGGACGCTATGCCGAGAACGCAGCATTTAATCCGTCAATGCAACCCATGCAGATGGCTTTATCGACGATGGCGCGTCACAACCGTGACTTTAGCGAAATTAACCGCGCAGTATTGATAGAGTCTTCTAAAGGGGTGATATCGTTAGTAGGAGCTGCCATGGACGCCCTTCACAGCGTTGCGGCTGTTGAGCTTGAACATATTGTAGTTGAGCCAGAATAAAGCTGACTCTCTAGATGAATAAGGCTAAACGAAAAAGGACCACATATGTGGTCCTTTTTGTCTTTATAAGCATGAAATTTAGCCACGATTCTTTTCAAGTTTTGCTAACAGGCTCGATGTATCCCAACGGCTGCCGCCTAGGGCCTGCACTTCTGAATAAAATTGATCGACTAAAGCAGTTAACGGCAAGTGTGAGCCGTTGCGACGCGCCTCAGTGAGTGCAATTCCTAAGTCTTTACGCATCCAATCAACCGCAAAACCTAAGTTATACTCACCCTGCCACATGGTTTGATAACGGTTTTCCATCTGCCATGATTGTGCGGCCCCTTTACTGATCACTTCGACAACTTTTTCGCCGTCTAATCCAGCGCTGCGGGCAAAATGCAGGCCTTCAGCAAGCCCCTGTACTACACCTGCGATACAAATTTGATTGACCATCTTTGTCAGCTGTCCTGCGCCCACCTCTCCTAGTAACTCCACACAGCGAGCATAAGCGTCGATGATAGGTTTTGCGCTATCAAATATTGACTGCTCGCCACCGGTCATCACGGTCAAGACACCATTTTCAGCACCCGCTTGTCCGCCAGATACAGGTGCGTCCATAAAACCAATATTTAATGACAGCGCGACCGCGTTAATTTCTCGGGCAACATCAGCAGAAGCGGTAGTGTGATCAACTAAAATACTGCCTGAGTCCATACCAGACAAAACGCCTGTATCGCCTAAGGTTACCTGACGTAAATCGTCATCATTACCAACACAAACAAAAACGAACTCTTGCCCTTCGGCCGCCGCTCTTGGAGTGAGTTGGTAATCCCCGCCATATTCTTTAGCCCAGGCTTGTGCCTTGGCTTCTGTGCGGTTGTATACTGTGACTTGATGCCCATGATTAACAAGGTGCCCGGCCATTGGGTAACCCATTACACCTAAACCAATAAATGCGACTTTAGCCATTTTGCTTCCTACTGTAGAGTGAGGTTCTTCGAGTTTTGACTTATTCTAATGGCTAGCCCTTAAATAAAACAGGAAAAACAGGCAATAAAAAAGCCAGCCCAAGGGCTAGCTCTCATAACAGCATTAACACGCAATTAAGGAACTTGTAAAGAAGGCTGTAAATCAACGTGGGCTTGCATTTCTGCACCAATCTTTTTACGCATTTCCATCAGGCGAATTGCAGATTCTCTTAATTCAATATCCGCCGGCAGTACAGGCTTCCAATCTGGTACTTCAGTCGGCTGGCCTTCATCGTCAACCGCCACCATCACTAATACACAGTGAGTGGTTAAGTGCCTATCTTGATCTTTAGGATCGCCCGCTTTTACATCAACACCTAGATGCATTGAAGTGCGCCCGGTATAAATCACTTTTGCCGTCACTTCAACTATGTTGCCCACATGAATAGGCTTAACAAATCGAATTCCGCCAGCATAAGCGGTAATACAATACTTACCGCTCCAACCTGCTGCACAAGCGTAACCAGCAAGGTCAATCCATTTCATCACGGCGCCGCCGTGTACTTTACCGCCAAAGTTCACATCCGCAGGTTCAGCTAAGAACCTCAGTGTTAATTGTCTTTCTTCGCCTGCCATGATTGGCCTCAATAATTTTGCTGACTATTGAGTATTTTACGTCAAATTCTTTACATCAGCACCTATTAACCAAACTGACTGACTAAAAAGCTGCCGGTTAACACTGATGGTAAGGCTAAACGATAAAGCCATAGTTGAGATTTCTCTCTTAAAAGACGGCCGCCGTTAAACAAGGTATATGCTGCCACGCCAGCTAAAAACAGTCCCATTACTTCAATACCAGCAAGGACACTATTGGCATTACTCACATCAATTGCGGCAATAAGTAAGGCAAACCAAACAACTGTAAAAGCTGCTACAGCTAAGTTGAAGGTTTTAACACCTAATTGCAGTTTGGGAAAACGGGTTGCTGACTCACCACGAATAAGTTCATTAATGTTGGCTGTAATAATGCCTAGGATTGGCATAATAGGAATAACAATTGGATTAAGCACTTTCGTGTCCCTTAGGTAAGACCTGCATTAAGCTCATCGCTTGAGCTGACGCTTGCAGTATCTGCCTAAAGATCTCTATTTTCTAGCGGCTTTTTAGCAAATTAACTAAGGTTAATCTTAGCGTTATCCTCTTTTAATAATGCGTCAAAATTGTGTGAACTTGTTCATGATTTTGCCTTGGCTCTAGCAATAAAAAAGCGCCTTGTGGCGCTTTAAAATATACGGATTAGCTACCAACGGAGCTCATTTACACTTTTTTGAAAAGTAGTGAGCCGTTAGTACCACCAAAACCAAACGAATTACATAGACCGTAGTCAAACTTATAATCACGAGCGGTGTGTGGCACAAAGTCTAAATCACAGCCTTCATCTGGGTTATCAAGATTCAATGTCGGTGGGATAATTTGATCTTTCAATGCCAAAATAGTGATAATCGCTTCAACAGAGCCGGCAGCACCAAGCAAGTGGCCTGTCATTGACTTAGTCGAGCTAACAAGTAAGTCATAGGCGTGATCGCCAAACACTGACTTAACCGCTGCCGCTTCTGCTTTATCGCCTGCAGGCGTCGAAGTACCGTGAGCATTGATGTAACCAATCTGTTCACGGGCAACTTTGGCATCATTAATCGCATTCACCATAGCTGCAGCTGCGCCAGCACCGTCACTTGGTGGCGATGTCATATGGAACGCATCACCACTCATACCAAAACCAACGAGCTCTGCATAGATAGTCGCACCACGTGCTTTAGCGTGCTCGTACTCTTCGACAACCATCACGCCCGCGCCATCACCAATAACGAAACCATCACGGTCTTTATCCCAAGGGCGACTTGCCGCTTCAGGGTCGTCGTTACGAGTAGAAAGTGCTTTAGCAGAGCCAAATCCGCCAACTGCCAATGGGCATGTGACGTCTTCTGCGCCGCCTGCAACCATAACATCAGCATCGCCATAAGCGATAGTACGCGCGGCAAAACCGATATTATGAACACCTGTAGTACAAGCGGTAGTCACCGCAAAATTTGGCCCGGTCATGCCATATTTAATCGACAAGTGACCAGCAATCATGTTGATGATGGTGCTTGGCACAAAAAATGGAGAGATTTTACGAGGTCCGCCCTTAAGCATAGCCGAATGGTTTTGCTCAATCAGTGGCATACCGCCCATACCCGCACCAATAGCGGTACCGACACGTGCAGGATCTAGCTTGTCCATCTCAAGGCCAGAATCTTCAACAGCTTGAATACCAGCAGCCATGCCGTACTGAATAAACAAGTCCATCTTACGCGCGTCTTTGCGAGACATGTACTGCTCGACATCAAAGTCTTTTACAGAACCACTAATACGAGTCGTGAACTCGCTAGCATCAAATTTAGTTATCGGCGCGATACCACTCTTACCAGAAATCAGGGCCTTCCAAGAAGAGTCCACTGTATTTCCCACTGGGCTAACTAAGCCTAAGCCCGTTATGACTACTCGACGTTTAGACACGCGGTCACCTTTTTACTTTAAAAATGAATAATGATGATAGCTGCAAAGAAGTTGAACTACCAATACCTATACCCTGTATTTGAAAACATGGTGTCAAAGGGTATGTGCCAGTTCTGGTTGGAATAATACTCATCTAGGTCAATAAGTATTGAGAAAGCGAAGATTAAAACGTTATGTCAACCAGCGGCTTTTACAAACAAAAACAGGCGGCAAAAATGCCGCCTGTTTTCAAGAATTCTAGATTACTGATTCTTAGAAACGTAATCGATCGCTGCTTGAACAGTAGTGATCTTTTCAGCTTCTTCATCAGGGATCTCGGTGTCAAACTCTTCTTCTAGAGCCATAACCAACTCAACAGTGTCTAGAGAATCTGCACCTAAATCGTCAACGAAAGATGCTGCTGATTTAACGTCTTCTTCTTTAACACCTAGTTGCTCGATGATGATTTTCTTTACACGTTCTTCGATGTTGCTCATTAGTTTTCTTTCCTATTCAAATTACGCACTTGCGCAAGATTGCGAGTAGTTTATTGAATTTGGCAGACATTGCAAGCTCAAATTTCGTGGTCTAACCACAATCAAGCCTGCAGTTGATGCAGATCACCCTAGGGCGATAACAGTCTGCCGTTCCCTTTAAACCATGTACATGCCACCATTTACGTGGAGAGTTTCTCCAGTAATGTAAGCAGCAGAGTCCGACGCTAAAAAGAGGACTGCGTTAGCAATTTCCTGCGCCTGACCAAGTCTTTCCATTGGTACCTGAGACATAATAGCTTGTTGCTGCTCATCCGTCAGCTCATCTGTCATGTCAGTCTGGATAAATCCAGGAGCAATAGCATTAACTGTAATTTGACGAGATGCAACCTCTCTTGCAAGAGATTTTGTAAATCCAATCAAACCAGCCTTTGCTGCAGAGTAGTTAGTCTGGCCTGCATTGCCCATGGTACCTACCACAGAGCCAATATTGATAATACGGCCGTGACGCTTTTTCATCATAGGACGCATTACCGCTTTTGAAGTGCGGAAGATAGACGTTAGGTTAGTATCTACGATATCTTGCCATTCGTCATCTTTCATTCGCATCAACAAGTTGTCACGGGTGATGCCAGCGTTGTTAACAAGAATATCAACATCGCCAGCATTCTCTTTAATCGTTTCAAACAAGCTTTTTACAGAATCAGCGTCAGTCACATTTAAAACAAGACCATGGCCTTTATCGCCTAAATACGCTTGAATCGCTTCAGCGCCACGCTCACTGGTTGCTGTACCAATAACAACGGCACCAGCTGAAACTAATGTTTCTGCAACTGCGCGGCCAATACCACGGCTAGCGCCTGTTACTAGGGCAACTTTACCAGTCAGATCAAAACTTATACTCATCAGATTTCCTTATTCGGTCAACGCCGTTAATGATGCCACGTCGTTTACAGCTTGCGCTGAAAGCGAACGATCAATGCGTTTTGTTAGGCCTGTCAATACTTTACCAGGTCCCATTTCAAACAGATTAGTGATCCCTTCAGAAGCCATCAGCTCGACAGTCTCAGACCAACGAACCGGACAATATAGTTGACGAACCAAGGCATCTTTAATATCAGCGGCAGACTGAGCGCTAGCCACATCAACATTATTGATAACTGTAACCGCTGGCTCATTAAACTCTATTTCGTTAAGTGCTACGGCAAGTTTATCTGCAGCTGGCTTCATCAATTGACAATGTGACGGTACGCTTACAGGCAATGCAACAGCCATCTTAGCACCGTTGGCTTTACATAGTGCTGCAGCGCGCTCGACAGCCGCTTTTTCACCAGCAATAACCACTTGGCCAGGGCTGTTGTAATTAACAGGGCTAACAACAGCGCCTTCAGAGGCTTCTTCACAGGCTTTTGCTATAGCATCATTATCTAAGCCGATGATAGCAAACATAGCGCCAGTGCCAGCAGGAACAGCCTGCTGCATCAGTTGACCACGTAGTTCAACTAATTTGATCGCTGCTTCAAAATCGATCACGCCCGCACAAACAAGTGCCGAGTATTCACCTAAACTATGCCCTGCCATCACCTTTGGTAATTCTTTACCAGAAGCGATATAAGCACGGTAAATAGCAACACTTGCTGCTAATAGAGCAGGCTGTGTCTTATCGGTTTCATTAAGTGTTTCAACTGGACCTTGCTGAACCAAAGCCCATAAATCGTATCCTAGAACACTGCTTGCTTGAGCGAAAGTCTCACCGATCACACTATGAGCTTCGGCTAACTCAGCTAGCATTCCTATTGCTTGAGAACCTTGTCCTGGGAATACAAAAGCCGTATTTTCCATATTATTCTACCTTTTTAAATCGACGCCTTTTGATTATTATCAATAAGGCCTTATCAAAGATGATATCTAAGACAAAAATTAAAAACGAACTAAAGCACTTCCCCAGGCAAATCCTGCACCGAAGGCTTCAAGCAACAATAGCTGGCCACGCTGTATACGGCCATCTCTCACGGCTTCATCAAGTGCAATCGGTACAGAAGCTGCAGAAGTGTTACCGTGTTTAGCAAGGGTCAACACCACTTTATCTAAACTCATATCGAGCTTTTTAGCCGTGGCTTTAATAATTCTAAAGTTAGCCTGATGCGGTACAAGCCAGTCAATCTCTGATTTATCGATATTGTTATGACGTAATGTTTCTGTCACCACATGAGACAGCTGAGTGACGGCAACTTTAAATACATCATTGCCTTTCATTGTCATATAACCCACAGCTTCAGAGGTTTCTCCTTTACGCGGTGGGATTGAACATTTAAGCAGATCGCCTTGTCGACCATCAGCATAAATGTGTGTAGAAATGATACCCGGTTCTTCTGAGCGACCAACAACAGCAGCTCCCGCGCCGTCACCAAACAAAATAATGGTTGAACGATCTTCAGGTTCACACAAACGAGAAAGCACGTCAGCACCAATCACCAGTACATTTTTAGCTGCACCTGATTTTACAAACTGATCCGCGACAGACAGTGCATACACGAAACCAGAACAAGCTGCTGCGATGTCAAATGCAGGAATGGTATGAACGCCTAACATGGCTTGAATTTCACATGCTGCCGCCGGAAACGCGTTGCTAGCGCTGGTCGTTCCGCAAATGATCATGTCGATTTCAGAAGCTTCGATACCCGCCATTTCAATGGCTTTTAACGCAGCTTGATACCCCATAGTCGAAACAGTCTCATCCGCTGCCGCGATTCTGCGTTCTGAAATGCCCGTGCGCTCCACAATCCATTGATCTGTGGTTTCGACCATTTTTTCTAGATCGAGATTACTACGCACCTGCACCGGTAGATAACTACCAGTACCAAGAATTTTTGTATACATAAGGAATTTATCAGCTATTAATGTCTAAAAGAATCGACTCTAGACGATCTTCGATCATCTGTGGGAGTCGACGTTGCGCTTCGGTTACTGCCAAAGTAATTGCTTGTAAAAAAGCAGCTTCATCTGCGCACCCATGACTTTTTACTACAATTCCGCGCAATCCTATCAGACTTGCGCCATTATAGTGGTCGGGGTTCATCTGATTTAACAAAGAACGTATACGTGGAGCGATGATTTTAGCGAGGAGTTTGACAAAAAAACCGTCACTTAGGCTCTTTTTCAGTTGATGGATCAACAAACGCGCAATACCCTCTGAGGTTTTCAAAGTAATATTACCCACAAAGCCATCACAAACAATCACGTCTACATTACCAGAGTAAATCTCATCACCCTCAATAAAACCGGTATAGTTTATTTGAGGAATTTGTTGCAGCAACTGACCAGCCTGTTGAACCTGATCATTACCTTTAATTTCTTCAATGCCCACATTGAGTAAAGCAACTTTAGGTGACACCGTTTTATCGACGGTTTCACAAAGCACCGAGCCCATCACCGCAAATTGGAATAAAGTTTCGGAGTCACAGGAGATATTGGCACCTAAATCGAGTAAATATACAGGCGTGTTATTCACCGCTGGTAAACAGCTTACCAGTGCTGGGCGGTCGATCCCCGGCAAGGTCTTAAGTAGCACTTTGGACATCGCCATCAATGCACCAGTATTACCTGCGCTCAGGCATGCTTGTGCTTTACCGTCACGCACTAATTCAATGGCTAGGCGCATCGAGCTTTGCTTACGGTTTCTTAAGGCATGGACAGGTCGATCGGACATCGCAACCACTTCGGTCGTATGTTTAATCTCAATGCGACGTTTTATCGCTGGTTCGGCAGATGCTATATACTCGTCTATCAGGGTTTTATCGCCCACGAGTACGATTTTTAGGAGGGGGTTTAAGCGAAGTGCCTGCAAGGATGCAGGCACTGTGATGCGGGGACCAAAGTCGCCCCCCATCGCATCTAACGCAAGCGTCAGATTTGTCATAAGGGTCTCAACAAATTACTTGTTGATAACCTTTTGACCACGGTAGAAACCGTCCGCAGTCACGTTGTGACGACGGTGAAGTTCACCACTCGTTGCATCCACAGATAATTGAGCTGTGCTCAAAGAATCGTGTGAACGGCGCATACCGCGCTTAGAACGAGATTTTTTATTCTGTTGTACAGCCATTGGCCCTGTCTCCTAGATTACTTGCTCTTCAGTTTTTCTAACACTGCAAACGGATTTGGACGCTCCTCTTGAGCGGGTTCGATCTCGCCTACTACTATATCTTGCTTACCAAGATGACAATCTTCATTCTCATGCATGGCAATCAAAGGCATAGCGACTATCAATTCATCTTCGATCAATTGATGCAGACGAATTTCGCCAATTTCATTGCACTCAATAGGCTCATACGCATCCGGGAGCTCATCGATTTCAGCTTCAGTCTTACAAAGTCCAAAGCTAAACTCGACCGTAACCTCAGTGGTAAATAGTGTCATACAACGTTGACAATCCAGAGTGAGCTCCGTCACAGCCTTCCCGTTAAGGTAGACTATCCCCTGTATATCGACGCCACATTCAAGCGACACTGCCACATCAGAACAGTCGCCGGCACATAATTCATTTAATCGCTTTAACTGCTTACCAGGCACCGAGCCTTCATATGAAATCTGGCTACTGGCAGCGCGAACGGGATCAATTGAAACCGGTATCTTTACTGTTTGCATAAGGCGCGCATTTTAGGTGAATTTTAGCAGAAGTCAATACTCTTGTACGTTCAAGATGAATAACCACTGTTTGATTCAGCTAAGTGAGTTGTTAGGTAACCACATTGTACAAGAAACAAAGCCGCCAATACATTATATTTCGCCTATAAATGCGTTTAAGTGTTCGTAATTCCATCGGCTAATTCTATTTTTGTGATGCTGTTAATAAAGCGGCTCGATAAATACAGCTAGGTAGCCTTGGTTTCCCCCTAAATAAATCACTTTATTGCAACACCAGCGCCTTTAACTTAAGCAGTTGAATATTTTAAATTTCACTTCTATTCACCTAATAAGATCGTAGCCGCCCTAGCTTTTAACTCGGCAATGCTTGGAACATGAAGCTATATAGTCAACTCCACACGACAAACTATAGGCTAATTTTCACCCTTATTGAGATGATGAGTACCTGAGGCCCAGTGAACGACGACATGATCAAGACGCGCAATCCCTTCTCGTGCAAGTGCACCTAATACCATCGCAATTAGAATGGTCGGATAAAACGGGCGGCTCACATCCCCACTTAAGTGAACGACTACAGACAACATGATTAAAATCGCAATCCATAATTTAAGCATAACCTTGCTCCTCAGCGTTTAAGTTCCAACACAGAATACGGTTTAAGGCCTGTATGCAAGCTGAATACTGTTTCATCGAGTCAACCAGAACTCCGCTTGAATGTAAGCTCAACGAATCAATTACTAAGCAAAGAGTTATTGCGATATCTAAAACAGCTGAAGTTATCACGATACCCCTTGCTAACCAGCGGCAACTTTAGTGACAATACTGAATGGCTTCTCAAGCATTCCCGAATATTACAAGGCCTTACTATGTCCATACCTATCGTTCTAGCTTCAACCTCTACTTTTAGGCAAGCGCTCCTTAAAAAGCTCGAGTTGGAGTTTAGCTGCTGCTCGCCTGATGTCGACGAGACACCACTTGAGAATGAGTCCCCTAGCGAACTGGTTTTGCGGTTAGCGAAACTAAAGGCCGAGGCTGGAGCAATACAACACCCAAACTCTATTGTTATCGGCTCAGATCAAGTCGCAGTGATAAACAACCAAATCATCGGTAAACCACTCAACCGTGAAACAGCCATAGTACAGCTAACGGCTGCCAGTGGTCAGGCTATAACTTTTTATACAGGCCTCGCCGTTCATAATGCAAATACCGGCTCGGTTGAAGCGATTGTCGAACCCTTTACTGTCCACTTTCGCTCATTGACTTCAAAGCAGATCTGTAACTATGTTGATATCGAGCAGCCTTTTTACTGTGCTGGGAGTTTTAAGAGTGAAGGCTTGGGTATTGCCTTATTTGAAAGGTTAGAAGGTAAAGATCCAAACACCCTTATTGGACTACCGTTAATTTCTCTTATCGATCTGCTAGAAACTCAGGGCGTTCATGTTTTATAACGCCTATGGCTAATCAGCCCAGTGACACCGAGTAAATAAAAAGCAAATCTAGTACTGTTAAACTAAAATCAGTGCTAACAAATTAAGCTTGCTCGTTAGAGGCCTTAATCAACGAATAATATCATTAACTTCGATTTGTCAGTTTTTTACTATATGACGAATAAATAAATTGCCTAATTTTGATTATGCTCGCGTGTGACTTAAGAGAGCGTCGCGGAGTAAGTTAAAGTCATTCAAACTTCAATTTACTTAGCACAGATTAATGGACTAACTGACCGTATATGTATCTGGGATAGGGATATGACCAATATAGAACAAGCGCTCGCTCTACTCGCTGCACCTTATACCGATGAACATTTTTTTACTCGAGCCCTAAAAGCGTTAACCTTAGTCACGGGTTGTCGCTGGGCAGGGTTTGGCCGCCCTACCCCTCAAGAAGGATTCGGCGAAGTCATTGCTTTTTTAGATGGTGAAGAAAACCTACCTAGCTTTGAGTTTGAACTAAATGGTTCACCTTGCGAACAGGTGTATCTGAACGAACAATGTCACTTGATCTTTAACCGCAACCTTCAGAGCCTCTTTCCTGATTTTGATTTAATAAAAACACTTGGCGCCGATAGTTATCAGGCGGAGCAAATTTTAAACGAAAGAGGGGAAATAATCGGTCATATTTTCGTACTGGATTCAAAACCCCAAAAAGAAGACAACAAATCAAACGGATTTTTCAGGCTAGTTGCGCAGCGAATAGGAGTTGAATACCAGCGCCATACCATAAATCTTGAACTTGAGCAGCGACAGAAGATGATCGCTTTATCCGAGCAGTATATGTCTTTTGTCGATACCAACTATATCTATCGCGTGGTATCGAAAGGCTATGAATCATTATTTAATCTAACTCAAGATCAGATCATCGGCAAAAGTGTTTTTGAACTTCATGGACGAAACGTTTTTGAAAATCAAATAAAACCTTTACTCGATCGCTGCTATCAAGGAGAACAGATAAAGACTCAAATTTGGGTTCATCCTCCTCATCATAAAAGGCCCATTTTCTTAGATGTGCACCATACCCCTTATTTCGATGCCTTCGGCCAAATCAAGGGCTCTATTGTTTCGGCTCATGATATTACTGAGCTTGAACAAGCTAAGAGCAGAATTGAGTATTTGGCGAATCACGATAGCCTAACCGGGTTAGCCAATCGGCGCGCATTATTTTACCAATTCGAGAAGTTACTTAAAGTGGCAAGGAGTGGTAGCGCAAGAGTCGCGATCGCCTATTTAGATATTGATGATTTTAAATCCATTAACGACAACTATGGCCATCAGGTTGGCGATCAAGTGCTCATCGAAGTGGCTGACATTTTAACTCATGCGAGCTTACAGGATGATACCGTAGCACGAATAGGAGGGGATGAATTTATCTTAATCAAAACGTTTGAACATCAACTTGCGCCATTAAATGAACAAGTCCTACTCCATGACCTGCGAAAACAACTGCAACATGCGTTGTGTACCCAAGTTTCCATTAATGGTCATAAGATAGAAATCAGCGCAAGTATCGGACTTCATTTAGTCAATGACACGTCAGCGGAATTAGCATCACTAATCAATCAGGCCGATAATGAAATGTTCAAAAACAAACAAAGCGTGCCTATTCACCAATGAAAACACGTTTACTTGAACGCAAGCTTGAAATTTGACCATTAGCAGCGTTCAATACGATAAACAGCTAAGCTAACCTAATACGTTAAGTAACTCTATCGGCCTATGGATAATGGCTTTTGGCTTAGCTAACAGTAGCTTTGACTCACTATGAGCGCCATAACTGACGCCAACAGAATCAACTCCGGCATTATTTGCCATATTCAGATCATGAAGAGAATCACCAACCATGATCGCACGTTCGGGCTTAACTTTAAGCTCTTCTAATAATTCGTGGATCATATCAGGGTTAGGTTTACTCTTTGACTCATCGGCGCATCTGCTCGATTCAAAGTGCCTTCCTAAGCCAGTTTCGCTTAACACACGATTTAAACCATTGCGCCCTTTGCCCGTAGCAACGGCTAGACGATAGTCACGTGCACTCAATTCATTCAGTAGCATTTCACTACCTTCAAACAGTGGGCTAGGTGTGGTGTTAAGCGTCAAATAATGCTCTTTATACGAATTAATCATGGGTTCGAAATCGATTGTAGGCAAAGCTGGATATAAGGTTTTTAACGCCTCTTCCATCGATAAGCCTATCACATCGCGAACCGCTAGCTCTGATGGACTGACAATTGATAGCGAGTGCGCCATCTGCTGCATACAAGTAACAATTTTACTGATGGAATCCATTAAGGTTCCATCCCAATCAAAGATGACTAATTCGTAAGGCTTCATACTTTCTTTAACTTCTTTAAGGTTGATTCGAGTATTGTGTCTAATGGCGCTTTAACTTGCATCACCTCTTCCGTCTCAGGATGAGTAAATTTCAACTGCGCCGCGTGTAAAAATAATCTATTTAGTCCCTGCGCTCGCATAGAGTCATCAAACTTTTGTTCGCTATACTTCTCATCACAAGCGATTGGGTGACCCGCAAATTGGCAATGTACACGGATTTGATGGGTACGCCCAGTTACTGGGCTTGCCTGGACCAATGTTGAATCGCTGTAGCGTTGAAGTACCTTAAAGCGGGTCTCTGATTCTTTACCCTCTTTATTAACACGAACAATTCGTTCACCAGACTTAAGTGTTAGCTTAAGTAACGGTGCTTTAATCACTTTGTCGTGATTTTGCCACTCGCCTCTAACTAGAGCAACATAGTCCTTTTGCATCTTCTTATATCTAAGTTGATCATGTAGATGTCTTAATGCACTTCGCTTCTTAGCGATAAGTAACACACCGGATGTTTCTTTATCTAAGCGGTGCACTAATTCAAGGAATTTTTGTTGGGTACGCAGCGATCGCATCGCTTCAATAACACCAAACTCAACGCCACTACCGCCATGCACGGCAATACCAGACGGTTTATTAAGCACAATTAGGTACTTATCTTCAAATAAGATGCGTTCTTCAAGCTGTGATACTTTGGTCAATTTAGCAGATGGACCTGGACGCCCTTCGCTTTCAGAGACTCTCACAGGAGGAATGCGTACCACATCACCATCGGCCAATTTATATTCAGGCTTTATGCGCTTTTTATTAACACGAACTTCGCCTTTGCGCACAATCCGATAGATCATACTCTTAGGCACGCCTTTAAGTTTTGTCAGAAGAAAATTGTCTATACGTTGTCCAACGTGGTCCTCGTCAATAGTAACCATTTGAACTTGTGCTTTTGGAGATGGAGTATTCATACTGCGCCGTTATGTATTTCGATGCGACGCATTGTACAACAACTGAAAAGAATTGTGCCTTTCCATTTGCTGATTTTATCTATTATTGCTATATTTCCCTCGCTATTGCTGACTACAACTGGATAAAACATCCTTAAGTCAGCCTTACATGACGGATCAGAACGAGACTAAAAACGTTTAAAGTTTGATAGTAAATCATTGATTTACGGGTCGTTGTATCAATAAAAAGGCAAGAACATACGCCTTCACGACTAAATCAAAATGCAAACCCAACTTACAACTGGTTTCTCGACTGAAACGCCCCCAATTTCGAAGAATAATTTTAACTCGTCGTCAGACGCTACCATTTCGAATTGGCATTACTGGAAAGTACTTAAAGAATTTATGGGGTTGGTTGACATTTAACGACGAATTCCTTGTTTTTTGTAAACATAAAAAAATAAGCCATAAATAGGATGCGACACGCAGAGAATGCGTCTAACAGCAATGCGCACCTTGCCTAGAGACCGACCGAGAGGTCCTGTTTAGTAATCCTAGGCCCGTAATGCAGTGAAATTTGTATCGTTTGGTGACCTTTATCATAGAAGAATTAAGTCATCATGAAACGGATGTTAATCAATGCGACTCAATCTGAAGAGTTGCGCGTTGCCCTTGTTGATGGGCAACAACTTTATGATCTGGATATCGAAAGCCCAGGACATGAACAAAAGAAAGCCAACATTTACAAAGGCACTATCACGCGAGTAGAACCGTCTCTTGAAGCGGCTTTCGTTGATTATGGTGCTGAACGTCACGGCTTCCTCCCGCTTAAAGAAATTGCTCGTGAATACTTCCCTAAAGGTTACTCTTTCCAAGGTCGTCCTAGCATTAAGGAAGTGGTTAAAGAAGGGCAAGAAGTTATCATTCAAATTGATAAAGAGGAGCGCGGCAACAAAGGTGCAGCACTAACAACCTTTATCAGTCTTGCAGGTTCTTACCTTGTTCTAATGCCAAATAACCCTCGTGCTGGCGGTATTTCACGTCGTATCGAAGGTGATGAGCGTACTGAACTAAAAGCCGCTCTAGCCGAGCTTGAAGTACCACAAGGTATGGGATTAATTGTTCGCACCGCAGGTGTGGGTAAAGATCCAGCAGAGTTAAAGTGGGACTTAAAAGTACTTCAGCACCACTGGGCTGCAATTAAAGAAGCTGCAGAAAGTGCACCCGCGCCTTTCCTAATCCATCAGGAAAGTAACGTGATTGTTCGTGCAATTCGTGACTATTTACGTCGCGATGTTGGCGAGATCTTGATTGACCACCCACGCATTTATGAGCAAGCAAAAGAACACGTTTCTCTTGTTCGCCCAGATTTCGTTGAGCGTATTAAACGCTATGACGCTGAAGTACCACTATTTACCCATTATCAAATCGAAACACAAATTGAATCTGCATTCCAACGTGAAGTACGCCTTCCTTCTGGTGGTTCAATTGTTATTGATCCAACTGAAGCCCTCACTTCTATCGATATTAACTCAGCCCGTGCAACTAAAGGCGGTGATATCGAAGAGACAGCACTAAATACTAACCTTGAAGCCGCTGATGAAATTGCCCGTCAATTACGTCTTCGTGACTTAGGTGGTTTAGTGGTTATCGACTTTATCGACATGACACCAGTACGTCATCAACGTGAAGTTGAAAAGCGTATGCAAGACGCCGTTCATCACGACCGTGCTCGCGTACAATTAGGCCGTATTTCTCGTTTTGGTTTGATGGAAATGTCGCGTCAACGTCTACGCCCATCACTTGAAGAGTCTGCTGCACATTTATGCCCACGTTGTCATGGCCAAGGTACGATTCGCGGTACTGAATCTTTAGCCTTATCTATTCTTCGCCTTATGGAAGAGGAAGCGATTAAAGAGAACACATCGCAAATTGAAGCGGTTGTGCCTGTTGATGTTGCCGCTTTCCTACTTAACGAAAAACGTAAAGCAATTCGTATCACTGAAAAGCGCCATAATGTTGAAGTGTATGTCATTCCAGATCCAAACATGACTACACCGGATTACCGTGTTGTTCGTCATCGTAAAGATGATGAGATCAGCGAATCTAGCTACAAGTTACTTGAAAAAGAAGAATCTAAGCTGTACGAACCACGCAAGCTTGAAAGAGCAGCTGCGCCACAACCAGCACTAAAAGGGTTCTCGACTCCTAAAAAAGCAGCTGTAGAAACTAAGCCTGCCGCTCCTAAGAAAGAGGAACCAGGTTTCTTCGCTAAGATTGCTGCTGCGATTAGCTCACTATTTGCTAGCAAAGAAGAGCCAAAAACGGAGCCTAAGAAGCAAGACAAAGACAGCCGTAATAACCAAGGCCGTAATAATAACCGTCGCAATAGCAATCGTCGCAACGACCCACGTCGTAACCGCAACGAGAACCGCAACGATGGTGAGCAAGCTAAAGACAAGCGTAACAAGAACAGTCGTAACGAAAGAAACGATGACCGTTCACAGGCGCAAGAAGACACGAATAAGCGTCAACCTCGTGCCGATAAGTCACGCACTCGTCAAGAGACTAGCAACGAGAACGAGCAACCAAAGCAAGAAGCTGCACGTGAACGTCGCCAGCGTCGTAATATGCGCCGTAAAGTGCGCGTGACAAATGAGACTGAAGAAACCAAAGTAGTAGCGGCTAAAACTGATGCCCCGGCGCCAGCTAAAGTCACTAACGAAGAAAAGCCAGCACGTCCAAAACGTCAACCTCGTAAGCCTAAGGCTAAAGTTGAAGCGGTTGAAACAGCAGAGCAAGCTGATACTGTTGTTCAGGTTGAAGCGACTAAACCAGTTATTGAAGCGACTAAGCCAGTAGTTGACACTCCTGTTGAATCGCCAAAGCCAGTTGTTGAAACTAAAGTTGAAACAGTGACTGAAGCAAATGTAGATTCGACAGAAGAAACCACTTCAGAAGAAAATACACGTGAGCCACGTGAAGGCCAACGCAGAAGCCGTCGTAGTCCTCGCCATCTTCGTGCAGCGGGTCAACGTCGTCGCCGTGATGGAGAAGCTGCTCAGCAAAATGAAGATAGCCAACCATTTGTTGCAATTGATCCAATCACGACTGTCGTGGAAAGCACTTCTGACGTTGTCGTCGTTGCACCAGTTGAGGCCAATGTTGAAGTTAAAACGGATACTCCTGCCAATGAACACGCCGCAGCTAAAGCCGAAGCGACTAGCGAAGCACAAGCTCCAACGGTTGCCCCTACAGAGGTAGTTACGGTTGAAGCAACACCTGCTGAAGCTGTGATTGAAGCTAAAACAGTAGAGACTGCTGTTGAAGCTCCAGCTGCCAAGCCTGAAGTTCAAGTTGAAGCCAAACCTGAAGTTCAAGTTGAAGCCAAGCCTGAAGTTCAAGTTGAAGCCAAACCTGAAGTTAAGCTTGTTGCTGAACCTGAGACTAAGGTAGAGGCTGAAGTCAAACCAGTGATTGAGCCAGCAGTTGAAGTTATGGCTGAGCCTAACGAATCAAAAGCGCCAAAGGTTGAATCTACGTCAAAAACAGCTTCAGCTCCAATGGCAAAGCCTGCAGCAATAGTGCCTAGTGTTGAACGTTCTGTAGAAGTAGAAGCACCAGCTCAAGTCCAATCAGAAGCTGTAGAGCCAAAAGCAGTTGAAGTTAAGGTTACAGAGCCTACTGAGATCGCTGTTGAAACCAAGCCTGTTGCAGCTAAGCCTGCGAGTCGTTTTGGCGCGATGGTAATGTCTGATACAACTAAGCCAACAGTTGAAACTAGAGACAATATCGCTACCCCAACAGGTCGCCAATATGATGTATCTGACGCTGTTGACACTGCAAAGCCAAGAACAGCAAACAGTGCAAATTCAGATACCGCTCGTACGTAAACTGAGTTAACTGGTTTATCTAAAAGCCATGCATTAGTGCATGGCTTTTTTATATTCAAACGGCCGCGAATTTGTTAGTATTCGCGGCCAACACCCCTTCCTATTCCAACAATAATTTAACAGAGGCTAAATGTTCGATCTTATTCGTCACAAAACTGCCAGTCACAGAGCAGATTTACTTTCAGGGCTCACCGTAGCCTTAGCATTGGTTCCTGAGGCGGTTGCATTTGCATTCGTTGCAGGTGTTGAGCCAATGGTCGGCTTATACGCCGCATTTATTATGGGATTAATAACAGCCTTGATTGGTGGCCGCCCAGGAATGATCTCTGGTGCAACGGGTGCTATGGCCGTTGTAATGGTAGCGCTTGTGGCTGAGCATGGGGTGCAATATTTATTTGCCGCTGTCGTACTGGCAGGCCTCATTCAAGTGTCAGCTGGCGTCTTTAAGCTCGGTAAATTCATTCGCATTGTGCCTTACCCTGTAATGATAGGTTTTGTGAACGGTCTAGCTATTGTGATCTTCCTTGCTCAATTAGGGCAATTTAAAACACCTGATGCAAATGGCGTAATGAATTGGTTACCTCAAGATCAATTGATACTAATGTTAGGCTTAGTCGCGCTAACAATGGCGATCATTCAGTTCTTACCTAAGCTAACAACCGCAATTCCATCTTCGTTAGCTGCGATATTAACTGTCACCCTATTGGTTACTTTTTTAAATTTAGATACTCGTACCGTACTCGATTTCCTTAAGTCAATGAGTGGCAATGACAACGCGACAATTGCAGGTAGTTTGCCAACCTTCTCAATCCCAGCAGTAGAGTTTACGTTAGAAACTTTATACATCATCTTGCCATACTCGCTGATCCTTGCTGCAGTAGGCTTAATCGAATCGCTACTAACGTTAACCGTTATCGACGAAATGACAGGTACACGTGGTCGCGGTAACAAAGAATGTATTGGACAAGGTGTAGGTAATATCACCAGCGGTTTCTTTGGCGCTATGGGTGGTTGTGCCATGATTGGTCAGTCAATGATCAACATCAATTCTGGTGGGCGTGGACGCTTATCGGGGATCACTGCTGCTGTTGCACTACTTGCCTTCATTCTGTTTGGTTCAGCGCTTATCGAAATGATCCCACTAGCAGCACTCGTCGGTGTAATGTTTATGGTCGTGCTCGGTACGTTCGAATGGGCTAGCTTTAAAGTGATGCGTAAAGTACCTAAGCACGATGCATTCGTTATTGTTCTAGTCACAATCGTAACTGTGTTTACTGACTTAGCCTTTGCTGTATTTGTCGGTGTTATCGTTTCTGCTCTTGTGTTTGCGTGGGAACATGCCAAGCATATCAACGTAGAAGTGAGTGAAGACCAAAATGGCTGGAAAGTGTATAAGCTAAATGGTCCACTATTCTTCGGTTCAGTTGCTGAGTTTTTAGAGCTATTTGATGCTAAGAGCGATCCTCAGGATGTGATTGTCGATTTCCAAAATTCACGAGTATGTGACCACTCAGCCCTAGATGCTATCGATACATTAGCAGAGCGATATGTTGGCACAGGTAAACGCCTACACCTACGTCATTTAAGTAATGACTGTAAGGAGCTGCTAGCAAAAGCGGGTGATTTAGTTGAGGTTAACTTAATTGAAGATCCACACTATAAAGTAGCTGACGATAAGCTTGACTCGTAAAGCTAGCTATTAAGTTTGAATCTAAAAAAAGACGGGCATGCCCGTCTTTTTTTAGATTCACTTTAGAAAATTGGGTTCTAAGAATAAATCAGCTACTTCAATTTATCCGAAAAAAGCGCTTTAACTTTGTCTACCTTAGGTTTCACCACCATCTGACAATAGGGCTGCTCACCATTTAACTCATAATAATCATTATGATAATTTTCTGCTGCAAAGAAGCCATCATAAGCGACCACTTGACTCACGATTGGCTTAGACCATACAGAGGCCTCAGTTAAATCAGATATCATCTGATTAGCGATTAACGCTTGCTGTTCGTTATGAATGAAAATAACCGAACGATATTGAGGGCCTACATCATTACCTTGACGATTTAAGGTGGTGGGATCATGACTGACCCAAAACACCTCCAACAAACTCTCAAAACTCACCTCGCTAGGATCGAATTCAATTTGCACTACTTCGGCGTGAGCCGTATTACCACTACAAACAGCCTTATAATTAGCATCATTAGCATCCCCTCCCGAGTAACCTGAAGTGACTTTACTTACCCCTCGAATGGAGGAAAACACAGCTTCAAGGCACCAAAAACAGCCTCCACCGAAAGTCGCAAGCTCAAATGCAGGTTTATTTTCAACCAGTTCATCGATTGGCTTGAATGTCATTGAAACCGAATTGACACAATGGCGAATATTTTTTGGCGTTAACAGTTCGCCTTCAAACACATGGCCTAAGTGCCCTTCACATTGACTACAAACAATTTCTACTCGCCTGCCATCGGCATCTATATTACGTTTAACTGCGCCTTCAATCTCATCATCAAAAGCAGGCCAACCACAATGGGCATTAAACTTACTCTCCGAGCGATATAAGGGTGCATCGCACCTCTTGCAACAATATACCCCTTGAGCATCGTGTTGATTATATTCGCCGCTAAAAGGCCTTTCTGTGCCTTTATTTTCAATCACATGCTTCTCAAAATCGGTTAGTTCTCGCATATCACCCTCTCTGCTCTGGGTACAACTATCTACTTAAAATCAATCAATTCTAAAAAGCTGATCATTCCATGTTTAGCAAACAAATAACTGCTAGCACGCCTCAATAGACCCGATACAATCACAAAATCTTTCTATATTGACTTAATTCTACTCTTTATAGGCTTGATTGACCCGTATTAGGCCATTCTAAATCAAAGACAAAAAGTCATAACTTAATCGTAAAGGTAATAAACTCGGTTTCTGTTCAATCAAATTTCAACTTTTTTTATTGATTTTTATACACGAGTGTCGCCAACTAACCAGCTCAATACTAATCAGTTATTCCTCTTTAAAGCCGGACTATTCATTGGTATAAACAATCAAAGGTGTGATCTAGCTCACTCACGTTTGATTCACCTGTTACGGCTCGTTAAACTTGCCAAGGGTTTAATAATAAGAAGAATTAATATGACATTAGAAACAATCGATTATCGAGCCACCAATGCTGCTGAACAATTTGTAGCTTCTCTACAAGAAACTGGCTTTGGTGTGTTAACAAACCACCCCATTGATAAAGAGCTAGTAGAAAATATTTACCAAGAGTGGCACGCATTTTTTAACACCGAAGAGAAGCGAGCATTCCTGTTTAAGCCTGAAACACAAGATGGCTTCTTCCCTGCTGAAATATCAGAAACAGCAAAAGGTCATAGCGTAAAAGACATCAAAGAATACTTCCATGTTTACCCGTGGGGACGTATTCCTGAATCGTTAAAAGACAATATTTTAAAGTATTACGATAATGCCAACGCATTAGCTTCGGAGTTACTGCAATGGGTTGAAGACTATTCGCCAGCAGAAATAAAACAGAAATTTTCAATCGCACTGCCTAAAATGATTGAAGATAGTCAGCGAACTCTTCTGCGCGTACTGCATTACCCACCAATGTCTGGCGACGAAGAGTTGGGGGCTATTCGAGCCGCAGCTCATGAAGATATCAACCTATTAACCGTACTACCCGCCGCAAATGAGCCCGGACTTCAAGTACAGTTAAAGGATGGAAACTGGATAGATGTACCCAGTGATTTTGGCAATCTGATCATCAACATCGGCGATATGTTGCAAGAGGCTTCTGGCGGTTACTTCCCATCGACGAGTCACCGCGTCATTAACCCTGAAGGTATGGACAAGACAAAGTCACGCCTGTCGTTACCGCTTTTCTTACATCCAAACCCAGAGGTCAAATTGTCAGATAAATACACAGCCGACAGCTACCTGATGGAACGATTAAGAGAATTAGGGGTAATTTAGCCTCAATAGCACTCAATAAGAGTCCAATAAGCGCCTTAGGGCGCTTTTTGTTTGTTAAACTTAAGCAGAACAAGGTAAAATCCCCTTAATTTAGTAATTTGATAGTAGAGCGCACACATGGCAATTCAGTGGTATCCAGGACACATGCACAAAGCACGAAAAGAGATCGAAGAGGTTATGCCTCAAGTCGATTTAGTGATCGAAGTGCTTGATGCAAGGATCCCTTACAGTAGTGAAAACCCTATGGTGCAAACGCTACGTGGTGATAAGCCATGTATTAAACTACTCAACAAATCCGACTTAGCCGATCCAGAAACTACCCAAAGATGGATTGAATATCTTGAGCGAGAGCAAGGCGTAAAGGCCATGGCTATTACTACCTTGCAGGCTTCTCAAGTTAAAAAGATCCCTGACTTATGTCGTAAGTTCGTACCAAGCCGCGACAAAATCGAAAAAGATATCCGCACTATGATTATGGGGATCCCAAACGTGGGGAAATCTACCATTATCAATACACTCGCGGGTAGAATGATTGCTAAAACCGGTAACGAACCTGCGGTAACCAAAACCCAACAGCGGATCAATTTACGCAACGGTATCGTACTATCTGACACCCCAGGTATTTTGTGGCCAAAAGTCGATAACGAGAAGAGCAGTTACCGCTTAGCAGTAACTGGCGCGATTAAAGATACTGCGATGGAGTACGAAGATGTTGCCATGTTTGCAGCCGAGTACTTCCTAACTGCTTATCCAGAAGCCATTGCCGAGCGTTACAAAATCAAGCAGATGCCTGATACTGACATTGAGCTACTAGAAGCGATTGGCCGTAACCGTGGTGCACTACGCCCAGGTGGAAGAATCGACCTGCATAAAGCATCAGAAGTGTTACTGCATGACTTCCGAGCAGGCAGAATTGGCCAATTGTCACTTGAGACGCCTGAAATGGCTGAGATAGAGAAAGAAGAAGTGGCTAAATTAATGGCAGAGAAGCAAGCAAAAGAAGACGCACGTAAAGAACAAGAACGCTTAAAGCGTTCTGGTAAGCGTTTAAGCTAAACTCTATTTTATTAAGTAAAAAGGCGCTATCAAAAGCGCCTTTTTATTTTTAAATCCATTATCTGTCTACAGATAAGTTCTCAGTATCAACAACGACTATATAGTGCCTCCGCTTCTATAGTCTCTCATCAGTTACAAATAACCATATTGGATCCGTCTTACAAGCTGCTCACAGCTATTCTCAAGTAAATCCAGAACCAACTCAAAGCCATCACCTGCACCATAATATGGATCCGGCACTTCTTCATACGCTTTCTGATAACAGTCAAAGTCACAAAAATCTAAAATTAATGCCAACTTAGTCTGGTACTCAGTGGGACAGATCCGCTTCAAGTCATCAAGATTTTGCTTATCAGCCGCAAGGATCAAATCAAAATCGACGAAGTCATCTGCTTTTACCTGCCTTGCTCGCATACCATCAAAGGCTAATCCTCGCTTGACACCTGCTGCTATCGAACGCTTATCCGGTGAATTCCCTTGGTGATAAGCAATCGTCCCTGCTGAATCTATCTCGATGTCTAACTGGGCTGCTTGTGCTTTTAATCTGAACATAGCCTCAGCCGAAGGTGAGCGACATATGTAGCCCATACATACAAATAGAACAGAAGAAATTTGTTTCATATCAGTATCCTAACTATGGTCTATACATTATTCAAATAGTAAGCGAAAAAGCAGGTTGTTAAAACAAATCAAATTACTTATATAAGCCTAGCTAGATAATCCTAAATTTTGATTATCAACAAAATCTTGATAATCATTCAACTCAAATGCAGTGTTTCAATCCTGAAGATAAATGTAGGATAGCCGCAACTTAATTTTGGTTTTATCTTTTTTGCATTAGGATACGAATATGACTCACCCAATTATTGCTGATCTTGAAAGCCGTTACACTGCAAAACGCTATGATGCGTCAAAGCGTATTCCTCAAGCAGATCTTGATGTTATTTATCAAGCAATGAATCTGTCTGCATCATCAATCAATTCACAACCTTGGAAGTTCATCGTAATTGAAAGCGATGAGGCTAAGCAGCGTATGCACGACACCTTTGCCAACAATTTTCAGTTTAATCAGCCGCATATCAAGTCAGCATCCCATATTGTGCTATTTGCTCACAACCCTCACTACACTCGCGATGATTACGCAAAGGTTGTCGATAAAGGTATTGCTGATGGCCGTATGGGAATAGAAGACAGAGAGCAAGCGTTTGGCGCTTTTGCTTTCGTAGAACTCAATACTGATACAGCAGGTAACAATGCTGCTTGGACAAAGTCACAAACCTATTTAGCCTTAGGTAATACACTACATACTCTTGCGCGTTTGGGGATTGACTCAACGACTATGGAAGGCGTTGATAGTGAGTTGATTGGTGAGATTTTTAAAGAAGAGCTTGGTGGTTACCAATGTAATGTCGCTTTAGCCATGGGTTTTCATCATTCTGAAGAAGACTACAACGCTGCACTTCCTAAGTCACGCCTTGCTATGGAAGATGTAGTTCAAGTCCTTTAGCCCTGTTGTTTAATACAACTTATACTGCTGAAGTTCATACAATTAATAGCTAAATAAATTAAGGTTCGAGGCTTATCTCTCGAACCTTATCGTTCATTTCAATCAGCACTACTTAGCATGTCTTACCCTTAAAAAACTCGCAAATCTTGGCGTGCCTTTTTGTGTCAGCCCGTAATATTTATATGTGACTAAGCTGCCAATCTGTGGCGGACTCTGCCTTTGTGCTTTGGTGAACCCAGTGCCTAAGTTAAAGGTGATCCCTTGTTGATTTTTAACAACTAAGGCTCCCATCATTCCACTAAAACGTCCCTTACCTGGCGTGTAACCAATGACTTTCGCTTCTGCATCATAGAAAGGTTTTAGCTTTACTATATCTTTACTGCGTCCGGATTTATAAAAAGCATTTTTCTTATGAAGCATGAGTCCTTCGCCATTTTTCGCAATGACCTCCTGTAACTCAGTTTCTAATGCTTGGTAGCTCTCTAGGTTATGCTGAGCAATCACCTTTAAGTATGGGCTGACGTCAGTCAACTCTTTTACTGCCTTTCGGTAGCGCAATTCAAAAACACTCGGCTCAGCGGGTAAGTCAAAAACCATAAACTTCACTCTAGCCCACTCTTCATCACTCACTTTGCTCCTTCTGACAATTGCCGATACTTGCTCAAACATCCCTCTTTTAATCCATAATTCGCCATCTAACGGGTAATTAGGAAATCCCTCTACAAACCAGTCGGGTAACGCAATTTGGCGACCGGAACGACTATACATCTCATTACCATCCCAATAGCCTCTAACACCATCGAGTTTTTCGCTTACTAAGTATTGCGTTATATCCGCTACAGACTTATCGAATGCTGATGCGAGTTGTATAGAAGGTTTATCAAGAGTTTGAATCGCTGTTTCATCGGCATAGCTAGAATTGATAGTGGTGAAATAGGCTAAACATAGCCAGAGAAATAAAGTGGTAAATCGAATTGCCAACATAATGCTGCTCCTTGCGTTAATCTGCACATCCTGTGCGATACATCTTATATTTACATATCTTGCTTGCTAAAGGTTAAGACTAGACTGACTTCTGCTATCTCGCCAAGCTCAAATGCTATTAAACCATTAGCTAAGCTTAAGACTGCTCCCTTATGGGCTGGCTTTTTTGATTAACTCAAAAAAGAACATGTTATACTGCATGAAAAATTTTAGTCATCAGCCAAAAGAACACGAATTCAAGAGGCTTTCGCACACGATGGAACACTATGAAACCTGCTAACAACCATGGCATCAAACGCGTGATCAGAGCAACAGGCTTTTCAATGCAAGGTCTTAAATTGGCTTGGCAACACGAAGCGGCATTTAGGCAAGAGTTGATCTTAGCGGCCATCATGCTCCCTATTGCGCTGTTAGTTGACATCACAACTGTTGAGCGAGTTTTACTTCTCTTGGGACTATTTGTGGTGTTGATTGTCGAGCTACTTAACTCAGCAATAGAAGCCGTTGTCGATAGAATTAGCGATGAGCACCACCCGCTCAGTGGCCAAGCCAAAGATATTGCCTCTGCAGCTGTTTTCATGAGCCTTGTTTTTTGTGGGTTGACTTGGGCGCTTATTCTTCTTCCAAAGCTGTTTTAAAAGATTTCCACAAACACCTGAAATCTTAAGCGCTAATACTTTTTTAGCGCTTTTCCGAAAGTTTAACACTAATGACTTTTATACTGCGAAAGCGTATCTAGCTTAAACATTATCTATATATCAGCTGTATTTGAGTTTGTTGCAAGCCGTTAATTTAATCATTGCAAAGCGCTAAGTTAACAATTCAAGCTTGCTCTAGATTGTGTGGATTTGAGCTGAGCTAAATTGAGTTCAGCCTCTCTTCCTATAGACCTATTCTCCTTTAGGCCTATCTTCCATTAGAACAGTCAACAGCATCACTTCTTTACATAAGATTTCTACTCGCACTGACTCTCACCTACTTACTCAAGTTTAATCGTTATTTACTCGTAGAAGTTGCCCCTGCAACTGCAAACCACATCCCATTTGCACTAGATCAAATAATTTATACATTTTTTGAAACAATTAATTCACATTCATAAGGATCCTGCTATGCTAGAAAACAAATAATAAAAGCACTATTCATTTAGTTCTAATAAAAATAAGAAACACGGAGTCACTTTTAATGGTTAAAAGTTTCATCATTCGTAGCGCTGCCACAATGGCCTTGGTCGCGAGTCCGGTAACTTTTGCAGATAATAGCACTATTATCCGAGTGGGTGGTTTTTATGCCAACACAGACTCTACCATAGATGTAAATGATCCTATTTTAGGCAATGCATTCGCTCTCGACTTTGAAACCGATTTAAAGTTAGAAGAATCTCAGTTTTTACCGTTCTTTGAAATCTCTCATCATTTTAATGATCGCCACACCTTATATGCAGATTGGAAACAGCTTCACCGTAGTGCCTTTGTGCAATCTGTAGAAAAGCCATTTCAATTTACTTGGGATGACACAACCTATGACGTTAAATCTGGCATTGCACTAGATAGTACCCTCAACATAGATATCATGCGTATTGGTTATGGCTATGATATTTGGCAGGGTCATAACTATGACGTAGGTGTCTCGGTTGGTTTACATGCAATGTTTATTAAAACAGCATTTAAAGGCAACATAGGGATCTGCGATGCCGCAACAGAGAACCGCTGCCCAGACAGTATAGACATCCCTAAAGTTGTTGACGAAAAGCTCACGGCTCCACTACCCGATATTGGTATTTTTGGCCGTTATGAGTTCTATCCTGGTTTTAAATTCAATGCTCATGCGCAATATTTTTATATCAAGCTAGACGATCTAAAAGGCGGTTTAGTCGATGTTAGAATGGGCGTTGAAGCCGCTATCAGTGAAAACTGGCATATGACAGCAGCCTTTAATTACTACGAAGTTGACGTTGAATATGAATCGACCATTACTTCAGCAGATATCAAGATTGCCGATTACAACATCTACTACAGCTTTATCGGCCCTATGCTTTCGGTAAGCTACCAATTTTAAAGTTATTTTTGACACGGTTAAAAGTCATTTAACCACAGCATTTCTGCGATAAAAATGGCGTTTTACGTACCCTTATCGACAAAATGCCTAAGCATCGGCCAGGTTCGTGGTGCATAACTCATATTGCTGAGCTCAGAGTTCTGATTTTTATTAGCTATTTTATTATTTTTTTAAATTCCCGAGTTCTTCAGTGGGCAAAAACATATTAGAATCAATAAAACTGCACAATCGTGTCCTCAACTCATTGCATGCACATAACAATATCAAAAACTCTTACGCAGTAAGGCACTATCATGGCTAATCCACTGTTAAGGGAATCGGCAACAAAGTTAAAAAAAGCCATTCCTTTGATGCTAAAACACCAGATCCCGACAACACCAACCAACTATGCCCTTTGGTATGCTTATGTCGGTGAGAAAAGTCCAAAGCTTAACCAACACTTAGACGAGATAGTCAGCCAGTATAGTACTTGCCCACCGAGTCAAAGTGAACGACTATATCAAGAGTATTTATCCGATCCTGCCGCGCTTAACGTCGTCGATATGCGCCTTAATCTCGATGCTATGGTGACGGAGCTTTCGCAATCATTGAAAGACACCAACCTCGATGCCAGCCAGTTCCATAACAAGATTAGTCACAACTACAACAAGCTGAATAAAATTGAAAATGATGGCTTTACCATCGAAGAGGTTTTAACCGTCGTCAAGACTCTAGTCCAGGACTCCAATGACATTCGGGTTAGCGCACAACATTTCTCTGCTCAGTTGGCTAAAGCGCAATCTGAGATTGATGCTCTAAAGCAGCAGTTGAAGCAGTCAGAACATGAGATGCATTTTGATGCTTTAACTGGTTCACTGAATCGCCGCGCATTTGACAATGATCTAAATGGTATTTTGGAGCAGCACCCGCAAGGCCTCTGCCTGATTATTGCCGATATCGATCACTTTAAAGTCTTTAACGACACCTATGGCCACCAGCTAGGTGACCAAGTGCTCAAAGCCGTGACTAAACGTCTTACGGAAGCCTGTAAAGACGGTACCAAGTTATATCGATTTGGCGGTGAGGAATTTGCTCTTATCGTGCCTAAGAGCCAGTTACGCCGTGCTCGCCAACTAGCAGAATCAATGCGCCGTAGTTTAGAAAAACTCACCTTAAAAGATAAGCGTAAAGGCGAGACGATTAACAACATCAGCGCTTCGTTTGGGGTCGCCGAATATCAAGCTAATGACACCCATGGTGCGTTAATTGATCGCGCCGACAGCCAGCTATATCAAGCAAAGAACCTTGGCCGCAATCGAGTCATGCCGATCATACGTTAGCCTTAAATTTATAAGGCTTTAACCAAAGCAGAGACCTAGATTTAGATACTGTCATCGTCACTGTTGTTGCCATGTTCAATTTTAGATATTGGCACTATTGGCAAACAATCACTCACCTAATAGCCTCACAAAAGTATCGAGCCATTTTATATAAAACGGCTCGATAGCCTAAATGGGCTCAGCTTTAACAACAAAACGTAGCGGCCCACCCGCAAAGCTCGTGCCAAAAGGATAACAAGTCACCAAGGTCAACTGCTTGTCACCACTGTCTTGAGCCACGCTCATATCAGACTCGTGGGTCACTTGGGTTGCAAACACTCGATACAGACGGCGTTTTCCTGAAGCGCTTTGCACATTAATCAACTGCCCCACTTTAACGCCATTTAGCCTAGCAAAATGCGTGTCTCTATGACCAGCGATAACCGTATTGCCTTGCTCATCAAATTCAGAGCTCGATAACATCAGTGCCGGACCAAAGGCCAGATTACGACCTGATGCCCCTGATAACACGTAAAGGCTATCGTCTCGCTCGCTATCTTGTGCATCCAGCGCCTCTTGGCTTGCTAAATGACTGGCTAAGTGACTACCGAAATCATCTTGAGTCACTGTATGAGGGAGAAACTCCAGTTTGGCAACAGGATGGGTATCGGCCCATGACCAAGGTTTATGGGGTTTGTGATCTTCGAGTGTTTTTTGCCAAGCCTGCTGAATAAGAAACTGGGCAAAGTGTGCTTTTGCTTGCATATATCCGCCTTGGATGACTAGCATCATCCCCATAGAAAGTAACAACCACGGGAAGTACTGATTAAAGCCTCTGCAGAGTTTTTTAAAACGCTGTGCATCATCTAAAATAACGATTTGCTCAAGGGTATTTGCCATCACTCTAACTCCCTGAAAGCACTCCGACTAAATGCCTCTCTTCTAAAAGACAGACGGTAAAGAACCGCTAAGAGCAATAACACTGAACCAAAAACAATGAACACATAACTGTTAGTTCCTGTTTGCGGCAATATGTACGACTGAGATTTTGACTGAATTTGCCAACCGCTTGGCAGATGATTCATCACCTTGGCAGATTTAGCCTCGTGGCTTTCTGGCTTTGATGGGGTTAAATCCACTGCCACTAAGCTGGTATAGGCGCTCATGATATGAAAATTCATTGCGATCGCGGTGATCTGCTTTTCGACTCGATTTCGGTTGGATCCCTGCTTACTTAGCTCTAAAGCGGCTATCTGCTTGCGCGCCCAAACGAGATCTAGCCCTTTGGCTTGCTCTGTGGCACTAACCGATAAGCGCCGCTGCCAAAACTGCCCCGCTAATTGCCCCTGGATTAGCAGATCGTTACTAACAAAGCTAGGCAGTTTAACCGCAACCAGTAACGGCTCATGAGCATAAAGGTCAGGAATACGAACTGGCCAATAATCTGGCACGCTTCCATCGCTAAAACGAAGATCCACATCTGTCACCTGCGGCTTTTCTATCTTCTCGAGTAAGTTCACCACTTTCTGGTTTACCTCATCAAGTTTACCGATATAGGTATACGTTCCACGCCCTAGCTGCGCAGCTCTTTGCATAAAGTGAGCATTCGGCGCCGAGCCAATCCCTATGGTAAACAAACGGCTATCACCTAACTGGTCTTCTATCTGCTGAAACAATGTGGACTCATTCGATACCGCACCATCGGTAATAAATAACACCTGTCGCAATAAGCTTGTATCTAGGTCTTTATTAGCAAGTTCAGTTTCATTATCAATCTGAGCCCGATCCTCAATGATACTCTCGATAGCTGTCTCAATATTAAGCGCCGCATTCAGCGCAATCGAGATCTCGGTACCACCATTGGCTTCTAAGCGATTAATATAGTTTTGTGCCTGACCAAGATTAACCGCAGTCGCTGGCATTGCAGTGTCAGACCATTTATCGACAGTTGAGTTGAACTGCAAAATGTTGAAGTTATCCGTTGGTCTCAGCCCAGCTAAGGCATATTTAAGTGCCGCCTTAGCCTGAATGATGGCGTCTCCCGACATTGAACCTGAGGTGTCAATCACTAAGATCAGCTCCCGACGAATAGGCGAATATTGCTCACTAGCGCCTTGGGGGGGCATTAACATCACCAAGGCATATTTCTCGCTGGCAATTAGCGGCGTTATTGGCACTTCAGATGAGCTAGCCTGTGAGTGATGTGTTTTTCCTATTTGTGAAAAAACAGCAGCCGTTGGCTCTTCTCCTTGAATCGGCTTCCAGGTCAATACAAAGTCTTTATTTGCGATGACATCACGATTTAAGCTAACAAACGCGCCGCCATTCTCAGCCACATCCACACTAACCTCATGATAAGGACTACGAATATGCTCAATTGGCATTCCTTCATCGAAACTCACCTTCAATGCAACAGTGTTTGTTTTGCCCTGCTGACCGAGCAAAGCTTCACTAGACACGGTTTCATTAGATCTAGCGTTTTCAAGCGATGTTTCATCGAGTGCTAAAGATGGAGCTGAGACTTGGCTATGAATATCAAATGAATAGTGTTGATTACTAACGGTATAATCAGTGTAATGCTTGGCATATTCTGCAGGCTTAACACTGCTATCAATCTCATCACTCAGGGCTTTTCCATTATCTTTTAAATGACCATTTTTTAGGAGATCACTGCCAGTTTGCTTAGGCGCATACCTAGGCGCAACAACCATAGGAAAACGTAAACTAAATTCGCCATCTCGGTAATCTAAGGTCTCTTGATAGGTTAGCTCTACAATCAGCATCTCATTCGGTGCAAGGTTCACCACTTTAGCGCTAAAGATATTAGGCCGTTTCTGCTCCAACAAACTGGCCTTCTTCCCCTGAGATTTAGCCTGTTCAAATATCGCCTTTGCCTTAACCTTAGGCTCAATTTGTCCCTCTATCACCCGGTCTCCTATATGAAGTCTGAGCTGATCAACGGCCGCCTCATTCGGTAAAGGAAATAGATACTGACCATTGACCCAGTCCTCGCTAGTATTTTTAAACTCATGGCGAACCGAGACTCGGTTAATCCAACCTGATACCTGCATACTGACATCGGTTTTCATCGGTAGAGACAATGCTATCTCGCCTAGGGTATTTTCAAACACTAGGCTGCCTTGCTTAACAGCATCAATGTTATAGGCTTGAGTCGTTTGCATTGCTATGGCATTCATTGGCAGTAGCAAACAAAGCATCGACACCATTGCCACTTTCAACTTGATTTTAGCTGCCATTAAAGCCCCCATACGGGGGCCTCCTTGGCGATGACTAAGCTCTAATAAATACGCAGTCATCTGTTACTCCTCTTTTGTTCTTACTCTTGACTGACTTAACCACTCGCCAGTTCGCTTTATTCGTTCGCTTTACGGATTAGTTGCGTTAGCAGCCAGTGAACTGTTTTGATTTTGAAGCTTCAGCGTCACTCGGCGATCGAAGAAGTCATTTTCAAAGTTTTGCTCAGCCATCAATGGCGAAGAATCTCCAAAGGCTTGGTTATGTAAACGCTCTTCTGGGACGCCCTGCTCAGTAAGGTAATTCTTAACTTCTGCAACGCGCTGTTCAGATAATGCTTGGTTGTAATCGCCATCACCTCGGCGGTCGGCGTAGCCAGTAAGATCCAGTGTTAGCTCTGGCGATAACGACATGGCATAAGCGATATCATTAAGCTGTTGCTGAAAGTGCGGCTCAATAATTGATGAACCAGTTTTAAATTGCACATTAAGGCCAAGTGCCAGCTCGGTTAGCTTCTGCTCCTGCGCCATCTTTAATGTGGTCAGTTGCTGCTGCGCTTGTTCATATTGATCAGAGAGCTCTACTAGTGAGGTATTTTCTTGGTTTAATGCAACAAGTTGCTGCTCTTGCTCGGTTAACATGGCTTGTTGCGATTGTAAGGCATCATCATCACCTACAGACTTACCCAGCAAGGTTCCGGTAAACGCACCGATAATCGCCCCCACTGGTCCGCCTACTACCGCACCGATAACAATGCCCGAACTCAGACCAATCAACTCTTCGTTATGACTACGCTCACTCTCAATGACTTGCTCAGCAGAGGCCGAAGTTGAAAGCATTAAGGTGCCGATAACTAGAGTAGAGATAAGTTGCTTTTTCATAAGTAGTTCCCTTTTATGTCGCTATTCAATTGGCGGAATTAATCGCCGTAATTTGGTTTAACAAGATGTATCTATTCGATGAGGCTATTAAACCCGAGTGAAATGGCTTTTAAGGGGAGCAAAAGTGGCGAATTGAATATCAATTGTGGCAACAAAATGGCAATCGCGGTTCGCATCTTTAAACGCGATTAAATTCCTGTATAGTCACAATCAATTAGACAGTTAAAGCCAAATACAAGAAGTCATGAAACGAATTGCCATAGTAGAAGATGAAGCTGCGATCAGAGAAAACTACAAAGAGGTTTTGCAGCAACAAGGTTATTGTGTACAGGCCTATGCCAATCGCCCCGAAGCCATGTTAGCGTTTAACACACGCCTGCCGGATCTGGCGATTATCGATATCGGTCTTGAAAATGAAATCGACGGCGGCTTTACCCTATGCCAATCCCTAAGAGCCATGTCGAGCACCTTACCTATTATTTTCTTAACCGCTCGTGATAGCGATTTCGACACGGTTTGTGGACTTCGACTCGGTGCGGATGACTATTTGAGTAAAGAGGTCAGTTTCCCCCATCTTATCGCCAGACTTGCGGCGCTCTTTAGACGTTCGGATCTTAAGAATGTCAGCAGCGATGACAGCCAGATCATTGAGCACGGCTTGCTCACCATAGATGTTAATCGTATGCGGGTGTGTTGGAATGCGATACAAATAGAGCTAACCGTTACCGAGTTTTGGATGGTGCATGCGCTGGCTAAACGTCCGGGTCATGTACGCCAACGCCAAGAACTGATGCAGGAAGCGAAAATATTTGTCGACGATTCAACTATTACCTCCCATGTTAAACGTATTCGAAAGAAGTTTATCGCCCAAGATGCGAACTTTAACTGTATCGATACCGTCTATGGCATGGGTTATCGCTGGGATTCACACAGTTAGCTCTGTGTTATTTATTTTGTCCATTTGACTTACACAATTTGATTGACACAATTTTAGCCACTTCAATTAAGCATTAGTTAGGTAAAGCATTAACCCATGTTCAATTTGCCCATAGGTCTACGCGCTAAAGTCGCGGTTTTATCCCTGTTTCTACTCTGCCTACCTTGGCTGGGGTATCAGTACGTGTGGGAGATGGAAAAGTACCTGCGTCACGGCCAGGAAAAAACCTTAGAAGGCACAACGCAAGCATTAGCAACTGCTTTGCATGAGAGACCTAAACTGTTCGACAGTCAGGCAAGTTTCTTAACCCAAGTCGAGAAAGGCCGAGATCTGTATGCCTATCCGCTTTCTGGCCCGATCCAGCTCGATGGCAAGCTGGCAGACTGGAGTAGTTATCGCCATAGAGCCCTCAACTACGCTAATGACTATCAACTCTATAAACGCGATGAAAGCCAACCACTGCAGCTAAGCTTTAACCATATGGTGGGAAAATATGCGGGTTATTTGTATGCGTTTTTCGAGGTCAATGATCCGCAAGTGATCTACCGTGGTAAAAACAGCCTTAGCATAGATAGAAACGATCATATCGCCATCGCAACGCTCGCTCCCGATGGCATGTTCCGCCGTTATATTATCGCCACGACCCAAGATGGTTGGATCAGTGCCTTTGAACTTCCTGAAGATCCTAGCCTAACCAAACCTGTGACTCCTGAAGTCAAAATTCAGGGCAAATGGACTAAGAGTAAACAGGGTTACAATGTCGAGCTGCGGATCCCGCTTGATATGGTGGGCAGTAAGCTTGGTTTTGCGGTTTATGACGTCAATGACAAGAAATCTCGTACCTTAGATGCAGTAGTTGGCACCTCGGCCATCGATGATGTCAGCAAGCTAGGTACGGTACTGGTTCCCTCTCCTGAGATTGAAAGTATCATTAAAGGCATGAGCCATAACAGCTCACGCATTTGGGTTGTGGATAAGCATGGGCGCGTACTGGCAAAGTCAGGCGATATTCGCACAGACAATAGCGTTTGGTCACGATCAACCATAGAAAAAGAGGGAAACTCAGCCTGGGAAAAGTTTAAACGAGAGTACCTGCACCCGCTGTATTACAAAATCCTCACCATCCCGGCTAAAGACTTTATCGACTCCTTACAAGATTCTACCGTGCTGCAAGGTAGTCATATCTCTAAAGCACTAAAGGGCGATCAAGGTTCGACATGGCGATTAACTCCCGACAACAAGGCCGTGGTGCTTGCTGCTGCAAGTCCTATCTGGATCGATGACAAGGTGATGGGCGTCGTGATCGCGGAGGAGACCACTCACGGTATTCGCACTTTAAGAAATAAGGCCTTAGAAAAGCTATTCAATGTGATTTTAACCATCATGAGCATGGGCACCTTAGCGCTGTTTTTCTTCGCCTCAAACATCTCCAGCCGTATTCGCAAGCTGCGCGATGAAGCTGAACAAGCCATCGATAGTCAGGGCCGGATTAAGAATGAAATCCAAGGCTCTAAGGTGCGCGATGAGATTGGCGATCTGTCACGTAGTTTCGCTAGCATTGTCAGCCGCTTGAGTCAATATACTCATTACTTAGAGAATATGTCGTCACGCTTATCTCATGAGCTTAGAACCCCAGTTGCCGTAGTACGTTCATCGTTAGAGCACCTTGGACTACAAGAGCTTAACCCCGATACACGCAAATATGTTGACCGGGCACAAGAAGGTGTAAACCGCCTCAACATGATCCTCAATAATATGAGTGAAGCAACCCGCTTAGAAGAGAGTCTTTCCCATGCAGAAAGAAGCGTTTTTCCTTTAGAGAAAGTGGTCAGTGGCTGCATGCAAGGCTATCAGATGACCTATCCAGATCAAACCTTCAGCCTAGATATCATCAACGAAGAGACGCCGATTCTTGGGGTACCAGAATATATCGCCCAGCTAATGGATAAGCTTGTTGCCAACGCATTAGAATTTAGCCATCCGCTTACGCCGATTGATGTTTCACTCAAGGTAAAGAATAAATTTGCCGAACTATGTATCAGTAACCAAGGTCCTGCCCTGCCTGAAAATATGGCAGAGCAAATTTTCGAGTCTATGGTTTCGGTGCGAACTCAAAAGGCGCAAGACAAACCGCATTTGGGGCTAGGCCTGTATATCGCAAGACTTATCAGTCAGTTCCACCACGGTCAGATCAATGCCCGTAACTTGCAAGACAAGTCTGGAGAGATCTGCGGCGTAGAGATTAAAATCAGACTGCCTTTGAGTAAAGAGAGTCTTTCTTGAAGCTAAGACTAAATCGAAATGGCATGGAACAGCTGATTTTGTAGTGGTTATAACGGCTAAAACAATTGCGATGAAGCGGCTATGACATTCAATTGAGACAATCAATCAAATTGATCTTGAAAAGATAAACACTTGTTGTGATAGACACTTCATTTTGGCCGTTTAGATGTTAAGATGGCTAAAAATTAAAACTGATGGAATTCGCCCTATGAAAAAAGAGACCCAAATAATCAGTCTTGGCCGCGATAAAAAATGGACTCAAGGGGTAATTAACCCTCCGGTTTACCGCGCTTCAACCATGGTATTCGATACCATTGAAGATATGCGCTTTGCCGCCAAAAACAAGGCAAATGGCGAGATGTTCTATGGCCGCCGAGGCGGACCAACTCACTTTGCTTTTCAAGCTGCTATCGCCGAGCTAGAAGGCGGTGTGGGTACGGCCTTATATCCATCGGGTAGTGCCGCTATCAGCAACAGCCTACTGTCTTTCTTAAAATCAGGTGATCACCTATTAATGGTCGATAGTGCCTACGAACCAACCCGCGACTTGTGTGATAAGTTGCTAGCAGGCTACGGTATCGAAACCACTTATTACGATCCTATGATAGGTGATGGCATCGAGGCGTTAATTCAACCAAACACTAAGGTGTTATTTTTAGAGTCCCCAGGCTCTATCACCATGGAAGTGCAAGATGTTCCTACCCTGAGTCGTATCGCCCACCAGCACGATATCGTAGTCATGCTCGACAATACCTGGGCGTCACCGATTAACTCTCGTCCATTTGATATGGGCGTCGATATCTCTATCCAAGCGGCGACAAAGTACATTGTCGGCCACTCAGATGTGATGATGGGAACCGCCACAGCCAATAAAAAGCATTGGGAACAACTCAGAGAGCATAGCTATCTGCTTGGCCAGTGTACTTCTCCCGATGATGTTTACCTTGCTAGTCGCGGCCTGAGAACCTTAGGCATTCGTTTAGCCCAGCATGAGCAAAATGCGCTTAAGATAGCTAACTGGTTAAATAGCAGAGCAGAAGTCGATCATCTCCGTCACCCCGCTTTTGAGTCTTGCCCGGGTCATGAATTCTTTAAACGCGACTTTAGTGCCTCAAACGGTTTGTTCTCATTTGTGCTGAAACAAGGCGATGTTAGATCGGTTACCGCATTTGTTGAAAATATGCAGCACTTTAAAATGGGCTTCTCTTGGGGGGGCTATGAAAGCCTGATCTTAGGTGTATTCGGCATCGACAAGCTGCGCACTGCAACTCAGTGGGACAGCAGTAAGCCACTCATCAGATTGCACATTGGTCTTGAAAATGTCGATGACTTAATTGCCGATCTCGATGCGGCGTTTGAGCGTTACAATCAAGTGTTGAATCGTTAATCCAGATGCATTTATAAGCTATAGTCAAACAAGCCGACAAAATGTCGGCTTGTCTTATTTATATCAGTAAGAACCTTTTGTTTCAGCTATTAGTCTAAATACTCTATTATTGAAAACGTCCCTCATACTCTAGAGAATGTTTTCAATGCAGCGCGTCACAGCCTCCAAAGGCTTCACCTTAATCGAACTTGTCACTGTGATCATTGTACTTGGTATTTTAGCCGTCATTGCGGCGGCCAAATATATCGACTTAAAACGCGATGCTGAAATTGCTCGGGTTAAAGGGATCGCTGCGGCATTAGAACAATCTCTGACATTTTCCCACACAAAGTGGCAACTTGTTGCAGGCAGCGGTGATTTAAACGATCTTGCCGATTTTGCTGGCGGAAAACTGGATATGAATAGCTATGGCTACCCATTAGGCATAAATAAAAATAACCCTATGGCTCAGCCTAAAAATATCGGTAAAGGTGAGCAAGGCTGTGTTGATCTGTGGAATACACTGCAACAGGAACCCGCTTCGGTGTCACTTTCAAATGCAAATTCTGTTAGCGATTTTCAAGCCTATCGTCATCAGGCCGACGTTAATCCTGATGGACAGACTCAATGCACCTATGTATTGCGTACACTTGGTGATCCTAAAGGTCGCCAGCAAGCCGATATCAAAATTGTTTACGACTCCGTTGCAGGCAGTGCTACAGCGCTGATTAGCGACTAACGGTTAACAAATAACGAACCAGTAAAACGCATAGCAAAAAGGGCGAATATTATTCGCCCTTTTTATTTTCTAATAGTCCAAAGCTTGGCTTATTTAAAGCTAAAGTGAGTCAACAAGCTTTTGAGTTAACAGACTTAGTGGCTATTAACTGCCCCACCCGCTATCCATGCCTGCGTGCCATAGAGTGGCACTGTCGAGAGCGCATGTTTATGGCTACCATTGGTCTCTTTAGTCGAATAAGACAGATACAGTAATGTTTGGTTTTTAGCATCGTAAATTCGGCGGACTTTAAGTGACTTAAACAAAATACTTAAGGACTCCTTGAATACCACCTCACCATTTTTACTCTTATCGATATTAGCGATTTCAGCCGCGGTAATAGGCCCGGTTTGACGACAAGAGATACTCATATCCGATGGGTCAGCAAGGCTTAAATCAGCTTCAATACGGCTAATATGACACGTCACACCCGGTATTTTAGGGTCGTGCCTAGCATCAATAATCACATCCTTGGTGGTAAATAGGCCTAAGCTCACTTTCCCCACATCATCGCCACAACCACTAAGACCTAGTGCAAGCAGTATAGATAAGCCAACGCCTAAAACTCGCTTTCTAGTGAACCCTGTCATATCCATTTCCTTAAGGTATTGAGCCAAAAATAAGATTAAAATGTTTAAATCACAATTTTTTAAATAAAAGACGCTTAAGCAAACACTCTTTGCGCCCAACGGGTTAAACCCGCTGTCACACTACCGAAGTGATCGCCAACAACGATTGGGATCTCAGGGAACAAACCTGAGATGCGTTTATAGATCGCCGGACTTCTCGCCGTACCGCCAGTCACATAAATACGATCAGGCATCACACCAGCTTGCTCAAGGGCTTCTCGCATCAAAGCTTCAACTTTTGATAGCGGTATGGTGATAGCGCTTTCAAAGTCTTCCTCGCTCACCCTAGCATGTAATCCTGCGTGAATATATTCCAGCTCCATATCAACGCTTGCATCGCTAGACAGTGCAATCTTACTCTGTTCTGCGCTGCGCACCAATTTATAACCTAACTGCTCTTTTTGAACTTTAAGTAGGCGCTGAATAAGCTCAGGCTTTTGCGCATCTTTGATTAAGTCTTCAATTAACTTCTTCGATGCCAAGGCGCTAAAGTCTCGCTGTGCACTAATGTCGTTGACTGCAACCGCGTTCCAAAAGGGTTTGCTTGGCACTGGCAATTGGTTAACCATAAGGCTACCAAGACCAAGATGTGGCATAAATGAAGCCATAGACAGAGCGATATCTAGATCATTACCACCGATACGTTGACCACTGTGGCCTAAAAAGTCGGCACTGCGGTCACGGTTATCGATATGGTTTGGCCCCATTTTCACCATAGAGCAGTCAGTCGTACCGCCGCCGACATCTACCACCAGCACAGTAACGTTTTCATCTAATGAAGCTTCATAGTCCATACCCGCAGCGAGAGGCTCAAATAAGAAATCGACTTCGGTAAAGCCTGCACGACTAGCAGCAAGAGACAAAATGGCCTCAGCCTGCTGATTGCTCTGCTCACCACCTATGCCTTGGAAGTTAACCGGACGGCCAATAACCGCATGGGTGATCTTCTGCGCGGCTGAAAAGTTGCTTTCTGCCAGTTTCTTAATATGCATCATCATTAAGGTAACGATATCTTCAAATAGCGCTATTTGACTCTCTCTTAGCCCGGTTGCGCCAAGGAAAGATTTCGGAGAGCGTACATAAAACCCTTCGTCAGGCATATCTAAATAGGCTTCGATAGCCTGCTCGCCCACAAATACCGCCTGCTCATTAGGCAGTAAATCCAGATCACGACGCGCCGCTTGCGCTCGACTTAACTGAGCGGCGCGCGCTCGTGCGTACTCCACTTTTTGCTCTTGCGGTAACTGATTTAATACTGCCTCGGCAATTAACTCTCTATCCATCGCATACAGCGTTGAACTTAAATACTTAGAGTCACCAGATAAGGGTACCAAGCGCACATCACCGCCTTCTACCACACCAATAGCGCAGTTTGCACTACCGTAGTCAAAACCTACAAACATTCCCTTATCCTTTAAAGCGTAAAAAAGCCGTGCAAAATAGCACAGTCAGACGCCAGTAAAAAGTGCCTTTTACAAATAAAAAAAGCAGCCCTAGGCTGCCTTTAATGATGTGTATCCTAACGCGTTAAGCCATCGTCTCTATTGGCTATTACAAAAGCTTATTCACTTTTGTCGTGCTGCGCCTTTTTAAGCTGATCTTTCTTGGCTCTGCGCGTCTGTATCACTTGACTCACATCACTACCAATATGGGCCTCACCGCGTTGCTTAGACAGCTGTACTTGGCGCTCACGTTCTATAAAGCGTTGACGCTGTTTTTCACTGATGTTATCAATGCAGTGGGGACAACTGACCCCTTGAATAAAGGCATCTGACGCCATTTCATCTGCGGTTATCGGCATACGACAGGCATTACACTGAGCGTACTGGCCTTTTTCTAAGTTATGGTCAACGGCGACGCGGTTATCAAATACAAAACACTCGCCCTGCCATAGGCTCTCTTCCTGCTTGACCTCTTCTAGATACTTTAAGATCCCGCCTTCAAGATGGTAAACATCCTCAAACCCCTGTTCTTTCAAATAAGCCGTTGATTTTTCACAACGTATGCCACCGGTACAAAACATAGCGACTTTTTTATGCTTGGCAGGATCTAGGCTTTGCTTCACGTATTCAGGAAACTCCCGAAATGTCTTTGTTTTTGGGTCTAGTGCATCTTTAAAGGTACCAATTTGCACTTCATAATCGTTACGGGTATCGACGAGCAGAACTTCAGGATCGGAAATCAGTTTATTCCAGTCTTTTGGCTTAACATAGGTACCAACCACCTTTTTAGGATCTATGCCTTCGACTCCCATGGTGACAATTTCTTTCTTCAGTTTTACCTTAGTTCGGTAAAACGGCATTTCATCATCGAACGAAAGTTTATAGACAATGTTATCGAGTCCTGGCTGGGCCGCTAACCAAGCTAATAATTCATCGATAGCTGATTGTGAGCCGGCGACGGTACCGTTAATGCCTTCTTGCGCTATAAGTAATGAGCCTTTTACGCCTGATGCTTCCATTACTTTTAGTAACGGAGCCTGTAATTTTTCAAATTCAGCCAAAGTGACAAACTTATACATGGCACAAACAACAACTTTTGACATCTCTTTCCCTTTTTACAGCTAGCTGAAGCTTAATCTTCAGTGCGATTAATGCGAATAGGCTTAACGCTGGCAGACAAAACACGCCCGACCAGACAAAATCGAGCACAAAGTCTACATGGATCACACAAATACAAACAGGGACAAAAAGTAGGGTTACTCAGCAATAGGCTATTAGGTTGACAGAAAAACTCACAAATACTCGCCATAGAATTAATATTAATGATTGTTATTTAACAATTAAGCGTTGAAAATAGCGGCATCACAAAGTTAATCAAGATCACTATATGTCTCTGCCTACACTCTATTCTTTCAGACGTTGTCCCTATGCCATGCGCGCAAGGCTCGGTATTTTATTATCAGGCCAAAGCGTTAGCCTTAGAGAGATAGTGCTTAAACATAAGCCAGATTCCATGCTCGAAGCCTCACCAAAAGGCACTGTGCCTGTGCTTATTTTGCAAGATGGGAGTGTGATTGAAGAGAGTATAGAGATCATGTGCTGGGCTTTAATGAACAATGATCCTCACAATCTGTTACTTAGCGATAATCCACAGCAACAAGAAAACGCTCAGGCGCTTATTCACGCCAACGACAATCAATTCAAGCCTTGGTTAGATAAGTATAAGTACGCCGATAGGCATCCAGACAATAGTGAGCAATATTATCGCCAGCAGGGAGAAGTATTTATTGGCCAGCTTGAGAGCTTACTGTCTAGACAAGTAGCTAAACAAGCTACGACACAAGGAGCTGATCCTTCAATAAGCCCTCAGTTGCTCGGAAGTGAGCCAAGCATTGCCGATTACGCCATCTATCCGTTTGTCCGCCAGTTTGCCTCAGTAGATAGCGCTTGGTTTGATAATAGCGCCTACCCTAATGTACAACGCTGGCTAAAAGATCATATCGAAAGTGCTGAGTTCGCCTCGATCATGAAAAAATACCCGACTTGGCTTGAGAGTGGTGAGAGCGTTGAGTTTGGACTTGCACACTTCATTGACGAGCACCATTAGAGCTAACGCTCTATACAAGATGGCAGCGCAATAACTCGCAGTTTTGATTACACCATCAATGGATCACCATAGGAATCGTCACTAACAAGAGTCCACCCATACTCCAGTTAAACTTTTTTCGTCTAGCTGGGGTATTGAGCTTATTACTGATCCTCGCGCCTAAAATCACCCAGGTAAACGATGCAGGGAAACCAACAATATTAAATACCATTACTCCCATAATAGCGCTGAGCCAATAACTGTCACCCGAGACGGTAAAAGCGGTACAAAGCGTAATGGTAGCGAGCCAGGATTTTGGGTTGATCCACTGAAACAATGCAGACTCTCTCATGGTCATCGGCTGGCGCTCAATGACTGTTAGTTCATTATCAACTGGCGTGCTGATGACGCGATAAGCAAGAAACAACAGATAGGCTATAGAAGCTCCCCTCAGTATTTGATGCATAGCAGGCCAAGCCTCAAACATACTACCTAACCCAAGAAGAATTGCGATATGTAACAGTGTCTGACCAACACGGATCCCGACAATATGTGGCAGGGTGCGCCTAACACCAAAGTTAGCACCCGACATCGTCAGTAATATATTGTTTGGACCAGGAGTCATCGTCATGGTTGCACAAAATATTGCCGCTGAAATCATTATTGCCCATAACCCATCCATTGCCTTACCTCGACTTTACCTAAAATTGATACTCACTATTTAATGGTTTCTTTAGAGCGCCTTTAAAGAAACATATAATTGTATGCGTACAATTATTGACACAAAACAGCTAAGATCCGCATAATAACGATTACAAAGTCGAACACAATGGTTTTATTGTCATGGGTACAATTTGGAGTCCGAACTTAGACAGCTATACAGGTGCTAAGTATTCTCGCCTCGCACAAGCGGTGGAAGATGCCATAAAAAGCGGTGAACTTATGCCAAACAGTAAGCTTCCTCCCCAAAGGTTGCTTGCTGACAAATTAGCTATCACTGTCGGCACCGTCACCCGAGCTTATGCGTTACTTGAACAACGTGGATATGTGCAGGCTAAAGTTGGTGCGGGGACTTATGTAAAAACCAGTGATTACCAAGCTGTCGCTCAAGGGGCTGATTTTGCGACCTGCCAACAACCTTTTACCAATCAAACTGCCCTTTTAAGCGATGCGCTCAACCAACTAGCAAAAACACCGCTACGTCTGCACCAGTTGATGCAATACCATGCCGAGCCCCTTCGCGAACACCAGCTTAAATTCAGTCAATGGCTACAAAGACGTCATATCCCGCAATCGAGCGAACAAATTGTATTTTGCCATGGTGCTCAACAAGGTATTTTCTCAATCCTTAACGGTTTGATGCAGGCGGGGGAAACGCTACTCTGTGAGTCCAGCTGCTATCCAGGCATTCATGTTGCGGCGGGGCAGCTTGGGCTCAAGACGGTAGCGGTTTCATTGACACCTGAAGGGCTAGACTTAACAGATTTAGCCGACAAACTGACCCAGTACCAAGCTAAAATGCTGTACTTGACACCAAACAATCAAAATCCAACCTGTATTCAATACAGCGATACACAACGTCAAAGCATTGTTGATTTAGCCAGAAAACACCGAGTGGTGATCATCGAAGATGATGTTAATTACTGCCTTCCTAATGAATGGCACTCGCCTATGTGGTCACTCGATCAGCAAAGCGCTAAGAATGAGCAAGAGCAGTGTGTTATTTATCTGTCTAGCTTATCTAAAATGTTCTGTGGTGGATTAAGACAAGGCTTTATGCTCATCCCTAGTAGGCTGATTGGCCTAGTGAAACAAGCGATATATAGCCAGTGTTGGATGGTCTCTCCTTTAAATACCGAGCTTGCTTGCACGATAATCAACAATAACGATTTTATGGGGCAAAGGGAGCAGCTGATAGCTAATAGGCAAAAGTTAGGAGTTGCTATGGGGCAGCGACTCAAGCTTACACAAAACTGGCGGGGGCTAAATGGCTGGTTACAGCTCAAAGCGCCGCTAAAGTCTCATCATGTAGTCACCGCCTTAGCACAGAAGGGTATTCTCATTCGAAATGGTGATGATTTTAATAATCATGATAATTGTATCCGCATCAGTATCGGTGATACCCATGACGACAAGCATTTTATAGAGCAACTTAGCATTATCGAGACCTGCATAACTGAACTCAGTCAATCGGCCTACTCTGTTGTATAAAAGAGTTTTTAGCCATAGGTCTGAATTTGCAATTAACCGAGCGTACGCTGAAATAATGCCAAACAAAATCATGGCAAGATAAAAACCAAATCAAATATCAACCCTATAAAAATACACAAAAAAGCCGCTAACTTAGCGGCTTTCATTTGTTACAAGAGTCTAGGTCAAGGAATGACTACATCTGTCTATCGACCCTAACAAATCCTTGTAGGTAAACGACCCTTACGTCATCGTTAACATTGAAGATCATACCGGGATCTAAATCCTGGATCACCATCACCTGCTCGCCAGTATCTAAGGCGATCATCATTTCCACTAGCTTTAACTCTTGATAATAGGAGCTATCCCCGTAGGTATTTCCGACTCTTGCCCCCAATAAAGCGCCTAAAACCGTTGCTACATCTTGGCCTGAACCGCCACCAAATTGATGACCAATGACACCACCAATCAGTGCACCACCAAAGGTTTTCCAACCGGTATTACGATCTTCAACCAGTTGCTTTTGAGTAATATTGCGCACTGAGACGACTTGACCGAACTCCACTTTCTCGACAGGCACTGCCTGATTGCGATCATAGGGAGTCGCAAAAGCACTCTGCATACCAAAAAATAAACAGATAACAGTGAAAACAGTAAGATGATGTTTCAACATAAGACTTTTTCCGCTAACTTTAAGGATAAGTATATTTATTAATCTTACTCAATTGTGAACTCACTGTCCTATTTAAATCACGCGCAGCAAGCTTTCCCGCCGCCAGAGCAAGCCTTAACTGAGCCAAATGGCTTGTTAGCCGTTGGTGGAGACCTTCAACCAGAACGCCTACTAAATGCTTATTACAACGGTATTTTTCCTTGGTTTAATCTCGATGACCCTATTCTGTGGTGGTCTCCGGATCCCCGTGCAGTGTTTGTGCCCGGCAATATGAAAATCAGCCGCAGCTTGGTTAAGTACCTTAAAAAACAGAACTGGACTTATACCATTAACCATGACTTCGTCGCGGTCACCGCGGGCTGCGCCGAGCCGAGAGCGGGTCAAGATGGAACTTGGATCTCAAATGAAATCCAACAAGCCTATTTGTCTTTACATCACCAAGGCCACGCTCACTCTCTCGAAGTTTGGCAGGGCGATAAGTTAATCGGCGGCCTTTACGGTTTAGCTATTGGGCAAGTTTTTTGCGGCGAATCTATGTTTCATCGTACAACGAACGCCTCTAAAGCTGCTATGATCGTATTACAGCAACATTTACAGCGTTGTGGCTTTAAGCTGATAGACGCTCAAGTGGTCAATCCCCACTTAGACAGTCTTGGTGCTAAATCCATTAAGCGTGATGATTTTCTCAGGCTATTAGCTCACCTCAGGGACGGTACAGTGAATGCTGATAGCTGGCGCAAATCCGAGGTACCCATTGAACTCTAAATCTAGACCCGTCACGGTCGGTAGAACCAAGACCTTCCCTTGTAGTTATCTAGACGATCAACAAGAACAATTGATGGTTTTGCAAGAAGACGTTATTGATATCGGCCTATTCGAGCAACTGCTTGCACTTGGGTTTCGTCGTAGCGGCAGTATGATCTACAAGCCCCAATGTCCCCAGTGCAATGCTTGCCTCCCTATTAGGCTGGATATGGACGAATTTACGCTCTCCAAAAGGCAGAAGAGAACGTTAAAGAAAAATCAGGACCTGAACTGGAAAATTGTTGACCATAAAACGCCGCAGCAATATGAGCTTTACGAGCGTTACGTCAATACCCGGCATGGTGACGGTCCCATGTACCCAGCAACCCCAGAGCAATACGACAGTTTTGCCACGGCGAGCTGGATACAACCTTTGTTTATTGAGCTAAGACAGGGTGAAGAGCTAGTAGGCGTTGCCGTTACTGATGTCCTCCCTCATAGTTTATCGGCCATCTATAGCTATTTTGCGCCAGAACTAGAAAAGCGTTCGTTAGGAAGTTTACTTATTTTGCTGCAAACCCAGATTACTAAGATGATGAAGAAAAGATATTTATATCTCGGCTATCAGATTGATGAATCAAGAAAAATGAATTATAAACGCGACTATCGCCCCCACCAAATTTTGACCCAATCAGGTTGGGTTTCTCAGATTGCGATTAAAAACATAGCAGATTGAGGTACAACGGGGCTGTGGCTAGGTTGATATGGATAACTTTGCTTTACAGTAGCGTGATTTTGCGGCATGATATGCCCGTTTTTATTATTTGAAGGCTAACAGGATAACTGATTAATGGCGAAAGAAGACAACATTGAAATGCAAGGCACAATCCTTGAAACCTTGCCAAATACAATGTTTCGTGTAGAACTTGAAAATGGGCATGTCGTTACGGCGCACATTTCAGGAAAAATGCGTAAAAACTACATCCGTATTCTAACGGGTGACAAGGTAACGGTTCAGTTGACACCTTACGATTTGAGCAAAGGACGCATCGTCTTCCGCGCACGCTAAGTTATTAGCCTATATAACGTATATCAAAAAGCCGGCTATGCCGGCTTTTTCTTGTCTCTAATATACCCCTGTATCACCTTAAAGCCTTAGTTGGGCCAATAAACAACAAATAGATATCGCTGCTCATTGGCCCTTACGGTCAAGCTAGTGAGTGACTTTCTCGAGAGACTCAGTGGTGATCACAATATCATCACCCTTGGCGTCGACTCGGGCAATACCGCCCTTCTCTAACTCACCAAATAAGATCTCATCGGCTAAAGGCCGCTTGATAAGCTCAGTAACCACTCGCGCCATTGGGCGTGCGCCCATCGACTTATCGTAGCCTTTCTCTGCAAGTAATGTTCTAGCTTCATCGCTGACTTCCAGCGTCACTGACTTATCATCAAGCTGCGCTTGTAGCTCAACTAAGAACTTATCAACAACTTTAGCGATAACTGTCATATCGAGATGATTGAACCAGATAATCGAGTCGAGTCGGTTACGGAATTCAGGTGAGAACACCTTATTGATTTCCGATAGAGCATCTTGAGTATGATCTTGCTGCTTAAAGCCTATCGACTTACGAATGGTTTCTTGTACACCGGCGTTAGTCGTCATCACTAGGGTGACATGCCTAAAGTCAGCTTTACGGCCATTATTATCGGTCAAGGTACCGTGGTCCATCACCTGCAAAAGCAAGTTATACACATCAGGGTGCGCTTTCTCAATCTCATCGAGCAGCACCACACAATGTGGATTCTTAATCACAGCATCGGTTAACAAGCCACCTTGATCATAGCCAACATAACCAGGAGGTGCACCAATCAGACGTGACACGGTATGACTTTCCATATATTCCGACATATCGAATCGGACTAGGTTCAAGCTTAAGCATTTAGCAAGCTGACTGGTGACCTCTGTTTTACCCACACCAGTTGGACCCGCAAACAAGAAGCTACCAACAGGTTTGTTTTCACCACCTAAACCACTTCGAGACAAACGAATGGCCGAGCTAAGCCCCTCTATCGCCTGGTCTTGGCCAAACACCACCATCTTAAGGTTGCGCTCAAGATTTTTAAGCATATCCTTGTCAGAGCTCGATACGGACTTCTCTGGAATACGCGCCATCTTGGCAATGATCGACTCGATCTCCGCTTGTCCAATCGTCTTCTTACGTTTGCTCGCGGGCTGCATCGCCATGCGCGCGCCCGCCTCATCAATCACATCGATGGCTTTATCGGGCAAGTGTCTATCGTTGATATGCTTATCAGATAACCTTGCCGCTACGCTCAATGCCGCCATGGTATAACGCACATTATGGTGCTCTTCATACTTTGACTTAAGACCTTGTAAAATCTTCGTGGTCTCAGCAACCGATGGCTCATTAATATCCACTTTCTGGAAGCGACGTGCTAATGCTCGGTCCTTCTCAAAAATACTTTGGTACTCTTGGAACGTGGTCGAGCCCATGCAGCGTAACTTACCACCTGACAGCAACGGCTTAAGTAAGTTAGAGGCGTCCATGACACCACCAGAAGCTGAACCTGCACCAATAATGGTATGGATCTCATCGATAAATAAAATCGCATGTTCGTCATTAGCTAGCTCTTTGAGTAAGCCTTTAAAGCGCTTCTCAAAGTCACCACGGTACTTGGTACCCGCAAGCAAGGCACCTAAGTCGAGCGAGTAAACCGTCGCTTCACTCATCACTTCAGGCACTTCTTCTTTAACGATACGATAAGCTAAACCCTCGGCAATTGCGGTTTTACCCACTCCAGCCTCACCCACTAGCAGTGGGTTGTTCTTACGGCGACGGCAAAGAATTTGAATCGAGCGTTCAATCTCTTCGCTGCGACCAATAAGCGGGTCAATACTGCCATTTTTGGCTAACTCATTTAGGTTAGCGGTAAACTGAGACAAGATACTACGTTCTTCTTCGCTCTCTGTTTGATCTTCGATACGGCTTTGGTCTGGATCGGTATCGATATCGTTTTTCGAAAAACCATGGGAGATATAATTAACCACATCTAAACGAGTGACATCGCCAGTTCGAAGTAGGTAAACCGCTTGAGACTCTTGCTCACTGAAAATGGCGACTAAGACGTTGGCACCAGTAACCTCATTGCGGCCTGATGACTGCACATGAAATACGGCTCTTTGCAGAACGCGTTGAAAACCGAGTGTCGGCTGCGTCTCTTTCTCTTCTTCAGGATCTGAAATAATTGGCGTGGTTTGTTGAATGAAGCTAGAGACTTCATTTCTCAATTTCTCTAAATTTGCTCCGCAAGCAACTAACGCCTCTTGTGCGGCTGGATTATCGATTAATGCCAACAATAGATGCTCAACGGTCATGTACTCATGACGGGCATCTCTGGCTTGCTGAAAAGCCAGATTTAAGGTGACTTCAAGATCTTTATTTAACATAAGCACCCCCTAAAAAATACTACAGATTCAGCCAAATTTAGGCTTCCTCTAATGAACACAGTAACGGATGTTGGTTTTGTCTTGCAAATTGATTTACCTGAGCAACCTTAGTTTCAGCGATCCCAAACGGATAAATTCCGCAGATCCCTTTCCCCTTATGATGGATTGCCAGCATGATTTCCGTCGCTTGCTGCTCATCTTTCTTAAAAAACAGTTGTAAAATCTCAATGACGAAATCCATCGGTGTGTAATCATCATTGTTTAAGATAACTTTATACATAGAAGGCTGTTTAAGCTCTGATTCAACGCTTTCTTCTACGTGTTCAATATTTTCTGTTCTGCTCATATTCCAATATTAGCCTCTAGTTTTGGCTTGTACCAATTGATTATGTAACTCAGTCTGTTTATTCAATAAATCATAACGAATTACATTCAGGTACGACTTGTTACCATTTGTTGCTTTTTTGTTAATTTTAGCTTGACAACCACTTATTCAGCTTTCATTCTGTTCATTAAGCGGGGAGTTTCCTCGCCGATAAGTTTTACTATCTTACTGGGAAGTAGACAACAGAAGGAAGTGGAAGTATGGCAAGCGGAACTGTTAAATGGTTCAACAACGCCAAAGGATTCGGGTTTATATGCCCTGATGCTGGCGGTGAAGACGTTTTTGCACACTATTCTACCATTGAAATGGAAGGCTATCGAACTCTAAAAGCAGGCCAACCAGTCAGTTTTGAAGTAGAAGCAGGTCCAAAAGGGATGCACGCGTCAGCAATATCGCCAACGAACTAATACCAATCTAGCTAAGTAAGTGTCTAGATATAATTAAACAATACTTGTTTAGCTTGGTATAGGTTGCGATAAAAAATAAAAAAAGCAGAGTAGCAAGCCTACTCTGCTTTTTTATTGCTCAACTCCTAAGAAAAGACCAGCAATCTTGCTGGTCTTAATTTTTAAGCAAACAGACTAGCTGAACTAGCCAACAATGCTATTTAATGTTGTGCTTGGGCGCATTGCCGATGAAGCTTTAGCCGCATCTAAGCGGTAATAACCGCCCAAATCAACAGCTGGTCCCTGAATATCATTTAATTCGCTAACAATCTTGTCTTCATTGCTCGTTAGTGACTCAGCAAGCGCAGTGAACTCAGCTTGAAGCTGTGGATCTGTAACTTGTGCAACAAGTGCTTGTGCCCAGTACATCGCAAGATAGAAATGACTGCCACGGTTATCAAGCTCACCCACACGACGCGATGGTGACTTGTTGCTATCGAGGAACTGGCCGATAGCAATATCGAGCGTATCAGCAAGAACCTGCGCCTTGACGTTACCTGTAGTTTGACTTAAATGCTCTAACGATGCAGCGAGTGCAAGGAATTCACCTAGAGAATCCCAACGTAGGTGGCCTTCTTTCTCAACTTGCTGAACATGCTTTGGTGCACTACCACCCGCACCGGTCTCAAACAAACCACCACCATTCATCAAGGGCACGATTGAAAGCATTTTTGCACTGGTGCCAAGTTCAAGAATTGGGAAAAGATCCGTTAAGTAGTCACGTAAAACGTTACCCGTTACCGAGATAGTATCTTTACCCGCTTTCACCCGTTCCAGTGTGAAACGTGTTGCATCAACTGGTGACATAATGTGAAGTTCGAGACCGCTTGTATCGTGGTCTTTAAGATAAAGCTCTACCTTATTAATGATTTCAGCGTCATGTGCACGAGTAGCATCTAACCAGAACACCGCTGGTGTGTTTGATAAACGTGAACGGTTAACCGCAAGCTTAACCCAATCACGAATTGGCGCATCTTTTACCTGGCACATTCTGAAGATATCGCCAGCTTCAACATTGTGTGACATAAGAACCTTGCCATTCTGGTCAACAACGTTAACGGTACCAGCTGCAGCAATTTCAAATGTCTTATCGTGGCTACCGTATTCTTCCGCTTTTTGTGCCATTAAGCCAACGTTTGGCACGCTACCCATGGTGCTTGGATCAAATGCACCATTGCTGATACAAAAATCGATAGTTTCCTGATAAACACCTGCATAACAACGATCTGGGATCATCGCTTTCATGTCTTTTAGCTGGCCATCAGGCCCCCACATCTGACCTGAAGTACGAATAGCCGCAGGCATTGAAGCATCAATGATCACATCACTTGGTACGTGTAAGTTGGTAATGCCGCGATCAGAGTCAACCATAGCAAGCTCTGCGCGCTCGCTATAAACCGCCGCTAAATCGGCTTCAATAGCCGCTTTTTGCTCCGCAGGTAATGTCGCGATTTTAGCGTAGACATCGCCTAAACCGTTATTAACATCGACACCTAACTCTTCAAATAGCTGGCCATGTTTAGCGAAGACATCTTTGTAATAAACTTTAACTGCGTGACCAAAAAGAATTGGGTCAGACACTTTCATCATGGTCGCTTTCAAGTGCAATGACAATAATACATCTTGCTCTTTCGCCAGATTAGTTTCACGCTCGTAAAACTCAATCAACGCCTTCTTGCTCATCACGGCAGAGTCAATCACCTCACCGGCTTGCAATGCAATTGCGCTGCGTAATACTTGCTCAGAGCCATCGGCTTTATTCAGTACAATTGAAACGCTGCCTGCATCAGCCACAGTGACTGACTTTTCGCTGCCATAAAAATCACCGTCGCTCATATGTGCAACATGTGACTTAGAGTCAGACAACCACTTGCCCATTGAATGTGGGTTCTTTTGTGCAAACTTCTTTACTGAGCCTGGCGCACGGCGATCAGAGTTTCCTTCACGTAGCACAGGGTTAACCGCACTACCTTTAATTTTATCGTAACGGGCTTGGATCTCAGTTTCAGCTTCGCTTTTCGGCTCATCTGGATAGTTAGGAATGTCGTAGCCTTTGTTTTGCAGCTCTAAAATACAGGCCTTAAGCTGTGGGATTGAGGCGCTGATGTTAGGCAGCTTGATAATGTTAGCTTCAGGCTTCTTAGCAAGCTCGCCTAATTCTGCAAGCGCATCACCGATACGTTGTTTGTCTGTTAGGTTTTCAGGGAAATTGGCAATCACACGACCAGAAAGGGAGATATCGCGGGTTTCAACATCGACGCCTGCGGTTTGAGTGAATTTTTGAATAATAGGTAACAAAGAAAGTGTCGCTAATGCTGGTGCTTCATCCGTTTCGGTATAGATGATCGTTGATGTTTTATCGTTCATTTTGTGTCCTACATTGATTTAAATTTAAGATTTTTATAATAATTATTTTCTATTTTTACGATTAAAAAACTGTCACGGTCTTAAGTTATCACTTTGAATTGCTAGTAATAATTTATGCGATCTTGTATGCAATAAGCTAGCGGCATTATTCAGCCACCTCTCACAAATGGGAATAATTAGTTGCGGATCACACTTTTTAATTTGCCGACATCATAAAACATTCCACGCAAGATTCAAATTCCACTAATAGCCAATGCGCAGTACAATAGACAGAAATCACTTAAAGATTAAAAGTATTTCAGCGTGACACAGCCAATTTCAAAGAAAAGAACGACCAATAAATCAAACAGTAAAAGCAATAAGGCGGGTGGCTTTAGCAACTCTGCCAGCAACAGGCTGACTGGAAACGCTAAAGCAAAGGCAAGAAACGGCAAGCCTCACAATAGAGTCGATAATCAGACTAGGACAAAACTGAAAACGGTTACCAACCCGGTAATCGTGCTATTTAACAAGCCTTTTGATGTACTTTGTCAGTTCACCGATGAACAAGGTAGAAATACCCTCAAAGACTTTATCCCTATACCCGGCGTTTATGCGGCAGGCCGACTAGATAGAGACAGCGAGGGGTTATTGCTGCTAACCAACGATGGAAAGTTACAATCCAAAATTACTGAGCCTAAGAAAAAAACCTATAAAACCTATTGGGCGCAAGTTGAAGGCACGCCGAGTGAAGATGATCTTGAAAAACTGCGTCAAGGCGTCGTTCTAAAAGATGGCATGACCTTACCCGCCAAAATCAAAATCATGGATAAGCCTGAAATCTGGCCAAGAACGCCGCCCATTCGTGAACGCGCCAATATCCCAACTACCTGGTTAGAAATTCAGATCTGTGAAGGCCGAAACCGTCAAGTAAGACGTATGACGGCGCATATCGGCTTCCCGACGTTAAGATTGATCCGCTATAAAATAGGTCAATGGAGTCTAGATGATCTTAAAAATGGTGAATATCGTCAACTTGATATGAAAAACAAACCAGTGTGAGTAACAAGCAATGACTGAGCGCTATAAACCTAATACCACTGTCGCCTGTGTAATTGAAGCTCAGGGAAAGTACCTTTTAGTCGAGGAGCTCATTGAAGGTGAAACTCAATACAATCAGCCAGCTGGCCATATTGAAACTAATGAATCGATTATCAATGCCTGTATTCGTGAAGTAAAAGAGGAAACCGGCCTGATAATCGAACCACAAGGACTCGTAGGGATCTATCAGTTTAGTGCCAGTGAAGCTCTCGCTTTTATTCGTTACACTTTTTATCTCAAGCTAGACAAGCCGTTAGCGTCTCAACCTGAGGACCCGGTGATACAGTCTCTAAAATGGCTTTCATTAGATGAAATTGACGCCTTATCTTGTCAGCTTAGAAGTCCTTTAGTGCTTAAATCAATAGCTGATTACTTAGCAGGAAATCGTTATCCATTAGGTATTCTCAATGATGAGTATTTGTAAACGAAAGCTGAGTTAACATATTAATTTTCAATATAAATTAGCCACTCTATTCCTGCGTCATGCGTGAATATTCAACTTAGAGGCTAATTCTGATGCGAATAAAGCCAAAAGATAAATACTCGCTAGATAGCCCAGCCCCATAATGCATGATAGAATATGCACCCGCAGAAAGCCGCGGCTTGAACTATGTATCTCGATTGTAAATCCCATTCGTCGAGATACCGATTCGCAGCAATATTCAGTAAACACAAGGTTTTTTTAGGATTTATGACGTCAATCGAACCCACTCATCTTGGTAAAAAAGTCATCGTCGGCATGTCCGGTGGTGTTGATTCATCAGTTTCAGCCTACCTGTTAATGAAACAGGGTTATCAGGTTGAAGGCCTGTTCATGAAGAACTGGGAAGAAGATGACACGGATGAATATTGCGCGGCAGCAGACGATCTTAAAGATGCGCAAGCTGTTTGTGACAAGCTAGGCATTAAGCTGCACACGGTTAACTTCGCTTCTGAATACTGGGACAACGTGTTTGAGTATTTTCTAGCTGAATACAAAGCAGGCCGTACTCCGAACCCAGATATCATGTGTAACAAAGAGATTAAGTTTAAAGCTTTCCTCGAGTTTGCAGATGAAATCTTAGATGCTGATTACATCGCCATGGGACATTATGTTCGCCGCCGCGATATCGATGGCACCAGCCAAATGCTGCGTGGCGTTGATAACAATAAAGACCAAAGCTACTTCCTATACACGCTAGGCCACGAACAAGTTGCTCGCTCGCTATTCCCTGTCGGTGAATTAGAGAAGAGCGAAGTGCGTGAAATCGCAAAAGAAATGGGCCTAATCACCCACGACAAGAAAGATAGCACTGGTATTTGTTTTATCGGTGAACGTAAATTTACCGATTTTCTACAAACTTTCTTACCCGCTCAACCTGGTAATATAGAAACCAGTGAAGGCGAAGTGATCGGCACGCACCAAGGCTTGATGTATCACACTCTTGGACAACGTAAAGGTTTAGGCATTGGCGGCTTAAAGAACAGCAACGAAGACCCATGGTACGTAGTTGAAAAAGATTTAGTCCGTAACGTTTTGATTGTGGGTCAAGGTGGCAACCACCCTCGCCTAATGTCAAATGGCTTAATCGCCAACCAGTTACATTGGGTAGACAGAAAAGGGCCTGCTGATGGTTCAAACATCACAGTTAAGACTCGTTACCGCCAACAAGATGTACCATGTCGTGTAACTTACGATAGCGATGATGTACTGCGCGTGATTTTCGACGAGCCAGTAGCTGCTGTAACCCCTGGTCAATCGGCTGTTTTTTATGACGGTGAAATCTGCCTAGGTGGCGGCATTATTGACGCACTAATAAGAGATTAATTAATGAGTGATCAGCTGTTTGAACGCACTATGGCCTTTGCTGGTATTTTACAAGCAGTGGCACAAGTTCAGTATATTGCAAGGCACGGTGACTCAGATAAAGAAGCCCTAGCAGCAAGTTTACAGTCTGTCTTAGTGACGAACCCGCAATCGACCAGTGATGTCTATGCTGATAAGTTCGCGCTAAGAAAAGGTTATGAGCTGATTGTTAGTCAGCTTGGCGATGCTAAACAAAAAGATGTTGAGGTGACTCGCTATTTAGTGGGGATCTTGGCGCTAGAGCGAAAATTAACTCGCTCATCCAATGCCATGGGCATGCTAGCTGAACGTATCAACCAAATTCATCGACAACTCAGCCATTTTGAGATTACTGATGAACAAGTGATTGCCAATTTTGCCGGTATTTATAGCGACATTATCAGTGAACTCGGCCCTAAACTACAGATCTCCGGTAATCCAGAGTTTCTTAAGCGTACCCAAACACAACAAAAAATTCGCGCATTGTTGCTGTCTGCCATGCGCAGCGCAGTGCTATGGCGTCAATTAGGAGGCAAGCGTAGGCACCTTGTCTTCGCAAGAAAAACAATAGTAGATACAGCTATGAAAAGCCTCACCCTATAATATTTAAGTCAAGTTCATCAAGGAGCTTCAAATGGAACTTTCCGCACTAACTGCTATCTCTCCGGTAGACGGTCGTTATGGTAGTAAAACCGCCTCATTAAGAGGGATTTTCAGCGAGTACGGCCTGACCAAATACCGTGTTCAAGTCGAAATTAACTGGCTAAAGCTACTTTCTAGCTGCCCAGAAATTGAAGAAGTTCCACCTTTTAGCGAAGCTGCATTGGCTTTGCTTGACCAAATTAAAGATAACTTTAGCGAAGCAGACGCGCTACGCGTTAAAGAAATTGAGGCAACAACTAACCATGACGTTAAAGCGGTTGAATACTTCATTAAAGAACGTATCGCCGATAACGCTGAGCTAGTGGCTATTGACGAATTCGTGCACTTTGCATGTACTTCTGAAGACATCAACAACCTGTCTCACGCACTGATGCTAACTGAAGCGCGTGACCAAGTGGTTTTGCCATATTGCCAAAAAGTCGTTGATGCGATTAAAGAATTAGCACACGAGCATAAGTCAGTACCCTTGATGTCTCGTACACATGGTCAACCTGCTTCACCTTCTACATTAGGTAAAGAGATGGCAAACGTGGCTGTGCGTCTAGAACGTCAGCTATCTCAAGTCTCTAAAGTTGAAATCATGGGTAAGATCAATGGCGCAGTTGGTAACTACAACGCTCACATCTCTGCTTATCCAGAAGTTGACTGGCATGCACTGTCACAGCGTTTCGTGACAAGCCTTGGCATTAACTGGAACCCATACACGACTCAAATTGAGCCGCACGATTACATCGCAGAATTGTTTGATGCCCTAGCGCGCTTCAACACAATCTTGATCGATTTCGACCGTGATATTTGGGGTTACATCGCACTGGGTCACTTTAAGCAAAAGACCATTGCAGGTGAAATTGGTTCTTCAACCATGCCACATAAAGTCAACCCAATCGATTTCGAAAACTCGGAAGGTAACTTAGGTATTGCTAACGCGTTAATGCAGCACCTTGCTGCTAAGCTTCCTGTTTCTCGCTGGCAGCGTGACCTTACTGACTCAACAGTGCTACGTAACTTAGGTGTGGGCATGGCTCACTCTCTAATCGCTTACCAAGCAACATTGAAAGGGATCAGCAAGCTAGAAGTTAACGAAGAGCAACTTCGTAAAGAACTCGATGGCAACTGGGAAGTACTTGCAGAGCCAGTACAAACTGTTATGCGTCGTTATGGCATTGAAAAGCCATACGAGAAGCTTAAAGAGCTAACTCGTGGTAAGCGCATTGACGGTGCTCAACTTGCAGTATTCATCGATGGTTTAGAACTACCAGAAGATGTAAAGGTTGAACTTAAGAAGATGACACCAGCCAACTACATCGGCCGCGCAGAAGCATTTGTTGATGAGTTAAACTAATTACCTTCTTAGCAACTTGCTATTAAAGGGTTGATAAAGGCGTTAAGCTTAGGCTTAGCGCCTTTATTTTATTTCATATTTAGAACCGTTTGCAGCACAGCTTTTCCATTTCCCCTTAGCCTATAGACAAGAGTAGCCTCCTCATTATGTTTAGCCTCAACTTTGATATCAGCGAGTTTTTAACTCAATACTGGCAAAAAAAGCCCATTTTAATTAAGAATGCTTTCCCAAATTTTGAAGATCTCATTAGCGCAGATGAACTAGCAGGCCTTGCCTGCGAAGAGGCTGTCGCATCAAGAGTGGTTGTGACTAAGCCTGATGATTGGCAAATTATCGAAGGCCCCTTTGAAGATTATGAGCAGTTTGGCGAGAAAAACTGGCAATTACTAGTACAAGCCCTGAACCATTGGCATCCAGACTCTGCCGAGTTTATTAACGCTTTTCGCTTTATTCCCGACTGGCGCTTCGATGACTTAATGGTCTCTTTTGCCACTCCCGGCGGTGGCGTTGGTGCACATATCGATAATTACGATGTGTTCATCATTCAAGGTGAAGGTCAACGTCACTGGACGGTGGGTGATAAAGGCCAATATGCGCCGAAAAATAATGACCCAACCACACCGTTAATTGAAGGTTTTGAGCCAATCATCGATGTGGTGCTTGAAAAAGGCGACTTACTCTATATTCCTCCAGGCTTCCCGCATCAAGGCCAAACCTTAACATTAGCAATGAGCTACTCCATTGGCTTTCGCGCGCCAAGCCAGCAAGAGCTATTTAGTGAAATGGCCGATGCCTTAATCGATACCAATACTGGATTAAAACGTTTCACTTCAAGTGATGAGCCCAAAATTGCTAGCCAAATAAGTAGCTCACACCAACAAGATTTGATGGCATTGATTACTGAGCTCGCCGCAAATCCTGAATATTACCAAGCCATGCTAGGTAAAATGCTAAGTCAAAACCGTTTTGAGCTGGATATTTGTGAACCTGAAGAAGCTTATACAGCTGAAGACATGAGTGATTATGTTGCACAGGGAGCGCAGTTATATCGTATCGGAGGTTTAAAATTACTTAAGCTTGAAGACGATAGCATCTCGCGCATCTTTGTTAATGGTGAAGCCATCGAATATTCAGCAGCGATTGAAACTGAGGTGCAGCAATTATGTGAGCGCTTCACGTTTGATAATCAGCAAACTGCCATGCTAATCCAAACACCAGCAACTCAGGCTTTAATATTAGACTTACTAAACCGCGGCTATTTCTATTTCGGTGAGTAATATCACTTACAAATAACCGCGATCAAAAAAGGCATCCTTATGATGCCTTTTTAGTACTGCAAAAGTTTGCGCAGACAGTGATTCTTAAGCGCTCGGGCCCCAGATAGAATCATCGGCTTGCATCTTATAAAGGCTTTCGGCACGTGATACGAGAAGCTGAGCAAATTTTGCTTGAGCAGGATCTTTGGTTAACCCTGAGCGCTGAATGTTTTCAGCCTTCATCTGCCACATCATTGAGAAGTGGCGCACTGCATCACGAGCAGTAGCGGCTACACTAATATCGACATAATCTGATGGCAAATCACCGGACATAACCCAAAATGTTTTCTTATTTGGTTTTTTAGAATCGATTTTCCAGATTGCAACAAAAGGCGCTAAATAACGACTTTCCTCAGGATGAACTTTGTCGGGCATAACCCCCTTTTCAGCCAAAAACTTATTTGCCTTTTGGAACTGAGTTCTAATCCATTCTTGTCTTAGTTCTTCTTGGTCTACTACTTGTTCAGCCATTTAAACTTCCTTTCTTATTGTTATCTTTGCTTCTGTCTCACGATCAAACAAAATCATTCACAGCCAATTAGCTTAAATCGAACCAATACTTTACGTTAACGTAAAGTGGAAAGCAAAATTGCCAGACAGATCACAAATAATCCGAATCTTTATTTTGTTGAGAGTATCTCTAAATGCTATCGTTCTGCAATAAATATAACAAGCATGCCACACCGTATTCATATGGTAGTGGTATTTAGATGCTCACAGCGGAGATCAACAAGTGGCAGTTTTTAATCACATCTCTTTCGACGACCATGAACAGGTCGTATTTTGTCATGATAAAGAAAGTGGCTTAAAGGCCATTATCGCGATCCACAACACTAATTTAGGCCCTGCCGTCGGCGGTTGTAGAATGTGGAACTATGAATCTGACGATGAGGCCATTACCGATGTATTACGTTTATCTCGTGGCATGACCTATAAAAACGCGCTAGCGGGTTTAGCTATGGGTGGTGGTAAGTCAGTGATTATCGCCGACCCAAAAGTACAGGATAGAGAAGCACTCTTTAGAGCCTTCGGCCGTTGCATCCATACCTTAGGCGGCAAGTATTACTCAGCCGAAGATGTTGGTGTCTCGACTTCCGACATCATGATAGCTCATCAAGAAACACCTTATATGGCTGGTTTAGAAGGTAAGAGCGGCGATCCCTCACCGTTTACGGCCTTAGGTACCTATCTAGGCATTAAAGCCGCAGTGAAGCATCAGCGTGGGCTTGATAGCCTCAAGGGACTAAAGATCTCTGTCCAAGGTGTTGGCCATGTCGGTTATTACCTATGCCGTCACCTTCATGCTGAAGGTGCAGAGCTAATTGTGACTGACATTCATCAATCATCGCTAGACAGAGTCGCCACTGAATTTGGCGCAACTGTTGTTGCCCCACAGGATATCTATCATCAAGATGTGGATGTTTATGCCCCTTGTGCGTTAGGCGCAACCATTAATGACATCACCATCCCGTTACTAAAAGCGACAATTGTGGCTGGGTGTGCGAACAATCAACTTGGCGAAGTACGTCACGGGGAGATGCTAAAAGACTTAGGTATTTTGTACGCACCCGATTATGTTATTAATGCAGGCGGCATTATCAACGTATCTTTCGAGAAAGATTACGACGCAGCCGCAGCCACTGCAAAAGTGGAAGAGATCTACAACACTCTACTAACGATCTTTGCCCAGTCAGACGAGCAAAACCGTACTACGGGTGATGTCGCCGACGAAATGGCGCGCGCGATTATCAACGCCGTAAAATAACAGGCAATACATTAACAATGCCCAGCTTTTTAGCTGGGCATTTTTTTGACTACAATTCGTAAACTAAATAAATAGATAAGCGATTATTCGATCTAGCGTTACAAACCACACTGGCGAAGATCCCTTTCCTCTGCTTGAATTAAGGGCTCAATTATCATAAATAGGCCAAACGATGGTGACATTTAAGTACGCTCTCAACCAAGATAACATCGAGTTACAGGCCAGTAACTGGTCTGGTTTAGAGCAGATGTACATCAATGGTAAACGTGTCTCTAGCAAGCTTAATTTCGGTCAACACAGTGAGCACAGCCTAGTACTTAATGATGGCAAGCAAGCACAATTGCATTTGGTTCTAGACCCGATGACAGAGCAGCTAATCTGTCGCATTTATAAACAAAACAACTTAGTCGCCAGCCTAAAGCAGGGTAAAAAGGAGTTGTATCGCAGCCGTCAACTTACTCAACAGGGTATATTAGCACTGGGGATAATTATCGTGTTTCTACTCACTTTAAGTTAGCGCTTAACGCTAACCTAAAGTTCTTTTTAACCTTCTAACTGGAAGTGATAACTAACATAGCGTAATACTGTCACCTTGGATGCAAACCAACTGACTCGCCTGATAATTGCCGCTTCCCGCCGTCACCGTAGTTATCGACAGTTTTTGTTTATCACTACCATTTTCAATTAAAACTGCTTTCAAGATTGTGCCATCACGAGCAAAGCTCACCGCTCCGGCAAAATCACCAACGTTTAAATCACGATATAGCTTCACCGTTACACTTCCAATAGAACGCGGTTCTAACCGCCCTTCTTCGACAACCAGTGTCGCACCACTTGCAAGATTTATTGACTGTATGAAACTGCCATTTGTCTCTTGCTGCGCAGAAGTTACTGATTGCTGAGGTTTAGGTTTAGACTTATTAATATTGACTGAACAAGCAGAGAGTGTAGAAGCAATACATAAAGCAACCAATAGCCTTTTCATAGCGGCTCCATTAAATTTTTGAGATAACAAGAGCGTAACGGATTGAGCTATCTATGCCAAGAGGATATATGAGTGACCATGACAACGAGGGGGGAGTTAATAACGATTAATTTTATTCAGCAAGCTTAAGAAGGTTTTGCGCTCTTCCATCGCTAAGTTATCTAAAAAAGCTTCGTTTACCCGTTCGGCTTCACGAACGAGATCTTGCTCTAGCGCCTTACCATTATCGGTAAGGTATATTTGAAATGCGCGGCGGTTCTCCGCATCCTGATGGCGAGCAATCAAACCCTGCTGCTGCAGTTGATCGAGCAAGCGAGTCATAGTGTAATTTGCGACATCACAACGCTTAGAGAGCGTGGTTTGGGTTACGCCCTCCTCTTGCCAGAGTGAAAACAACACTGGCCATAGTTTAATATCTAATTGGTATCGTTTAAGACGTTGATCTAGCGCATTTTGTAGATCGACATTTAAATGAGACACCAAGTAGCCAAGACTCTCAAATCGGTTCAATCAACACCTCCAAGGCTCTTTAAGGCTTGAGTTAATCTTATCACTTACACCGAAAGAAACTAGCTTTTGAGGGTGTTTATTGCTCAGATTCAATCAAACAGGTTATAAATCATAGCGTTGAAACTAAACTATTTGGCTAGTTTCACTTAACCAGTTTTAGGCAATAAACTCATCGATAAAACGATAAAAACAGGCACGGTTTAATCTCGCCTCCACACCTCTTTCAAGGGGCAAGGTGACGCTATCCTCACCGATAACAAACTGCTCAAACGATGAAATTGTATGCTCAGTATCAATACTCGATTTGAGAGTGAAGCTAGCATCCGTTTCACATTGATAATCAACAATCATTAAGGCTTGCTGCAGGACGGCAACCCGCAGTTTTTCAACCGGTGTGATAAGGAAATACTCTTCACCAATTCGATTTAAAATACTGGCAAAAAGCTTACTGAATTTGAGTGGAAGTTTGCCACCTCGATAAAACCAATCACCATTAGCATTAATTTCAAATATCGCCTCCTCGGTACATAAAGGCGTGTTCTGGGTTAACGAAGATATTGCATCCGTCACTTGTGTTAACAGCTCTTTTTTTGATGTCATCAACACCTCTTCTACTTCAGAATTTAAATCATAATGTTGAGGCGTTAAATAATAAAAACTAGCCAGAGGCTAGTTTTTACACATTAAGGTTAAAGCAAGTTCAGTAAAGCCTCTAATGGATGTTTGGGCTTAAATCCACTAAATCGTTTAACCTGACTGCGACATGAATAGCCTGAGATCAATACTTGCGTCTTGGGCAACTTCGAAAGCGCTTGCTCCCAGGACATTGTATAAAGCGCCTTAGAACGCTCAAGGTTTTCAGCCTCATGACCATAGGTGCCGGCCATACCACAACAGCCAAGATTCACTGTGTTTAGCTTGGCACCGAAGTGCTCGAAAATAGCTTGCCACTCATTCGCCGTGTTTGGCTTGGCCGTTGACTCGGTACAATGGCTAAACCAGGTAAATTCAGACTCACCAGACTCACGCTTAGGTCGACTGTCGACTACCTCTAACAACCACTCATTTGCCAACTGCACGTGGAAGTTGCCGCGAGCACCACCGAGCACCTCTGCATACTCATCGCGATAACAAAGCACTAATGCTGGATCGATACCGACCATAGGCATATTCAGTTTGGCGACGTCATTAAGAAAATCTGCCGTTGATTTAGCCGTACGAGCAAACTTATCAAGGAATCCCTTGATATGAATTGGCTTACCATTGGGTTTAAAGGGTAATAAAATGGGTTTTAGCCCTAGTTTTTCAATAAGCTGTACGAAGTGAAAAACTGTTCCAGCCTCATAGAAGCTGTTAAAAGGATCTTGTACTACCAGCACATAATCACTGCGATCGTTTTCAGGAATTTGCTGTAGTGCAGCTAAATCGTAGCCCCGACTAGAATGACCTTCTAAACGCTGTTTTAAGGTGGGTACAGATAACGCTGGTGAATCGACATAGCCCAGAGACTTTTTAATGACCCACTTACTCAAGCTGTTTTGTGAGACCGCGTTCACCAGTCTTGGTGCTGCAGCCATTAACGGCAGTGAGTCCTCGATACCCGCGACTAAGTAGTCTTTTGCAGGACGCAGATAACGGCGATAATAAAGATCGAAGAACTGCGCTCTAAACTTTGGTACATCGACTTTTACAGGGCACTGACTCGAACATGCCTTACAGGCCAAGCAACCTTTTAAGGACTCCATCACCTCATGTGAATAGTCGTATTCTTTGTCAATTTTTAATGAATTCTGCGCTCTTTGCAGCCAACCGAGTGGCTTACTACGACTGAGTTCATTGACATCAACTCCTTCTGCCTCTAACAGTCTCAGCCATTCACGCATCAAGCCCGCACGCCCCTTAGGCGATTGTACTCTATCGCCTGTCACCTTAAACGACGGGCACATAGGTGAATAGACGCTGTAATTAAAGCACAAACCATTGCCATTACAGTTCATCACATCGGGAAAGGCTTCTCGAGTTTTAATCGGGATTTGTCTATCGAAGGCACCGCGCTTAACACTGTCTACGTTATATAGCATTGGGCCACTGTTTTTAGGCGCCACCAACTTGCCAGGGTTAAGCTTATTCTTAGGGTCAAATAATCCCTTAACCTCTTCTAACAAACTGTAAAGATGCTCACCAAATACCGCAGGACCGTATTCACCGCGCACACCTTTACCGTGCTCGCCCCACATTAAGCCGCCATATTTAAGGGTTAACTCGGCAACTTGATCTGAAAGTGTTTTCAGCAATTTCTCATCTGCTATATCACACATATCAAGTGCAGGGCGAACATGTAGCACGCCTGCATCCACATGACCAAACATTCCGTACTGCAGCTCATGGCTATCGAGTAGTGCTCTAAACTCTAGAATAAAATCTGCCAGTTTTTCAGGTGGCACAGCAGTATCTTCGGCAAACGCGATGGGCTTACGAGTGCCCTTGGCCGCACCTAAAAGCCCAACCGCCTTTTTACGCATGGCATAAATGGTATTGATGCTGGCTTTATCTGAGGTGACTTGATAACCCAGCAGCCCTGCCTCGCTTTGTGCTATTTGAGCTGTAAGCATGGCTTCAAGACTCGCCACTCTTGCTTCAACATCTGCTTGCGAGCCCGCAAACTCCACCATATTCAGCCCATCGATCTCTTTGCCAGGTATATCTTGGATGAGCGATGACACCGAGTGCCAGATAATGTCTTCTTTAGCAAGGTTAAGCACTTTAGAGTCGATGGTTTCAACCACAGTCGCGTTGGCGTTAACTAGATCTGGCGCGTGGCGCAATGCTGACTCAAATGACTCATACTTGATGTTGACCATCATGCGGCACGTCGGTAGCGGCGTGATATTAAGTTTTGCCTCGGTAATGACCGCTAGCGTGCCTTCAGATCCAGTTAAAATTCGCGACAGGTCAAAATGCGCTAATTTGTCATCCCAGACATTTTTAAGATCGTAGCCCGTCAAAAAGCGATTCAGTTTAGGAAAACGCTGTTCAATTTGCTCGCGATTTGCTTTACACATTTCAGCAATATTTGAGATTAATTGCTGGCCTAAAGAGTTTGTCGTAACAGAAGCAAGATTACCTAACTGTTCGCTGTTTAACGGCTGAGTCTCAAGCTCACTACCATCATATAAAATACTGCTAAGCCCCAGTACATGATCAGAGGTTTTACCGTAAACCAGCGAGCCCGCTCCAGAAGCATCGGTATTGATCATGCCACCTAATGTGGCGCGATTTGAGGTCGATAAATCTGGGCTAAAGAAAAAACCATGAGGCCGCAGCGCATCATTGAGAGCATCTTTTACCAAACCAGCTTGAACCCTTACCCAGCCCTCTTCAGCATTGACTTCTAGCACTTGGTTCATATAACGCGACATATCAACAATGATGCCATGGGTTAATGATTGACCATTGGTGCCCGTACCACCGCCCCTTGCACTAAAGACCACTTGTGCAAACTCATCTTGGCTGGCTAGCTGTAGTGCTATCTGCACATCTTGGGTTGATTTAGGATAGATAACGGCTTGAGGTAAAAACTGGTAAACAGAGTTATCGGTCGCTTGAGCTAAACGCGCGCTATAGCGAGTATCGATATCTCCAGAGAAGGTACCGTCTTCAAGAGAAGCTAAAAAAGAAAGGTAACTTGGTTCAAGGGTCTGCTGATGCGATAACTTGGGTAACATGATTGCTTCTGTCATTATAATTATTAGGTTTATCCCAGCATTATAAACAAAAAAAAGCCGCTAAATAGCGGCTTTTTTCATGTTTTTAACAAAATGTTAAATCAAGCAGAATTAACACTTCATTTTAACGGTTAACAATGACTGTTATCCGTGAGCTTCTGCTAGGTACAACCAAGTATCAATAACAGTATCAGGGTTTAGTGATACGGTATCGATACCTTGCTCAACCAACCATGCAGCAAAGTCTGGGTGATCTGATGGGCCTTGGCCACAAATACCCACGTAAGCACCTTTCGCTTTAGCCGCTTTAATTGCAAGAGACAATAGTGCTTTAACCGCCTCATTGCGCTCATCGAATAGATGGCTAATGATGCCTGAATCTCGGTCAAGACCAAGAGTCAGCTGAGTTAAGTCGTTTGAACCGATAGAGAAACCATCGAAATACTCTAGGAACTGCTCAGCTAGCAATGCGTTTGAAGGCAGCTCACACATCATAATGACGCGTAGGCCGTCTTTACCGCGTTCTAGACCTTGCTCTTTAAGCAATTGAATCACTTGCGCCGCTTCGTCAAGGGTACGTACGAATGGGATCATGATTTCTACGTTCTTCAGACCCATGTCGTTACGCACACGCTTAATTGCTTCACACTCTAGCGCAAAACAATCACGGAACGATTCAGAGATGTAACGGCTTGCACCACGGAAGCCAAGCATTGGGTTTTCTTCTTCTGGCTCGTAACGCTCACCACCAACCAAGTTAGCGTATTCGTTTGACTTAAAGTCAGACATACGAACAATCACTTTCTTCGGGTGGAAAGCTGAACCAATAGTCGCGATACCTTCAACAAGACGTGCCACGTAGTATTCTACTGGTGACTCGTAACCCGCGATCATCTCGTGGATCTCTTGTTGTAGTTCAGCAGTTTGGTCGTTGAACTCAAGCAATGCTTTCGGGTGAATGCCAATCATACGGTTAATGATGAACTCAAGACGCGCAAGACCCACACCTTCGTTAGGAAGACGGGCGAAGTCAAATGCACGGTCAGGGTTACCCACGTTCATCGTGATCTTCATTGGCAGTTCTGGCATTGCATCAACACGTGATGAAACTACTTCAAAGTCTTGTAGACCATTGTAGATAAAGCCTGTGTCACCTTCAGCACAAGAAACGGTAATTTCTTGACCACTTTGGATACGCTCAGTTACGTCACCGCAACCAACAACCGCTGGTACGCCAAGCTCACGTGCGATAATCGCAGCGTGACAAGTACGGCCACCACGGTTAGTTACAATCGCGCTTGCACGCTTCATGATTGGTTCCCAATCTGGGTCAGTCATGTCTGTAACTAATACGTCACCTGGTTGGATTTGATCCATGTCTTCGATTGACTTAAGTACCTTAGCGACACCTTTACCAATCTTGTGACCAATTGCGCGACCTTCACAAACAACATCACCTTGAGTCTTAAGGTGGTAACGCTCAATAAGCTGCACATCTTCACGAGAACGAACAGTTTCAGGACGAGCCTGTACGATATACAACTTACCGTCGTTACCGTCTTTAGCCCATTCGATGTCCATTGGACGACCGTAATGCTTCTCAATTGTCATGGCTTGCTTAGCAAGTTCTTGTACTTCAGCATCGTTGATTGAGAACTCGCGGCGCTTATCTGCTGCGATATCTTCAATCTTAACTTGCTTACCGTGTGATTCATCATCTGAATACACCATTTGGATAAGCTTGCTACCGATGTTACGGCGAACAACCGCTTTATGGCCAGCCACTAGACTTGGCTTATGTACATAAAACTCGTCAGGGTTAACCGCGCCTTGAACAACCATTTCACCTAGACCGAATGAAGAAGTAATAAATACTACGTCATTGTTGCCAGACTCAGTGTCCATGGTGAACATAACACCAGAAGCGGCTTTGTCTGAACGCACCATGCGCTGAATACCAGCAGACAGTGCAACGCCTTTATGGTCATAACCTTGGTGAACACGGTATGAGATTGCGCGGTCATTAAACAAAGAAGCAAATACATGCTTAGTTGCTTCTAAAACGGCAGCATAACCCTTAACGTTAAGGAAAGTTTCTTGTTGGCCAGCAAATGATGCGTCAGGCATATCTTCTGCTGTTGCTGAAGAGCGAACTGCGAAAGATGCATCAGTTGTTTCAGAGCTCAGCTTGTCGTAGGCTTCACGAACCGCTTGCTCAAATTCTGGGTGGAATGGGGTATCGATAACCCACTGTCTAATCTGTGCACCGGCTGTAGCGAGTGCGTTCACGTCATCTACATCTAGGGTTTCTAGAATTTCGTATATCTTCTGGTTAAGTCCACTTTGTTCAAGAAATTCATTGAACGCAAAAGATGTTGTCGCAAATCCACCAGGCACTTGAACGCCTGCGTTTGATAGGTTGCTAATCATCTCACCAAGAGAAGCGTTTTTGCCGCCTACCTTGTTAACATCGCCCATGCCTAATTCTTGATACCAGAGTACGTATTGCTGCACAGTTTTTATCTCCGCAAGTATATTTTAGTGTGGCTCTTCACACGAGAGCAGAGGCATCTTACACTCCATGGCAACAAGCGTAAATGTATAATTTTATTTGTAATTTTATTACTACAAGAGGTCAAAATGTTACGTAAAGTTTTTTATATCTCAGATGGGACAGCGATCACAGCAGAGGTATTCGGCCATGCAGTGCTTTCCCAGTTTCCACTTGAATTTGATGCACTTACAATTCCATTTGTCGAAACACAAACAAAAGCAGAAGCCGTTAAGGCTCAAATAAATGATTGTTTTATTACAACAGGTGAAAGACCTCTGGTTTTCCACTCCATCGTAAAACCTGAGATCAGAGACATCATCTATAGCAGTGAAGGCTTAGATTATGACTTTTTGAACACTTTTGTCGCGCCATTAGAGAAACAACTAGGCGTTGCTGCTGCACCAGCACTACATCGTACTCACGGAAAAACCAACGAAAGTTATGAAGCGCGTATCGATGCCATTAACTACGCGATGGAAAATGATGACGGTCAAACCATGAAGCATATGGATAAAGCTGACCTTATTTTATTGGGTGTATCTCGTTGCGGTAAGACCCCGTCGAGTCTCTACCTTTCTATGCAGTTTGGTATAAAGGCAGCCAACTATCCTTTTACCGAAGATGATATGGATAACCTTAAGTTGCCTGAAGCACTTAAACGTAATAAGCATAAACTGTTTGGCTTAACGATCGATCCTGAAAGACTACATGAAATTCGCCACAGTCGAATGTCTAACAGTCGTTATTCATCACTTCGTCAATGCCGCGTGGAAGTGAAAGAAGTAGAAATGATGTATAAGAAAGAGCGGATCCCGTATGTGAACACCACCAATCACTCGGTAGAAGAGATCGCCACGAAAATTCTAGAAGAAACCGGATTAAAGCGTCATATGTTCTAAATCCCGATCCCCATTTGATCGATTCAGAATTAAAGGCTTTTATCAAAAAGCCTTTAATTCATATCGAGTAATTTTCAAGATAATGAAAATTAGCCTCAATTTTAAGGCAATTGCCACTGTGCACAGCCAAACTATTAGTTATAATCCGAGGTAATCAGGCGATAGCCCATACGAACGCTCGGTATTTTGAATGACCATTAAAACAGACGAACTCCGCACTTCCCTTTTATGTAAGGTAATTTCACCTGCACAACTCGCTTCTGAATATCCTTTAACGCAAGATGCCGCTGACTATCTAGTTCAGCAACGTCATGAAGTTGAAGCCATTATTAATGGTGAAGATCAACGCTTACTTGTGATTATCGGTCCTTGCTCAATCCACGACACAGAAGCTGCCTTAGACTATGCACAGCGTTTAGCTAAACTTCATCAGCAATATAAAGATGATCTATGCATCGTTATGCGTGTCTACTTTGAAAAGCCTCGTACAACAGTAGGATGGAAAGGACTTATCTCCGATCCTGACTTAGACGGTAGCTTTAGTCCTAATAAAGGTCTACGTAAAGCACGTCACCTACTACAGCAGATCACTGAACTTAAGTTACCTATCGCGACTGAGTTTTTAGATATGGTTAACGGTCAGTATATCGCCGACCTGATCACCTGGGGCGCAATTGGCGCACGTACCACTGAAAGTCAGATCCACCGTGAGATGGCATCAGCGCTTTCATGCCCAGTTGGTTTTAAAAATGGTACCGACGGCAATATCGATATCGCAGTCGATGCCGTACGTGCCGCGCAAGCGCCGCACATCTTCTACTCTCCAGATAAAGATGGCGCTATGGCAGTTTATCGCACTCATGGTAACCCATTTGGCCACATCATTTTACGTGGTGGTAAACAGCCTAACTACCATAGTGACGATATTCAAAAAGCCGCAGCGCAACTTGATAGCGTAGGTGTGACACAGCGTATGGTTATCGATTTTAGCCATGGCAATAGCCGTAAGATGCATAAAGAGCAACTAAATGTAGCCGACTCAATCATGCAACAAATGGCGAATGGCGAAACGGCTATCGCTGGTATTATGGCCGAGAGTTTTATCGAAGAAGGCAATCAAAAAGTCATTGCGGGTGAAGAGCTCACTTACGGTAAGAGCATCACCGACGCATGTATCGATTGGCAAGACTCAATCGCTTTACTCAGCGATCTAGCTAAAGCTTCGCGCGCACGAATGGAATTACTTCAACAGAAGTAAATCGCACTCTAGAGTGAGCTAAAGCTAATTAAAAACGCACCTTTCTCGATGAGTTGGTGCGTTTTGCTTTATTAGTGTAATGATTGCCGCATAGCTTAATGCCACGGATTAATCTTTGAGTTTAAAATATGATCTTGCCAGCGCCCATCTATTTTAAGATATGACTTAGCCAGCCCCTCTTTCTCAAACTCCAACCGTTTAAGTAATGCGCTACAGCGCTCATTGCCAACAATATAATTTGCCATTATTCGATGAAGACCAACAACAGTGAACATGTAACTGATTGCCGCTTCTAAACACTCCAACATATATCCCTTGCCTTCATGCTTCTTTGTATGCCCCCTTCTTAAGCTTGGTATTTAGGGGAGAAACCCTTATCAACTAAATCGTTGCTTTTACTTAAGAAATCCCCTAGAAAGGTCTCTTTAATAGATACATTAGACTTGTTAGCGCTTTTATGTACATTAGAAGAATTCACTATCGATTAGGAAGCGAAACTTAATTCATTCGCTAAAACAGCAACTCAATCACCTCCAGAGAAACGACAAACTGTTATAAAATTACAAAAACGGCTATAATCTCGCCTTTCAAAACGCATAACCATAGGTTGCCGTATGCCGTTAACTCAAACTCCTGCGCAGTTTCCCGAAGATGTCGCGCTTCGAATCGATCAGTCTGAAGCCCGAGTCATTAAAGCCGTGTTCCCCTCTATTACTAATCATCACAACACCCTATTTGGCGGTGAAGCATTAGCCTGGATGGATGAAACAGCTTTTATCGCTGCAACCCGCTTCTGCCGCAAGACTTTAGTCACGGTGAGCTCTGATAGAATCGACTTTAATAAGCCTATTCCAGCAGGAAGCCTAGCCGAAATCATCGCCCGAGTGATCCATGTGGGGAACACATCAGTTAAAGTCGAAGTGAATATATTCGTAGAAGATATGTATCAAGACTTAAGGGAGCATGCTATTCGTGGCGTATTTACCTTTGTGGCGGTAGACGAACAAAGAAAACCCACTGCAGTTTGGCCGCCCCATAGTTAACCCTATTCAAAGCTCGTTAAGTACAGCTGCATAGGGCTATTCTCTATTAGCCCTATGCTAGATCAAGCGTATTCATTTTGTTCTAACCATCGCCTCAATAATCACTGTAATAATCGCAACTAAGCTTTGCCTCCTAGGCTTTAGACTAAAGTCTAAGTTCGTTAATTATTTTAACAAATAGTCACTTTTCCAAGCCAAAGCCATAGAATCCCTTGTCATTTATCTGTTACATTGAATAATCTTCACGCGCAACCAAAACAACCTTATAAAGCCATGAAGCCTGAAAATTTAAATATTATTATCGCCGACGACCATCCGCTATTTAGAAATGCGCTTAGACAAGCTTTATCGTCTGAGTTTATAAATACACAATGGTTTGAAGCAGATAGCGCCGATGCGCTACAAGTCCTACTCGAAAATAACGACATTGAATATGATGTGGTGTTATTAGATCTGCAGATGCCAGGCTCCCATGGCTATTCGACGCTGATCCACCTAAGAACGCATTTTCAAGACTTACCTGTAGTGGTTATCTCAGCCCATGAAGATAGCCTCACTATCAGTCGTGCCATCCACTATGGTAGCTCTGGCTTTATTCCAAAGTCTTCTTCTATGGAGACCTTGGCCGAAGCTCTGGAAGCTGTGTTATTTGGCGACGTTTGGTTACCCCAAGGTGTTGAACTTCAAGAGATCAATGAAGATGATACCAACCAGATGGCCAGCAAACTTGCCGATCTCACCCCACAGCAATATAAAGTCTTGCAGATGTTTGCCGAAGGCCTACTCAATAAACAGATCGCTTATGATCTTGAAGTATCTGAAGCAACCATTAAAGCTCACGCGACAGCTATATTTAGAAAGCTAGGAGTAAGAAACCGTACTCAAGCTGTGATTGCCCTGCAACAGTTAGAGATGGAAAAGGTCGATATCTAACTCCCTCTCCTCCCTAATAAAAGCGCCAGTCATAAAAAATCCGCTAACGAGTTTTCGAAGCGGATTTTTTTGTAAACGCTGTTTTCTTTCTAAGGTTTAAGGCTCACCTACTCGCTTTTGTTAACGGAAGTTTTCCATCACCTTGTAATACATCATCCCCAGCGCTAATGCTTGATTGCCAAACCATTCATTCAGTGGGATCCGGTAATGGGACATCTGTGCAAACAAGTCAAACTCTTGCAACTCTCCCGCTACGGCATTCGCCATAATTTCGCCCATAATATGGGATGTCGCTACGCCATGACCTGAATAACCTTGGCAATAATACACATTTGGCGACACCTTCCCTAGCTGGGGGATACGATTCAGCACAATCCCCGCCATCCCCGTCCAGCCAAACTCAATATCGACACCTTTAAGCTGAGGAAAGGTTCGCTCAATAGCAGGTCTTAACTCTCCAGCGACGTCTTTCGAATCCCGCCCCGAATAATTGGTACCACCGCCAAACATCAAACGATTATCGGCAGTTAAGCGATAATAATCCAGAACGAAACGAGTGTCGTATACGGCAACATCTTTGGGAATTAAACTCATGGCGAGTTCTGGCGATAATTGGGCTGTCGCACAATTGCCTAAAGATGCGGGAAACAGCATTCCTCGTAATTTTTTACGGGCTAACTTGTGGTAGGCATTACCCGCTAAAACGACGCGATTAGCCACTACTTTACCTTTGGCCGTAGTCACCGTAGCTAATGCACCATCATCGATGTCTACAACAGCAGAATGCTCAAAAATTAATGCCCCAAGACTTTCTGCAGCCCTTACCTCCCCAATACAGAGATTAACCGAGTGTAAATGCATATTGCGTTTATTAAGTAGTGCACCGTGGTATAGAGGCGTATCAATATAATCAGCTAATTGCGATTTATTGAGGATAGCTAGCTCACTTTCCATACCTCTCTGGCAGGCTTCGGCATAGGTTTTTTCAAGCTCTTTTAAATGGCTTGTCTTGTAGGCGGTATGAAGATGACCAAACTTTAAGTCACAGGCAATATCATACTTTTTTACTCTTTCTTTAATGATCTCATGTCCACGCCAGCGCATGTTCCAAACATACTGCTCGGCATCACTTCCGATCCGGCTTCTAAGCTGTTTTGTCATCGCCTCATCGCCAGAAAGGCTACCCGTTACCTGGCCGCCATTGCGACCAGTCGCGCCCCAACCGATTTTATTCGCCTCGAGCAAGGCAACTTTATAGCCTTTCTCTGAAAGCTCTAACGCCGTAGCCACCCCAGTAAAACCGCCACCAACGATCACGACATCGACTCGAAGCTCCCCCTCTAACTCTGGATAATGGGTTTCATGATTGATCGTGGCGTTATAATACGAATTGCAGCGTGGCTCTGACATCTTCATTCCTTTTGAGTAATCGGTTACTTCTTGTTTTATATTTTTTACATATTATGCATTTTGTTCAGTATATCCATCTAAGTAAGCAGGTCAAGGCTTGAAAAAAAGCAATATTTAAAATAAAAAATTCATAATCTTTATCAATCCATAGCCACCCAATGATTACGGATTTTTCCACAGCTCTGTTGCGCACAGTCACTTGTCTAGACAGATTTCAACGACTATCTTCAATAGTGAATGTCTTCGCTATCAAACACGCAACTAGGTGTTTTAGAAAGTAAGCCTCGGAGCGTCCAATGGCTTCGACAGCTAAAGCAATAACGATTGAATGACAAAGGAAAGTGATATGAAAAAACTTGGTATCGCACTCATCGCGCTAGCACTAAGTGCTTGCGCCTCTTCCCCTGCAACGTGGAAAGGTATGTCTGAAAGAGACATTGCTGCTTGGAAAGATATTGGCTTTAATGCTGAGCAAGCTCAGGCATGGAAAGGAGCCGGTTTTAATGCTGAGCAATCTAGCGGGTGGGCAAAGGCAGGCTTTGATTTGGAGAATGCCCAGAGCTGGAAAAGCCAATCCTTTAATCCAGAAGAAGCAAAAAGTTGGAAGACTAGTGGCTTCGACGTAGAGACGGCGGTAGAGTCTCGGGATCAAGGTCTCACCCCCGTAAAGGTTGAATAAGTGTACCCATCTCATAAAGGCACATTGGTATACGTGCCTTTATGATTTATATTACTTTGCGTAAATTATTTTTTTCTCACTAAGCTTGAGATTAATGCCCTTAATGCGGCTGGCTTGACCATTTTCGCCATATAGTGGTACCCACGGCGCTGCATGTCGTCTATCAACTCCTTTTGGGTGTTAGCGGTGATCAAAATACCTGGCAGGTGCTCACCATACAGACTTCTAATTCCGTCCATGGCATCGACACCATTTTGATCATTATCCAAATGATAATCAGCAAGGATAATATCGGGGGCAAGTCCTTTTAACCCGAGCTTGATGCGGGCATCAGCCAAATCACTTGCGCATATCACTTCACACTGCCAACGGCTTAATAAACTCTCGAGCCCAGCTAGGATAGCCTCCTCATTATCGATACACAGCACCTTCACTCCCGCTAGGGGCTGTAATAATGAAGGCTCTTTTTTAAGTTTAGGCGCGGTATGCTTTTTACCTATTGGTACACGTATTGAAAACATCGAGCCTTTACCTAGCTCAGAGCTGACATTGATTTCATGACATAGCACTCTACTGATCCTATCAGCAATCGCTAAGCCTAACCCTAAGCCACTCACACTCTTGCTTTCAGGGTTATCCAGCCGTTTAAATTCTTTAAAAATCTCTGACGTTTCACTTTCATCAATACCGCAACCTGTGTCTATAACCTGGATCTCAAGTTCATCACCACGGCGTCGACAACCTAACAGGACTCGATTGCCCTTAGCGTACCGATAGGCATTGGTCAGGAAGTTTTGCAATACACGTCGTAGAAGGCTGGGATCTGAATTGATGGTTACCGAGCTTGCTACGCAGCTAAACTTGATTAAACAGTCCTTAGACATGGCATCAAACTCGACCGCTAAGCCATCGATTAAATCAGCAATAGCAAAATCACGTCGATTAACTTCTACCATATCGGAATCGAGCTTGGAGATATCCAATAAATCAGTAAGTAACTCTCCCGCGATTTTCAGTGAGCTGTTTACATGATTGAGGGTGGTTTTTCCCTCTTGGTCGAGATTTGGATATTGCGATAAAGAAGCGGTAAACAACCGTGCCGCATTTAACGGCTGCATTAAATCATGACCCACTGCAGCCAAGAAGCGGCTTTTTGAAGCATTGGCCATTTCTTCTTGGGCCTTAGCCTCAAGCAATTTGCTATTGAGCATAGATAACTCATAAGTTCGCTCTTTAACTCTGGCCTCGAGTGTTTCGTTAGCTTGCTGCAGCGCCTTCGCTTGAAGGCGATACTGGGTAATATCGGTAAAGGTCATCACAAAGCCACCACTGGGCATTGGGTTTCCTTGAATTTTAATCACTTTGCCATCTTTTCGTTGCCGCTCGGAAACGTGTGGCGTGCCATTGCGCATATGTTGTACTCGCTTTTCAACTTGCGCCTCTATGTCTCCCACACCACAGAAACCTCGAGCAGCATTAAAGCGCACGACGTCACTAATAGGCATCCCAGCTTGGAGAAAATGCTCCGGGTAATTATATAGCTCAGCGTACTTATAGTTCCAAGCCACTAAATTTAAATCTTTATCGACAACACTCATCCCTTCATAGGCATGCTCAATCGCCCCTCTGAGCATATCTTGGCTTAAGATAATCTTTGATGATGCTTCATCGACTAAGCTAAACACTTCATCTAGGGCTAAATCACGCCCTTGAAGCACAGAATCAAGTACTAAAGAGGCGCTAGAAGCCCCTAGTACCCCAGCTAACATATGCTCAGTATGTGCGATTAACTCTGGTGGCGCAGCCTTATGCCAACTGTCACTTTTGACCGCATCTTCTGAAAAAGTCGAAAAACTCTCATAGGCACGTGTAGGACTAACAAAGCGACTGGCTAAAATAAGTAAATCTTGCTGTGAAACTGGGGTACTCTTACGATTAATATCCTTCTTAAGTTGCCCGGGAGTCACAAACGCACTCGCCTGCATTCGCTCTGCCACTCCAGCTCTAAACCAGATAGAGCCCAACATATAGCAGGCACAGTTAGCTAATAAGGCGATGAGAATATCGCGCACATTAGGTGTAATCGATTCAAGCAATACAAACTCAGAAGACACTATCGTCGGTGAGTCCACCACACCTTGTAATAAGATATAGCACCAACAACTAAAACCAACTGCAAGCCCTAAAAATACACCACTGCGATTACCGTGCTTCCAATACATGCCACCGATAAGCGCTGGAGCCAGCTGAGCAAAAGCACCAAAAGAAAGCATCCCCAGTGATGAAAGCGAATCATTGTCCATAAATGACAGGTAGCTAAAGTAACCTAGACCAAGGATCAGAACGATCGCCAAGCGCCTAGCATTGAGTAGCAGTTGAGAAAACTGGCTAAAATTTTTCTCTTTTATCTGACCTGTACGCAGCATCAACGGCACTAGCCACTCATTACTCACCATCACACTTATAGTTACTACTGCAACAATCACCATGCCTGTTGCGGCAGAAAGCGTACCTAAAAGTGCTACGACCGCAAGCCAGGGTTGATTAAGGGCTAAAGGCAGGTTTATCACATAAGTATCGGCGGCGACGGCGTCCCCTAGTAAAAGTTGCCCAGCTAATGCTAACGGCGCAACAAACAAACCAAATAACAACAGATAGAGTGGAAACAACCAGCGTGCTTTGAGCATAGTGCGCTCACTCTCACACTCCACCATCATTACGTGAAATTGGCGAGGCATACACAGAAAAGCCGCCATCCCCACCAATAACTCAGGCATAAGCGACTCTAATCGAATATTAGGCTCATTTATCAAGTCTCGAGCAGTGGCTTGCTGCCAGATATCGCCAAAACCATCAAACACACCGAAACTAATCACAATACCCACCAACAAAAACGCCCCAAGTTTCACCAGAGATTCAAAAGCGATCGCCAACATCATGCCGGGGTTATGTTCGGTCGCGTCAAGCTTTCGAGTGCCAAAGAGGATGGCAAAAATTGCCAAGAGTGCAGTGATTATCAGTGATACTTTAGCCCCATCGAATAGCGCTCCATCGGGCTGAAAAAGATTAAGACTAAACACCATAGCTTTAAGCTGTAATGCGATATAAGGCATTATTCCAAATAGGGCAATGAAGGTGACGATGGCGGCGAGAAGCTGTGACTTGCCATAGCGTGCAGCAATAAAATCTGCAACAGAGGTGATGTTCTGCGCCTTAGAGACGATCACCATCTTACGTAATAAGCTAAAACCAAAAGTAAAAATAAGGATTGGGCCAATAAAGATTGGCAAAAATGACCATAGATCCTGAGCGGATTGCCCAACGGTTCCGAGAAAACTCCATGATGAACAGTAAACTGCGAGACTTAAACCATAAACCCAAGTTTGAATTCGTTTAGTGATGCCGCCAAACCAGCGCTCCGCGCCCCAAGCAATAAGAAACAGCAGTAACACATAAACAATGGCAATGGTGCCAACTAAGACGGTCAAGTTCATAGGCTTCTCTTTTTTTAATTCTATTTTGCGGTAAAAAACGAATGAAATCCAGCCGAATTAAAATTACAACCTTCTAAAAAATAAGGATATTTATTTACTAGACCAAGGTCTAATAGAGAAATAGTCCTCTCCCAATCCATACTCAGCTTACGCATTATTAGATAAGGGAAGCCCAATGAGCACGCAGTCTCTCTATAAAGTACCAAGTGAAATCGCTGCAAACGCACTTGTAAACGATGAACAATATAAAAAAATGTATCAGGAGTCGATTGTAAATCCTGAAGGTTTCTGGAGAGAACACGGTAACCGTATCGACTGGATCAAACCTTTTACTAAGGTAAAGAAAACCTCATTCGATGACCACAACCTTTTCATCAAGTGGTTCTATGACGGCACGCTCAACGCATCCGCCAACTGTTTAGACAGGCACCTTGAAAACAATGCCGATAAATTAGCGATTATCTGGGAAGGTGATGATGCTAAAGATCAACGCACTCTGACCTACGGCCAGCTTCATGCCGAAGTTTGTAAATTTGCTAATGCACTTCGTAGCCAAGGCGTACGTCGAGGCGATGTCGTAACGGTTTATATGCCTATGGTGCCAGAAGCTGCAGTCGCAATGCTTGCTTGTGCCCGCATTGGTGCAATTCATTCTGTCGTGTTTGGTGGGTTCTCACCTGACTCTATCGCTTCTCGCGTTATCGATGGCAACTCAAAAGTGGTTATCACAGCCGATGAAGGTGTTCGAGCTGGTCGAATAATTCCTCTAAAAGCCAATATTGATGAAGCCCTTTCTCACCCCGATGTCGATTGCATCGAAAAAGTGATTGTGATGAAGCGCACTGGCGGCGATATTAATTGGGTGGAAGGTCGTGATATCTGGTGGGAGTCCTTAATGGAAACCGCATCAGAGCATTGCGTTCCTGAAGAGATGGGCGCTGAAGATCCGCTATTCCTGCTCTATACATCGGGCTCGACCGGTAATCCTAAAGGCGTGCTTCATACCACAGGGGGTTACATGGTTTATGCCGCCATGACCCACGAATATGTATTCGACTATAAAGAGAATGAAGTCTACTGGTGTACTGCTGATGTAGGCTGGATCACAGGCCACTCTTATATGGTCTACGGACCACTGGCTAATGGTGCAACGGTACTTATCCATGAAGGTGTACCTAATTACCCGAGCCCTGCCCGTCTAGGCGAGATGATTGATCGCCATAAGGTTAATATTCTTTATACCGCTCCAACGCTTATCCGCGCACTTATGGCTGAAGGTAAAGAGCAATTCGAAGGGTTTGACGGCAGTTCACTACGTATCATGGGCTCTGTAGGTGAGCCGATTAACCCAGAAGCTTGGCGCTGGTACAACGATGTTATTGGCCATGAGAAATGCCCTATTGTCGATACTTGGTGGCAGACTGAAACTGGCGGCATCTTGATTAGCCCACTTCCTGGTGCCACAGATACTAAACCTGGTTCTGCGACTCGCCCATTCTTTGGTGTACAACCGGCTCTTGTCGATAATATGGGTAACATCGTTGAAGGCGCTAACGAAGGTAACTTAGTTATCTTAGATTCTTGGCCTGGACAGATGCGAACTGTATTTGGCGATCACGATAGATTTGTACTCACCTACTTTAAGACCTTTAGAGGCATGTACTTTACCGGTGATGGTGCTAAGCGTGATGAAGATGGTTACTACTGGATCACTGGTCGTGTGGATGACGTGATTAATGTATCGGGTCACCGCTTAGGAACCGCTGAAGTTGAAAGTGCACTGGTTGCTCATGAGCTCGTAGCCGAGGCCGCTGTTGTAGGTTACCCCCATGACATTAAGGGCCAAGGTATTTACGCCTATGTCACCCTGACTAAAGGGTCGGTAGAAACCGAAGAGCTTCGTCAAGAACTCAGGCAGTGGGTACGTAAAGAGATTGGCGCACTGGCTACTCCAGATCTTATCCAATGGGCTGGCGGCCTACCTAAGACGCGTTCAGGTAAAATCATGCGTCGTTTCTTACGTAAGATTGCGGCTAATGAAGTGACTAACTTAGGCGACTCATCTACTCTCGCAGATCCTGCGGTAATTGATACCTTGATTGAGACGCGTCTTAACCGCACTGAATAATCCAGTGATACCTAGTAAAATTTCTATTGTTTGACCTCCCCTAGCCCCTCAATAAGGGGCTTTTTTTTGTCCTATTTTCTCTTGGAATGAGGCAAAAACCCGATTTACCCATAATTTACTTATCGTATAGAAACAAATATGGGATCATCTCAAACATATACACGTATTCAATTAGGTTCGTTTAGTGCAACTGAGAGATTATCAGCAGCAATCTGTTGACGCCGCCATCAGCCATTTCAAATCAAGTCCTGACTCAGCCGTTCTAGTACTGCCAACCGGAGCGGGTAAAAGTATTGTTATTGCCGAACTAGCTCGAATCGCCAAGGGGCGTGTACTCATTCTCACGCACGTTAAAGAGCTAGTGGCTCAAAATGCCGAAAAAGTTGGCTTATTGACCACGAAAGCAGAGATCTATTCGGCGGGGTTAAACCAAAAGTCAACCGATGGTAAAACTGTGGTCGCCAGTATCCAATCCGCGGTAAAGCAACCAACTCAATTTGATGAGCCATACAGCTTAGTGATTATCGATGAATGTCATCGTGTTAGCCCTGATAAAGACAGCCAATATCAGCAGTTACTCACTCATTTAAAGTCTAAGAATGACCGCATTAGGTTACTTGGTTTAACCGCTACTCCCTATCGACTCGATTTAGGCTGGATATATCGCCACCACTATCACGGCAAGATTGGCAATACTGAAAAACCGGTGTTTGAAAAGTGCATATTCGAATTGCCTATGCGCCCACTCATAAAGCAAGGCTTCTTAAGCCAACCTAAGATGTTTGACGGCCTCAGCGCACAATATGATTTTAGTGAGCTCACGGCCTCTGCAACTGGCGAATACAATGAAAAAGATGTTAACTCCATTCTTAATCATTGTGGCCGAGCAACAACTGCGATCGTTAAACAATTAATCGCACTAGGAGCACACCGTGAGGGTATTATTATTTTCGCGGCAACGGTCAAGCACGCAGAGGAGATTGTTAGCAAGCTTGAAGGTGAAGCAGTTGCATTGATCACCGCCAAGACATCACGAGAAGATAGGGACTCGTTAATCGATGCATTCAAAGCAAAACAGATCAAGTACCTCGTTAATGTTGCTGTTTTAACAACAGGCTTTGATGCCCCCCATGTAGATCTTATCGCTATTTTGCGCCCTACCGCTTCTGTGAGCCTTTTTCAGCAGATGGTTGGCCGAGGGCTAAGAATAGATAAAAACAAGGCTGAATGCCTTGTCATTGATTATGCCGCTAACGGCTATGACTTGTTTTACCCTGAAGTCGGTCAACCTAAACCCAATAGCAAATGCAAACCTGTGCAGGTACATTGTCCGGTATGCGATTTTGCTAATATCTTTTGGGGTTTAACCGATAATGATGGCGATATTATCGAACATTTTGGTCGCAGATGTCAGGCGCTCATAGAAACAGAGGGACGTAAACAGCAATGCGATTTCCGTTTCCGATCTAAGTCTTGCCCAAACTGCGGGGAAGAGAATGATATTGCAGCTAAAGTCTGCCAGCATTGCCAATCTGTTTTAGTCGATCCCGATAAGCGTCTAAAAGAAGTGCTGCAGCAAAAACACCACCACCTGTTTAAGTGTCAAAGTATGTTGCTTGAACCAGAAGCGGATCGTTTAGTCGTGCGCTATATCGATCTTGATGGTAATGACTTCTGCCGTTATTTCAAGATGCAAACCCCGGCGCAGATCCGAGCTGTGTTTGCATTATTCATTTTTCCTCACTGTCGCACTCCAGGTATAAAACATAAGAAATACCAAACACCTCAGCAACTTTGTGACGACGTATCTCTCTTTAGGAAGCCTGATTTACTATTACTAAAAAAAGGCAAGAAAGGCTGGGAGCTAATGGAAGCAATATTTGATTATAAAGGACGATATCAAACCGAAAAATCACATCTTGAGTAAAAATCAGTAAATCGATTAACATGAATTCAAATATCGATTAGAACTATTGCAATCGCTATGATATAAAGTGTTCAAGCTAAAACTGAGGAAGCTATCATGTTTGTTGTAATTTTCGGTCGTCCAGGTTGTCCTTATTGTGTTCGTGCAGTACAAGTTGCCGAGCAACTCACAGAAAAGCGCGATGACTTTAAATTTAAGTACGTAGACATTCACGCTGAAGGGATCAGTAAAGCTGATCTAGAAAAAACAGTAGGCAAGCCAGTTGAAACTGTGCCACAAATCTTTGTTGATCAAGATCATATTGGTGGCTGCACTGAGTTTGAACAATATGTAAGAGATAACGAGTTAATGCCTGCTGCATAAGTAAAATGCTCAGTTCATTATAAAAAAAGGAGGCCAAGGCCTCCTTTTTATTTGCGTTAGATTAACTAAAGCACGTACTTCATTGAAAATATCACTCGATTTAACTCACCATCCATACCGTTCTCTTTGGTGTTCTTTGCATACATATACTCTAAGCCTACCGTTAACGGCTTAACAGGCGAGTAAAGTAAGTTAATGTAGCCAGAGTAAGAATCTTTATTCACATTATTACCAATCAGGTCAATGTTGTTCTCAGCCTTGAAGCCAGAACCTGTTATGCTAGTTCTCCATTTATCGTTCCACCAGTGACGATATGAGATATAGCCACCGTATGACTCAATTGTTTCAATATCACCACTTGCATTCAATACACCGGCATTCGCATAGTTAAGTGCCATATATCGCCCTAAACCTTCACCATAGGTCGCAGACATCTTAATATCATCTTGACCCACTGGAATGACACCAGTAAAGCTCACACCATAACCAAACTCTGTTGAATCGATTGGGTTAGCCGTATCTTTATCCTTTTCAACATTTAGCTGACGTGCGATACCTGCAAACGTGAAGGCCATGCCGCCTTCAGTCTTCATGTTATAGCGCGCAACGAAATCAGGCACCATACCACTACCACTTGTAATACGACTGCCCGATATATCTCGATAGCCATTCAATGTCGTTTCTGGATTCTCTGCTGAGAACTGGAAGCCACCATTGGTGTAGCGCACCATGGTTTGACGCACAAATGGCGTGCCTTCAGCCGCACCGACAAAATCTAAGTTCTCAGGTAATGCGCCAGGATTTTGGAAAGTAGTCCACATTTGACCTGCAGCCCAATTATCAAAACTGACGAATGCTTGTCGAATTCGTGGCGAGTAACTATTTGATACGCGCTCATTACCGTCGGTATGAGTCATAAAATCCAGTTCAATAAAACCTGTAAGCTTATGACCATCTAAATCTGTGGAAGTTTTGAAGTTAAAGCGCGACTCTCTTGCCTGAAAGTCAACAACCTGCTTACCGTTGCTTGGATCACCATAGATGGTGCCTGGTACGTAAAACTGCCTAGATAAACTACCTGAACCTGGTGCGCCATTACTGTAATCACTGAACATCACATCAGCTTTTACATAACCACCAAATTTAAATTCAGTATCAGCTTGGACACCAAAGCTTATTGCCGCAATCGTTGCTGCACCAATTAGCGTTAACTTTGCTTGTTTCATTCCCTTTCTCCCTGATATTTTTATTATCCATACAAAATATGACCGAAGTAACAATTCGACAACATTAGCAATAGGTCTATCAGACCAACGTAGTACATCGAATACTAATAAATCATATATGCATTTAACGAGTAGAATATTAGTAAAGAAAAATGCAAAGTGTTAATTTTGTTTCGATTTTTCGATTGTGACTATCAGAAAACCGAACTCTTACTCGTACAAATAAAACCAGACACACACACAACAAAGCCTTTAAATACAATAAACTACAAAAACAAGCAATTCCAAAGTTCCTTTTGACACGGTTCTGAAACCTTAATGTCATACTAAAAAATATTTAAAATCATTTTCTTAAAATCTCCTAATAACTAGACAGTTTCTTTCCAAAATAAGCTTCTCCTCTTAAATCAAATACCCATGAGTTAATTAGATTTCAAACTAATCCACGGCGATGAATATCCCTATTCACAACCTTAAGAAGGTTCAATAATTACTATCCATAATTAACTAAACTATTTTGCAATGCTCCAAAATGATAAATGGCTTTAACCCAAAAACTGCAGGACTCTGACAATAGCAATCGAGATAATAAAGGTTGTAAACTTAAAATGGCTTGAGATATTTGAAAAGGCTATCTCAGGGAGTGAATAGGAAATACTGAGTAATGAGGGATTCGAACCTTCGACCAATGTGGTCGTTAAGAGTAAAGCCAACTGCGTTCTTATAAAAAAGCATCGACTGAGCTTAATCGCCAATTCTGATTTGCCAGATAATTATCAATTTTTTAAGGGAGTGTGACAAGGAATGAACAAGAAGTGGTGGGTCGTGAAGGATTCGAACCTTCGACCAATGTGGTCGTTAAGAGTAAAGCCAACTGCGTGCTTATAAAAAAGCATCGACTGAGCTTAATCGCCAATTCTGATTTGCCAGATAATTATCAATTTTTTAAGGGAGTGCGACAAGGAATGAACAAGAAGTGGTGGGTCGTGAAGGATTCGAACCTTCGACCAATTGGTTAAAAGCCAACTGCTCTACCGACTGAGCTAACGACCCATCTAGTATTGCCTCTACTTGTTTATCCACTGGCAGAAAAGTGGTGGGTCGTGAAGGATTCGAACCTTCGACCAATTGGTTAAAAGCCAACTGCTCTACCGACTGAGCTAACGACCCATCTAGTATTGCTTCTACTTGTTTAGCCACTGGTAGAAAAGTGGTGGGTCGTGAAGGATTCGAACCTTCGACCAATTGGTTAAAAGCCAACTGCTCTACCGACTGAGCTAACGACCCATCTAGTATTGCTTCTACTTGTTTAGCCACTGGCAGAAAAGTGGTGGGTCGTGAAGGATTCGAACCTTCGACCAATTGGTTAAAAGCCAACTGCTCTACCGACTGAGCTAACGACCCATCTAGTATTGCTTCTACTT
>NZ_CANMIO010000010.1 GCF_947497935.1 uncultured Shewanella sp.
TAGAAGTGGCGAAGTCACGCCCTAGAAGCGCAGCGCCCTAGAAGTGGCGAAGTCACGCCCTAGAAGCGCAGCGCCCTAGAAGTGGCGAAGTCACGCCCTAGAAGCGCAGCGCCCTTCTTAGCCCTTCATGTAATACTCTTTATACCACTCAACAAACTTCTGTACGCCCTCTTCAACGCTCGTTTGTGGCTTATAACCAACTGTTTTGAATAGATCTTCAGTATCAGCCCAGGTTGAATGCACGTCACCAGGTTGCATATCCATCATATTTTTAATGGCTTCGATGCCAAATGATTTTTCAAGCGCAGAAATATAATCCATCAACTTAACTGGACTACCATTACCGATGTTGAACACACGGTAAGGTGCAGAGCTAGTTGCAGGTGTTGCCTCCTCAGCTTTCCACTGAGCGTTAGCAACAGGCACACTGTCTTGAATACGAATGATGCCTTCGACAATATCATCAATATAGGTAAAGTCGCGGCTCAAATTACCATGGTTATAAACATCGATAGCCTCGCCTTTCACGATTTTATTGGTGAACTTAAGCAGCGCCATATCAGGGCGTCCCCAAGGACCATAAACGGTAAAAAAGCGTAGTCCAGTCGTTGGCACACCATAAAGATGAGAATAAGTGTGTGACATCAACTCATTGGCTTTCTTAGTCGCTGCATACAATGAAATTGGATGATCCACACTGTCGTCAGTAGAGAATGGCATTTTTGAATTTAGACCATAAACAGAGCTCGATGACGCGTAGACCAGATGCTGGATCTTATGGTGACGACACCCCTCTAGAATGGTCAAGTGCCCCACTAGGTTACTATCGGCATAGGCCATTGGGTTATCAATAGAGTAGCGAACACCGGCTTGAGCAGCCAAGTGGATCACTCTATCGAAGCCTTGCTCGGCAAACAGTGCAGCAATGCCTTCTCTGTCTGCTAAGTCTAACTTCTTAAATGAAAAAAGAGCCTGTGGCTCCAAATTTTTAAGACGGTCTAATTTTAAGTTAACATCATAATAATCGTTAATATTATCGATGCCAATTACCTCATGACCTATAGAACTTAAGTATTCACTAACTTTAGAGCCGATAAAGCCTGCTGCACCAGTTACTAAATATTTCATAAAATTCTCTTTTGTTAAAGAAGGATGCTAGGTTCTAGGGCGTTCACGAGCTCACTCCTAGGACGGCCTCCGCCTGCTAGGAAAGTCAAATGCCCAGAAGCGCCACCAGTAACCTTTCTATTCTCTTCTAACTTCTGCATATTCGTCTTAGCTGCTTCCGGCTCTTCTGAGATTTAACCATCTTAGCCAGTACCTAGAACCTAGGATCTAAGCCCTTCTTAGCCCTTCACCGTCAGCGCAGCGTTCCGTCAACCGTAGGCCACAGGCCGTTCCGCTTTTCCGTCTCAGCTTGTACCTAGGACCAGCCTTTCCTAGAACCTAGAACCTAAGCCTTTCACCGTCAGTGCAGCGTTCCGTCAACCGTTAGGCCGAAGGCCGTTCAGCTTTTCCGTCTCAGCTTGTACCGTCTTTGCTTTTATAGCATCTAAAGGTCGCAACGCGACGCTCTCGCAGTGACGAAGTCACGTCCTAGAAGTGGCGAAGCCACGCCCTAACATCCTAGAAGCGCAGCGCCCTTCTTAGCTTTTCATCAATCCGAACCAAACAGATCTCGGGTATAAACTTTTCCGGCTACATCTGCAAGCTCATCTACCATACGGTTTGAAACTATGACATCTGAGAGCTGTTTAAATTCATTCAGATCTTGTATTACACGCGAGTTAAAGAACTCAGCTTCATTAAGTACAGGTTCAAATACTACAACCTCAATACCCTTAGCTTTTATGCGCTTCATAATGCCCTGAATAGATGAGGCACGGAAGTTATCAGAGCCAGACTTCATAATTAGGCGGTATATACCCACGACTTTAGGCTGCTTCTTAATAATTGAGTCGGCAATAAAGTCTTTACGGGTTGAGTTAGCATCAACAATTGCACTGATCAGGCTATTAGGTACATCAGCATAATTAGCACGAAGCTGCTTAGTGTCTTTCGGCAAGCAGTAACCACCGTAGCCAAAAGACGGATTGTTATAATGGCTACCTATACGCGGGTCTAAGCCTACACCTTCAATGATCTGGCGAGAATCAAGACCATGGGACTCCGCATAACTGTCTAGCTCGTTAAAGTAAGCCACCCGCATTGCAAGGTAGGTATTAGAGAAAAGCTTAACCGCTTCGGCTTCTGTCGAGTCAGTATAAAGAATATCAATATTCTGCTTGACTGCGGCATCGCTAAGTAAATTAGCGAACACTTTTGCACGCTCAGAGCGCTCACCGATGATGATGCGTGAAGGGTGCAGGTTGTCGTAAAGCGCGCGGCCTTCCCTTAAAAATTCAGGTGAGAAAATAATATTCTGAGTATCAAATTTTCGTTTAACAGATTCGGTATAGCCAACTGGCACAGTAGATTTAATAATCATAACCGCGTTCGGGTTAATGGCTAACACATCTTGAATGACTGCCTCAACCGATGCAGTGTTGAAATAATTAGTCTCTGTGTCGTAATCGGTTGGTGTTGCAATAACCACATAATCAGCATCTTGATATGCTAACTGTTTATTTAATGTAGCTGTTAAATCAAGCTTATGGTTACTCAGATAATCTTCTATCTCAGCATCTGCTATAGGTGATCGACCTTGGTTAATCATCTCTACTTTTTCAGCAACAATATCAACAGCCATAACGGTGTTCTTTTGCGCCAACAATACCGCGTTTGACAAGCCGACATAGCCTGTCCCTGCTATAGCAATTTTCATCTTTAAACCTTAAAAAAAAATATCCGCGTAAAATAGCATTCAACAAGCAAAAAGTCTTGTTTTAGGCTCACATTTTTACCGCTATGAAGGAACTAGATCCTAGGACACTTCGAGGACGGTCTGAATATACAAGGCCCTAGGTTATAGGGCGTTCGCGAGCTCACTGAATAAACAAGGTTCTAGGAACTAGGACGCTTCGCTCCGAGGAAATCAAAAGTAAAACAGCGTTGCCTTCAACCTTGCAGCTCTTTTCTGCTTTTAACCGTCAGCGCAGCGTTCCGTGAGTGAGCCTGCGAACGTTCCGTATACCGTAAGGCCACCGGCCGTTCCGCTTATCCGTCTCAGCTTGACCGGCTTTAATCGTCTTAGCTTTAACTTTTAGATCGTATAGAATCTAGCAGGAGCATAGCGACGCTCTAGCCTTGGCGAAGCCAAGCTCTAGCATCTACGCTTAATAACAACGATAAGGAAGTCGAACATGCAAATCATTCATCATGGTGCTGTTGATGGTGTTACAGGCTCATGCCATCAGTTAGATATTAATGAGCAATCAAGTATTCTTATTGATTGCGGGCTGTTTCAAGGAGCTGAAACAGCAGGCAAAACCGCTGCAGAGCAGCTCAAAATAGAATTTGACTTAACCCATATAACCTCACTAATTATCACTCACTGCCACATTGACCATGTGGGCAGGATCCCATATCTATTGGCAGCAGGTTTCGATGGACCTATATACGCGACAAAGGCCACTACCGAATTACTACCATTAGTCATAGAGGATGCACTAAAGGTCGGCGTCACCAGAAATCAGCAATTAATTAGTTTATATTTAAAACGCTTACAGCAGTTAATTAAGCCTATTGATTATGGGCAATGGTTTACTCTGGATGTGAATAATAGTGAGAGTGGATTTAAACAAGCCAAAGCGCGGTTTAACATCGCGGGACATATTCTTGGCTCAGCCTATGTTGAAATAGAGCTGAGTAACCCATCACTAACTAATAAAATCGCAGGTTCCGATAATAGCCACAACTGTCATGACGCTGACGCAATAAACAATAATGACAGCCACCTTGTCGTTTTTTCTGGCGACTTAGGCGCAAGCAACACCCCATTACTGCCAAGCCCGAAAAGCCCATTTCGTGCCGACACCTTAGTGATTGAGTCAACCTATGGCAATAAAAACCACCTTAATCGTGAACATAGAGCCGAAAGCTTACGCCAAGTCATCGAAAAATCAGTTAGTGACAACGGCGTCGTACTCATTCCAGCCTTTAGCATAGGCCGAACCCAAGAATTACTGTATGAATTAGAGCAAATTATCTTTAATCAACAGCACGACCCCATGTGGAAGAGCATAGAGATTATTATAGATTCCCCCATGGCTGCCAACTTTACTGAGCAATACATAGAATATAAAAGCTTGTGGGATTCTGAGGCCAAAGCCGTATTAGCGCAGCAACGACACCCGCTCGATTTTAGTCAGCTTTACACCATAGATAGCCACCAAGATCACCTAGCGGTCGTCAACTATCTTTCAAGCAGGCAAAAGCCTGCAATTGTGATTGCGGCTAGTGGCATGTGTACTGGCGGCCGAGTCATTAACTATCTACAGCGCTTTTTACCTGAATCAACAGCAGATATTTTATTTGTGGGTTACCAAGCAGAAGGAACGACTGGACGGGATATACAGACATATGGACCAACGGGAGGCTACGTATATCTAGAAGGGGAGAGAATCGATATTAGGGCAGGAGTTCGTACCATAAGCGGCTATTCAGCCCATGCAGACCAACAGGATCTAATTAATTTTGTTAAAAACATAAAACATAAGCCCAAGCACATCCGCATAGTCCACGGCGACGCCGAAGCCAAACAAACGTTAGCAGATAAATACCGCCAGCTAATGCCGGAATGCGAAATAATGATTCCAACAGGCTAGAGTTGCTCCTTTACTTTTGTGGCAAAATAACAACTAATTTTTTGATTTTGTAGGTTGGACTTTAGTCCATCATATACCCAAAAGGCCACTAGAATTGACGGCATAAATGCCGACCTACTTTAAAAGTAAGGTTCTAGGACGCTTCACTTCGAGGACGTCCTTCAGTCTGCTAGGTAATCAAAAACAAAACAGCGTGGTCTTTGACCTTGCAGCTTTTATCGGCACTTAACCGTCAGCGAAGCGTTCTGAAGGCAGCAGGCCGTTCCGCTTTTCCGTCTTTGCTTTAACCTAGGACCTTCTTAGCTTTTTACCTAGAACCTAGTACCTTCTCAGCCTGTACCGTCATAGCCATTTCCGCCGCCTTTATATACCACTCTACCGTTTTTCTTAAGCCTGACTCAAACGTCTCCATCGGCCTCCAACCCAACTCATTCTGAATCTTACTTGAGTCGATAGCGTAGCGAACGTCATGCCCTGGTCTATCGGCTACATAACTAATTAAGCTTTTAAACCCTATTTGATTACAGTTACTTGTAAATGAATTTAGATTGGCAGGGGCTAACTCTTCTAATAACTCGCAGATCGTATTAACCACGTCGATATTGCGTTTTTCACAACTGCCACCGATATTATAGGTTTGACCAATTTTGCCTTCAGTCAAAACGGTATAGAGAGCTCGAACATGGTCATCCACGAATAACCAATCCCTCACTTGTAAACCGTTACAGTATATTGGGATCCCCTTGCCTGATAATGCATTACTTATCGTTTGTGGAATTAACTTCTCGGCATGCTGCAAAGGACCATAATTATTAGAGCAATTTGTCACGACAACTGGTAAACCATAGGTTCTATGCCAAGCACCATTCATTACTTTCACTGTAGCCGAAAGGGCAGTTACAATAGGTAAGCAGGGACACTTTCATCATCCTTGATGCAAATTAGCGTCCTCACATCGACCAACTCTTGTAGTCTTAGCTATACGTAGGGAATAAAAATGATACTGCTACCACTCGCCTTTACAAATACTAACAAAGACTTACAGATATACTCACTTTATCTGTGTCATCATTAAATTCAAGCTGCGGGCTTATTTGTTGAGAAAAGTTGGTTACAAAATAATTTTTGGCTGTACCCACATATCACCAAATAAGACATCGGCATCAATGGAGGAAAAACTTTCAAAGCCATTGCCAGGTGTAAAAGTCATCTCACCGAAAAGGACTTGACCTTTAACTAAATACAAATCGACTCTAACATAATCAAAACCTTCAGCTAAAACTAATGCAGCTTGTTTCAACTTATTTAGACTTTCCAGTTCTGGCAGTTTGTACCCGCCACTTTTATATAACAAGTCAAAAGGAAGTTGTTCAAAAGAAAGTGAATACAGATTTCTTCTATGATCGCTGAAACGATCAAAATCGATTTGCAAAAAACCATCTTTGCCGTTAAATATATGGAATTTGAAATCCTCAATATCTACGCCGTCACTATCTATAAACTCTTCAATGATGATTTTTTTGGGGATAGCATCATACTGAGTCTCACCTAAAATCGAACCTTTATAGCTTGAGCCGAGGGCCTTCTCAAACTTTTCAACAAACTCATGTCGATTGATTGTTGCTTTGTCCTTAACAATTTGAATATGTTCCTCACCACTTCCGAAATTGGTTTTAGCGACAAATGCGTTAGGTAAAACATCAAAATCGATATCACTTACACTGTTATAGACACCGAGAAGAGGAATTAAATTTTCGTTACCTAGCTTCCGTTCCACAAATTCTCTAACAGCATACTTATCTGATAAACTTGAGTACTCAGGAAGCATATTTAACTTTCTAACTTGCAGCTTTTCGCTATACTTTTTTGGATGTTTAAGATCAAGAAAACTTCTATGCTTTAACAAATAGTATGCCTTTAGCCTAATTGTTAAAGGGAGAAGTTTCGCAAAAAAAACAAATAAATTCATAATACTACCTTGAAGAAAACTTATTCAAAATATAACCAACGATAACAGCACGAAACTCTGCGTTAAACAATACGGTTCGAATTTTATTTAGCAGTTTAAAACTAGATGAAGCACTAGATGTATGAGCACTTACTCTATTTCTTTCACTAAAAACTCTAGCACACTCCGCATTCCACTTAGAACGTTGATATTGTCTATCGTTTAATAAATAAAAATGACCTAAGTCTTTATCTGCCTTAATAACTGTTCCTGTTTTAGGATTTATAAGGACGGGAATAAAGCTTACACTTAAAGACTTCTGTTTAAATTTAATCTTTAAGATGACCGAGTCATTCAGAAATGATTTGTTTTTATGATTTTCCAAATCAAAAACAAAGTTCCCCAAAGAGTAAAAAATAAACTTATCGTTTCCCACCTTCTCATAAGGTTGCACTGTATGAGAGTGATGACAAACGATTATGCTGGCTCCCATATTAAGTAAACTATGGAGAAAACGTCTTCTACTAGGCCATGGGTAAATGGTATATTCTTCACCACCATGGTAGTTTACTACAATCCAGTCTACTTTAGATTTAACCTCTGAAATAAACGCTTTAAATTTCACCTCGTCATATATATTTACAGAAGCCTTGCAGTCTTCCCCCATGTTTTTATAACTTTGACAAATTGAAATCATTCCAATTTTTAAATCAGAACCTTCAATTATTTCAAATCCGTATGCGATATCATCAGTTAAACCAAGTACTGTCAAACCAGATTCAGATGCTTGGTTGACCGTATGTTTTAGGCCTATCTTGCCACAATCAAATATATGATTGTTCGCAAGGCTTACATGGCTAACATTTATTTGCTTCAAATAATCTAAAGCAGCTGGAGGACTTAATACTTCCACATCTTTCCGCTGCGATGGTAACGTAGTACAAGGTCCTTCTAAATTGACTACCGCATAAGAAGATTCGCCTAAAAAGCTGACTAACTCACTAGAAATGATATCTTTTTTTAAATTTAAGTTTTCTGCAAAATTACCAGTAAAGCTAACGTCTCCAACAAATGATACTTCCATATAGTTCAACTCTAATTTTTTAATTTAATAAGTTTAGCGGGGACACCACCATAGATGCCTGGGTCGACAAACGCACTATTAAGAACAGAACCGCCAGCTAACAAGCTTGAAGAAGGAAGCTGTGCTCCAGCAGTGACTAAAACATTACCTGCAACCCAACTTCCGCATTTAATTTTAATTGGTGCTCTCACAGGAGAACCAAAACGATAACTATCATTTAGCAGACTATGGTTACCAGAAATTAAGACACTGCCAATACCGATCATAACTTCATCCTCTAGTTCTATAACGTCACATGCATTAATAACTACATTTGTAGCTATATACACATCGTTCCCACAACTTAAATTATATAAGCAGTAAAGTTTCGCCCCTGAAGATACTTGAAAATTTCGCCCAGTTTTGGCCATTGTAAATCCATACAAAAAGCCCCTAAACCTCATGACCAACGGAATATCGGGGAAAAAGAAAGTTGTTGCCCAAACAAACCATGAATAAAGTAGTGATATTTTATGTTTCATAGTTCTTACCTAATTAGTCTCAATAATGTCTAAAACTTGCTTAACCCAATACTCTTTATTAGAAATAATCGACATCTCTCGAACGCCGTCCTCCAGCTCAGACAGTACACCAACATCTGTCACTACAGAGGCGATAATTCCCGTTAAAGCATCAACATTACCCGGTTCAAAAATAAAACCGTTAACACCTTCTTTCACAAAAGCGTTTACACCACCAACATTAGATACAATAACTGGCTTTAGGTTTGACCAAGCCTCCATAATAACCCTAGGGAATCCCTCGTAATTATTATTGGAAGGGACAACGACTAAGTCCGTATCTTCATACAACTGATTGAGTTGTTTATGAGGCAGTTGTCCTAAAAATACAACCTGCGAGTCAAGTTTTCTTTCATTGACAACGCGCTTTGCTTTCGACAAGTCAGGACCATCGCCAACAATAGTTGCTTTTACACGCCCGTTTAGCCTTGACACGGCATCAATTAAATCAAAAACACCTTTATCGTCAACCACTCGGCCTACAAATAAGAGGTTTATAACATCCCCCTGTTTTACAAATCGAGGCTTAAGCTGAAGTGCATTGATAGGAGCTTCAATCATCACATCAACAAACTGAAACGTCTGATTCGGCGAATAAGTTTTACTAAACCTCTCTAATACATCTCCTGTACAGAGATTTATCGTATTCTGATGTCTGCAAATTTCTTTAAGCTTAAACCTTAATACCTTTGAAAAGCAAAAAGCCAAGACTTTGTTAAAGCCCTTATATTTATTATCTTTCCAGGTATTTGATGCATCGGCACACATGTGATGCAATAGTTTCTGATCTAACCTTAATACGGTTAAACCAAAGACAATACTGCCTATTGAAGGCGTCCTTATCCAGAAAAACTCACCTTCATGTTTGCGAATAACGTCTTCTGAAAGCGAAACATAGCTCTTGTAAAAACCTTTCTTAAATAAAGTCTTTAGCACGAAATCTTTAGTAGATGTATAGTGGGGAAAAGGGTAAAAGTGGTCATCAGCAACAACTGTACTAATACCTTGAGGCTCGAGTCCGCTTGAAGGAGTTGCAGAAGATGCAACATATACATTATCGATACCAACACATTCTTGCAGAAAAGCTGCGGAAGTGGGTTTTGCATGATAATTTTGGTTAAAACTTTCAAAAGTTTCACCAACAAAAGCAGTGATTTTCATTATTACCACTCAGAAATATAGATTTAAAGAAACGAATTTAGACAAGCTAAACAATAAAAAAAACAAAAACAAAAGCAAATAAAATAAATTTCCTTTCCGACACAATGAATAACAAAAGGAATATAAAATAAAGGGTTCAACTAACAAATAAACTAAACTATAACGCCCTGATATAATGGAGGACTGATTAAAAATAAGACTAAAAATAGTAATTAACAACCCTAGATATACAAACTCCGCATACCTGCCACTTAAATTCTTATTAAAAAGCAAAACCAACAAAAAAAATAACGAGCCTATAAGGTAAAGTATCGCAGCTAGCGACCGCCCCTCCTGATATTTCGTTCCTACATAGTAATAGTAGCCCATTTGGGAAAGGATAGCGCTTACAGCAAAACTTATGAAAAAGAATCCTATAGCAACTAAAATAAAAGCATTGAAGTTCTTTTTGTGTAGAATTCTGAACTGATGTGAAAACGAAAACTTTAAATAAGAAGAAAGTGCAAACAACACCAAAATAGCATTATGAAACAAGATACTTGCTAATGAAGCCAGATAGTACCACCACTTCCTATAAGAATACTTGAATATAACCAAGGAAATAAGGACTGCGAGTCCAAACCGAATTTGAGTGCCTAGCATCCCCTGTGACAAATAAATCAAATTAGGGAAAGCCAAAAGCAACACGGCATAATTATTGTACAGCAAAGATATAAGAAAAAGTTCTAGAAATATTATAAAAATCCAAAAATAGTCAAATTCAATATTAAAGCTTTGAAATCCAGACTCTATAAAACTAAAGCCAAATTCGAACTGCTTCCAATTTGATTCATAATTTACTTTATAGTTTAAATAATCGAGATTGAGAGATCTGTCGAAATTAACAAAATAGAATAACACTGGCATGACAAAAAACAAAACTGTCAAATAAATAACACCTGCTTTGGTTACTCGAAATCTCACTTTCCATCCTTCCTATTCTTTATAAGGAGAACTAAACCACTCGGAAATGCAGCCTTAATAAAGTTTATCAAACAAATTTTAAAAAAGTCTCTGTAAATTCGGTTTTCCAATGTAAACTTAAAGGCTTTAGCAAAATGCCTATTAGCAACCATAGACCTAAGAATGACTAGAACCTTAAAGGAGTTTATAGCTCTATCACTTAAGAAGCCTCTATATTGTTTAAGCCAATATAATGAAAAGGTATAATCATTTAACTTTGGAACCTGAACAAAATCATAAGCAATATCTTCCAGCAATACAAACTCCGCCCCAACGGATTCTAGTGCAAGACAATACTGATAATCCTGATGACGCTTTAAATCATCGAATTTGACTAGGCTAGCGGTCTCCCTACTCAAGAATATACCACTTGTTTGGATGATCTCTTTATGAATAAATAAATAATCTCCAACCGACTCATTAGAACAAATGGCACGACGTGGACGGATAAAGCTATGTTCTCCCTCTACGATTCTACATTTTGAGTAAATCACCGGATGTGCATACTGATTGAGACTTTTAAGGTGTAACGCTAACTGTTTAACGAGCTTATCTTGATACCAAACATCATCATAATCTAAAAATGCTATAAATTTACCATTCGCATTATCAACACCGGTATTTCTGGCAATCCCACCATTACTATTCTTAGAATGGCGAATAACTCTCAATCTAGGGTCCTGCAGGCCCTCTAGTTCAGAAGCGGCACTAAGTGGTGAACAATCATCAACAACAATAACCTCTACATTTACCCCCTGTTGCTGAAGAGCACTCATAACGGATTGCTTCAATCGACCACTAACCTTAGAAAAAAAGGGGATAACAACACTAATTAAACCTGAACTCAAATGCATCACCAACTAGCCTTTAAATAATTTAGTTGTTTTTTCAAAATACAACATTAAACACAAATAACAAATCCCACATATGAAAATTGAGATAATAGATAAACTTATATGATTTAACGAAGTAAAACTCGAAGTAATAAATAGGTTAATCAAATACATTGGTAGAGAGGCCAATAAAGGAAAGAGAAAGCATGAAGCGTACTCAATAAAACAGTTACCAATAAGCTTTACAACAATTTTATGATACCAAATAAAAATTGATACAAGCTGAATAAATACAAGCGCAATGGCTACATCCACCACTGTTCCAAAGCTTGCTACAGCATAAATAACAACAGGTTGAAAAATAAACATCCATAAATTCCAACGCATCAATAAATTTGCTTTCCCTGCGGCAAGAACCATACTACCGCCAGCATTACCGCTGGAACGAATCAGTGCATAGAAAGCTAGTATCTGAACAATTTCGACAGATGGGGTCCACTTTTCTCCAATAAACATTGGGATAACAGTCGGTGCAAAGATTGACAGCCCAATTAATAGAGGAGTATTTAAAAATAACACCCCTTTCATAAGCTTTAGATATCCATCTTTTAAACCATCCGGAGTTGCTTTAAGCTTGGCTAATATTGGGAATGCGACTTTGGTTAACACCGGGTTAAGTTTAATTATAGGCTGAATAACCAAGTTAAAAGCCATACTATAATACCCTAAAGCAGTAACACCGAGAATTGAACCAATCAATAACTGGTCAACCCTTGAATTGAAAAAATTCATAACATTAGATATGAATAAATTCAAACCAAAATTCATATAGGGTTTTACGGAGCTTAATGAAAATTCAACCCTAGGAGCCAAGCCACTCCTTAACCCAACGATAAAAACAAATAACGAGTTTAATGTGCACCTAATTAAATACCCATATATTAAGGCCCAGACATCCTTAAATTCTATCGCGTAGAAGATTGCAAAACAAACACCTACTAAAACACTTACAATTTCAGATACAGCTAAAACTTTAAATTTTAGTTGCTTTTGAAATAAAGTCTTAAATTGTGATGAAAGAGGAAGAATCAAAAAGGACAATGTTACATAAGGTACGTATTCTGTAAAGATTTCACTTGAATGAAGAGCGGCGTACACAAGAGAAAGCGAATTAACAACAAAATATACAGCAACTCCAAAAAGTAAATTTAACCAATATAAACTCGACAATGAGATCCGAGAAGTACTTTGCTCTTGGATTATTGCCTCACTCAGTCCGAATTGGCTAAAAATATCAGAGAACCCAATAATTAGCATTAAAATAGCCATCACACCAAACTCCTCTGGAGTTAGGTAGCGACCAAGTACAGCCATTTGTATAAATAACATCACGACGGTAATAATCATAGACAACGAAGTCCATTTAACACCGCTTACTGTTTTAGCTTTAATAGTGTTCAACATTCAACTCTTGCAATTTTAATTTAACCGCTACCGACAGGCACTCGAGAAAATATCATCCCACTGTTTAATTAGGTTATTAACACTAAAATAGCTTTTAATATTTTCTATGTTATTTTTTGCCACAGTTTCTTCTATAGGCTCCAAATTAAGTTCTGTAATATCAAAAACCTTAACGTCAATTTCACAGAAAAAAAACCAATGAGTTGTATCTTTACGAAGATACACTTTTTTCCCCATACCAATTAATGAAATTATATTTCCCATTCCTTGTTGACGGTTATGGTTAAAAACTCCGATATCAATTTGCTGCTGCTGCAGTTGATATTCATTTAACGGTAAAAACTTACGACTAGGATAAAATCGGTCTTTAAAAATTGAATAGCCAACAGTCTCTACTTCATCAGCGTACTCTTCAGAACCATAAGATAACGGACACCTAATGGTAAAATCCTGCTTCTCAAGACTCTTTAAAATATTAAAAACCTCTAAGTGAGCGTTACTGAGATCTGCAGAGTTGCCAACCTGAATTGTAACAACATCACTCTTTCTAGCAGCCTCATCGGAACTTAAACTCTGTTCTTTATAAACATTGCTTAGGTATCCGATGCAACTTTGTTGTGTACCTGTCGCCCCATACCATTCTCGAGCAAATTGCACATCGCCATTAACATAAGTAATCAGGTATTTGATTTTTTTAATGACTCTTTTTTTTACAAAATCTTTCAATAAGTAAAACTTAGCCGAGCGACTTACTTTGGAGTAAAGGTCGCCCCCCCAGATGGCCCAGTGGCACTTACTCAAAAGATATTGGTTAAAAAACAGTAAAAAGATTAATTTATTGTCAAAAAGACCATGAAATATAATCTTATCACTCTTTATCATCAACAATAACAGCCTTGCATAAAGCAACGGTTTAAATTTCGAATCTTTATGATTCTCTACATTATTGCATTTTGACCATGAATATATTTTCGAATTCCCATAAATAAAAAAAGAATGCAAATTGGGTTCGAAATTATCATTAACAAAATCAATGTAAGGCGTTATAAACTTATCATTTACAGCGACGTGCAAAATCTTTTTCAATTCTCGACCTCATTTAATATTTCCAACAAGACCTGCTTAACGCTAGCTATAACTTTATTAATAGCATCTTCGGACATGTTATAATATAAAGGCAGTCTGACCAAACGCTCGCTTTCTATTGTTGTGTATACGTCGTCCCCAACAAAATTTCCGTAGAGTAAACCGGCATGACAAGAATGCAATGGAAGATAGTGAAAGGGAGTAATGACTTCGAGCTCTTTCATTTTTTCAATAAATTTTGTTCTTACTTCAATATCTCTTAATTTCACATAAAACATATGAGCATTATGTTTCATATCAGAATTTGTAATCATGGGCAACTCGAAAACACCATCAACCACAAGAGGCTCTAATGAATCATAATATTTGTTCCAAATAGCAAGGCGTTTACTATTTATCTCATCCGCTTTTTCTAACTGTGCAAATAAAAAAGCAGCCTGAATATCAGACATCAAAAAACTAGAACCGATGTCTCTCCAAGTATACTTGTCGATCTGTCCTTTAAAAAACTGAGCACGGTTGGTGCCTTTCTCTCTAACTATTTCAGCTCGTTCCATTAATTCAGTAGCGTTGATAAGTGTTGCTCCCCCTTCACCACCAGAAGTATAATTTTTGGTTTCGTGAAATGAATAACAACCTATATGCCCTATTGTACCTAATGCACGCCCCTTATATGTTGACATTACCCCCTGAGCAGCATCCTCGATTACCCATAAGTTGTACTGCTCAGCGATCGACATAATAACGTCCATTTCACAAGGAATACCGGCGTAATGAACTGGAACAATGGCTTTAGTCTTATCTGTAATGGCTGCTTCAATTTTCTTTTCATCGATATTCATTGTATCAGGACGAATATCAACAAAAACAATTTTAGCGCCTCGCAATACAAATGCATTAGCTGTAGATACGAATGTATATGAAGGCATGATAATCTCATCGCCTTCCTTGATATCTAGTAATATTGCAGCCATCTCTAAAGATGCAGTACAAGATGGGGTTAACAGTACTAGAGGGCTTTTAAAGTTGTCTTGAAACCATTTTTGACAGAGTTTTGTATAAGGTCCATCACCACACATTTTCCCTTGTGATATTGCTTTAGAAACATGTTCAATCTCATTGCCAACGACTGGCGGTACATTAAATGGAATATTCATTATTGTTCTCTAGAATTAAGTACACTTGAAAACTTAGTTAACTGTTCAAAAAATCTATCTTTATTTAAATAACCATAAGAAACAAGATCATGTTTTTCCACAGTAAACCCAAGCATTTTATTAAACCTAATAGCTCTTCTATTATTAGATAAAATCTCAGATTTTGCGCCAATGATTATTCCTGAATTAAATGCCCACTCATACATTAAAAAAATTGCTTTCGAGGCAGATATTCCGTTTAAGTATTTTTCTTCACAGAGAAAAACGCCACCCTCGCCAACATGTTCGTCTGTAATATTTTTTATATTACAGCAGCCAATAAATGTATCACCTTCTTTAATTAAAAAATAATGGTTTCTATCCTTATCTAAAGAGTTGAACCATTTTTTTTGCATTTCAGGAGTTATACGAACAGTTTGCTGCATGAATTGCTGTACAAACTCACTGTTTCTCCATTGCCTTAAAAGCTCAATATTATCTTCGCTTATAGGGTGAAGCTCGATCCCATATCCACTAATTAACATTCTGTCCACTCGATAACACAACCAGCCCAAGAGTAACCAACTCCAAATCCACAAACTAAAAGCTTATCATCTTGCTTTAATTGATTATCAGAAATCGCTTTCTCTATTCCCAATGGAATCGTTGAAGAAACTGTATTTCCATAGTCTTTATAAGAAAGTAAAAACTGCTCTTCTGTAAAACCAGTTTTCTTTCTTAACTTATCGAGCATAAACTTGTTAGCTTGATGGAAAATAACCCTGTCAACCTGCGCAGAATCTAAGTTAGCAGACTTTAAAACTGAGGCTATGCTTTTAGGCACAGTTTTAAGAGTAAAGGTTAATATTTCAGCACCATCCATAAACAAGTTACATGGTGAACGCTTATTTCCACTTTTATCCTCAGCTTCAATATGCGATCCGTTCGTAATTGGTTTTTTGGAACCGCCATGTGGGACAATTAAATTGTTTGCTCCGGAACCATCGGTACCAAACTTAAAACTATGAATCAAGTCTTTGTTCGAACACTTTCCTTCGACCAATGTAGCTGTTGCCGCATCTCCAAATAATGTTCTAACGCTTTTATCATTTTTATTTATATAACGGGAATAGAGCTCTGAAGTTAATAAAAGTACTTTTTTAGCTTGAAGAGATTCAATTAATGCTTTAGCTAGGCTTAAACCATAAACATAGCCTGAACACCCCAAATTAAAGTCTAATGCTCCTACTGATGTTGGTATTCCAAGTTCATTTTGAACTATACATGCTGTTGTAGGTAACAGATGATCAGGACTTTGAGTACACAGTAAAATATAATCGATCTCTTCAGCAGATATGTTATATTTAGCAAACAGGTTTTTAGCTGCACTTACAGCCATTCCTGAACAGGTGTCATATTCTTCAGCTATATATCGGTTATTAATCCCCGTTTTTTCATATATTTTTTCGACGCTCCACTCAGGAAACTCTTCAGCTAATTGTCCATTAGTCAATGTAGCTTTTGGTAAATAAGAGGATACGGCTGATACATATGCTTTTATAGTTTCTTGATTAGTGTGCACTGTAACCTCCGTCAACAAACAACGTGGTTCCAGTTATCCATTTTGACAAATCACTACTTAAAAATGCTGCAGCATGTGCAACATTTTCTGGTTCGCCAAGCCCTAGCGGATGTTTTGATTCAATCTTAAATAGCTGCTCTTCTGTTAATTGCTTGGAAAAATCTAACATCATTTCAGTTTTCACAAGTCCTGGCGCAAGGCAGTTTATTCTAAAATTCAACTTAGCCAGTTCCATTGCTAGTGACTTAGAAAGCCCTTCTAGCGCTGCTTTACTTGCTGCATACGTTGTATTGGCAGGCTCGCCACAAGTAGCTGCAACGGAACTTAAGAATACAACACTTGTACCATCTCTATTGAATCTACCTTTCTTTCGAAGCAGCTTAGTCAGGAACTGCGCGCTTTTTACATTTATAGCAAAACTATCATCAAAATCATTTTCTTTTAAAGCTTGTAATGGAATAGTTTTCATTATGCCCGCACAATGAACTAACCCGTCTATAGGCCCTACCTGTTGATATATGTTATCCATTAGCTGATTTATACTATCGACGGATGATAAATCAGCGTTCAAGGCAATATGCTCATTAGGCTCTAAAGCATTTAAAGTTTCATTTAATCGTTCAAGGTTTCTAGCAGTTATAATAAGTTTAGCACCTTGCTGACTATAAAATTTAGCTATCGAACGACCAATACCTGACGAAGCTCCAGTTATTAAGATTGTCTTGCCCTGTAACATATTATTTACCATTTGAAATAACCTCCACCGGTATCAATAGCGTATCACTCAAATCTGCCATTACAGCTCCCCAGGAAAGTCCAACACCAAAACCTACAAGTAATGACTTTTTATAATTTTTTTGAGGCCTTGAACAAAGAGTTACAGGAATCGAAGCACAACTTGTATTACCAAATTCGTCAATACTAATAGCTACCTGCTCCGAATCTAATTTGGATTTTTTTGCTAAATGCTTTAGCATAAAATGGTTAGCTTGATGATAGATACAAACATCAACTTGTTTAGCATCTAATTGAAGTTCATTTAGAAAATTGTTAACCAGCGCTGGCACTCTTTTAAGAGTAAACGTGAATACTTCACCGCCATTCATTTCCAGAGAAGCTAAATTACTTCCCCTGTTGGCCTTTGAAAGAATTTGATTACGCGCAACAATACTCTCCCACCCTGCCCCATCAGTCCCCATCTCAAAGTGCAAACTTCCACCTGGTTTATATTGAATCGCAGTAGCACTACCCGCATCACCAAATAGTAACTCAGTACTTCTATCACCTGGTTTAACTATTTTACTAATAGTGTCACCAACTAATAACAGAACCTTTTTAACACCAGCATTAACAAGACTTGAGGCGACTTTCAATCCATAAACATAGCCTGAACAACCTAAGTTAATATCGAAAGCCATTGCTTCGTTAGGAATACCAAGCTTATGTTGCAAAATACATGCTGTCGCCGGTAATTGATAATCTGGCGTCTGAGAAACAAAGATGACAGCTCCGATTTCTTCTAATTCCCAATTTAACTCAGCTATCAATCTTCTAGCTGCATGAAAGCATAGATCTGAAGCGGTAGTTATATCATCAACAACGTAACGAGAATTTACACCTATACTTGAAATGAGTTTCAGGGTTTCTTTCTCACCATATACTTGAGATAAATCAGCGTTACAGACCTTTTTATTCGGAACTGTGCTTGCGATCCCCTGAATAGATACATTATTAATAGCGAGCATTCGAAACCCTTAAAAATTTTACTTAACTAAATTAATTAAATCTGAAACGTTTTTTACATCAGTAACTTCAGATGGAGAAACTATTTGATCGAAGTTAGAATCAATTTCTGAAATAAATGTTACTACAGCAAGTGAATCCCAGTTCTCATCATCTAATTCTGTTTGAAGCGTTACTTCTTCAGTTTCTAACTCTAAAATTTCTGCAATTATCTCTAAAACTTGCTCTTGCTTATTCATTTTAATCTCCGAATTCAATTTTTATGAAAATATATTTTTACTATAAATACACAGGCTAAGACTAGACTGTACTAATTTATCACTTACTATTAGCTAGAGCCTTTAAGTACTGCCCATAGCTATTTTTTGAGTGTCGCTCAGCAACATCTAAAATTTGACTTTTACTTAACCAATTGTTGTTGAATGCGATTTCCTCTAAACAGGCTATTTTGTATCCCTGACGTTTCTCAATTGTTTCAACAAATGTAGCCGCCTCCAATAAACTTTCGTAAGTGCCAGTATCAAGCCACGCAAAGCCACGCCCTAATAATTCAACATTCAGCTCTCCAAGCTCTAAGTAAGCTTGATTAATACTGGTTATTTCAAGTTCACCTCTATCCGAGGGTTTTACTTTTTTGGCAATTTCAACAACTTGATTATCATAAAAGTATAACCCTGTGACTGCATAGTTAGATTTTGGCTCTATTGGCTTTTCTTCAATGCTAATAGCTTTACATGAACTATCAAACTCAACCACACCAAAGCGTTCAGGATCATTTACCTGATAGCCAAATACCGTAGCTCCATTAATTCTATTAGCAGCTTTTTTCAAAATGGGTGAAAAACCTTGCCCCCAAAAGATATTATCTCCTAATGCAAGACAAACACTGCTTTCACCAATAAACTCTTCAGCAATCAAAAAGGCTTGCGCTAGGCCATCAGGCTTTTCCTGACTTGCATATTCCAATGTAAGACCAAAATCAGAACCATCACCTAAAAGCCTTTCAAAAGAGCTTTGGTCTTCAGGAGTAGTGATAATTAACACCTCCCTGATACCAGCTAACATTAAGACAGAGAGCGGATAGTAAATCATAGGCTTATCATAAACAGGTAAAAGCTGCTTAGATACCCCCTTTGTTATAGGGTACAACCGCGAGCCTGAACCACCTGCCAGAATTATTCCTTTCATTATTTTACAACCTCGCTCTCAGTAGCTGACTCATCTAATACACCTAAACGCTTACCAGCATAAGATCCATCAAGAACACGCGACCACCATTGTTTATTATCTAAATACCATTCAACAGTTTTACGAATACCTGATTCAAATGTCTCTTCTGGCTTCCAACCCAATTCACGCTCGATCTTTGATGCATCGATTGCATAGCGAACATCATGCCCTGGTCGGTCAGCCACGTACGTAATTAAATCATGGTACTGGCATACACCCTCGGGTTTATTAGGCACTAATTCTTCAAGTAGCAAGCAAATGGTTTTGACTACATCAATGTTAGCTTTTTCGTTGTGACCACCAATGTTATATGTTTCACCTACAACACCTTCTGTTACTACTTTATATAAAGCGCGGGCGTGATCTTCAACAAACAACCAATCTCGAATTTGCATACCATTTCCATACACTGGTAAAGCCTTACCATCCAGCGCATTTAGGATCATCAATGGGATCAGTTTTTCAGGGAAATGGTAAGGACCATAGTTATTTGAACAGTTTGTCACAACTGTAGGCAGTCCATAAGTACGCAACCATGCTCGTACTAAGTGATCAGAAGATGCTTTCGATGCTGAGTAAGGGCTTGATGGCTCGTATGATGTACTCTCAGTAAACAAATCATCTGTACCGACTAGATCACCATATACTTCATCCGTAGAAATATGGTGGAAACGAAATGCTAACTTCTTAACATCAGACAAAGTGCTCCAATAAGCTCTTGTAGCCTCAAGCAACGTGTAAGTACCAACAATATTAGTCTCAATAAATGCTGCAGGGCCATCTATCGATCGGTCTACATGAGATTCAGCAGCAAGATGCATCACGGCATCAGGTTTATGTTTTGAAAAAACTCTGTCTAATTCAGCCCTGTCACAAATATCAACTTGTTCAAAAGCATATCTCGGCTCTTCATCTACGCTAACAAGTGATTCAAGGTTCCCAGCGTAAGTTAACTTATCCACATTAATAACACAGTCTGTTGTATTATTAATGATATGACGAACTACTGCAGAGCCAATAAAACCAGCTCCACCTGTTACTAGAATTTTCATTTAAACCACTCTATTTAAATTCGACTTTTTAAAAAGCCCTTATACGAATATATCCCGAAGCATTTTATCGCTTGCAATAAATTAAGCCCTACTACATCCCGATAAAAAAGCCACTGCCACTTCAAGACTTTAAATTTATTTTGTGTCATTCCTGAATCAACACGATATTTAGCAAGAACTTGAGGTACTGCTACCGCCTCATCAATATCTTTTAAAATGTCAAGCCATAACCCCATATCTTGCCTCTTCCGAATTAAAGGCATATAGCGTTTACCTAACTTTTCAGTATCGTAGATGGCCGTCAAACATCCTATGACATTACTATACAGTAGTTGTTGATAAGTTACGGTCAATTCGGGCTTTACAAATCCACCATCCCCTAACTCAGTAAACTTTTGATACCAACTGTATGACAATGCAACATTGTGGCGTAACATGTGTTCTATTTGCGCATCAAGTTTATTGCTAAACCAAATGTCATCAGAGTCTAAAAAAGCTATATATTTTCCCTTAGCTTCTTTAATTGAGCGATTTCTTGAGCCGCCTGCACCTAGATTTTTAGCATTTATAAATAGTCGAATTCGCTTATCTTTTTCGATATAAGTATTAACAATACTTATGGTTTTATCATTAGAATTATCATCAGTAATTAACAGTTCCCAATTTTCGTAATTTTGCGATAAAACTGAGTCGATACTCTGACTAATCGTTTTTTCAGAGTTGTAACTCGGCATTATAATAGAGACTAATGGTTTCATTTATCGTCCCATACCAAATAAAACAACTTTTACAGTCTTAAGCAATATCTTGATGTCTAGAAGCAAACTATGATGTTTAATATAAAAAATATCATACTTATGTTTCCAAATTGCATCCTCAGTGGAAGCGCCGTACGGATAGCTAACTTGTGCTAATCCAGTAACTCCCGGTTTAACGGCGTGACGAAACCGATAGTAAGGAATTTCTTTTTCTAAATTCGAAATGAAAACTTCTCGCTCTGGTCTTGGACCTACAATTGACATTTCACCCTTTAAAATATTTATAATCTGTGGTAGTTCATCAATACGAGTCTTTCTTATGAATCTACCAACTCTAGTTACACGAGTATCATTTTGAGTTGCCCATTGTGCACCACTCTGTTCAGCATCACTTCGCATCGAGCGAAACTTAATAACAGAGAACTCATCATTATACTGTCCTGTGCGTTTCTGTTTATAAAACACAGGTCCTGAGCTCTCAAGTTTTATAGCTATCGCAGTAATAATTGCAACTGGTAATGCAATGATAGTAAGTAGAATTGCAGATATAATATCAACTGTTCTTTTAGCTAATTGAGTTCTCTTCGTCGATAAAATAGAAAATGCTTTTTGATGTAAAAAGTATCCACTTCGAAGCAATTTGACTTCAGTATAACCTAACCGAGAATCGAGGTAACTAACCAAGGGTTCAGTCCAAGCGCCTAGCTCAGTAGCTTTTACTAAAAACTGCCTTTCTTCTTTTGTTAAATGAGCGCTTTCATAATGGCAGATAACCTTACAGCCTAAGTCATCAATCAAATAATCGTTAACAACCATGTCAAAAGAGTAGTCTTCAACCAATCTTCCAATGCTTTCTTCACGATCTTTTGGGCAATAAACATAAATAGTTTTTTGTCTTAAAACCTGCTTTTTTGACTTGAAGCGAGTTTCAATACTTTTAACTTTTTTTATTTTTTTTTGTTCTACTTTATCACTTAGATGCACGTTCATAATTAACAACCAGTTTTAGTATTTCGTAGAAAATAACGAATTAGTACGACAAGCACTGCCAAAACGCCACCTAAAATAGTTCCTAAAACACAGATCAACTTTCTTTTAGGTAATGAAGGGCTTTCAGCAACTATGGCAGGATCGATAGTTTTGAAAACATATTCGTCCCGAACCTCTGCAAACATAATCGTTTTTGCCTGCTCTTCGATTAGTTTGTAAAGAATCGAGCGAATATCGGCGACGTTTGTCATTGCGATTTGCTTATTTAAGAACTCGCTACTGCGAATGGCTTCGGCAACATCACGTTCTTTCATCACCTTATTAATATCTTCGACTAACCAGTTTACCCACTGCTGAGCTATATGTGGTGATAGATGCTCAACTGAGACTGTAACCATCCCTGTATCTTTAGCAGAATTAACTTTAATAATGTCTTTGAACACATTGAAAGCTTCTTGCATTGAAGGTTCTGGCTTAAATGGTGCCTGAGTTTCGCGTAGCCAGACTTTAGTTTCCGAGTTATACAATTCGTTATCGTACACAACTGTATTAGTTGCCATAACCCACTTCTCTGCTGCCATCAAGTCAGGAAGAATATTATGCTTGTGGATAAACTGACTGGTAAACTGGCGTGACTTCATCACCTCAATGGCCATTTGAGTTTTATCAACGCCGCCACCTCCTCCAAGGTTTATGCCCGCCATACTTGCTAAGCCACCGAACTGGCTAGCTAGTGCACTAAGTCCACCGCCTTGTTCTTCACTTGCGGGGGCAAGTAATGCTTCAGATTTATAGATGTTAGGCTGCATTAAAGCAAAAATAACGGAGCCAATGGCGAAGACTGCTGTAATGGCGATGATGAGCCATTTGCCCTGCCAGATGACAGAGAAGAGTTCGCGAAGATCGATTTCGTCGTCTTGCGGGCTATGAACGGAGTTCATATGTGGGAACTGTGCGTCAGTGTTGGTTTGTTGTATGTCTTTATTCATTATATTCTTCAGATTCTAGATTCTAGGACGCTTCGCGGATAGAGCGCTACGCTGCTATAAAGGCTGTTAGTCAATTTTGTAATCAGCGTTTTCTTCTTTGATCTGTGATTCCATATTTTTAATAAGAGAACCTATGATTTTAGCTAGCTCTTTAGCTTCTTTTATCATATCCATCGAAGACTGCTTATTTAGGTAGCCGATTTCAATTCCAATGTATAACTGGGTAACCAACTCTCCGAGTGAGCCTTTTGCATAATACAAAAAACGTACTTTCTCTTTGTTGGTTTCTCGCTCTTCACCTTCGCCTATATTCGAAGGAACTGATAAGCCCGAGCGCGTTATTTGATCTTTAAAGCCCCAGTTTTGTATTGTTTCTGTCGCTTTATATATATCGCAAGCCAGTCTTGAAGCTCTCTTCCAAACATCCAGTTGTTCAAATCTCATTAGCTACTCCTTAGCTTTGGCAGAGCGCTGCGCTTCTAGGTCGTGACTTTGTCACGGCGAGAACGTCGCTTCGCTCCTTCTAGATTCTATAAAAGCAAAAGATAGCACTGACGTAGTATATAACGCAGGCTCTTAAGCTTTTGCTTTTATAGCAGGGCGAAGCCCGTTCTAGCAGCGTAGCGTTCTAGCCGTGAGCTTGCGAACGTTCTAGCAAGCCAACGGCGTTCTAAGACCGCTTTGCGGTCTAAAGATTAGCGACTGTGGCGAATGCGACTGCAGTGTTGTAGATGATGCTTGTGACTTGGGTCCAAAGAGTTAGGTTGTCTTTGTACTCTGTATCTAATGGTACGATGATAGTGTCACCTGGTTGTAGGCTGCTTTCACTGCTAAACCACATTGAGCGGCTTGGCATCATCACAGAACCGTCAGCCTTGATAACATAGGTTCTATCACTATCTGCACGCTCTCTTGCACCACCAGACATAGCTAAGTATTGGTCGAGTGTTTGACCTTCTTTAAATCTGTGAGTTGCTGCATGCTGTACTTCACCCATAACTGCAATCGTCTGCTTGGTTGATGGAATATAAAGTACATCTTGGTCTTCTAATTGAAGGTCGGCCTGTTCAATACCTACTGATATTGCAGAAAGATCCACGACCAAACGGCCAACTGCTTTGATGGTTTCCAAATCAGTTAACATCATTTGTGCATCAGAGTAATTAACTACATTACCGTCTTTCGATACTCCACGAGTTGCAATATCCCTGCGTAGTTGGTCCGCAAGCTTTTTGATTTCTAACTGCTCTTGCTGGCGCACTGATTCACGCACAAATACTGAAGAAGGTAGATATGCATATTCGGTAAAACCACCGGCACGCTTTAATACATCAGCAAGGGTTTCACCGCGGCGGATGTTGTAGGTACCAGGGAATTTAACCTCACCGCGGATCTCAACCGACTTATTATCTTGCCAATCGGGCGTTGTCATCACAGTTAAGATATCACGACCTTTTAGGGCGATATTTTGCGTTGCATCACCTTGAAGGGCGGATTCTAAAGCAATATTGGTATGCTTAATTGCTGAACCATCTGCTGTTGTATACGTACTTGTTAGTTCTGCTCGTAGTGTATATGCGCCCTCTTCAAGCCCACCAGCTGCCATAACAAGGTCTTTAATGCGTGCATTGACAGACAGCGGATAGATGCCAGGATTGTTCACTCGCCCGTTGATAGCAACAGCTTGGACGCCCTTACCTGCACGACCTTGGCTATTTAGCTTCATCACTACAGGATAAAGCAGTTCGCCGCGGTTCATTTCACCGCTGAGCTTTATTAAATCGCTGTCTTCAAAAAGGTTAACCAACATCTTGTTGACTTCACCTTTTATCGCCTTGGCTGTTGGGTCCTGTTCTTGAACTTGGCTATTAATGGCTACGCCACCAAGCTCAGAACGATCAGCAAATTTTTGTTGGTTTAATTGTGAGAAACCTGCGCTAAATAGGTCATTACCAATTAAAGAGTTACCAGCAAGTGATTGAACCTTTTTAACTCGTTCTTTTACCAGCTTGTTTAGCTCGTAACGGTTTTGTGTAAGATCGCTAAAGTTAAAGAAGATCACTTTATCGCGCGCTTGCAGCGGTAAGTCTTGTGAAGCGACTTTGCCATTAATGGCCTTCACTGGTGAGAATTGATAAACCTGAATATCACCTTGCTTATTGATTTCACGAACGATGATCGCGTATTCAAGATCGACTGATACGGATAGATCGCCCCAGATAGACGGTACCAGATCACTGATCTTTTGGCCTTGATACCACTGATATTTGCCTGGGCGTACTACTGCGCCAACAACGGTAATGGCATCTTCATATTGAGTGGTCGCACTTTTAACGCGGATAACGTCACCGGCAACCGCTTTAGTTGCTTTGCCTTTAGCTGATGTTAAATCGACATTTAAAATCGATTTTAGGCTGTTTGCATTGAAACGCTCAACGCTACTGCGTCTTGGATAAGCACCAGGTTTCAACCCTGCCGCCATCTCTATGACTTGTGCCATGGTTTCGTGCTTTTTAAGTTCATAGATAGCTGGGCGACGAACTTCGCCTGTTACACTAACTAAACCGCCAACAGAGGGGATAAATACCACATCGCCAGAGCGCAGGCTGATATCACCCGATGCATCGCCACGAAGCAGCAGGTCATATAGATCCATGCTACCGACTAACTTGCCGTTACGCTTTACTTGAATATTTCGTAGCGAGCCGATTTCATTAACACCCCCTGCCACAAACAATGCTTGAGTAATGGTTGAAAGGCTTGAAACCGTATAAGAGCCAGGCTTATATGCGTCACCCGCAACAAAAATACGGATTGAGCGTAACTCGCCCATGGTGATATTTGACTGAATACCAATCATCTGCTGATTAATACGCTCTGATAACGTTTCACGCAGTTCGCTAAAGGTTAACCCTGCGACTGAGATAGGACCAAGCTCAGGGAACTGAATAACCCCTTCACGATTAATAACAAGGTCATACTCTTTATTGTCTTTACCAAAGAGTTGCACTTTAATGTTGTCACCAGGGCCAACTAAATACTCACTCGGTACTGGTACATCTGAAACTGGCGCAAACGTTGTTGGCTCGCCCGCAAACAGGTCATAGCCAAAACGTTTTAGTTCGGCTTTTGCAGCGTCTTCTTCAAATTTCAGTTGCTCATCTGACTTATCTGTTAACGGCTTACCAAACTGGTCAACTTGAATTCGTTGGCCATTCTCATCGTACTGGGCACGGGGATTTACCAAATTTGGATTTTCAAGTTGTGCCTGAGAGCTATTGCTACCGCCCAGCATTGATGGGTCAATACCATACTGCTTTGCTAAGCGTTGCTGCTCAGATGCTGGAAGATTTTTAAATTGCTCTATCATTTGCGGAGAAGGCGTAATTGCACTCGCCTGCCCTGATAGCAATATCAGCGCTGACATACCAGCAATGATGAGGTTTTTAGTCTTGTTAAGCACCAGTGATCTCCGAGAGAGGTTAAAAAATAGTTTAAAAGCTGAGACGGTTGAAGCCGAAACAAGCAAAGATGGTTAAAGCTAAGACGATGTAAGGCACAGACGAACGGCCTACGGCCTTACAGTAAAAGCAAAGACGATCCTAGGTTCGAGGTCCTAGGAAAAGCAAAATCTTAAAACTAAGACGAACGGCCTGCGGCTTTACGGTTAAACAAGAAGGTCTAGGACCTAGTAGCGAAGCGACCTAGAAGTGAGCTTGCGAACGCCCTAGTATCTAGAAGCGCAGCGCCCTTTTTCAATTTTCAGACACGCTACCGCCCATGGATTGCGGCTTCCAAAGTGCCCATCCGCTTAGCGGATATGTCTGATTTTATGTCGTTTTACAAATTGACTTAAGGTAAGTTCAGCTCGTGCGCCTAACTTAAATCAACTCTTTGCTCTGCTTGCTTCTTCTAGCTTATTCCTGCTAATCACCGGCTTTACTTTTGGCTTTGGCGATTTGCAGATTAAGCCGTTTATGTACTAGGCTTCTTATTCTGCCTATTCCATACTTACTTTGTCAGTCTCTACCTCTAAACCGCTGGAGGAAGCACTTTCGGTGCGATACTTACAGGTCAAATTCAACCTTAATAGCTTTGGTACTTACTTTAAAAAATAGAAGCCAACCAAAAGCGCTAAACCATAAAGATTCGAGCAGCGCGAAATTATACACTAACAACTGCACTTGAGCAGTAACTCTAACCTTTAGCAAGTTTCGGTTGCCGATTCTTTATGCAGTTGTAAATTTTGCCAGCCAAGCTTCAACAACTTACGACCTAAACCGATTAATATCTGAGCCTGTTGTTAGTCTTTCCCAGCCACCTTACGCTGTTACAGCATTTCCTTTGTTGCCTTTTATGACTCTTCATTATTCGCTGAACCTAAAAGCTGAATTAAATCGAGTAAAACAATCCGATAAAAACCAACATTATCAGTCAAATTAGCATCAGAAAACATTGACGATCACAATCGTGCTATGGCAAATGTCTTACAAAAGAAATGGCAAGATTCGTACTTTGAATTCGTTAAGCAAAAACCGGATAACCAATGTTTCTATTTAGCTGGTTTTATCGACTCTTTATTTACCACAACTCGTTGCTGCTTACCCATTAGGTCAAACAGAACAAAGCAACGCTTCTCACCATTAGTTTCATCGAAGATCCCTTCGAGCTCTGCAAATGGCCCTTCGGTAAAGCACACTTTATCCCCTCGCTCCATCTCTGGCTCGGGTGTTGGTGCAGCCTCTTGGGAAGACACTTCTGAAATCAACTTATGTTCACGCAGTTTAATGGCATGAATAATACTGTCATCAATAGGCGTCATGAGTTCTTTACAGCCAACGATTCTGATCACACCTCGGGTGTTATGGATCTTAGAAACGCTAGTCACTTCGGGATCAAAGTTAACAAACAAGTAACTAGGGAACAGTAAAACTCTTTTTACTGTGACTTGTCCTTTTACTAACTTTTCTTCTGGGTAGGTAGGCAGATAGGTATCAATCTGCTGAAGAGCCAGGTTTTGCTGAGCTCGGGCCTCGCCACGAGACTTGCAATACAATAAATACCAAGCCTTCATTTCATTCTCTCTTCTTTAATTCAACAACTGCTTTCACAAGCGGTGACTTCCCATTCACGGCACGAATACTAGCAAATTTGTTGCCTAAATTGGAAGTAGTGACAGACCAAAGCAGAGACTCTAGGTCTCATTTTCAAACTCGCACATCATAGCCAACTCTTGAGTGGTCATTATGTCGTCAGTTACTTTTTCAAAATTGACTTTAGTCGCTCATAAAGGGTATATAAGGTAGGCTTTATCGCATTTGGCGCTATTTTTAGCGCCAAATGATAAAAACTAGAATACAAGCCCACAACAAAACAGCCAGTTGCACTACAAATACACTTAAGCGTTAACACTCTTAACTGAATGTATGCATTGAAAGCTGGGATAACTTAAGTAAATCATATTTCTGTGGTGATAATTGAACTGCAGGCAATCACAAGTGAAGGTGGAAGAATACATGAGCGTAGCAAAACCCCAGGGGACGATGCTCGGGCATCCTAAGGGACTGTTCCTGTTGTTTACAACAGAGCTATGGGAACGTTTCAGTTATTACGCAATGCGTGCGATTTTGGTTTTATACCTAGTAGATGCAGTGCAATCTCAAGGTGGTCACGGCATGGGCTGGACCCAAGCTGACGCACTTTCTCTTTACGGAACATTTACCGGTTTAGTTTATCTGACACCACTTATCGGTGGCTGGTTAGCGGATACTTACCTAGGCCAACGTAGAGCTATTATTATTGGTGGCGCATTGATGGCCGCTGGTCAATTTATTCTAGGTACGCCTCATGCTTGGGTGCAAGGCATGGAAACCGAAGTGTTTTATATCGGTTTGGGTGTATTGATCCTTGGTAACGGCTTATTTAAGCCAAACATCTCTACTATGGTTGGTGACTTATATGAAGAGGGCGATCACCGCCGTGATGGTGCGTTTACTATCTTCTATATGGGTATCAACGTTGGTGCTTTCTTATCAGGTATTATCGTAGGTGCTGTTGTAGCCTATTACGATGGTAACTTCCAAGCAGGCTTTATCTGTGCCGGTATTGGTATGATTTTGTCGCTAATCATCCAATTCATGTTTGCTCAAAAGCTACTTGGTGATATTGGTCGTGTACCTGCTGCACAGCTTGAAAAAGAAAAGGCAGCTGCGGCTGGCCAGGTTCGTAAAGAGCCTCTTACTAAGATTGAACGTGACCGTATTAAAGTTATTATGATCATGGGTCTATTCACTATCATCTTCTGGGCTGGTTTTGAGCAGGCAGGTGGTTTAATGAATATTTTCACCAACGATTTTACTGACCGTATGATTGGCGGCTGGGAAGTACCAACGACTTGGTTCCAGTCATTAAACGCTATGTTTATCGTTATCTTTGCGCCTGTTATTGCCTCTATTTGGATCCGCTTAGGTAAAAATGAGCCGAACTCACCGGTTAAATTTGCACTTGGTCTTATACTTCTTGGTATTGGTTTCCTATTCATGATCGGTGCTGTTTTAGAGATGGGCGGTGACGCTAACGCTAAATCAAGCATGTGGTGGTTAGTCGGTGCATACTTCTTCCATACCATGGGCGAACTATGTTTATCACCAATCGGTCTATCTATGGTGACTAAACTAGCTCCACTGCGTATCGCATCATTAATGATGGGTGCATGGTTCTTGTTTATCGCTGCAGCAAACAAGATTGGTGGCATCGTAGGTTCGTTAATTGGTCACGGTGGTGGTAAAGAAGAGCAGCTTGCTAATGCAATGTCTATCTTCGCAGGTATTGCTATCACAGCTGCGGTTTCAGGCATTATCCTTTACTTCATGGCTGATAAACTTGTTGATTGGATGCACGGCGCTGAAGATGGCCCGCATACTGAAGAGCAAGCTTTAGAAGAAGAAATTGCTGTTACAGCAGAGCATGAAGCTATTAGAAGATAGGAAATCCGGTTTCAGCTAAGACGGTTAATGCTGAGACGGAAAAGCCGAATGAGCAAAGACGGTCCAAGGTAAGGCTAAGTACCGGAAAAGCTTAAAGCATGAAAAAGCCAGAAGATAACTCTTCTGGCTTTTTTACTTTTAAGGGCCAATTAGAACTAAGGCGGTGAAAGACGGTTAGAGCTGACACGGGAATGCCGAATGAGCTAAGACTAAAAACCGGAAAAGCTTGAGACATTACAACTTAGAAAATCTTAATCAGCCTGCTCCTAATTTTTTGTTTAAGCTGGCAATAAAACTCACTCGTAGAACGGTATTTATACCGACAACTCTTACTCATCAGTGTCAAACTTGATGGGCTAAAGCCCAACCTATTGTCAATTTTTTATCTTTACTTTTCCATAAGTGATGCGTTCCGTGAGAGAGTCTGTGAACGTTCCGTAAGGCCGCAGGCCACTCGTCTTAGCTTGACCGTCTCAACTCAGTAAACTCTTCTTTTTTCTAATCAGTGCAGCAATCATCATTGTAATACTTTCTGTTTCTTTGATTAATAGATTGCCTACACTTGGTTCTATATAACCTATTCGAATGCCGATGGTTATTTGAGTTATCACTTCAGCAGCAGAGCTCTTTGATATAAATAAGAAGCGAATTTGTTCTTTTACCGATTCTCGCTCAATTCCCTCTGCAATATTTGAGGGGATGGATAGCCCTGCCCTAGAGATCTGGTCACGGAATCCATAATCACTAACATCTTTCGTTAACTCATAGATACGACAACTCAAGTCACACCCACGCCGCCATATTTCCAATTTTTTAAAAGTCGCCATATTCATCCTTGAATAATCAATTTTAGCTTACTCGTAAGGCGGTATTTATGCCGACAAATCTTACTTATCACTAGCAAGTTTGATGGGCTAAAGACCAACCTACAGTCAACTGTGTATCTTTGCTTTTCCGTAAACGAAGCGTTCTGTGAGTGAGCTTGCGAACGTTCCGTAAGGCCACAGGCCGCTCGTCTTTGCTTGTACCATCTCAGCTTAAAGAAAGCTGTATATATCCGCCGGGCTGGGTTGTAGGCTGATGAATTAACCCATGAAATTGATTATCTAACAGCAGTTGTTTGTGTTCGCTCACTAATGTTGAAATACACAGCTTTTCTCCAAAGAGTAAGGTTCTAAATTGAGTGCTGGGCTTGCTCCAATTTGTCATGCCAAGCTGCAATGAATCGGCTAGTGCTATAGGAGAAAGCCCTTCGCTGTTCTTTAAATAACAGCGAAATTCATTTCCAGCTGTCGCTAATGCCGCTCGGTAATTCGTTAAATCGACAACGATATAGGCCATATCAACGACAATACCCAGTCCTGACTTCGTCATTCGATCATTAAGATAAACCAACATATTAAAAGGTTCGGTAATGATCTGCGACACGCCATTCCTGAAGAGCTTAAGCTTATGGTTAACGAAACTCTTTAATAGAACTGAAGCAAACGCTGCTCGGTTATCATGGGGATGAAAATGTGCCATGTACATCATCACATGTTTTTCATCTATCATGGCAGTATCGATAAAGTGTGCACTCACTTCATCAGTGTTAAATAGGCTGTAATCGATCACTACGCCGCTATATTCAACACGGCTTGGGGGAAACAGCTGCTGCTGAACACTCTTAGCCGCTTCGCTGTTTTGCTCTAAAAGAGCTAAGTTTTCATTGAGTTCTAAATAGGACAAAGACTCTTGTTCATCAAGATTTAATGACTCTTCTAGCGAGCCATTCAAACATTCACGAATTGAGTTTTCAATTAGATTCAGATCTGATATCGGTTTGACAAGGTAATCACTGGCACCTCGTCTTAAAGCTTCAATGACATCAGACATAGCCTGGTTACCAGAGATAATAATTGATGGTGTACTGGGGCAATGTTGATTCATAGCCTTAAGCATGTCTAAGCCACCCAGTTTTGGCATGCTTAAGTCTGCAATAACAATATCAAACTTCTGTGATTTAAAACGAGTGAGCCCTTGCTCACCATTCTCAGCTTCTGTTACGTCTGCACCGCGGCTTTCTAGATAAGATGAGACAAGTTTACGAAAGACAGGATCGTCTTCCACAAAAAGTATTGTTAGCTCTTTTAGCGCCATAAGCTGCCCTTTGACAACAGCGAAAACCGACGTCCATGTGCCTTGTTTACGCTTTAAGCGGAGCTGTTATTCTTATTTGCCCACTTATCTAATACTATTCTAATTCCTGCATGTACTCGTCAAGTAACTCATCGTCGTCACTTTGAGGAATATCACCGTCATATACCTTGTAGTCCATGTGCTGAAAGTATGCATCTTTCACGAAAGTATATGGGTCAAGCGCATTATCAACCAATCGTTCCTGATCGATTGCGGACGCTCGCGTATGCAAGTTTTTAAGACCCCATTTTAAGACTGACTGCCAGAATGTCAGCTCAGATAGTGGGAAGTATAGATCATCAACCCAGTCTGACGCGAGTTCACGAGTAACATAAGGGCCGAAGAAGGGGGCCATAAAATACGGGCCATTTGGCACACCATAATAACCAAGCACTTCATTGAAGGCATCTTGCTTACGAGTCATCCCCATCATCTCGGCAACATCAATCACTCCCAACAAGCCTAAGGTGGTATTGACCGTAAATCTGCCGCCCGCATTCGCGGCCCAGCCCCAATTGCCTTGTAATGTATTATTAACTAAAGTTGAAGGCTCTTCGAGGTTGAGTACAAAGTTATTAATGCCACTTTTTACTGGGTGAGGAATGTAATCATTATAGCCATGGGCAACTGGACGATAAAAATATCTGTCCATAAACAGATAGTTAAAGTCCCACATCGCTCGGTTAAAGCCTTCTATCGGATCTCGTGGATCGTTATAGGTTACCGTTATTTGTTGCTCACCATCCGTAGTCGTATCTTCTGCAGCTTCAATTGAAGGCATTCCAAATATCGCCAGAGAAAGCACAATCCATTTAAACTTCATAATTGTCTCTTTGAAAAGGAGTTCGTCTTACTAGTCGTGCCTGTCCATTTCGACTCATCGACTAAATTCCACAGTATAAATATTCACTCATGGATCTCAACGACTTAATTGCTAATAGTCTGTTTCAATTATATAAAAAGTGTAGATCTAACACCTTGTTCCCATACTCAGCTCTATAGGTATAACATAAAACAAAATTCTAACTAAAGTCGTACTGGTCTATGTCGATACAATGAATAAGACCACACTAAACCAAAATCGTATCTAGGCAGTCGAAAATCTCTGTTAATGCCTTTAAGGTGGCTAAGGATACTAAGTAAGGCAACAAGGTCAAACAAAAAATTGTGAACAAACATAACAAGACAGTTGTTTTAACTAATGTAAAAATATTAAGAGCCCATTTTGGATACTTTAACCAATATCACCACTACGTCCAATCAATTAACAAACGGGTCTTTTACTAACGAAAAGGCTGTTAGCTCCCTAGTGCCAGTCAATTTACAGATGTCAAAATCAGGATTAAGCGTAAACCTTTCTGGGCAAGTATATACGTTAAAAACTCCCCCTCAGTTATCTCTTCAGTCACTCAAACAGGCTCAGCACTTTGTTTTAAATATAGTGCAAATTAACGGCGCTATAACGCAAAGCACTCTATTGGCCTTAGGTCAGGCACATAGTATCCCCTTACCTCAAGCCTTATTATCTGCAGTGAGCCATAACAAGCTTCAAGAAAGAAAATTACATCAACTTGCAAATCGTAGTAGTGGCTATCCGTTACCAACGGCTAAGATTAAGCATGAAGAGCTGGTTTTTAACACAGGATTCAGTATTAAACTCGAGATACTGCACCTAATAAAACAAGGCGAGTATTCAGCATCGATTAAAAGCAAAAACAATCAACTTTTTCTTGAGCTCAACCCCATTCAATTAAAAGCTGAAGTCAATTTGATTTCGGCACTAGGCACTAACAAGCCACTGGCCGATAAAGTGAATAGTGAGGCTTCAGAAGCCTCAAGCCAGAAGTTAACTCAAAAGACAGACGTTAACTTCCAATATAGGCAACTATTCAAATCATTAGAAAGTATTACTACTGAAAACTTATCTCTTAAAAAAGAAGAGCTTAATCATAACGACTGCGAAGAAGACGCCGCTCCTCTTCGTCCAGTAACACCTAGCCATCTATTAGCTGGAGCACTGGAAAAAGCTGGCGGATTACCTAGAAGTGCTTCTGCTATGCCACAGGCTAAAGAGACTCTTGCAACTGCATTGCTAAGATTTCTTCCTATGTTAAGCCCTGAGACATTAATTGAACTAAGCCAACCACAACGGCTTAAGCAAACGATCATAGGAACACTCAGCCACAGCCCCTCACCTAATGACTGGCTCAGCACACCGCTCAATAACCATATCAATACCATAAGTCTATTGTTTCAGTTGTTGTTAGGTAGAGCATCAGCGTCACAAATAACCCCGGAACTAGCCCTTAAGCTATCGATGTTGCAAGAACACCTAGGGCTTCCAGAGCCACTAGTAAAGCTAGTTGAGTCTTCAGCTTGCCACAGTTCAATCTCTAAGCTGTTAAGTAATCTCAGCCTTTATCAGCATGCCTCAAGTAAAAACGACCAAATGATTAACTACTATTTTGCTGTTCCTTATTCAATCAATCATTATCAAGAACAATTAGAGGGGCATGTTCAAAAGGATAACTCGTCAAGTAGCGATAAAAACGATATTTGGAGATTACAATTAAAGTTCAATTTAGCTAGCGGCCCCCTACTCATTAATGCTCAAGTGCTTAAACAGGTAAAATCTCAGGCCAGCTCGTCGCTTAAGCTAAACTTTTTATCTCGTAATGAAACCGTCATCAGTAAAATTGACCTTCTTAAGCCCGCACTGGCTAAGAAGTTAGAGGATATAGGTTTTAGACAAGTAACGGTTAATACGAAAAAAGACAGTGTCCCTGCAACTATTTTGCCGGGAGAGCACTACTTGGTGAAGCTCAATGTATAGTCACTTACTCATTATGATAAATAGCAGAAATTGATCTTATCGCATGGATATTTTGACTATTGCCGAGATCTCGTGACACCAATGACATTAGTTGCAACCAGAGGAGAGAACCGATGACTGAGATAGAAAATCCTAGAAAGGCTGTTGCGCTCAGTTATCAGCGAGGCACCGCGCCAAAAGTCTCGGCTAAGGGGGAAGATAAACTCGCAGAGGAAATCATCGCCTTGGCACAGCAAGCCGGGATCGCGATACATCAAGATGAGTACTTATGTGATTTTTTACAGCGCTTAGAAGTTGGTGATGAGATCCCAAGCGAGCTGTACTTACTCATCGCTGAACTCATCGCTTTTGTGTATATCCTAGACGGTAAATTTCCTGAAAAGTGGAACAATATGCATCAGAAGATTATGGAAGAGGCGTAAGACTAAGAAGGACGCTGCGCTACTAGGTTAAAGCTAAGACCATACAAACTAAAGACGAACGGCCTACATTTAAAGAAGGTTCTAGGTTCTAGGAAAAGCAGGTTCTAGGTTAAAGCAAAGACGGATAAGCAGAACGGCCTGCGGCCTTACGGAACGCTTTGATTTATAAAAGGACGCAGTCCGCCCTAGCAGCGAAGCGTCCTCGAAGTGAGCTTGCGAATGCCCTAAAACCTCATAGTGAGCTTGCGAACGCCCTTCTACTTACCATGCAAGCGGATCAGTAATTCGGCTTCGGCCTTAGGTAACTCACACTCTTCAATAAGCTCCTCAACACCGGCGCCCAAGGCAACCATCTTCATTGCGCGAGAATATAGCCTAGCCTGTGGATCTTGCTGGCTGCTCTCTTCGAACTTAGCATCTTGTTGTGCAAGCTTTTTCTCTAACTCCAACATACGACGTCCGACACCAATAGTGCCACTTCTAAGCTCTTGTAGTTCACGCTTAACGGCTTCTCTTTGCTTATCGCCTTCTTTTACTAACACAGTCAACGCATCGACTTTCGCACGTAACTTGCCAGTTTGCTTTTGTAAGAACAGCACTAAGCCAAGGCATGCAACAATAAACAATAAAGCTATGGCGATTAAAATTTCTTCGGCAATCATGAGTGACTCTTTTTATAAAAATATCTAAGAAGGACGCTGCGCAGCTAGAGTGTGACTGCGTCACTTCGAGTGCGTCGCCTTGCGACTTCTAGATCCTAGGTTAAAGCTAAGACGACACAAACTAAAGACAATCCTAGGCCCTAGGTTCGAGGCCCTAGGAAAAGCAGGTTCTAGGTTCTAGGACCTAGAAGCGAAGCGTCCTAGCAGTGAGCCTGCGAACGCCCTAGCAGGACGAAGTCCGCCCTATAAGCGAACGCCCTAAGATCTTCTGTTAAATTAGATCTGCGTTAGTTCCATCCACTCTTCATCTGAAAGTAACTTATCTAAATCAACCAAAATCAATAATTCACCATCTCGATTACTAACACCTTGGATAAACTTGGCGCTCTCTTCAGTTCCCACGTTAGGTGCATTGTCAATTTCTGAACCACGCAGGTAAACAACTTCTGCCACACTATCGACTAGAATACCGATCACCTGCTTTTCAGCTTCAATAATCACAATACGTGTCGAGTCATTAACATCAGCTGAAGCTAAGCCAAAGCGTGAGCGAGTATCAATAACTGTCACTACGTTGCCACGTAAGTTAATAATACCTAAAACATAATGAGGCGCACCAGGTACTGGCGCTATCTCGGTATAACGTAGCACTTCTTGTACCTGCATGACGTTAATACCATATGTTTCGTTATCCAGCTTAAATGTTACCCACTGTAAAACTGCGTCTTCGGTTCCCGCTGCTACGGCTACACTGTTTGAACTTGTCATAATCGCCTCAATCAATAGCTCTGCAGCTATATTTCTAAACTATTTGTGAATACTGATACCAATAAAACTAATTATTTAACTAACCGTCTAACTGTATTTAATTGCATCTAACTCCTCCTAACTGTCTAAAATCAACGCCTATATGTCGCTTAGTAAGCAAGTTGCGTAAAATTTTACAATTAGAATAGGTAGTTAACCCAACATCATGTATAGACTATTTTTACCTGTTAATAAATAAACCTATTATCTATGATTGCTAGTAATGCTCATTAGCCATTGCATGGTGCAAAGCGTTACTTTTTCGCTTTCAACCCAATGACCTTAGAGCTTTGTTATATGTATCGGCAGCTAAATGGCACTCTTTAACCCAACACATCACATATCAAGACTCAGCTAACTAGCCACTGTTGGCAGACTATATTATTTCTCTACACTCGCGCTTATATGAGTGCTCCGGTATGAGCGCACTAGGTGAGCGCGTCTTGGCAACCTAAGCCCGAGCCTAACAATTGAACCAAGGCATCAACATTTAAAATGCCGCACATCTGCTCTTTTACCACCCCAGCTAGCCACGGGCGCTTGCCTGCTTGTCTGCGCCAATTAATTTCAGATTTTTTAATGGTTATCGTATCGACTAACGACTCACAGCCAAGGCCCCAGGCGCTATCTTTAAGTACGACAACGTATTGATAATTCACTTTCTGAGCTAACTGCTGATCATATTTCTCAGGCATCACCCAAGCGCAGGTATCGACAACATTAAGTTGTGCCTCGCGATGCTGCTGTACGCCCATATACCAATCAGGCCGTCCCATGAGTCGAGTGATCTTGTCTAAATTAACGATCCCGCCAAGACTAACTAAAGGCACTGCGAGTGTTAAACCTGCAACCTTGAAAAAAAGCACCTGAAACTCTTCATCGAGTTGTTCTAATAGCGTTTGAGTCGATACTAACGCCTCTTGTTTAGACTGTACGCCTGTTATCGATGCACTTGCTTGTAATGCTGAATCAACGTCTAAATCATCGAGAGGTGAATCTTCTAGCTGTGTAATTGTATCTTGCTGAACTTTTTCCTGAGCTTTTGCCTGAGTTTCTGGGTGTGTCAGAGCAGCCACTTTTACTGCAACGGGTTCGTTTACTTCGGCAGCCACTGGTTGTGCATGAGCAACGGCTATTTCTGAATTCGTAACCGTCTGTGCGACTTGCTGGCTTCCACTCTGTTTAGCCCGTGTAAATAGTAACTCCAGAGACTGACGACTAAAACTTGAGTCAACCTCTAACGTTTCAGATAAATGAGTGTCTTTTAACGACTCATTTTTCACTGATTCTGTTTCGGGCTCATTGAGCAACAACGAAAAATAATCACATACCGCATCATCAACTGATTTTGACATGGGATAAGTCCTTCGCGAGTAAATAATCTAGCAATCTATTGTAAGCCTTCACGCCACGGCTATTTGGGGCATAATGGGAAGCGGGTAAATGACTCAAGCTTGCATCTCTAAATTTGGTATCGACAGGGATCACGTCCTGCCACAGCTCATCAATGTAATCTTCATTCAGTTGCAACAAAGCGGCGGAGGCCGCGCGAGTGCGTTTATCAAACATGGTTGGCACTATGGTGTAACTGTATTTCATTTTTTTTGAGCGTCCCATCAACAGCATGGTTTTTACCATACGGTCTAAGCCTTTTATGGCCAGGAACTCGGTTTGAACGGGTACGATAATATGCTCACTTGCGGCTAATGCGTTCACCATCAACACACCGAGTACTGGAGGACAATCAATCAGCACGATATCGTACTGTCCCTCGATGAGTTTTAGGGCTCTTTTTAAGATAAGCCCCATCCCCTCTTCGTGACCAAGACTGCGATCTAATGTCGCCAAAGCCATGGTGGAGGGGATCAGATCTAACCCTTGCACATTCGTCGGTACAATATGGGTTTGAACCATCTCTCGGGTCAGATTCTTGTGAGATAAAAATAGATCGTAGAGAGAGCAAGGTAATTGCTCGCTGTCTATGCCTAAGTAATAACCAAGGGATGCATGAGGATCGGTATCAATCATTAATACTCGTTGGCCACGTTTTACAAACGCACCAGCAAGACTGGCAACAGTTGTTGTTTTACCCACTCCGCCTTTTTGGTTTGCTATGGTCCAGATCTTCAAGAAATACCCTTAGATTTATTAAGCTAATAAAATACGAATACACTCAACCAGCTATCAATTCAATGTTAAATCAGCGGTCTAGGCAGGGCTGAATGATATACCCGTTCACAATTGAGCTAGAAGCATAATTACTTTTCAGGCTCTCTAGTTGTTACCCTGATCCCACCATGAGGTAAACTGATAAGCTTTACCCCGTCTGCCGACTCGCTCAAAGTGACGGCTTGCTTAGCTACACGTTTGCCGCTAAAAGCTGTATCTTTCACTTGTGAAGGAGAATGACGTTCTTCAGTCTTATCCATTAACTCTGCAGCGATATACGGCTCCTGCAATAAAGCGACAGTTTGTTGCTGCTCAGTTTTCGCTGTCGCGCCATTTGAAGCCTGTTCATTGTCTTTCTCAGAAAGAGCTTTAACTTTTATAGCTTCTTGGCGACTGACACTTTCACTTTTCAGTTTTTCAACGATTAACTCACTCGGTTGAGAACTAGCCGACTGGCCTAATGATTGCAGCATCGCTCCTGGGCCGATAGGCAAAACGGTAGATTCACCTTGAGTAGCCTTATCGACAAAAGTGCTCACAAAATGCGGATTTTCAGCCATCCAAATCGCCATCACTTCCGCTTGTTCATCCGGTACCATGAGTAGTACTTGGCTGCTTTTAAGCTTTTGAACTTCGCTAGATAACAACTTATTTTTATGTTGCGATTCAAAATAGAGTGAGCCGAACGTAAAAGACGCAATACTTAGCAAAAAGAGTAACAGCAACGACAAGGTATTGATTTCGCCCCGTTGCAGAATGTCACTCTGTCTCATAACAGCCTTAGCCATTAATCGTCTCTTTTATAATAGATTCCGCCATATGTTCTAAGGCTATCGATTTCGTTGCAATCCCCGCAGACGCTACCGCTTGTGGCATACCGTAAACCACACAGCTGGCCTCATCTTGCGCCCAAATGGTCGCGCCAATACTCTTTAGCATTCTTGCACCTTCGCGGCCATCGGCTCCCATACCTGTGAGTACTACGGCTAACACATCTCCACCAATCACCTTCGAAGCCGAGGCAAAAGTAATATCGACGCAAGGCTTGTAGTTCATGTCAGCCTTACCAGCAATCACCTTAATTCTGCCATAGGCTCCGCCTCGCTCTAGCATCATCTGCATGCCTCCGGGGGCAAGGTATGCACAACCCGGTCTTAACTGATCTCCACTCACAGCCTCTTTTACTTCAATCTTGCACAAGCCATTCAGCCGTGTTGCAAACGTAGGCGTAAAGGCCGCAGGCATATGCTGAATAAGCAAAATAGGATGTGGGTAATTAGCGGGGAATTGAGTCAATACCTTTTGTAATGCCACAGGCCCACCTGTGGAGGTACCGATGAGTAATGCTTTGTATTTTTTTCCACTACTACGGGTCACAACACTGGAGCGACTCGCGGGTATATCGCTAGCGGCGAGCGAATGACCGCTTGTTGCGGGTGCATTAACGGCTGCTCGAGAGAAACTGGCGACAGGGCGAGCTCTGTCTGTAACAGCTTGAGATCTTTCATTAGCCGAAAGCGCTCTATCGTTACTCGACAATGTTCGAGCTATGGGTCTAAACAAGCGACGGCGACCTAATGCTCGAATACGTTGTTGTAACAGCGCTATGGCGTCGTCTTTATTACTCGCGATATCTTCAAAGCGTTTTGGTAAGAAATCTAAAGCCCCAGCATCCAACGCTTCTAGCGTCGCCTTAGCGCCATCGTGCGTCAATGATGAAAACATCAAGATTGGAATTGGCTTACTCGCCATGATCTCTTTAACCGCAGTGATCCCATCCATGACTGGCATTTCGATGTCCATGGTGATCACATTTGGATTCAGCTCAGCAGCCATCTTGACTGCCTCTGCACCATTACAGGCAGTTCCCACCACCTCAAGTTCAGAGTCTTGATTCACTATTTCACTAACACGTCGTCTAAAAAAACTCGAATCATCAACGACTAAAACTTTAATGCCCATTTAAATCCCTATACCGCACCACTGGCTCATTCAATGCTGTATGTAAAAAAGGGAACAACAAAGCGACGCCTGTTATTCCCTATGCTAACCAAGGTTAGCTCCTGTTACGTGCGTAATGCTTAAGTAGTCCTGGCACATCTAAAATCAGTGCGATTCCACCATCCGAAGTAATGGTGGCACCCGCCATGCCTGGTGTACCATGAAGCAATGTTCCTAGCGGTTTAATCACCACTTCTTCTTGGCCTATAAGTGAATCTACCACAAAGCCAATCTGCATCGTCCCCAATTGAACGATAACAACATGCCCATGCTGTTTATCACCATGTTTAAAGCTCAATTGCTTGCGAGATAGCCATTGCTCTAAATAGAATAATGGTACTGCTTTATCACGGACAATCACCGTCAATTGGCCATCTACCACGTTGGTCTTGGTTAAGTCTAAATGGAAAATCTCATTAACACTCGACAGCGGCAGAGCAAACACTTGCTCGGCAACTTCAACCATCAAGGTCGGCATAATCGCTAAGGTCAACGGCACCTTAATCTCAAGGCGCGTACCCTTACCCAGTTGTGAGTCGATATGAACCGAACCGTTTAACTGAGTAATACGGGTTTTCACCACATCCATGCCAACACCACGGCCTGAAATATCAGAGATTTCAACTTTAGTTGAGAAGCCTGGTGCAAAAATAAGGTTGTAGGCTTCTTCATCACTCATACGCGCGGCGGCATCTTCGTCCAACACGCCACGACTGATTGCGATCCCTTTAAGCTTGTCTGGATCCATACCAGCACCATCATCCTCAATCTTAAGCAGGATGTGATCGCCTTCTTGACTAGCTGATAACGTAATTGTGCCCGTACGTGTTTTACCACTCGCTTCACGTGCATCTGGCATTTCAATACCATGATCGACCGAGTTCCTCACTAAGTGAACTAGAGGATCGGCCAACGCTTCGACAAGATTCTTATCTAGATCGGTATCTTCACCGATCATAACAAGGTCAATTTCTTTGTTTAAACTACGGGCTAAATCGCGAACAACGCGAGGGAAGCGACCGAACACTTTCTTAATGGGCTGCATGCGCGTTTTCATCACTGCGCCTTGAAGATCGGCTGTGACTAGGTCAAGGTTAGCTAATGCCTTTGACATGTCTTCATCTTCACGTGCTACGCCTAGACTGAGTAAACGATTGCGCACTAATACTAGCTCACCGACCATATTCATGATCTGATCGAGTCTTGAGGTATCTACCCGAACTGTGGTTTCTGCTTGGGGTGCGTTATTTCCAGCCGCTTTTGGCGCAACTTTTGCCGCTGCAGGTTTCAGTTCTGGCTTAGGTTCAGGTTGACTTACGGCTTTAACTTCAGCATTAACAGCAGGCATCTGCTGCGATGTCGTTATCGCTTGCACCACTGGCTGAGATTGATTGACTACCGCCGACTCAGAGGCTGCGTCACTGGTATCGCTCACATTAGCTGATTTTCCTGGGCCAGTGCCTGAGCCATGCAATTCATCCAGCAAACGTTCAAACTCATCATCTGTTATTTCATCAGAATCGACTTGTGAGCCACTTGGTTCGATAACCGCCGGCGCTGCCGATTCAACCTTAAACTGACCAGATCCATGTAACTCATCGAGTAAAGATTCAAACTCATCATCGGTAATATCATCTGATGCTGGTTGTGAGGCTTGTGAGAGAGAAGAGGTCGACTCTACAGGCTTGCCAGGCCCCTTACCCGAACCATGCAGTGCATCGAGCAGGGCTTCAAATTCGATATCATCGATATCGTCAATGCTACCGCTAGTTGCAGCGGCCTGTTCTATCACTGGAGGCGCTTGTTCAACAATAGGCTCTTGAACGCTGACGGTAGGCTCTACAACAGACGGAGTGGCAGTTTGTGCCATTTCAGATGGCAGTAACTCACCAGCACTTAAGGTTTTAAGCTGAGCTAATAGTGTTGGCTCAGCGGGAGATTGAGGCTGCCCAGCTTGCGTTTCAGCAAACATTGAGTTGATAGAGTCGACCGCTTGTAAAATGACATCCATCAAATTAGCAGAAACTTCACGCTTCCCAGTACGCAACAGATCGAAGGTGTTCTCTGCTTCATGGCAGACATCTACCATGGGCGATAAACCTAAGAAACCTGCACCGCCTTTAACCGTATGGAAACCTCTAAATATCGCATTTAGCAATTCGGTATCGTCCGGGTTATTTTCTAACGAAACGAGTTGTTCTTGTAGAAGCTCTAATATCTCACCAGCTTCAATCAAAAAGTCCTGCAGTATCTCTTCATCAACATCAAAGGACATTCTTTGACTCCCTTAAAAACCTAAACTCGAAAGCAGATCGTCAACTTCATCTTGACCCGTCACCACGTCCTGGCGGTGCTCTGCGTTCATAATAGGACCTTCAGCTTCAACATTTAGCTTTGGCTTTGCTTCGACAGTATCAATAGGTTGCTCACCAAATGCTGTCAACATGGACACTAAGCTGTTTTCGACTTCTCTGACGAGATCGATCACTCGACGGATCATCTGGCCGGTTAAGTCTTGAAAGTCTTGCGCCAATAGAATTTGATTTAGAAGCTCTTTGACTCGGCTTGCATCCGACTCACTTCTTTCAACAAACTGGTGGATATCATGGCATAAGGCTTTAAATTCTGTCAGTGGCAACTCACGACGCATCAGCTTATCCCATGCAGGTTTTATTGCTTGAATATTGTCGTTTAGCTCACTCGCTAGAGGTAAGCACTCTTCCACTGCATCCATGGTTTTATTTGCCGCTTGCTCTGTCATATCAATAACATAAGTCAAACGTTCTTTTGCATCTGGGATCTCAGTGTTCGCTAATTCAACAAGACGACTGTCAAATTGAAAATCAGCAATAGCACTATGAAGTTGACGAGTTAAACGACCGACTTCATCAAAAAGATCTTTTTGAATGGGTGCGGCGATCTCTCTTACCAATTCATCTGCTTTTTCTTGCTCACCCTGTCTGAGAAATGTTACCAGACTCTCTGCTTGCTCAAGAGTAATAAGCTCTGACAATTGTTGCTGCATAGCTCATCCCTGCTTAGCCGAGTCTTTCAAAAATTTTATCTAACTTCTCTTTAAGGGTGGCGGCGGTAAATGGCTTAACTACGTAGCCGTTTACGCCAGCTTGTGCTGCGGTAATGATCTGCTCACGCTTAGCTTCGGCAGTCACCATCAACACAGGAAGGTGCTTGAGGTTATCATCGGCACGAATAGCCTTTAATAGATCGATCCCCTGCATTCCTGGCATGTTCCAGTCGGTTACAACGAAATCAAAATCGCCTTTTTGTAGCATAGGTAGGGCTGTAGAGCCGTCATCTGCTTCTTGGGTATTATTAAACCCCAAGTCGCGTAACAAGTTCTTAATGATCCGTCTCATTGTTGAAAAATCGTCAACAACAAGAATCTTCATATTCTTGTCCAAGGTTTCCTCCGCGGAGCGCGCGATAAATGCGCGTGTAATGTGCTATCAGTGATTATGATTTTATTCTTGTGTCCAATGCTTGAGCTTACCTTTGAGTCTGAGCATCGCCTGACTATGGATCTGGCTGACTCTAGACTCACTGACCTCAAGAATGGCCCCAATCTCTTTTAAATTTAATGCTTCATCGTAATAAAGCGACAAGACCAGCGCATCTCTTTCTGGTAATAACTTAATCGCTGCGACGAGCGCTGAATGGAACTCGACTTCAGCAAGTGATTCATAAGCATCGTCTTCGTGACCGTCTTCAGGATTTATTCCATCAACAGCTACGCCTAAATCTTCTATACCTACCACTTTGCCGACCGAAACATCGTTTAAAATGGTATGGTATTCTTCAAGTGAAACCTCGAGTCGCTCGGCGATCTCGCCATCACGAGCATCACGGCCTAACTCCTGCTCAAGTTCATCTATGACCTGAGCCACGCGGCGCTGATTTCTATGTACCGAACGGGGTACCCAGTCGCCTCGCCTAATTTCATCTAACATTGAACCCCGAATTCGAATACCGGCAAAGGTTTCGAACTTGGCGCCCTTACTACCATCAAAGTTTGATGACGCTTCGAGTAGCCCCATCATGCCTGCCTGCAACAAGTCATCTAACTGAACTGATGCAGGTAAACGAGCCAAAAGATGATGGGCTATTCTTTTTACAAGCGGTGCATACTGTTCAACGATAGACGTCTTGTTATCAAAACGAGTATACGCAGCCGCTTTATTCACCCGATTTATCCTCTTGATAATCAGGACGTTGCACTAGACGTTCAACGAAAAATTCTAAATGACCACCCGGTTGAGATGGCACAGGCCAGCTCATGATTTTATTCGCTAACCCCTGGTAAGCAATCGCTGCAGGCGACTTAGGAAATGCCTCAACAATCAACTTTTGCTTACGCACCGATTTACGTAAATTCTCATCAAATGGCACAGTGGCTACGAGCTCTAGTGCTACATCGAGGAATCTGTCCGTCACCTTGCTTAATTTAGCGAACAACTCCATGCCTTCACGTAAGCTACGTACCATATTAGCCACAATCTTAAAGCGGAACACACCGTGCTCACGACTCAAGATCTTAATCAACGCATAAGCATCGGTAATTGAGGTCGGCTCATCACATACCACAATTAGCACGTCTTGTGACGCACGCGAAAAACTCAGAACCATATCTGAAATTCCCGCTGCCGTATCGACAATCAAGATATCAAATTGGGTTCTCATTTCGCTAAACGCACGAATAAGACCGGCATGCTGAGCTTGAGTCAGTTCAACCATAGCCTGAGTACCCGAAGTGGCTGGAATAATACCAATACCTTTCGGTCCTCGCAGGATCACATCATCTAATTCGGCATCTCCCGACAAAACATGAGATAAATTTCGCTCTGCGCGTAAACCTAACATCACATCGACGTTCGCTAAACCTAAATCGGCGTCTAAAACCAGTACACGTTTACCCTTTTCGGCTAACGCGACAGCGGTGTTAATTGACACGCTGGTTTTACCAACGCCACCTTTACCACCTGATACGGCGATCACTTTTACTTTTTCATTATTTGGCTGATTCATCATACGTAAACCGCTTGCTTGATCCGGAGTCATGGCTTCACTCAAATGCATAGGTCATCTCTTGCGACCTTTCACTATTATGTAATGGTTCTATAGGTTTGTTATCTAATGCTGTTAATGCGCGATTGGCTAACGATAATGTATCTGCCACCTGCATATCTTCAGGAACTCTTTGTCCGTCCGTTACATAACTTAAAGGCAACCCGCTTTGAATCAAGACACTTAACGCTGGCGCTAAAGAAATTGATTCATCTAATTTTGTCAGTACTGCACCCGAAAGTGGAATACGTGTAAACTGTTTTACAGCATCTTCTAATACACGGCGTTGCCCTGTTGCAGACATTACCAGATAACTGCGTATGGGTAATCTGCTATTTGCGGCTAAGCTATCGAGTTGCTGGAATAAACGCTGATCTCTTTGCCCCATACCTGCCGTATCAATTAGAACCAACTTACGGTTCCTGAACTGGTAGAGTATTTGTTCTAACTCATTAAAATCATGAGCCTGTTTTACGGGGCACCCCATTATCTTGCCATAAGTTGCTAATTGCTCAAAGGCTCCAATGCGATAATGGTCCGTTGTAATGAGAGCAACTTGATCTGAGCCATGATAAGCGGCAAAACGCGCTGCTAATTTAGCCACAGTGGTTGTCTTACCGACACCCGTTGGGCCAACAAACGCCACCACTCCACCTTGACGCACGATATCATCACCTTGGTTGTCTAGCATATTAGCTAAACTACGTGGCAAAGAGGCGACTAATTCCGCTGGAGAGTAATGCTCACTAAGGCTCGATAACTTCTTGGCAATCGCTGGCGAAAACTCTGCGTCTAGCAATTTGCTCTCAAGCATTGCACCGACGGGGTCGACGCGATTTTTCTGTTCGACCATCAAGCTACTCACTTGATGCGTTAATAAATTTCGAATTGATGCTAATTCTTCTTTCATCGCATCAATTTCAGCACTGTTGTTTTGCTTATGACCATTGAAACTGTCTGGAGCACGGTTTGGCGTAAACTCTGCTTTAACGGGTTCCGGTTTTTTCACCTGCGCCTGCAGCCCTTTGGCCCATTCAGGCATATCAAGCTCGTCACTGTTTCTAGGCTGAGTTTGCTGACTGATACGACTCTGCTGACGCTCTAGCAACGCTTGTAGTGAATCGGGAGCTGGCGTGGGATTCGCACGACTTTCAGCCCTTACATTTGGCCCCTTACCACCCGACTGCGCACCTAAGGTTACTCTCTCTTCTGCAAGATCGGTGAACATGCCAGCTGACGGCTTAGCCTCTGCAATCTTTGGCTTAGGATCGTCATAGTCAACCGCAGCAACAATCTCAATGCCACCAGTCACTTTCTTGTTCGACATGATCACGGCATCAGACCCCAAGGTTTCTTTAACTTGGGCTAAGGCCGAGCGCATATCTTTTGCTAAAAATCTTTTAATCTTCAATTATCCGACCTCTACTGACCCACTGCCGAGACGATGCGTATCTGCTTCTCGTCGGGGACTTCCTGATATGAAATCACCCGTAAATTAGGGATCGTATGCTTAACGAATCGCGACAAGGTTGAGCGTAACATGCCTGATGTCAGTAAAATCGCGGGTTGCCCCACCATTTCTTGACGCTGTGTGGCGTCCACTAATGACTTCTGCATGCGCTCTGCAAGGCTTGGTTCGATATTCGGACCATCTGCTCCCGTCGCCTGCATAGACTGATGCAACATTTGTTCCAACTCTGGCGCCAAAGTTATGACGGGAATTTCAAGCTCAGGCCCGCTGATTTCCTGCACTATCATACGTTTTAGGGCGATACGAACGGCAGCGGTTAACACCTCAGTGTCACTACTCTTAGGACCATACTCAAGTAAAGTTTGAACTATGGTCTTCATGTCTCGAATTGACACGCCTTCATTAAGCAGGTTCTGCATCACCTTCACGACCGTACCCAGCGGCATGACATCGGGAATAAAGCCATCGACCAACTTAGGGGAATGCTTGCCTAACATCTCAAGTAACTGCTGTACCTCTTCATAGCCTAGTAACTTGGCAGCATTATTGGTCAGTAGCTGACTGATGTGAGTGGCCACTACCGTGGAAGCATCCACAACGGTATAACCTAAAGTCTGTGCGTGCTCACGCATCTCAGGGGCAATCCACACCGCATCTAAGCCAAAAGCAGGATCTTTGGTTTCGATACCATCTAATTTTCCATAAACTTGGCCGGGGTTAATCGCAAGTTCACAGTCATGACGAATTTCAGCCTCTCCCGAAGCTACACCCATAAGAGAGATCCGATAGGCATTGGGGGATAAGTCTAAGTTGTCACGAATATGCACCGCTGGCACTAAGAAACCTAGCTCTTGAGATAACTTCTTACGTACGCCTTTAATGCGGCCAAGTAGCTCACCGCCTTGGCCTTTATCTACAAGTGGAATTAATCGATAGCCAACTTCTAGGCCAATGGTGTCAACATGCTGCACATCGTCCCAACTTAACTCTTTAGGCTGAGCGTCGCGAGGCTCAGCAGGGCCGCTCTTAGCAAGCTCAAGAGCGCGTTCTCTATCTGTGTCTTTCTTTTTCTTAATTAAGTATGCCGCAGCGCCCGCTATCACAGCACATGATAAGAACACAAAATGTGGCATACCAGGCACAAGACCCATCACTAACATTACAGCCGAAGCAATGGCTAGAGACTTAGGGCTGTCAAACATCTGCCCCATTACCATCTCGCCCATATCGCCAGATTCATTTTGGCGCGTGACCATCAAGGCTGCCGCAATCGATAATAGAAGACCAGGGATCTGCGCCACTAGGCCGTCACCAATCGTCAGTAGGGTATAGATCTCAACCGCTGATGAGAAATCTAAACCGTGTTGCGCCATACCGATAATAAAGCCACCAACAATGTTGATAACCAAAATTAGAATGCCCGCTATCGCATCACCCTTCACAAACTTTGACGCACCGTCCATGGCACCATAGAAGTCGGCTTCACGAGTCACTTCGGCGCGCCGAGCTCTAGCTTCTTCTTGGGAGAGTAACCCAGCATTTAAGTCGGCATCGATTGCCATCTGCTTACCTGGCATGGCGTCTAGGGTGAAGCGAGCACTCACCTCAGATATTCGCCCAGCACCCTTAGTCACAACAGCAAAGTTAATGATAATAAGGATTAAAAACACCACCAGACCCACGGCGTAATTGCCGCCAATCACTACAGAGCCAAACGCTTCAATTACCTTACCAGCCGCATCACCACCGTTGTGACCTTCTAGTAGCACCACACGGGTAGAGGCGACGTTTAGGGCAAGTCTGAGTAAGGTTGCGACCAGTAAGACCGTCGGGAAAGCGGCAAAATCAAGCGGGCGGTCGCTATAGATGGCAACCAGAAGCACCACCAGTGCCAATGCGATATTGAATGTAAAAAGGATATCGAGCAGGAACGCTGGCATAGGTAAAATAATCATAGCCAGTGCGGCTAAGACTAATAACGGCGTACCAATACCTTTTAAATGTGCAGGCTTTATCTGTTTTAACTGGCCTAGACTTGCTTTAAGTTCCATTCACCCTGAGTCCGATCTTTGACGTCTAGCGTCAATACAGCAAATACTGTACCAATTATTTTTATTGATATGTTAAGGACTATAACCTGAAAGCGGACAACAAAGAATATTTGGCGATTCAAATGTTGCATTTTTAGGCATAGATAACAATTTACAATACACTGATAAGCGACACCGCATCTGGATAACTTAAATCAGGATGTCAAAAGGTCACTCATAGCTGGTAACCAGTTAATGCTGGATTGTTATTAATGCTGGATTGTTATTAATGCTTTAGATCCTCAGGGATAGGCTGCTTAGTAGGAATAGGATTAGGCCTGCGGCCTTTGCCTTTTTGGTATTGGCGTAATTGGAATACGTAGGCAAGCACCTGAGCGACAGCAGTAAACAAGCCTTCTGGGATCTCTTGGTCTATTTTGGTGGTATGGTAAATGGCACGAGCAAGCGGCGGCGCAGAGACAATTGCCACGTCATGTTCACGAGCGATCTCGCGAATTTTAAAGGCGACCTCATCTACGCCTTTCGCTACCACAAAAGGCGCAGTTGAGCGACCCGCGTCATATTTTACCGCTACGGCATAATGCTCCGGGTTAACCACTATCACATCGGCATTGGGCACTTCACCCATCATTCGCCTTTGTGCCATTTCACGCTGCAACTGACGAATACGTCCCTTTACCTCAGGCTTACCCTCGGTATCTTTATATTCATCTTTGACTTCCTGTTTGGTCATCTTTAGCTGTTTAGCGTGATTCCAGATCTGAAACGGCACATCTATCATCACAATCAGAAAGGTCGACGCGCAGAGCAATATAAAAATCCACACAATTAAGTCCAGTGCATGATAAATATTGCCTGGCAGGTGCTCTTGGGACAGCAACAGGATGTCGTTGAGATAAACATTCAATAACAGGTAGGCAGTAATCGCCACGACAGAAAACTTGGCGATACCCTTGGTCAATTCAACTAGAGCCTGAACACCAAACATCCGCTTAAACCCGGCGACGGGGCTCATTTTACTGGCCTTTGGCATAAAAGCACTCACGGAGAAGGAGATCCCGCCAAGAGCTATGTTACCTGCAAAGGCGATTAGTGCTAGAAATAGAATAAAACCCAGTAAAGGAAAAGCTAACTCGCTGCCCACCATCCCCCAAACATTCATCATCTGGTTAGTATCAAAGATCTCGTCCCGACTTAGGGTATACATATTGCTCATGATGTTATGCATGGCCTGAGCAATATTAGGACCCGTCATTAACAGGCCGACCGAGGCCGCAATGAGCACAGCAGAGGTACCTAGGTCCTTAGAGCGTGCAACCTGCCCTTTGTCTTTGGCCTGTTGCAACTTCCTGGAGGTTGCTTCCTCTGTTTTTTCTTGACTACTATCGTTTTCAGCCATTTATGGCCGCCCTCCTAGCGCGGGAGGTAACGAGTCGCTCTCTATTAACGAGACTGAATACACCGCCATTAGTTAAGCCCACCATCGACGCTACATTGCAGTTCAAGTGCATTACACAACAGGATTTGGGTTTCACGCCATACCTCGTCGAAGTGAGACATGATTGGCGATAGGGTTAGCCATAAAATAAATAAACCCGCAACCATGGTGACCGGAAAACCAATAGCAAAAATATTTAACTGAGGTGACGCACGAGTCATCACACCAAAGGAGAGGTTAATCGTCAATAGCGCCACAATCGCAGAAAGTGACATTGTTAAGGCTGCGCCAAACATATAACCCACGAACTCGGTAAATAAGCGATAACTTGCTAGGCTTAGCCCCTGCATCGATACAGGGATCGACTCGAAACTGGCAATAACCATTTTAATCAACAGAAGGTGACCATCTACCGCTAAGAAAATTACTGTGGTTAATAGCAAGAAAAAGTTACCCACGACTGGGGTCTGCTGGCCAGAGCTAGGATCGACCATTGACGCAAAACCTAGACTGGTTTGCATGCCGATGATTTGACCAGTAAGGACAAAGGTTTGCATCAATAACAAAGTCGCAAAGCCCATGGCGACACCGATAATGATCTGCTGAGCGGTAACAAATGCGGCGCTTAAGGAGAATAAATCGATGTTTGGCATGGCAGGTAAAACTGGCGCTACAGCAGCGGTGACCGTAACCGACAGCAACAGTCTCACCCGAGTCGGAGTCGTGGTTGCACCAAAGACCGCCATCACCATAAACATGCTAGAAATTCGGGTTAAAGGCCACAGATAACCGGCAATGCCATTCATGATGGTATCGAGTAAGATCTCCATTTAGATCAGTCTGCTAGCGGCGAGGAAACGACTCATCGTTAAGCTATCACCCGCAAGCACATCATTTTCGACACAGGGAAGTGTAAATCCATGTTAAAAAGCTCCAGCAATTAGTTCACCTATGACTAAAAATAATTAGCCAATGACTTGAGGGATCATGTCGACCATCTGCACGAAGAAGTCCATCATCATCTGGATCAAAAGGTGGCCCATCAACATCAGTGCTAACAAGGTAGTAAGCAAGCGTGGAAGAAAGCTCAAGGTTTGCTCGTTGATAGAGGTCGCAGCCTGAAACACTGCCACCACGAGACCTATGATAAGACCTGGCACAATAATCATCGACACGATAATGACGATAACAGCCAATGCTTCTCGAAAGATATCAACTAGCGATTCAGGACTCATGGCTTACCTATAATCCAAAACTGTTGGCTAATGTGCCCATCACTAGGCTCCAACCATCGACTAATACAAATAGCATGATCTTAAACGGCAATGACACAATCATCGGCGATAACATCATCATACCCATGGCCATCAAGATACTGGCTACCACCAAATCTAGCACCAAAAATGGCACAAACAACATAAAACCAATCTGGAAAGCGGTTTTAAGCTCGCTGGTGATGAATGCCGGAATGATGACTGTCATGGGTGCATCTTCTGGTTCATTGATATTTTGATAGCCAGAGATTTCGATAAAGGTATCGAGATCGGTTAAGCGCGTCTGCGCCAGCATAAAGTCTTTAAGCGGCCCCTGCCCCTTAGTAAATGCATCCTGCAGTGGCATGCCTTGCTCGATATAGGGCTGTACAGCTTGATCGTAAATTTTGTCAAATACCGGCGACATAATAAAAAATGTCATAAACATGCTGATGCCGATTAACACCTGATTAGAAGGTGTTTGCTGCAAGCCAATTGCTTGGCGCAGAATCGATAACACCACAATAATTCGGGTAAACGAGGTTAACATGATGACCATAGCTGGGATGAAGCTTAATGCTGTCATCAACAGCAAGATCTGCATGGTGACGGAATATTGGGTCGAACCATCCGCGCCGGTCGACACTGTCACTGCTGGCAAAATGCCATTTTCAGCAAAGGCTGCTGGCGCAGTTAATGACAGAGTCAAACCGACAATAACTAAAATCCATTTCATCATTGTGATGTCTTCATTGTGACGTCTTGGCTTGACGTAGGCGGCTAGCAAAGGACTCAGTCGACACCTCGACAGGTGTCGATAACTTATCGACTAGGCTGATCTGCTGAGATGTTACGCCCAGCAGGTATTGTTGACCATCGACTTCAATTAGCACCAGCTTCTCTTTCTGGCCTAATGGGGTCACGGCAATCGTCTTTAACACCCCTTGGCTGCTTGGCACTAAATTAAAGCGCCTAACAAGGTAAGCGAGAAAGAAAATTAATAACAACACGACGATCAAACCGCCAACCATACTCGAAAGCGTGGCTATGCTCGTTGGTGAAGCAGGCGCTTCAGCTTGAGCAGCTACAGCACTGGCATTGGCTAAAACCAATTGAAAACTCATCTAACGTCCTCTGACATAACCTTGTTATTACTTAAGCTTTTTGATGCGCTCAGTTTGGCTGATCACATCCGTTAGACGAATACCAAATTTATCATTCACCACGACCACTTCACCGTGAGCAATCAAGGTACCGTTAACCATCACATCTAATGGCTCACCCGCAACGCGGTCAAGCTCCACCACTGAGCCTTGGTTTAACTGCAATAAGTTACGAATATTGATAAAGCTACGACCCACTTCCATAGAGATGGTGACCGGAATATCCATAATTGCATCTAACTTTGATGCTTCCTCTTCAGTCAGAGGGGATCCGTCACTGCTAAACTCATCTAATTCAACCGCTTTGGCTTCTTCAATTGCTTGCTCTGCCATTGCTGCAGCCCAATCATCACCGCTATCTGTACTCATTTACTCTTCACCTTATATCTCAGAACGTTCACGAGCACGGCCCTTATGGGTCACGAGCTGCAACTCTGTCTTAACCGTTTCAGGTCGTGGAATTTTTTCGCAAATTTTTAATGCTAGGTTATCTTTGGCTTTACCCATCTTACAACGGTAAGTGGGTAAGTCTTCAACCTTCAAGATAATGTGTTCAGGAAGCTCTACAGGAATAACATCTCCCGCTTTAAATTCGAGTACTTCCCTTAAAGTTAACTTGTGCTCGACTATCGTGGCATCGATCCCCACATCCACATCCATGATCTCATCACGCAGTGCCTGAGACCAACGCATGTCGGTATCTTGGGTATCACTCTGTACACCCGCATCAAGCAGTTCACGGATAGGCTCAATCATGGAATACGGCATGGTAATATGGAAATCACCGCCACCACCATCGACTTCGATATGGAATGAGCTCACCACAACCACTTCTGTTGGGCTAACAATATTAGCCATGGCTGGGTTAACTTCAGAATCCAGATAGTCGAACTGAACTTCCATCACTGGCGCCCAGGCTTCTTTATAGTCTTCGAAAATAATCTTTAATAACAGCTGCACAATACGACGTTCAGTCGGGGTAAATTCACGCCCCTCGATCTTGGCATGAAAACGACCATCACCACCGAAGAAGTTATCCACCAAGATAAAAACTAGGCGCGCTTCCATGGTAATTAATGCCGTGCCTTTAAGTGGACTAAAGCGCACCATGTTCAAGCTGGTCGGTACAAACAGAGTATGTACGTACTCACCAAACTTAAGCATCTGAACGCCATTAATTGACACTTCAGCGGCGCGGCGCATCATATTAAACATGCTGATCCGCAAGTGGCGAGCAAAACGCTCATTGACGATCTCAAGCGTTGGCATACGACCACGTACGATTCTGTCTTGGGACGAGAAATCATAGGAACGGGCGTCTAGCTCGTTGTCGTCAATAATGTCTTCATCAACATCATCGACTCCGTGGAGCAGCGCATCAATTTCGTCTTGGCTTAATAAATCACTCACGATATCGCCTTTATTTAAAAATAATCGCTTTTATTGAAGCAAATAACCCTTAGTAACACTTAAGGGCGTTATTGCATCACAAAGCCGGTAAACAACACTTTTTCCACCACAGTACGGCCTGTTACTGGCTGCAGGGTGTTTTGCACATTACGCAGCGCTAACTGACGTAATTCGTCTTTGCCCGCCGGTGAACTTAACTTTTGAACATCCGATCCACTAAAAGTGGTCAACAACGCATCTTCAATAAGCGGGATATGTTTTCGAATCAGAGTATCGTCATCGTTACCACGTACCATCAACTGTACTTTTATCTCGACTAAGCGGGTACGACCGTTATCAGAGAGGTTAAAAAGGAAAGGCCTTGGCATCGCCGCATAATAGGCTTCCCCAGTTCTAGCCGCTTGCTCTGTAACGGGCCCTTCAGCGGTACTCCCTGACTCAGAAGTTTCGTCTGTTCCCAATAACAACCAGGTTGTGAGTGCAATGACAATCAGTAGTACCACGCCGCCCACACCGAATATAATCAGTTTCTTTTTACTTTTTGGTTTGACGCCGTCTTCTAGCTCTAAAGCCGCTTCTTCTGCCATGTGTCTTCCCTAGTTAGAGTGCTAAATAAGCTCAGCACTCTTTATCAATATTCCGGTGCACTTTATTCTGTGCACTATAGGTTACCTGCTTATGCATAATAATCTATACCTGAAGCCGAACTTGTTGATAGATTTGACCTTGTTAGCATCTCTTCTGCCGAAATTTCATCCGTTTCAGCCCCAGTTCTGCCATTACCAGCGCCAGAGCCCTGCTCACCTTGGCCGGTTCCACCGTCACCTTGAGATACTTGCCCGTCGGTAAGCTGCATACCTTGTTCGGCTAACATTTCACGTAATCTTGGCATCGCTTGCTCAACGAGCTCGCGAGTTTGATGCTGACTCACCTGAAATTGCACCTGTGTGGTATCACCTTGAACCTGGATCCGCACCATCATCTGGCCTAACTCAGGTGGGTCTAAGCGAATTTCGGCCTGCTGAATGCCGTTACTGACCATGGTTATTAGCTGCTGATTCATAACAGGTGAGAAACGCTGGATCATCTGCTGCATTTGCGGCGTCTGTTCACTAGCTTGTTTTAGCGACAAATTGAACTGAGGCAAGTCCGGGCGATTTGTTGCCGATTGTTGCTGTAGAGCTTGACTCTGCATACCCGCAAAGGATTTCAGCTCAGAATTGCCTTCTTCACTCACACCCGCGAGGTTTGCCTCGAGTCCGGCTTGAACTGCCGTGGTACGAACCGATAGCTCTGCGCCCTTTAGCTGCTCTACCGAGGTCGCTGTGCTACTGGTTATAGTAGTTGTATTGGCGGAATTCGCGCTTTCGCCATTTAGAGCAGATTTTGCTGGTTCACTGCCCCCATCATTCGCCGCTACTTGCCCTGAAACCTCTTTACCGAAAATGTCGCGCCCAGTATTAGTGCCCTTTACATCAGTGGTATTAAGCCCCTTAGCATCAGTCGCTGCGTTACCCACAAGGGTTTTATCGGCTGTCGATGCGATCTCATCTTTGGTCACGTTAGCACTCGTTGCAGCTGAGTTCAGCTGTAGCGAAGATATCGCAGCAAACTCTGGCTTTAAAGCACCATTAGCATCAAGCATTTGCCCTTGCTGCAGCAGAGTTTTAAGTTCTGAAGATGAGAGCTGACTCAGCTCTTGCTCAGATAGGCCTGTTTGTTGGCTAAGTGTAAGCAGCGCTTCATCAGACAGCTCGCTAGCGGTTAAATCATCACTATTCAATTCTTGTTCAATAGACTCAGTTCCTATCGACTCAGGAGATAACGGCAAATTTTCGCCGTTAACGGCAAGCTGTGAGTCACCGCCAAAATTGTTAGCTAAATGAATCTGTGCAAACACCTGACTGACATCGTCTGAACCTTCATCATCAGAGCTTTGGGGAGCAGAACTTTGAACAGTCTGCTCTTGATCTTGATTAGCGCCTAAGGAGTCGGTGTTTCCTTTCTCTTGACTGTCGGCTAACTCGCCTTTATTAGACGCCTGCTCACTAGTCGATTGAGCTTCTGTAGTTTGCTTGGCATTTAACTCAGCCTGTTTATCACGAGCCTGACTCGCCGCCTTTTCTAGTGCGGCAGAAAAACTATCCCCTTCGGGATTAGTCTTAGGTTCAGTGGACTGACTCTGACGATCAGCAACCTTTCTATTCGAGTCAGGGCTACTGAGTAAAACATTGGTCACCTGCTGCATTCCATCTCCATTCACTCATCAATAAACACTCGGCAACCCAACCGAATGTCAAAATACCGCTAAATTTGGCCAATCAAGAATAAATAAAGCAATAATGATGCCAAAAGTAGTCGTATTTAAAACCTTGGGTTCTAGCAAGGAAGGGGCTTGATAATCTATGGGGATAATTAAAAGAGGTTAAAAATTAAGTTGTTAAATTAGTTTAAGGTTCAAGTAAATAACCGATTATCGCTGCCTTTTACGATAAAACTGCTGTGAGGCAAACTCGTCAACCATCTTCTGCTCGGCACGTAATTCCGCCAGTTGTGCCTTTTGCGCTTTATTGGCTAAGAGCAACTCGACCGCTTTACGCTTCTGCTGCTTCTCTTGCCAATGCACTTGCCTGTGCTGACGTTGATTATCGGCATCTTGCACCGCATTGACCTGCTGTACAATCGCCGCATCGATTTGGCGCACAAATTGATGAAACTGATGATAGTGGCTGGCGCTAATCGTTTGTCCCTGCTGTTGCTCCATCTGCTTCATATAATCGAGGCGATAGTTTTGCAGGGCCTCTAACTGGTTTTGCCGTCTTTGCAACTCAAGCTGCGCTGAACGAAGTTGTAACGACGCCTGCTCTTCTGCGTCTTCGGCAAGCTTTAGCACCATCAATAAGGGCTCGGTTCTAGCCATGATTCGCGATCTCGTTATTTAGCACTACGTAAAAATTGATTAGGCTTGGCATTGGGCCCCTAATTGACTCAACATCAAGGTGCTGCTGTCAAAGGTAACGGAGTCTTTCATCGTTTGCCTTAAAAAGGCGTTCATAGCCGGCTGTAATCGAATCGCATTGTCGATGCGCGGATCGCTGCCTTGGCTATAGGCACCAATGGAGATCAAGTCTTTATTTTGCTGGTAAAGCGAGTATACCTGTTTCACTTTGCGCATGGCTTCTAGATGTTCAGGAGTTATCACCATAGGCGCAACACGACTGATCGAGGCTTCGATATCGATGGCAGGATAGTGGCCAGAGTCGGCAAGGCTTCGTGACAGCACGATATGACCATCGAGGATCGCCCTTGAGGCGTCGGCGATGGGATCTTGCAAGTCATCCCCCTCGGTTAATACGGTATAAAACGCAGTAATGGAACCTTGCTTTCCACCACCATTACCAGCTCGCTCGACCAACTTAGGCAGCTTGGCAAACACCGATGGTGGATAACCTTTAGTCGCCGGCGGCTCACCGACGGCCAAGGCTATTTCACGCTGCGCCTGGGCATAGCGAGTTAAGCTATCCATGAGCAGTAGCACGTTATAACCCAAGTCTCGAAAATACTCGGCAATACGAGTCGACGTTTCACAGGCGCGAAGACGCATCAGGGGGGAAGTATCGGCAGGCGCTGCGACCACGACAGATCGCGCTCGCCCTTCTGGCCCTAAAATCTCTTCGATAAACTCTTTCACTTCTCGGCCACGCTCACCAACAAGCCCCACAACAATAATGTCGGCCGTGGTGCCTCTAGTCATCATGCCCAGTAGCACACTCTTACCTACGCCCGAGCCTGCGAATAATCCCATACGCTGGCCCTTACCTACGGTGAGCATAGAATTGATGGCTCTCACGCCAACATCTAAAGGCTCACTGATGGCGCGTCTTGCAAGGGGGTTAATAGCAGGAGCATGACTTGAAGCTTTCTGATCTGTCTTTAAATTGCCTAAGCCATCGATAGGTAAACCACTGCCGTCGAGTACCCGACCAAGGAGTGATAAACCCACATTTAAACCAGATTGTTCACCTAACGGCGTCACTTTAGCGCCAGGGAGTACACCGCGCAGTTCTTCAATAGGCATGAGATAGAGCAGCTGATCATCAAAGCCGATAACCTCGGCAATCAGATCGCCAGACATGGTCTCGATGGCGCACAAGCTACCAACTGCTGCCCGGCAACCGGTTGCTTCTAAGGTTAAGCCCACCACTCGCACTAGTTGACCACTTGCCTCAACCAGAAATGGGTGCACTTTTTGCTGATGTTGAGCCAGCTTATTACGGAGTTGGTGCTGACGGGTCGGCATGCTCACCTTCGTTTGTATTTAAAGAAGCTGTGGCTTGTTGATTATCGACTGCGTTATCGGTTGCTTCTATCTCTGCAGCACCTTGATTAACTAGAGCCTGTCTTTGTGCGAGTAGCGCGTCTTCTTGCTGCTCTTTTAGCTGCAATAGATCTTGCTGATGCTTATCTAATTCTAAGAAAACGCTCTGAATGCGGGTCTCAACAGTCATATCGATATGGCTGCGGCCGCTGTTGATGATGCAGTCACCCGCGGTTAAGCTCGGATCGGCTTCGATTTCCCAGCGGTTTCGTTCTAGCTGAGAGTGAGAGTAGAGCTCGGAGATCAGCATCTCATCACTCGGCGTGACCCGAATATTGACCTTTTGCTCTTTTATCGGCAATGAGTCAACGCCCTGACGCAGCGCCGCTAAAATATGCTCGGGATGAGTTTTTAGCTCATGACCAATAACAGCCTTTGCCAATACCGTTGAGGTATTAAGCAGCTCTTTTTCAATTTCGGTATCTAAAATAGATAAAGGCGCCTCAAACTGACTCAACAGGCTTTCGAAACGTTGCAGCATCTCAGATGCCGCTTGTAACCCCTCTTGATAACCTTGCTGCTGACCTTGAGAAAAGCCCTCGGAGTGTCCCTGTTCAAGCCCCTCTAAGCGGCCTTTTTCTAAGCCTTCGCTATGCCCTTTCTCTTGCCCTTCGGCAAAGCCTTCTTGCTCTGCATGAGCGCGAATATCTTCAATCTCGCTTAAGGTCGGCGGCAGTATAGACTCAACTTCGGCTAGCTCCTCGGCCGGCAGTTGCAAGCTGTGACGACCGAACATATTCAGTGAAGAGGGAGCCTGCTCTTTGCGGATCTCCGGCAGCTCCCAGTGTTCAAATTCACCACTAGTATTGATGCTGGCGCCTTGAGGCTTTTTAGGTTCAGTCATTATAGAAACTCTTCACCGCCTCCACCGCCAAGCATGATCTCTCCGCTGTCACTCAAGCGACGTGCAATAGATAAGATCTCTTTCTGAGCGACTTCAACTTCACTAATTCTAATTGGGCCCATGGCTTCTAAATCATCTCTAAGCAACTCTGCTGCACGCTTAGACATATTGCTGAGTAGCTTCTCTTTGAGCTGATCATCCGCACCTTTCAGTGCCTTCATCAATACATCTTGCTGCACTTCACGCAGTAGAACCTGTATGCCCATATCATCAACCTCACTGAGGTTCTCAAATACAAACATCAAGTCTTGGATCTGTTGCGCCATTTCTTCGTCAGATTCGCGCATTGTCTCCATCAAGTGACTCTCAACCCCAGTATCAAGGTAGTTCATGATATTTGCCGCGGCTTTTAAGCCACCCATCTTAGCGGCCTGTGCACCACCTTGACCAGCAAACTGTTTCTCCATGATATCGTTAAGTTCTTGCAATGCCGCAGGCTGCACCTCTTCAAGGTTAGCAATTCGCATCATCAGGTCTAAACGAGTATTTTCAGGGAACTGGCCAAAAATCTCTGCCGCCTGATCCGGCTCAAGGTAAGACAGTACGATAGTTTGAATCTGAGGATGTTCGTTTTGAATAATCGTCGCGACCTGACGAGCGTCCATCCACTTAAGTGAATCTAGGCCTTTGGCGCCGCCACCCATGATGATCTGCTCAATCAGGTTACCCGCTTTGTCTTCGCCTAATGCCGCCGTTAGGGCTTTACGAACAAACTCTTCGCTGTTAAAACCAATAGAAGAGTATTTTTGAATTTCATCAAGAAACAGCTTGTGAACGCCAATGACTTTCTCTTGTCCAAAGTCTTGCATCGCCGCCATCGCCATACCCACTTTCTGCACCTGCTTAGGCTCAAGGTGCTTTAGGATAGACGCAGCATCACTCTCACTCAGGCTTAATAACAAAATTGCGGTTTTCTCGATGCCACTTAAATCACTTGTCTTTAAGGCCGCAGCTTCAGGCTTAACTTCTACATTGGTATTATTTGTCATCTTCAAGTAACCAGTTTTTCACGACTTGTGTCGATAGTTCAGGCTCATTAGCCACTAGTGCACGAATAGCCTTAATCATGTCATCGTCTTTATGCAGATTAGGGATCATAATAGAACCATCATCGGCATAGCTGTATTCTGCCTCGGGGCGTTGTAGCATGCCTAAGGTATCGGCTGCATACTGATCTTCAATTTCAGCGAGTTCACCGCCAGTTTGTGGCTCATCGGGCATTTTGACGCTATCAGGATAAACCAGTTTTTTCAGCATTGGACGAACGACAGCCAGAATCAACACTAAAACAACCAGCGCACCGAGCATTAACTTTACCGCACGCCAGAACCAAGGTTGTTCCCACATCTCTAGTGCTGGCGCATCTTCGATAAGCTGATCCATAAATGGCACGGTAACCACTTCAATAATATCGCCGCGTTGAGTATTAAAACCAACCGCCCCTTCAAGCAAGCGGCGGATATTGGCCAGTTCTTGCTCGGTACGTGGTACGCGGTTAACACTACCATCTTCCGATACAGGGCCATTTTTAAAATCAACCGCAACCGATACACTCACACGTCTTAGGGTACCCACTTGCTGGCGAGTGTGGCTAATAGTGGTATTAAGCTCAAAGTTTCGGGTTGCTTCTTTATGAGAACTACCTGATGTTTGTTTTACCGTCTCAACAGCATTAACTTCCTGAGGAATATCGGCATCCATAGGAGGTTGATTAGACAATGCGCCAGGAATACCACCGCTAGTACCGCCTGCGGAGTTATTTTCGACCACCATCTCGCTTCTTAGCGCGGGTAAATCAGGGTTATAGCGCTTTGCTGTTTGCTCAACGGCGGTAAAATCCATGCTGACATCGACCTGAGAGGTAAAATTCTCAGGGCCTAGGATAGGCATTAAAATCGACTCGACCTTAGTGCGATATTCAGACTCTTTTTGCTGAACGATTTCAAGCTCGCGGCGGGCAATGGCAGAAGCGCCATCTTGGGTTCCGGAGTTTAACAGACGACCGTTTGCATCGGTGACTGTAACCTTGTTCGGTTCGAGGTTATGAACGGCAGAGGCGACGATATCGACAATTGAGTCGACTTCTTCCTGACTTAAACCACTACGACGAGTACTCACCACTACGGTTGCACTTGGTTTAGAGCGGTTGCGGGCAAACACGTTCTCTCTCGGTAAGGCTAGAATCACTTTGGCACGAGAGACGCTCTTTAACTCTTCGATAGCGCGGGCAAGGTTTTGCTCTTGGCTATGTTTAAGACGCGCCTGCTCCATGCGCTGACTTACACCAAAACCACTGTCTTTATTTAAAAAGTCATTATTGGCTTCTTGGTTATCTAGCCCTTCGCGGCTCAATAACATTTTCACATCTTGATATTTATCTTCAGGAACTTTTACAACATCGCCTTGGATTTCGTACTTAACTTGATTTTTATCAAGCACATCCAAAACTTGCACCATTTCTGCGGTGTTCATCTGTCCCAGAGGGCGATATTCTGGCTCTTGCGCCCAGATCATGACAAAAACAGCCACGGCTAGACAGATAGCAAGTGCCAGAATCATAGTCACTTGACGTAGCATATCGACGCCACCAAGGGAGCCCATAATGCCTGGCTTATGCTCTTCTTGAACGCCTGATGTTTGTGGACTCGCTGCTAAACCAGAGCCTGTTCCTACGACCATTTCTGTACTCACTGTTGTACCCTACGTTTAAGTGATAAAGGCCTAAACAGGCATACTCATAATTTCTTTATAAGCTTCTACAAGCTTATTTCGTACTTGTACCGTTGCCTCAAAAGCAACACTCGATTTTTCTCTGGCGATCACGGTATCAGATAACGTCACTGTGGTATCTCCCATATCGAGTCGAGTGGCGAGATTAGCAGCGTTTGATTGAAGTTCGCTCACATTTCCAACAGCTTGGGAGAGCAACTGACCAAAATCACTGCCCGAGGTATTTTGAACCTGACGCGTGATCCCAGTTTGAATGCTTGAAGTGCCGATTTGACCATTGAGTGACTGCATCTCTTGCAGTAATGAATTCGCACCTATTTGCATAGCTATCTCCCATGTCGATTTCTTGACGAAAATGTTGATATAGCTAGATAATGCAATTTGCTTGCCAGTTGTTCAACGGAAGGTTAAAGCTGAGAAGGACGCTACGCTGTGAGGACGTGACTACGTCACTGCGAGGACGGGCTACGCCCTTCTAGAAAAAGCCGCGACGAACAAGCAAACACGAACGGCCTGCGATAAAAGAAGGTCCTAGGTACTAGGAAAAGCGAAGACGAACGGCCTGCGGCCTTACGGAACGCTACACTTACGGTAAAACAGATAAAAGCATAAACGATTTAGAGCCGAATGAAGCTAAGACGAAAAAATCGGAAAATCTTGTACCATCTTAGCTTGTACCGTCTCTTCCTAGCCCTTTTTTAACGTAGGTCGGGATTTATCCCGACAAACCTTGTGTTTACCTCCCTGATTGATGGGCTGAAGCCCAACCTACAAAAAATTATTTTATGTGCTCTCAGCTTTTACTGTCAGCGCAGCGAACATTCTGTCTTCCATGAGCGAAGCGTTCGGCTCTTGTGCTTTTCCTAGGACCTAGAAGCGCAGCGCCCTCGAAGGACGAAGTCCGCTCTAGGTTTATCTTAGCTTGTACCGTCAGCGCAGCGTTCCGTAAGTGAGCTTGCGAACGTTCTGTCTTCCGTGAGCGAAGCGTTCGGCTCTTGTTCTTTTCCTAGGACCTAGAAGCGCAGCGCCCTCGAAGGACGAAGTCCGCTCTAGGTTTATCTTAGCTTGTACCGTCAGCGCAGCGTTCCGTAAGTGAGCCTGCGAACGTCCTAGAACCTTATCTGTGAGTGAGCCTGCGAACGTTCCGTTTTCCGTGAGCGAAGCGTTCATCTCAGCCTTTGACTCGTCCTTCTTAGCTTTTAAGCCGGTATTTGTATGCCTAGTTCGCGCATTTTAGCCATCTTATAACGCAGTGTTCTGGCACTAATACCTAGCTTCTCGGCGACAAGCTTACGACTGCCGTCACACTGAGTTAAGGTCTCCAAAATAATCACATGCTCTTGTGCCTTTAACTCGTCACCTAAACCATCAAGTTCAACAGGTTTACTTTCAGCCATAGGTATTACCTCGGCAGTAAAACCTAGCTCTTGCGAGTCGATAATAATATCTGCCGCCGTCACCTCTGCCGACACAGATAGGATGAGTGCTCTTTGCACCACATTATCGAGTTCGCGTACGTTGCCCGGCCACCGATGAGTCAATAGGCGGCGGGTGGCGCACTCACTAAATTCTGGCACTTCACTGCGGTTGGCAAGTAACGCATGGCGTTGCAACAGATGCCTTGCTAGTGGCAAGATATCCGCTGGTCGTTGGCTTAATGACGGCCAAGTCAGCGGGAAGACATTAATTCGGTAGTACAAGTCTTCCCTAAATTCGCCCGATGACGCCATGGCTTTAAGGTCGCGATTCGAGGTGGCCAACACCCGTACATTGAGCTTAATCGTTTTACGGCCGCCTAAACGCTCAACTTCGCGCTCTTGTAGTACCCGCAGCAGCTTGGCTTGCAAGCCGACTTCCATCTCAGATATTTCATCAAGCAGCAAAGTGCCACCTTGTGCCTGTTCAAACTTGCCAGGACAGGCTTGATAAGCGCCGGTAAAAGCGCCCTTCTCATAGCCAAACAATGTCGCCTCAAGCATATTTTCAGGGATGGCCGCACAGTTAATCGCGACAAATGGCTGTTCGGCACGTTGACTGTTCTGATGAATATAGCGCGCCAATACCTCTTTACCACTACCGCTCGGCCCCATGATCATCACAGAGGCATCTGATGCTGCAACCCGCTGCGCCAATGCCAACAGTGCAATACTCTTTTCATCGGCAACGATTGGCGTGCCTTCCACCACTTTGGCAGGCATATAACGAGAGACTTGATTGAGGAGTACCTCTGACGAAAACGGCTTAGCCAAATAATCGACCGCGCCAAGTTTCATCGCATTGACCGCGTTATCTATGGTCGCATATGCGGTCATCAACAATACTGGAATTTTGGGGTGATGTTGCTGCATATAGTTGAGCAAGCCTATGCCTCCAACGCCCTCCATTTGCACGTCGCTTATCACCATATCGAAAGCTTGCCCCTTTAGCGCCAAAATAGCTTCTTCTGCCGAAGCGACATCGACACAGTCATAATGAGCTAACATCAAGGTATCGAGCAGTGCTTCACGCAGCGAAGCATCGTCCTCAACGAGTAACAATCTACCTTCAGACATGCTCATTATCTCCTTGAGTTTCATTGTGAGCCTTATTGAGCGAAAGCAATGGAAACTTCAGCGAAGCCGTACAGCCATTACCTAGATGACAACTGAACTGCATCTTACCGCCATGATTATTCACCACCGCCTGAACCACGGCTAAACCTAAACCTGTACCTTGAGACTTAGTCGTAAAGAATGGCTCTAGTACCTTTTGCTGCATGTTGGCATCTAGCCCCTTACCATTATCGATAACATCTAGGTGTAATGCGGTTTGAGTGTCATATGCGTGCAAGGTAATTTGGCTAGCCTCAGCTTCTAAACTGTTCATCACAAGGTTATTTATTGCCGAGCAAAGCGCCGCATCATTAGCACGAACTTTCTGTTTTGATTCATTGTTAAATATCAGCTTACAGCCTTTTTGCTCCGCTATTGGCTGACAATTACTTAATACATTATCGACTACTTCGTCGATGACCAGAATTGAGTCGAGTTCCTGTTGACGCCCTTTGGCCATTAATAGCATATCGTTAACTTGATGCTCTAACTCATTGAGTCTGTCGACTAGCTTGCCTTGAAAGCGCTTACGCGAGTCCTCTGATATTTTAGGACTCGCCAAGTTTGAGGCATATAGCAGAGCTGCACTTAAAGGCGTTCGCACTTGATGGGCAAGCGTTGCCACCATCTTCCCCAACGCCGATAACCTTTGTAGGTGCGATAAGTTTTTTTGCAGCAAACGGGTTTCTGTTAAATCCGTCAGCACGATAAGCTGACCGGGCTCTGGCGTAAGCGGTGTAATCGCAAGTTTTACTCGGCGACCGTTACGCAATGATACTTCATGACCATCATCATCTTGTGGCGAGAATGCACGGTTAATGATTTGCAGCCAGCGTTGGCCTTCTAATGGACTGCCTAAGAGCTCGACTGCGACCGGGTTAGCCTCGGTAACAATGCCATCACCGCTGATAATCACCACCCCAGATGGCATCGCCTGCAGAATATGATCCATACGATTAGACATATTAGCGGCTTGCTGAACGTCAACCAAGTGCGGGCGCTTCGCCGCTCTTGCGCTGGCTGAATCGCTGGCCTCGACTTGTGACTGTGGAATAGCTGACATGGTAACCCCGTCAAAAAAACTGCATTTGAATGGGGGTCAAGCAGGAATTATGCCAGTTGTTTTTGAAAGAAGGACGCTGCGCTGCGAGGGCGTCACTTCGTGACTTCTAGGTTCTAGGTTAAAGCTGAGACGGAAATGCAGAGATGGAACGGCCAGCGGCCTTACGGCACGTGACTATTTAATTGAATTGCAGGTCACTACGGAACGCTTCGCTTACGGAAAATCGGCGAAGGACGCTACGCTGCGAGGACGTGACTACGTCACTGCGAGGGCGTCGCGTTGCGACTTCGAGATCCTAGGAAAGCATAAAGACTAAAGCAATAACATACATAAACCTATGCATGCTTTTGACTTTGCTTGTGCTTTTCCTAGGGCCTAGAAGCAAAGCGTTCTGTGAGTGAGCCTGCGAACGTCCTAGCAGCCCGCAGGGCGCCCTTCTTGGCTTTAGTCTTTACTTAACCCGTACTTACGCATTTTCTCAACTAAGGTGGTACGGCGAATACCTAGCATTTCTGCTGCGCGGGCAACCACGCTATCTTGTTGATCCAGTGCTTGTCTGATCATATCGATCTCAAGCTCTGCCAATAAGTCTTTTAAGTTGACCCCTTCAGGTGGCAACTCACTCGGGAATCGTGTCTCAGGGATCTCTATTGGCTCTTCATCATTAAAGATAGAAGCCAAAGCATCACGTTCAAGTTGCTCTTCACTTACTTCAACGCAATACTCAGGAACATCGATATGGCGATACTTGATAGGCAAGTCATTAACATCGACCAATCCACCCGGATAAAGAATCGTTAAACGCTCAACCAAGTTAGACAGTTCACGTACGTTACCCGACCAAGAATGCTCTTTCAAAGACTCGATAGCTCGCTGAGTGAAGCGAACACGACCGCGACCTTCGTTATATACTCGGCTAACTAATTCTTGCAGTAATAGTGGAATATCTTCTTTGCGCTCACACAAGGCAGGCATTTCGACAGGGAAAACATTGAGGCGATAGTAGAGATCTTCTCGAAAATCCCCCTTTTCAATCATGGTTTCCAAGTTTCTATGGGTTGCGGCGACAACGCGAACATCGGCTGAAATCGACTTACTGCCGCCGACTCTCTCAAACATACGCTCTTGCAGAACACGTAATAATTTAACTTGCATCTGCAGTGGCATATCGCCAATTTCATCGAGGAATAAGGTGCCTTTCTCAGCAAGTTCGAACCGGCCTTTACGTGCACTAATTGCGCCAGTGAATGAACCCTTTTCATGACCAAAAAGCTCACTCTCCAATAATTCTGGAGGGATTGCGCCGCAGTTGACTGGAATAAACGGCCCGTCACGGCGATCTGAAATATAGTGAATATTACGAGCAACAACCTCTTTACCCGTACCTGATTGCCCTAGTATGAGTACCGTAGCCTCAGAGCTAGCCACCTGATTAATAAGGTGACGAACATTAGCAATCCCCTCACTACGGCCCACTAAACTTCTAAATAATTTAGTCTGATTTGCACTGGTTGGGATCTCTGGACGCTTAACTTGACCATAGACCTGACAAAAGTGAAGTAACTCTGTTAACTGTGGATAGTTTAAAGGTTCTTCAATGCAGCCGAGAATATTCGACGTTTTAATGTCGCCTCTTTCCCCTAGCATCAAAAAAGGCTGCCATGGAAGCGTACCAGTCAATGACTGGATAAGTTCTTTCGGTTGGTTCTCAGAGGGTAAAACAATCGCACGAAAGCGCGTCTGTTTAGTATGCGTTTCAAGTTTATCGAAGTCGATCAACTCGACCTGCTCTCCTAAAAACTCAAATACACACGATAAGCGATTAATTCGCTCTGACTGGTTACCGACAAGTAGAATTCGTTGATCTGTTTGCATCATTCCGAAGGCCGTTAGGCTCAAATATTTCAGCGCATTAATTATTAGTGTTCGTTGCTTTTCTCAAGCTAATTGTTCAAGCCAGTAGTTATCTAGAGTTATCCTCAAATATCTACTAAATAGAATAGTGTATTATCAGCCCGTTATTAGCAAGCCCCTGATGTATTTTATGAGGAGCTTAGTAAGTTTTAGGTTAAAAACTCTACTTTACAATCAGTAGTTAGACGTATTTTTGACAGGTGACAAAAAGGAGACATAATTGTCCCCTCTTTACTCTCAACTTCTATATAGCATCTGCATGAGAGTCAATATGATGCTTATCAGCTGGAATGGCGTCCCAACCTTCTTTAATCGTTCTAATGATCGCACTGACATCATCTAATGCCTTCACATCATTATTTAAATTTGCTTCAGAGATCCGGCGCAGCATAAAGTCGTAAAGATCATTAAGATTCTTGGCAACATCACCACCCGCTTCCATATTCAAACTGTTGTTCAAACCAGTAATGATCCCGATAGCTTTACCAATAAATATACCTTTATTAGCAAGGTCATTATTTTCAATCGCATAGCGACTCTGTGCAATACGTTGCAACGCACCATCAAACATCATTTGAATGATGCGATGTGGTGATGCGACTGCTATCTCACTTTCTAGCGAAACCTTTCGATATGATTGAAGAGAACTTCTCATTTTAACCTACCTATTAGCATCTATAGCCTTGTAAACATTCAGCTGTCGTTTACTTTTACGCCCAGCATGAAGCAGGGATTGCCGATGTTCCTTAATCACTTTAGCTTTAGCCTCAAATGATTGCGTTATCAATAGCTGCTCTTTCAACTGTGCAGCATCGGCATCGGTTGCATTAGCAAATGTGCTTGCGAGTAAAAGTTGACGCTTCCCAACAAGTTCTTGCAAATATGATACCAACTCATCGGTAGACTCATCTTCAGCTACGACTTGATTAAGAGTGACTAACACCTTCTCCAGTTCTTGGTTTAACTCAGATAAAGACTGCAAACTAAACTCCTAAACTAACTAAAGCGAAATAACTATTGTCCAACGACACCAGGCAATGAATTCAGACGCTCAGCAAGGCCTGCGCTTTGTTGGTTCAACTGACCTACAATCAAGTCCATGGCGTTAAACTGTTTGAACAGACGGGCTTGCAGCATTTCCATCTTTAATGAAAATGATTCTCGTTGATCATCCAATCGCTGCTGCTCCGCTGTTAATGCGTTATTGCGGCTATCAATTAACCCACCAGACTTCACATAGCCATCTACAACCGTATCTAAGCTGCTGGCAATCCCCGTATCTGGAGTGGAAAACAACCCCTCAACGGCCCCCATGTCTTCGGTCAATGCCTTATCAAGCTTTTCGTCATTGATGGACATCTTGCCGTATCTGTCGGTTTCGATGCCAATGTCATAAAGCGCAATCGTTTCACCATCGACATCAACACGGTTACTGATCATATTACGCAGTTGTGATTCGATAGAACGGATCATCGAGTCACCTTGGAGGGCTGCAGCCTCCTCTTTTTCTACATCATATTTTGACAGGCTATCTATTGACTCAATGAGTGTATTATAGGCATCAACAAAACCTTTAATGTTTTCCTTAACAGCCTCATCATCTTGCTCAATTTTTAAGGTGGAGGTTTTATTAACATCGGCATCGGTAAGCGATAGCGTTACACCTGCAATTGCATTTTCAACATTATTGCTTTGCGAAGTCACTTTCTGACCATCAATATAAACCACGGCATTTTGTGCCGCTTGTAATTCGGTCAAGTTACCCGCACCAAACATATCATTGAGGCCAGAGCCAACCGTATCAGTTGCTGTTACGCTGACTTGGTTGTCAGTACCAGACTCATCTGAACTAAAGACCAACCGGCTACCGCCATCACTTTTAATAATGGTTGCAGTAACACCTGAATTATCGGCTGATTCGTTAACTTTTTTAGCGATAGCTTCAAGTGAATCTCCCGCCTCAATATCAACAGAGAAGGCTTTACCATTAACGGAAAGATCGAGAGTTCCCTGACCAACAGGTGCCGTAGCATCAGCCACATTAACGCCAGCCACTTTATGAAAGCTAGCTAGCTGCTCTACTTGTACTTGATAGCTGCCCGATTGTGCATTCTTATCTGCAGTCGCGGTAAAAAAGTCACTTTCACCGGTAGAGACTTTGCGGATATTAAGTGCATTTGGATCGCTCAGTTTTTCTAAAGCATCTTGGAAAGTCGACAACTGGCTCTTAAGAGTACCAATAGCGGAGACCTTTGATTCAATAGTCTCTTCCGTTTTATCGAAAATCGCTTCTTTGGGTATTTTTTCGGCATCAACTAACACCCCAACAATGGTGTTGATATCTAAGCCAGAACCTATACCGGTTGCTGTTAATGCCATTTTTGCCCCCTAGACAAAATAGTTTAATTTTTGACGCGCCTGTTATGCTTCAGTCTTAAGCAAGGATCCCGCCACTTCTGCAAGCTTTTGTGCCAACTCTAACGCTTCTTCATTTGGGATCTGCCGAATAACATCGCCTGAGTCGACATCCATAACACTAACAACGCTCTGACCTGAGTATTCATCAACTTTAAAAGCTAAGCCTTTGCGCATCAATGACATCATATCAGTAAGCTCATTAACGACACCATGTAGCATTTCCTGTTGCGTTTCAGACTCCTCATTAACCAAAGCATTATTTAGCGCATCATTACTCTGGTTTTGTTGCCCTAAACCTGCCGATTTCTCAGTCTCCTGAACAGGAGGGGAGACTTCCAATTTTATCGCTGTAGGGTTTGTGGAACCTGCGTAACTCACATCCATTGTCATATCTACCTCCACAACACTCTTAAAGACGCCAACCTCTACTCATAACGCCATATAATACAAACAATAAAGGGAGACTCATAACGAATCTCCCTTTTAAATTACCGCTTTAAGCTTTTACTCTCAAACTGGAGCAAACTCGATTAAAGAAGAGATAAAGCGACTTGTGGTAACTGGTTTGCCTGTGCAAGCATAGCTGAACCTGTTTGCTGTAGCACTTGGTTCTTAGTCATTGCAGCAGTTTCTTTAGCGAAGTCCACATCTACGATACGGCTCTTAGCATCTGCAACGTTAGCTTGAGTGTTTGCACTGTTGCTGATGTTGTGAGATAGACGGTTTTGAATCGCACCTAGCTCTGCTCGCTGACCATCGATATTTTTGATTGCCGCGTCAAGTTTACCAATTGCAGCATCACGACCAGCTGAAGTCGTTACGTCTAGTGTACCAACAGACAGTGTTGTAGCATCAGTCTTTTTAACGGTAACCGTTACGTCTTCACCATCTTGGTGACCAACTTGGAAGCTCTTACCACCAGAGAAACCACCGTCCATTAGTTTGGTATTACCAAATGCGGTAGTGTCACCGATAGAAGTGATCTCTGTCGCTAACTCATCCATTTCAGCTTTGATTGCTGTTAGGTCGTCTGCACTGTTTGCACCGTTTTCAGATTGAATGGCAAGGTCACGCATACGCTGAAGCATGTTTGTTTGCTCCTGCATCGCACCTTCAGAGATTTGCGCAATCGAAATTGCATCGTTAGCGTTACGCATACCAACTTCTAGACCACGAACCTGTGAATCTAGACGGTTAGAAATTGCAAGACCCGCAGCATCGTCTTTCGCACCATTAATACGAAGACCACTTGATAGACGCTCCATAGAGGTAGCCAAGTTTTGGCTAGAAGCATTCAAGTTCTTTTGTGCTTTCATTGAAGTCACGTTTGTATTTACTGTAATAGCCATAATTTGTTTCCTCTTAAAATACCTGGCTTTAAAACTTGCCTGTCTATTTACGCCAGGCGGGTCTATTGGGTTACAGTAACTTTAACGGCAGTGATTTTTTAATCTTTAGTGCTTTTTAAAAAAAATTTAGTACTTTTAATGCACACCTTTATAAAACAATAACTTAAAGAAATATAAAAATGATAATTTGTTGATATAAACAGAAAATCCATATTCACTGCCTCGGCAGTCAATATGGATCTTTCTCACTCATCTGCTACTGCAGATTATCTGTCTAATTCAGCTAGAACATTAGCCAAGAAGAGATAGTGCAACTTGTGGTAGCTGATTAGCTTGAGCAAGCATAGAGCTACCTGTTTGTTGTAGTACCTGATTCTTTGTCATCTCAGCGGTTTCTTTAGCAAAATCGACATCCACGATACGGCTCTTAGCATCGGCAACGTTTGCCTGAGTATTAGCACTGTTACTGATGTTATGAGACAGGCGATTTTGTACCGCACCGAGCTCTGCACGTTGTGTATCGATATTTTTAATCGCCGCATCAATCTGACCAATAGCGGTATCACGGCCCGCTGAAGTTGTTACATCTAGCGCATTAACAGACAGCGTAGTCGCGTCAGTCTTTTTAACGGTAACCGTTACATCTTCACCATCTTGGTGGCCGACCTGGAAGTTCTTACCGCCAGAGAAATCACCCGTCAATAGCTTGGTATTACCGAAAGCAGTACTGTCGCCAATAGCTGTAATTTCAGTGACTAACTGATCCATCTCTTCTTTAATAGCCGTTAAATCATCAGCGCTGTTGGCACCGTTTTCAGATTGGATAGCTAAGTCACGCATACGCTGCAGCATGTTTGTCTGTTCCTGCATCGCGCCTTCAGAGATTTGCGCAATCGAAATTGCATCGTTAGCGTTACGCATGCCAACTTCAAGACCGCGAACCTGTGAGTTCAAACGGTTAGAGATCGCCAAACCTGCAGCATCATCTTTTGCACTGTTAATACGAAGACCACTAGATAGACGCTCCATTGATGTCGCTAGACCCTGACTAGAGGTATTAAGGTTCTTCTGTGCCTTCATCGATGTAACGTTAGTATTAACGGTAATAGCCATCTTTAATTTCCTTTATCTAAAGTTGCCGCCAAGACTTCAGACTTGGCTAATTTCGGTTAATTTGAGTTCGAGTTATTTAGGCCCACATTACCTATTAGATATAATCAAATAGTGACACTGTGCCGACCTTAGTAAATACGCTTGATGCGGCATTTAGAGCTTGTTGCTGTTGCTCCAATTGCGTTATCGCCTCGGCATAATCTAAATCTTCCAACATAGATAAAGCCGAGTTGTTTACAATCTTTTCTTCTTCATGAGTCGCGCTATAACTGTCTAAGCTTTTTAAGCTATTACCAGCTACACCTCGTGCAACATCCAATTGTTTCATTCCGCTGTCGATATTATTCAACATCTGTGCCAACTCTGACTTACCTGCGGGTGTATTTACCTTATTGGGATCTTCGATTAGCGCAATGGCACTATTAATGGTATCCAGCAAACTTACTTCAGGCTTATGCTCCATGGTAAATGAGTCCCCCGGTGCGGGTTTACCATCGAGTTTCACTTCTATACCGTTAAATGAAACTGGGTTGTTGGGATCAAATGCTGTCACCGTGGTTACTACTGTGTTTGACGAATCTCTAACCTCTAAATCATTACCTACCATGTTAAATGTGTAGGTATCTGCAAGGTGTGTCGCTGGATCTGTCACTTTAGCGCTCTCGACGCAAAACTCACCCGTTTGAGAGGCCAAATAATTGACGCTATAATCCCCTAAACCATTAGCAGAATTCATAAAAGCGAGATCACCAGGAATATTGGCACCAATAGTCGTGCCCGATGCAACCACGCTATCTCGTACGCCACTATCACCGTGATATACCACATTACCGCTGGCATCGAATTCAAAAGGCTGACTGTCGGTATTAAATCCACTGAACAAGTAATTACCCGATTCATCCTTACTGTTGGCTATCACCATCAACTCTTCTAGGCTTCCGCGCATCTCATCGGCAACAGTTTGCCGATCAGAGTCGGTTAATGTGCCGTTTACTGCCCTAAGAACTTGCTCCCTGACACTGCTAGCGATCGTTGCCGCACTGCCAAGTTTACTTTCAGAGATAGACAGACGGTTTTTGGTATAATCAATATTTTTCAAAAACTGATCGACTATGGCATTTTGTTGATTCAGATTGCCAATTCCCGCAGCCGCAACCGGATCATCCCCAGCAGTATTAACGCGCTTCCCTGTCGATAACTGCTCTATAATCTGGCTCGTTAGCGATTGCTTTTGAGTCACACTATTAATGTTTTGATGAAACATTTGCGCGGTTGAAATTCGCATAGTCTTAATTCCTAAATCCTATTCCTGTGGTCACTCTTTAAAGCTTCAGAGTTAGCGCAGTGAGCTAAATAGTGTGTTAAATATTTCATTGGCTGTGGTCATGATCCGAGCCGATGCTTGATAAGACTGCTGAAAACGCATCAAATTTGCCGCCTCCTCATCAAGGTTAACCCCAGACACACTTTGAACTCGGGTATAGGCCTGGTTAAAAATCGCTTCAGCCGATCCCATAGACATTTCTGCCGACTTAGTCTTACTGCCCACCCCCACAGTTGTGTTTTCAAATACATCCGTAAGCGTTGTTTTGCCGCCATTCATCAGTTTGGCTTCGTTTAACTTAGCCATGTTCACCATGTTGCTGTTATCACCTTCGGCGAAGGACAAGTCGAAAGTAAACTTCTCTGTAGTCGCCGCAGTAGAATCAATCTCGAAGGTAAAACCGTGAGCACTGATATTAGGCGGAGTGTAAGCCGCAGCCGCGCCAAGTGAGGTACCGTTAACATCAAACACTTCAAATGTTGGTGGTACCGCCGATGGGTCGACTTCAAATGTGAGCTCAGAGCCAGTAACGGGAAAATTAATGTCGGTTCTATCATCGATGCTTACGAGATTAACTTGGCTATTGCCAGTATTCGCCGCATCGGCGGTAATTTTAGTACCTGCTGCTGCGATACCTTTAGGGTCGGTCATTTCAACCGATAATGAAGCCGCTGCACTTGAAGTTGGGCGAATTTCAAAGGTATCACCCGAGGCCAGCGCACCTGCATCGATATTGATACTAAAACCATTAGCGCCTTCAAGTTTGGTACCGTTAAGTGTTAGCGGCGTAATATTGCCGCTAACGGCATCTTTTAACTCATAGGTCGATGGTGCGGTGAATTTAAGCTCATAACTACTGCCTGTTAAACTGCCCACATCATCAATGTTAACGCTTAGATTTGCTGTACCAGTATTACTTGATAGTGCGCCAACACGACCTAGTTGCATCGAAGGATCGTTAATATCGGTAAAAATATTGGCGCCCACTTGACCATTGAGATCGAAGCCTTGTGCTTGAGCTTGATTAAACGCGTCGCTTACCCCTAAGGCAAATTGACCTAGTTCCATTTGCGAGGGCAGCAATGTTTCATCGCGATAATTAACTAGAGCCCCTAACTGGCCGCCAAGTTTGCTTGCATCAACAATCATACTTTTATCACCCGATTGCGCGGTGATCTGTAACTCATTCGGGTAGGGGTCGCCCTGCACTGTGCCCATTTGCATCGACATCTCGCCGGAAACCAGCATCATAGATCCGCCTAACATCACGCTCTTAGCACCGGATTCAAGCGGCACTACGTTGACAGAGGCATACTCGCTCAGCTCTAGGATCAAGGCATCTTGCTTGTCCAGTAACTGCATATCTTGACCCTGAGACTTCATCAGTTCACGGTTAATGCTGCCTAGCTCATTACTGATCTCATTTATTCGGTCGGTAACCGCTGAGATCTGATCATTGGTCTGAGTCATCTGACTATCGAGATGCCCTTGCATCTGATTAATGCTGTTAGCTAATTGGTTAGCACTGGTCAGCATTGAACCTCGTAGCCCCAAATCACCGGGGATATCAGCCAGTGCGTTCATGCTAGCGAAGAAATCATTTAATCCTTGCGGTACCGCCTTACCAATTTGCGAGAACAGTTGGTCAAGCTCGCTCATCTTAGTAAAAGTGGTTTGTGATTCACTGACAGCGGTAGAGCCAATGCGTAACTCTCTTGTGGCATAGTCGTTATAGACACGCTTGACATCAGACACATAGGTACCCGCGCCATAAAAGTCATTGCCCATGCGCTGTGAGTCCAGCGCCGACTGTGAGACCACCTGGCGGTTATAGCCTGCCGTATTGGCATTGGCGATGTTATTACTGGTTATCGCCAGCTGAGACTGTGAAGCCAGTACACCTGTGCGAGCAATATTCATTAGATCTAAAGACATGCGTACTGGCTCCTTGCTTCAAGAGGTTTCACAAAATGATTTTTCATTGCTTAACCCCTTGTAAGACATCTTTGAAGTCTCGAGTAATCGTTTTCATCACCTGAATAACCTTATCGGCATATTTAGGGTCGGTAGCGTAGCCAGCATCTTGCAAAGAGCGAATAAAAGCTTGTGGATTAGCTGCCTGCTTCATTGCATCTTGATATCGCTCCCCGTTGGAGACAAATGAGACAAAGTCATTAAAGCTCTGACCGATATCGTCATAAACCCTGAAATTAGCTCGCTGCTTAACCGCGATCCCTTGCTCATATTCCAGGGTGCTCACCGATGCTTGTTCGCCTTGCCAACGGTTATCAGCCTTAATATTAAATAGATTATTACTTTGCTGACCTTGATGGCCTTTCACCATCTTTTGACCCCAGCCTGTTTCTAGCGCAGATTGTGCAATCAAGACTTCGGGTGTGGTTCCTAAGGTTTGAGCCGCTTTTTGTGCATGAGGATATAAACGCGCCACAAACTCATCTTGGCTGGTAAAATTTGCCTGAGACTTATCAGCATTGGCTGCCGCCGACGGCAATACTTTGCCACTCAATACTGAATCTAATGTTTGAGTCTTGGCGCTAAAAGTTGGTGCTGGAGCAACTTGAGCGCTATTAGCCTGAGACTGAGCCACAAAGGGAGCAGCTTGAGCAAATGGATCAGCTTGAACAGATGTAACATCAGCAGTGGCAACACGAGAACTCGGCATCTGCAGCATATCCGGTCTACCCATGGTCAATGCTGCAGCCTTAGAGCCGGCGTTGATATCACCACGTAGTACAGAGGCCGGCGTCATTGGACTGTTGGCTGGGTCAAGTTGCTGCACCATTAAATCGGCTAGGCCCAACATACCTTCACCCGACAGATTGAGCGACATCTGCTGATCATGCATCTGCTCATAAAACTTGGTGTACTGGCTGTTCATTGGGCTGTCAGATTCAAACACAGCATTGGCGTCACGCATGCTTTGCATCAGCATCTGTACGAAGATCCCTTCGAATTGCTGAGCAACTTCTTTTAACGCACTGGTTTCATCGTTTTGAGCCTTGGACCTTAATGAGTCCAAGCCTCCAAGATCCAGAAATTGCGATGCGTTCGACAGCTTTTCCATGACACCTTTCCAATAAAACTGACAATATTTAGATAATTATCAGTTCACCATGCAAAGCGCCTGCCATCTTTAACGCTTCTAGAATAGCAAGTACATCAGAAGGCGCTGCGCCTACCAAGTTAACAGCCCTGACGAGCTCGTCTAGCGTGGTGCCGGGGTTAAACATAAACATGCGACTGTCTTCTTCTGCCACATCAATTGTACTGTCTGTCGTCACTACAGTTTGCCCATTACCGAAGGCATTAGGCTGAGAAACTTGGGTGGCTTCAGCGATTGTCACCGTTAAGCCACCATGGGTTACAGCTGCTGGCAATAATTTGACGTTTTGACCCACAACAATTGTGCCAGTACGAGAATTGACAATCACCTTGGCAGACTCAGCAGCTGGCTCGACTTCAATATTCTCAAGGGTTGCCAAAAATGACACTCGCTGAGATACATCTCTTGGGGCACTCACTTGCACCGATGTCGCATCGAGAGGTCTTGCCATGCCTGGGCCTAGTAAGTCATTAATCGAATCAGCTAAACGCTTCGCGGTAGAGAAATCGGCGCGGCGCAAGTTAAAGGTCAAGTGATCGCCCGTAGAAAAAGGCGTCGCCACGGTACGCTCAATGATGGCGCCATTGGGAATTCGACCGACTGTTGGCGTGTTTTGCACCACCTTTGAGCCATCCATGCCTTCGGCGCTAAAGCCACTGACCACCATGCTGCCTTGAGCTATCGCGTACACATTACCGTCGACCCCTTTTAGAAAGGTCTGCAGCAGCATGCCACCCCGTAAGCTTTTTGCCTCACCTAAGCTTGAAACCGTCACATCTAAGGTTTGACCCGGTTTAATAAACGGCGGCATTTCTGCGCTCACGGCAACAACCGCAATGTTTTTAATCTTAGGTCTGAAATTATCAGGCAGATTAATACCAAAGTTTTTCAGCATAGTTTTAAAGGTCTGCTCGGTATAGCGGGTCTTCTCACCCGTCCCCGGCAAACCCACCACTAAGCCGTAACCAATCAGCTGGTTACTACGAACCCCTTGTACATTAGCGATATCCTTGATCCGCTGTGCATGTACTGGGGCGCTCAAGGCTAAGATTGCACAGAGCAAAACCAATTTTAATTTCATCATCCTAAATCCTTAATCTGGGCTCATACCAAAGGTCGGCCTAGAATGGCCACCAGCTACCCATAAAGAACGAAGCTAACCAACCCACTTTCTGCACTTCAGCAAATGTTCCGGTGCCGCTGTACTGAATACGTGCATTGGCGACTCGCTGTGAGTCAATCGTATTGTCTGGTCGAATATCTTGCGCTCGCACAATACCTGTGATGCGAACGAACTCGTCACCGTTATTAATGCTTATCCATTTTTCACCGCGGATCACCAAGTTACCGTTGTTCAGCACCTGCATCACATTCGCCGAGATACTGCCTGACAAACTGTTGCTTTGATCTGCATCTGATTCACGTTTGGTGTTCATGCTGTCTTTGTAGCGCAGATCGATAGGATTACCGCCGATGGTGACATTGCCGCCGCCAGCATAAATGGGATCAAGCGATAAATCGGTACCTTTAGAGATCTCGTTATTAGCGCTCTTTTTCGCCTGAGTCTGCTCCATCAACATCACAGTTATGATGTCACCCACCTTCAAGGCTTTAATATCTGAATAGAGGCTAGATGCCTGACTATCTTGATACATAGAGCCTGTTGCAGCGATTTTAGTCGGCGGCGCCTCGGGATAAACTGGCGCATAATAGGGATCGTCAGCAATCGGCTTACCATTGGTCGAGTTGCAACCCGATAAGGCAGCCATAAAGATAAATGCCCACAAACGCTTCATAATCAAAGCCTCTTAAAAAATCTTAAAGATTTTGGTTAACGTAAGACAGCATCTGGTCAACCGCTGAGATCACTTTTGAGTTCATCTCATAAATACGCTGACTCTCGATCAAGTTAACCAACTCTTCGGTCACGTTAACGTTTGAAGTTTCAAGCGCACCTTGACGAATAGCACCCATACCATCAAGCGAAGCGGTGCCTTGGATTGGTGTGCCGCTCGCGCCCGTTTCCATATACAAGTTTTGCCCCATAGGATCGAGTCCTGACGGATTAATAAAGTCAGATATCGCTAACTGCCCCACCACTTGGTTTTCAGCATTACCTGGGGTCTTAACTGAAACCTCACCTTCTGCCGATACCGTAATACTGGTGGCATCGTCTGGAATAGTGATCGAAGGCTGGACCACATAACCCGACCCTGGCGTTACGATCTGTCCGGTATCATCTAAGCTAAACTGGCCATTACGGGTATAAGCGGCAGTACCGTCTGGAAGTTGCACTTCAAAAAATCCAGGTCCTTCAACCATCAAATCTAACGAGTTATCCGTTGTGAGCATGTTGCCCTGGGTAAACATCTCTTGGGTGGCCACGACCTTAGTACCCGCACCAATACTTAAGCCATTTGGCATCTTAGTATTAGATGCACTGATGCCACCGGCTTGATTGACGTTTTGATAGAGCAAGTCTTCAAACACCGCACGGCTTTTTTTAAATCCAACGGTGCTGGCGTTAGCCACGTTGTTAGAAATTACAGAAATATCGGTTTGCTGAGCGTCTAAACCAGTCTTACTTATCCATAAAGCGGGATGCATAGTATCTCTCCTAGCTTATGCGCATTAAGGAAGAGGACGCGCGATCGTTCTCTTCTGCGGTTTTCATCATTTTCACTTGCATCTCGAACTGACGCTGCAGGTCAATCATAGATACCATTTCGTGGACTGCATTGACGTTGCTGCCTTCGACTGCGCCACTTAGCAGACCAACGCTCGGGTCAGCCGGTGCATTCTCACCAGACATCAAACGGAACAAACCGTCTTCCCCGCGCATTAAATTTTCATTTCCTGGGTTGACCAACTTGATGCGGGCAACCTCTTCAACCACCTCGGCAGTCGCTCCCGATGGACGTACAGACACGATGCCATCTTGAGAGATTTCGACTTTTTCAATCGGCAGCGGCAATACAATAGGACCATTGTCGCCCATCACTGCGGTGCCTTTATCATTACGCAGTACACCAGAGTTATCGAAACGTAGGCTGCCTGAGCGGGTATAAGCTTCACCGCCATTTTCGGCTTGCACCGCAATCCAGCCATCACCTTTTACGGCAATATCTAAATCACGCCCAGTGGTCTTTATCGGACCACTGGCAAAATTAGCTGACGGAGTTTCGGTCATGGAGAACACGCGTGTAGGCAAACCTTCGCCAAATGCCTGCATTGAGCGAGCTTGGGCGAGAGAGGATTTAAATCCATCGGTATTGGCGTTGGCTAAATTGTTGGCACTGACCGCCAACGAATTCATATTCTGTTTTGCGCCGCTCATCGCGACATAGAGCAATTTGTCCACGTAACACTCCGTCAAACTTCCGTCTAACGAAATAAATAGCAAACATCGTGCCAAGATAGATAAAGAAGGACGCTTCGCTGCTAGGACGTGACTACGTCACTTCGAGGGCGTCGCGTTGCGACTTCTAGATCCTAGGTTAAAAGAAGGTTCGAGGTTTAAAAAATAGGTTCTAGGTTAAAACTAAGATGAGAAAAGCTGAGATGGTAATGCAAAGATGGAACGGCCTGTGGCCTTACGGAATGCTTCGCTTACGGAAAAGACTTAACAGATTAAAGCATAAACGATTTAAAGCCGAATAAAGCTTAGCCGAAAAAGCCGGAAAATTTTGTCCCGTCTGATGTGGTCAACTAAGCGTTTCTGTGAGCGAGCCTTCGAACGTTCCGTCATCCGTAAGCGAAGCGTTCGGCTCTTGTGCTTTCCCTAGGATCTAGCAGGACGAAGTCCGCCCTAGCAGCCCGTAGGGCGTTCTTCTTAGCTTATACCGCCCTATGAGTGAGCCTGCGAACGCCCTAGAACCTTATCGGTTTGTGAGCCTGCGAACGTTCCGTCTTCCGTGAGCGAAGCGTTCGGCTCTTGTGCTTTTCCTAGGATCTCGCAGTGAGCCTGCGAACGTCCTAGAAGCGAAGCGACCTAGAAGGACGGAGTCCGCCCTTCTTAGCTTTTAAAGCTTATCGAATTTGCAGAACTGTCTGCTGTAGCGTGTTATTCACTTCTAGGGTTCTTGAGTTCGCCTGGAAGTTACGCTGCGCCGAAATCAAGTCAACCAACTCAGTTGTCAAGTCAACGTTTGACTGTTCAAGCGCCGATGAGCGAATGCTACCAAAGGTACCGCTGTTTGCCTCACCCGCTAACGCTGGGCCCGAATCTAAGCTGGCTTTCCAAGAGGTATTACCCGCTTGAGATAGTCCTTGCTCGTTTGCAAAGCTCACCAAGGCAACACGTGCTAATGGTACGGTAGAACCGTTACTGTAACTCGCATTAATCAAGCCATCGGCGCCGACTTCAACGTTAGTCAAACGACCTACTGTTGTACCGTCTTGAGTCAATTCTGTCACTTCAAACGGCGAGGCGTACTGGGTCGGATTATTAAAGTTAAGTGTCAGAGTCTGGCTACCGTCGGCTCCAGGACCTAATACGTTAGCGCCACCCACACCTAGAGGCACTGTTGTGATAACAGCAGGGTTACTGCCGGTATAGGCTCCAGTATCATTAAATGAAACAGCCGCGCCTTTCCAACCCGCTGCGTTCTCAGCGCTTGCTTGTCCGTCGACTGTGCCGTCACCATCGGTATCAATATCATACTCTCCAGCAGCAGGATCTAAATCGACTTGCTTACCGTCCACCGCATAGAATGCTACCCAGTTACTTTCACCTGTATGGGCCGCATTTGGTGGACGAACAAAGTAAGAGGTAAGAATGTGTGGCTCGCCGAGTGAGTCATAGATGGTGACAGACGTAGAGTTATTAAATGTCTCTGGGTCATCTGGATCGAAAGCAGCTGGGTCAAGTGTGCCCTCACCCGCATTGAGGTTCATCTGAATGCCAACGTTATCTGTCTTTACTGGGCTACCTGCAGTATCTGGGATTTGTACAGGCTTAGTCGTGGTTAAACTCACAGATGTGGAGTTACCATCTTTGTCGACTGGGAAGGTCTGTAAAAAATTACCTGCAGAGTCCACAATATAATTGTTAGAGTCAAACTTAAAAGCACCGGCGCGAGTGTAAGAGTGATCTTGTGAACCGACTTCAGATGAAGTCACGAAGAAGCCGCCGCCATTGATCGCCATATCGAGTGAGTTATTGGTAAACTGCATACTACCTTGGTGGAACTGCTGCGCGACTTGGCTGGTTGCCACACCGCCGCCGACCGTGGTTTTGCTATTGGCAAAAATAGAACTTGCATAGACATCAGCAAATTCAGCACGGGATTCTTTAAAGCCTGTGGTGTTTACGTTTGCGATGTTGTTTGCAGTTGTATTTAGATCTTTTTGCGCAGACGATATACCGCTCAATGCAATGTTAAATGACATGATTCACCTCAATCCTTATTAAATTCGATTTCGGGGAAATTGATACATAGCTTGTAGCCAATCGCCCCTGAATATATCTGTCTAGCAATTAAGTTTCTGATACCGCTAAGACATCGCTGATCTTAATGCCACCAACGCCGCGTAAGTTCAAAATAGCGCCCGTCGCAGCGGTTCCCAATGACACACTGGTAACGTGGGCATAGGTCGATACTGGTAATTCTTCACTCGTACCATCTACCTTGCCGCTGGCTTTGAAGGTATAACTTCCCTCGGCAACAGGTTCACCATTTTTGTCTAAACCATCCCAACTCACATCGATATTGCCACCAGCACTACCATCCACGCTGTAGGTAGTGACCAACTGTCCTTTATCATCTTCAATACGAACAGTGATAGATTCGATAGGACTAGGCGTACTAATAATGCCCTTCATACTCGGATCATCTGCAGAGATATGAGCTGTATCGGAGGGAATAAGCACCTTTTGCCCAACAAGCCCCGATGCCTGTAACGCCTGACTCGAACTGGTTAACGCATTAAGGTTTATAATCTCTTCATTTAGCTTACTGATCCCATCTACGGTTGAAAAAGAAGCCATCTGCTGGATCATCTGATCATTTTCAACAGGCTTAAACGGATCTTGCATCGACAACTGTTGGCTCAACAGCGAAAAGAAATCCTCTTGGGTCAATTCTTGGCTATTAGGCTCTGGGATCGGATTTTCTTCAGGCAGACGTAAGCCATCAAGAAACGGATTCCCTGTAGATGTCTGTTCAGTGTTGGTCGCCGATGCTGTCGTACTTTGGGTCGCCGCTTGAGCAGTTTGCGGCGAAATAGCATTCGTCTGTTGAGTCTGACTCGGCGCCGTCTGCGTTGCGGTCAGCGGATTTATAAGGCTCAAAATTTACCTCCAGCTTTCACTGAGTTTATTTGCCTATTCTAAGTGTCTGCTGAAGCATAGATTTAGCGGCTTCAGTGACTTGAACATTCATTTGATAAGAACGGGAAGCTGAGATCATATTCGCCATCTCTTCCATCACATTGACATTTGGCTTATAGATAAAGCCGTCGGTGTCCGCCATTGGGTGATCTGGCGAAAACTCTTTATTTAGTGGTAAATCACTTTCTACAATCCCTTTAACAGCCACCGATTGCGCAGCGCTTTGATGCTGCTGCGCTTTACTCATCTCGGCTTCAAAGATTGGATGGCGAGCGCGATAGGTCTCTCCAACACTGCTCGATACTGAATCGGCGTTAGCTATGTTACTGGCTGTGGTATTGAGTCTGACTGACTGAGCAGACATCCCTGAACCCGCAACATTGAAAATATTAAATAAGCTCATAATTAATCGCCTCTAATCGCTTTTTTCATACCAGAGAACTTACTGTCGAGAAAACCCAGTGACATTTGATATTCAAGGGCATTTTGCATAAATGCTGACTGCTCTTGCTGAATATCGACAGTATTACCGTCACCGGTATCGGGTTGATTTGGCACTCTATAGCCTAAATGTTGCTGAGTTAACGCCGCCATATCGAAGTGCTTACTGTCACTTTTAGCCATGGCTAAACCTGTTTGCTGAGATTGGACCGCGTTCATTGCTTTTGAAAAATCAACATCGCGAGCCTTATAGCCTGGCGTATCGGCGTTAGCAATATTTGAAGAAAGGATCTCTGCACGTTGGGAACGAACGCCCAAAGTGTGTTGATGAACTCCTAACGCTTTATCAAAACTAATCGCCATAAAATTGCCTCCTCAGCTCTATGGCTGAAATAAAGCAATAGTTATGCCAAATTAATATAATAAAGAGAAGTTTATGATGAGAAAAAGCTCAAGTAGGCTTAGCCACAAACAAAAAACGCGTCTAGATAGACGCGTTAACTTGGCTAAGTGCTGTTCAGAACCGAGTTAAACTCGCTTCTGATAATAGATCCCCGGATTACAACGGATCATATCAAATTCATCTGACAAACCCGCTATAGACTCGGATGCGCCTAGAAACAGAATGCCGTTAGGATTTAATGCGGCAGCAAATTGCCGCAGTATTTTCCGCTTTGCCTCTGGAGAGAAATAGATCAATACATTGCGGCAAAAAATAATATCGAACTTGCCGAGTAAGGTGTAACTCTCGAGTAAGTTATGCGCTCTAAAATTGACTAAACGCTTAACGTTATCCTTAACCACCATGTTACTTGATGGCAAAATATCAAAAAACTGACGCTTGCGTTCGTCAGACAAACCTCTGCCTAAAGCGAGATTATCATACTCGGCACTTTTACAACGTTCTAGCATAGATGGCGACAAATCGGTTGCCAAAATACTGGCATTACTAGGCAAACTTCCAGGCTTACGCTGTTGGTGCTCTAAGATAGTCATCGCTAGAGAATAGGGCTCTTGCCCTGATGAACAAGCTGCCGACCAGATCTTTACCGGTCGGCCTAAGCGGCTGAATGTTGGTAATATGCTGTTCGATAATAACTCGAATGGATAACGGTCACGAAACCATAATGTTTCGTTTGTGGTCATGGCATCGATAACCTCAGTGCGCAACTGACGCTCTGTCGGCTTCATCGACTGCTTTACCACTTCTGATAAAGAGGGCAAGTTATACTTACCCATTAGAGGTGCTAATCGGCTCCGCACTAAATACAGCTTGTTCTCTCCCAGCACGATACCGCTGTGCTGCTCTAGAAATAATCTAAATTGCTTGTACTCATTCTCAGCAAGAGATTTATTTGGCACTCTGTTATCCTAATATCAATAAAACAAACCGCTTCAACCCGCTCGGTTAAACACAGCAAAAAAACAACGCAGCGTTATACCTTAGCATCAAGTCAAACACAAGCAAGAGATGTTTCCGACTCTGCTAAATTACTCAACTAAAGACTTAAATGCTTGTTCACTGCAGCCGCTAACTCATCAGGATTAAATTTCGCAATAAAGTCATTGGCACCGACTTTTTGCACCATAGCCTGATTAAACACGCCGCTGAGTGAAGTATGTAATACTACTTTGATGTTCTTAAGCTTTGGGTCATCGCGGATCTCAGCCGTTAAGGTATAGCCATCCATCTCAGGCATCTCAATATCTGAAATAATCAAAGGAATTTCAGTTGAAACATCATCCAGCTCGGCAGACATTGCTCTGAGTTTCTCTAATGCTTCTTTACCATCTTTTGCCGTATCGATTTGTAAATCCAGCGAAGTTAATGCCCGAATAATCTGTTTACGAGCCACCGAAGAGTCATCGATGACCATAATATGATAGTGCTGCTCTTTATCAATAGTTAAGGCATCATTTAGTTCTTGGCTGGTTTCAGTATTAACAGGCGAGATCTCATCGAGAATTTTCTCAACATCTAAAATCTCAACTAACTCATTATCAATCTCAGTCACAGCTGTAAGGTAAGAGAATTTCCCGGCCCCTTGAGGCGGCGGCATAATGGCTTCCCAGTTCATGTTGATGATACGCTCAACTGAACTCACCAAAAAGCCTTGTACGCTGCGATTATACTCGGAGATGATAATGAAACAGTTGTCAATATTCTCAATAGGTCTACCGCCTGTAGCTGCACTCAAGTCAATCACCGAGATGGTCATGCCACGTACATGGGCGACACCACGTACTTTTGAGTTCAACTTAGGCAGGCTAGTCAATGGAGGACACTGTAATACCTCCTTAACTTTAAACACATTAATTCCGAATCGTTGACGTCCATTTAATTTAAATAACAATAGCTCCAATCGATTTTGACCTACCAATTGGGTCCGTTTGTTTACTGATTCAAGAATATTCGACATACATTTTTGCCTTGTACCTACTTCTCATAGGCTTATATCTAATTTAAATTAAAAGATCTGCGCAAATAAACACTGAATTCTGGCCTCTACCGCTCAATTCCATACAGTTTCCTTTTTAGGCATACTACTTGCTTAACTAAAACTTATCTGAGTTAGCAATACAATTTCAGTCAAACTAATGACGCTCAAAGATGCAAAAGGATAGAGATGACTGCGGTCCAACACATTCCAAAATATACGCGCATTATAGCGAATCAAGCTACTGCATTCATTATAAAAGCTTTTATTGGCTCGCTTTTCATCATACTTGTGATGCCAACTCTAGCACTTGCAGCTGAAGCTGCCAGTATTCCTTCTATATCGACCATATCTCGATTAGCTATAGCCGCAGTTGAGCAAAAAATTGATGCTCCTGAAAAAGCTCGGATTAATATCACGCCACAAAGCCTAGATTCTCGAGTCAATTTACCTAATTGCTACCAGCCTATTAAGGCCGAGATAGCCAGTGACCGCGCAATTCGTCGTAATAATACGGTTAAAGTTAGTTGCAACAGCCCAGACTTAAGCTACCCATGGCAGATTTTCCTCTCGGTTCGAGTCGATATCCTCTACCCCATAGTCGTAGCAAAGTCGACCATGGGGCCAGGCGACCTGCTCGCTTTAGGTGATATTGAAATTGAATATATTGAGCAGAGCAGTCTTCGCGGCCAGCAATTTGAGGAGATCTCTCAAGTTGTTGGTGCAAGACTTAAAAGACGTGTGGCTCCGGGGCAACCCATTTTTGCCAATCAACTCTGTATCGTCTGCAAGGGCGACAGTGTGTCTATATTTGCCCGCTCTGAAAATTTTGAGATTAAAACCGTTGGTGAGGCACAGCAAGATGGTAATGTTGGTGATAAAATTCGAATAAAAAACAGTCATTCACATAAAAAACTCGATGCTCGTGTCACTGGTGTTGGCCAAGTCGAAGTAAGAATGTAAGAATATAAGTAGTAAAAATCCTAAAGTATTGAGCCATGCTGCCGATAGCATGTGTAATAAACTCTCTTTAGTAACTGTTGGATCTCAAAATGGCTATTGATATTAAACAAGTAAACCCCCATGCCAATACTCGTATAGGCACAGGAATGAATGCGAAAGGTGCGCCGGCTCAAACCGCATCAGCAACGCCCGCTGCAAGCGTACAGAAAAGCGATTCAGTGTCGATTACAGCGCAGGCTCAACAAATTCAAAACGTACAGACAAAGATGGCTGACATGCCTGAAATCGATCAAAAGAAAGTAGATGCAATCAAAGCTGCAATTGCTGAAGGTCGGTACAAAATCGACCCTGAAAAACTGGCAACTAACATCGCTAACTTTGAGAATGATCTTAAAGATTTAAATTAAGCCTAGTGTTCCTGCTTTCGTTTACAACGTCGCGGTCACTGGGCTCAACAAAATATAATGTAACCAACACGTTTGACTCAAAATAGACAGGCAATTATGACGAATTTATCTCAACTCATTAGCTCACAGCACCAAGTTTTGAACGAGCTAATAGAATTGATCAGCCAAGAGAAGCAAGCTTTGCACGCACAGCAGGCCGATGTTTTATTGTCGTTAGCTAGCACTAAGGCAAATCTATTGGCGAGTCTGAAGCACAATGATGAGATGATTGCCGTCCAACCAGATCTAGCCTTATTAAAAACAGACCCCGAGCTATCGCAACAAGTTACTAATACCAAGCAGCTATTAGCCGATTGCCAACAGCTCAATGCCGAGAATGAATCCTTAATTGAATTAAGTTTAGCCAGCTTAAATCGATTCTCTCAGGCACTGCAAGTCAGCCGCAACTCCTCTAGCCTGACCTATGATGGTAAAGGCCAAACCTCAAGTATCTCGACGCTTGGAAATAATTTAAAAGCTTAAAGCTTAGACGGGAAACGCGAAGACGAACGGCCTGCGGCCTTACGGCACGTGACTGTATGATTGAATAGAAGGTCACTACGGAACGCTTCTCTTACGAAAAAAATTTAAAAGATTAAAAGCGACGGCAATAAAAAAGCCAGAAGACTCATCTTCTGGCTTATTCAAGAAAGTAGGTAATCACTTTGATTCAAACAGTCTCAGCTTAAACCGTCTTTGCTTTAATCATCTCAGCTTTAACCGTCAGCGAAGCGTTCTGTGAGTGAGCCTGTGAACGTTCCGTCATCCGTAAGCCAAGCGTTCGTATCAGTCTTTGCTTGTGCTTTTCCTAGCTCCTAGAAGCGAAGCGCCCTTCTTAGCTCTAAAAATACGTAATCTCTTTCACTCGTTGTGAGCGGTTTTGCTGCTGATACAGCGCCCACACTTGCTCGAAATCCAGTTCAAGTTCTGTCACATAATGCTCACCAGCAGGATAACTCTTCACCACTTTCGCGCCGCGGATCACACCAGACACCGATGCCTGAATTTCATCACCCGCTAACATCCAGTCTCGAACCTGACTAGTCGCGCTAAGTTGCTGACCATACACCTGTTCGGCAAGCTCACGGTAAGCTGAAATCTTGGACGCCTGCATTGCCATTAATACACGCTGGGATTGTTCTGTTGCTGGCTGAGTCGCCAATGGTGCATACCCTATCGCAGTCAACTTAGGAAAAGAGCTCGGCGCCTCGGTTTCATACTGCACATATCTGTCTTGTGCTGAGCACGCGCTGAGTGCTAACACAGCACATAAAATAACGGCCTTCATCTTATTGACCCCCTACTAATTGAACCGTGTGCTGTCCAGCTTGTGCATCTCGATAAAGTAAACCATCTTGTGAAACGACTTTTTCAGATTGGCTAATATACCCAGGCATAGCACTCGCATTAACAAAGCCCTGCGCCGCCGATATCACTCGGTTATTGTTGATATTAACGATGCGACTATTTAACGCGACACCTTGAGTCGATAAGCTCATGGTCGACACAACCACATTTTCAATTGGAACATCTGCCGGTAACTGCTGCCAATCTCGAGTCAAAATAAACTCCCCAGATTGGGTCACTCTTAGAGTATCGCTAACATTGATATCGACAAGATTAAACTGATGATCATGCAAACTAGCAATCAGGCCTTGCTGAAATTGCAGCCCTAGCGCATTGGTAGACTTCATATCTGACAACAACACTGGTGTCGTAACCAGTAAAGGCTGATTTGAGCGTAAACCGTCATTTTGACGCACCAGTTCATTCACCATCTGCTTAGACAAATGATTAATTGCCTCGGTATGCGGCAAGCCATGGCCGTTAGCCATCTGTAGTTCAGCCTGATTATCGGCTTCAGTGCTTGTGCAGCCTAAAGCAAACAAAATAGGTAAAAAAATGATTAGTTTATACATTTTTTAAATTCCTGTTGGGCAGTAATCGCCACGGTTAACCTCGCTCACTATCTCACTCTCAGCCCATTTTTGGGACAAGATTTATCGACAGAAGTTAGCGCTATTAATTATTATCGGCAAATATGCGAATAACTTTATCGCTTTTCATCTTAAGAAACCGCCCTCAAAAACTAGGAGCGGCACGCAAATTGCTTAATACTAGGTTAAGCATTCAAGTTCGTCAGTTATCCGACATGCAATATCTTCGGCTATCAATTTCTAAAACTGGAAAGGTGAGATGAAACCAGCGCAATATTTTACAATCGCACTCGTGTGCTTAGCGTCATCAGTAATGACTTTACCGGTTCAAGCAAAGTGGATCAGCGCCAGCGGTCAAGCCCAAATTAATGACAACAATGTCAATCAAGCTAGAGAGAACGCCATTCATCAAGCCATTAGCTATGCAACATTGCAATCTGGTGCGCGTTTTAGCAGTCAACAGACTGTCAAAAATGGCCAACTGGTTAACGACTCTTTTACCCTTAAGCAGCAAGCACAAAGCCAGAATGTTGAACTGGTGAGTGAGCTTATTGAAGACGGTCAAATCACGGTTAACGTACGCATCGATATGATTGAGCCGCTCAACGACACTTGCCAAGCCACTCAACTCAAAGCGGCAATCTTAATCCCTCAGGCATTGATTAAAGATAGAACCCAACTTAGATACGGCAACCTTGGCCTTTTCGAACAAAACCTATCTGAACGTCTCGCTAGCACCCTAGAGCAGAGCGCCAGTAACAGCTTTCCACTGACTCACGCCAATGAACGTTTAGACATAGATCAAGCCCTAGTGGATGTGCGCGGCTATCGCTTACCCAGCTGGCTAAGTGAAATCACCGACAGTCAGTATATTTTACTACCAGAGATCATCGATATCTCAACCGAGCCATTCACCACGACCTTGGGGCTTTGGGACAATGACCCTATGCGCAATTTCCATATTCGCGTCTCTTTGTTCCACGGCATCAGCGGCGAAAAAATCTGGAGCCAGCAATATAGCCAATCTGCAGAGTGGGAGTTTAAGCGTCAACAAACGGTAAATTCAAACAGTGAAAACTTCTGGAGCAGTGAGTACGGCCAAGCAATCGATCAAGTACTCGCCAAGGTGAGTCACGATATAGATAGCAGCCTTAACTGTCGCCCTTTACTGGGCCAGGTTGTTTCAAGACAAGCCAATAGAATCATCCTTAATCTGGGCAGGCGTCATGGCATTCGCGTCGGTGATACCCTGCAGCTAGTATTACAACAAAATATGCCAGACAGGCTCGATAACATGCGCGCAGTAGCAGGTAAAAGCAAAGCAAGCATCACCATAGATCAAGTAACAGAAGAGAGCGCCACCGCAGTATTAGATGGCATAGCCGCATCGCTAAACATCCAAATCAATGACCTAGCGATAAAGCTATAGCTAAAGTATTGAGTAAAATTGCAGGCTCGTATGACAAGCAATAGCTACAAGCTAAAGCGAATTCATGACGATTAGCCTGCAAAACGCCCCGTTGCGAACATTTATTAAGCAACTAAATTTAAAGACTTTTCATCAGCTCTTTTCATCTAGAGTAAAACCAGTATAATCACTCACGTCTCCCTATAGCTCAACAGGATAGAGCAGTCGCCTCCTAAGCGATCGATCGGGGTTCGAGTCCCTGTGGGGAGACCATATACACTCCTTTGTATATGCAATTCAATAAGTTTTAGTCCGTTACTCTCTGTTGTAACCAAGCTGCTTACGATATAAAATCCGTTTACTTCAGAGCAAGCGAAGTGATTAAGAGCGGACTCAGCAAAGCCTTATCGCTACAGGGCATAAGTATAAGTGGCTCTAATGACTATCCTCACAGGCTTAAGCGTTAGTAGTAACTACTCTTATGTTTATTCCTCTTAGAAGTCAGCATAGGAACTTTTTCTGTATCGCGCTGCACAGTTCGCTCCCTTAGAGTTATTCCAAAAACCAAACTTCAGAAACCGTTAAATCAAGCAAACCTGCGCTAGTTTTAGAGTTAGCAGATTCTGAACTCTCAATACCTCCCCAGAATACTTCCTTTATACCTAGGCTTAAAATCGCAGTAAGCACCTGGTTTATGCAAGCAGACCATGAGAAGCGCAATCCCCTTTAAAGATTATTAGCAAGATGTATCAGATATGCTTAAATAGATAACTAACCGACACATTGAAAATTGATTAGGGAAGCTCAATGATAGATGAGTTCTACAACATAATTGGAAATGTGGGAACAGCCCTACAGCACTTAATCTTCCCAATGCTATTTTTTTGCCTATTCGCCTACCTTCTTAAAAGAAAACAAGCAGTAACAGCATTTCGTACCAGCTTACCTAATAGTATTTTCAATATTAGTATCATGTGTTTTAACTTGATTTTTATCTCATTAATTTCGAATCACCTTAAGTGGCTATATTCGATAGATATTGGGGAAAGTTTATCTCAGATTTGGGCATCACTTCCAGAGTGGCTAGTGATTCTATCTGCGGTTTTTTGTGGTGACTTTATCGGCTATTGGCGGCACAGATTTGAGCATTCTCGAATACTCTGGCCTTCCCATGCTATGCATCATTCTGATACTCAAATGAGTTGGCTGACTCTACAAAGGTTTCATCCATTTAATCGCATATCTACACTGATTATTGATACGGGTTTATTAATGTGTCTAGGTTTTCCTCCCTATGCACTTGTCGCTAATAATCTTGTTCGTCACTATTATGGCTACTTTATCCATGCAGATCTGCCGTGGAATTATGGTGCGTGGAATAAAGTATTCGTATCACCAGTAATGCATCAATGGCATCACGCCGCTGATCCTGCTGCCTACCATACTAATTTCGCAACTATATTCTCAATCTTTGACCGTGCTTTCGGTACATACAGAGTTCCAGGACTTTGTCATATTCCTCTTGGAGTATCTTACAATGTCGGAGGGAGTATTTTAGGTCAATTACTTTACCCCTTTAAACTAAGTTCTTATTTAAAAAAATCTGAGGCACCACAACCAAAAAAAATCGATACTTAATGCAGCTGGCAGCTATCTCCTTTCCCTTTCGTTCTCAGAGAGCTGTCCTATCTCTACTTTTTACATGTGCACTTACACACGCAATTATACTAGCTGCCACATTGCCATTTACACTATCCGCCATACCATCAGTAACCCATTAATCTTTCTGCCACTTATCCACCACTAGCGCAGCGATGATGTCACCCTCAACGTTAACGGCTGTGCGGAAGGTATCAAGTGGTCTCTCGATAATCAGCAAGATTGCGATAGCTTCTAAGGGGATCCCTGCGGCTAATAGCACTAACTGCATTCCCGACATCGAGCCCGATGGCATGCCTGGGGCGCCGATGGAAGACACCATCGCCATGATAAAAATCATCACCATACCTGTTGTCGTCATATCTACACCAAACAGTTGCGCGAGAAATATAGCGGCGACCCCTTCAAATAACGCGGTACCGTCCATATTCATCACCGAACCTAAGGGCAGCACCATGCTACTGGTAGAAGGTGATACCCCTAGCTCCTCAGCACTTCGCATCGACAAAGGTAGAGTCGCTGCGCTCGATGAGGTCGCAAAGGCCATCGCTAACGGCGCGCTAATGCCTTTAAACAGGGTAGTTATTTTAATCCCAGTGAACAACTTAGCTAGGCTAGGTAATACCACCAGCCCATGGATCATGGTTAATACAAAAACTAAAAGTGCAAATAGGGCTAATTGACTAAATAGCGCCTCGCCTCCCGTGAGGGAAAACTCGAATACGATGGCAAATATTGCCAAAGGGGATAGGCGAATAATACCGCCAATCATGGCGTTAATGCCCTTGTTAAGACCCGATATCACCTCAAACAGCGGGTGCTTTTCTGGCAACGCCGTTAACAGTGCGATGCCAAACATAATTGAAAACACCACCACCGCGAGCAGGTTTCCATCTGAGATTGCAGCAACCGGATTAGTTAACGCCATATTCAGCAGCTTAGTGGCAATGGCCCCGCCCGATGCAGCCTGCTCGCCAATAAGCCTAGTCCCTTCGGCTAGAGGCACTGGCTGAGTTAAAGGTTGCCACTCAGGCAAAAATAACGCAGCCCCCAAACCGAGACTTATCGCTATCGTGGTGGTGAAGGTGTAAAAGCCAAGCGTACGCAATCCCAATGTTTTTAATTTAGTTATCGCGCCTATGTTACTTATCCCTTCGATAAGCGACAGCATCACCATTATGCCTACAACCATCTTAAGCAAACCGATATATACGGTTTTACCCAGCATCAAAAATTGATACCAAGCTTGCTGTCCAACTTCAGCTATCGCGTTAGGTTGAGCAAGAGAGGTTAGCGAGGTTGCGAATAACCATGCTGCGGCCGCTGCTATGATTAACTGCAGTGGCAAAGAACTGCGAATTTTATTCCACATGGGGCATTCCAAATTGACTTAATGGGTTAACGGGCTATGAACCATTGCTCTATAACGGTTAGGGTTAAACAACTGACGAATAGCGAGTCAATCGCAGTTAAAACTATTGCGCGCCTAATGAGCGAATCTAATAAATGAGTCTAATGAGTGAGTCGGGGGCGGGATTATAGGGAATAATGAAGAAATGATAATTATCTGATTTAGTAATTTACTATTACTCGCTGGTAATAATTAATTTATATGTATTTGAATTTACTGCGTATGGCCTGCTATTAGTCTTATAGAAAAGTAGATTAAACAGCTGCGAGTCTCAGTATCATTGTTCATTCACTGGCGTGTTTGATGCAATGATACTGATTTACCATCTAATCTAGATGGCTCTCAAACTCTCAACTGCTTATGCTGGCTGCTATTGAGCATGCAATTAGATTTTTACACAGGCAAATATGGCATTGCCGGAGACACCATCCCAAGGCATTAATCTGTCATAGTCATGCTCAAGAATATGCACTTCAAAGTAAGGCTGCAGAAGTAATTGTAATTCTGCAAAACCGATTGCAACCATAGGATGCTCATCTTGCCAAGACTGAGTGGTATCACCCGTTGTTTTTTGTATGCTGAGTTTCAGTGCCTGCTTCTCACCCATTCCCGAGTAATACCAACCTGAGCTAAATACAAACTGACTATCTTCGTGAACTGCGCTATGGCTAACCACTGAACTGTTGTCAATTCTGCTCTTCTTGACAGAATTAAAACAAAACATGCCACCAGGGCTCAGCGCTTTATGTACGCTGCGAATACACTCTTTTAGCTTTTCAATTCCATCGCTGTAGTGAATTGAATAGAGAAAACAGGTGATCAGATCCAATGGCTCATCGACCGTGAAGTTCGCCATATCATGACAGACAAACTCGGCATCGGGGCAGCGTAACTTGGCAATATCTAGCATAGGCTGGTTGATATCGAGCCCGGTACTTTGATAGCCATTTTCAATAAAATATTGAACGTGCGGCCCTGTACCACAGGCCAAGTCTAGGTGACGTACACCTCTGTTTCCGAATAGCTGATGCAGACGGCGTATACAGTCACTCTGTGCCTGATAGTTAATGTCGGCACACATTAAATCATAATAACCAGACAGGTCAGTGTATAAGGCATTGGTTTGCGTTGTAAGCAAGGGGGTTTACCGTGAATTTTTTGGGTGGCGCATACTATACTAATTGCTCAAATTTGCGAAGCAGATAATTGAGCGCTTTTAGCACAGTTCTCAATTTCACTAAATTAGCGCCAGAACATCCTAGAAGTTTGCGTCCACAGGGTTAGCGTCTGCGACTCCTTCCCCGACTAGAAATACAGTAACTTGACCTATGAGACTGCTTGTTATTTAACGGTTCACGCTTGAGTAAAAACAGGCTAAATCACGACGAAAGGCGGTCGATAAATAAAAATCCCCAACGCTTATTGGTAATCGGATAGATTCTCGGCTGCCAATGCCTTAGGTTGTGGTATTCTCACTTGGCTGAGCTTAAATTTACCGAGCCTAGTAAACTAAACAGTAACAGAACTAAAACTGCTTTCAATTGTTCCTCGAAAATAGGAAATTATAATTCTATGAGTCACCCCCTATTTATTGCAGAAGTCTCTAGTAATCACCACAAAAGCTTAGATCGCTGTATCGAGTTTATTGAAACCTCAGCAGCAATTGGCTGCGATGCCGTCAAATTCCAACTTTTTAAAATTGATGAGTTGTTTTCGCCTGAGATCCTTGAAAAAAGCGCGATGCACCGAGACCGAAGAGAGTGGGAACTCCCGGTCGAGTTTATTCCAGCACTACGGGAAGCCTGTGAGCACTTTAATATTCAGTTTTCCTGTACGCCTTTCTATCTAAAGGCCGTAAAAGAACTAGAACCTTACGTGCATTTTTTCAAAATCGCATCTTATGAGCTGCTTTGGACAGACTTGCTCATCGAGTGTGCCAAAACTAAATTGCCCATTGTCATCTCGAGTGGCATGGCAACCATTGAAGAAATTGATACAGCAATCGCCACCTTGAAGGAACACGGCGCAGAAGATATCACCCTACTCCACTGTGTTTCTGCTTATCCCACTCCTGAAGAACAGTGTAACTTAGCCGTGCTACAGAGCTTTAGAGAGCGATATGGCGTCAAAGTCGGTTGGTCTGATCATACGGTATCACCAGCGGTGCTCAATCGCGCGATTCATCGCTGGCAGGCCGACACCATTGAATTTCACCTCGATCTTGATGAGCAAGGCGCAGAATACGCCGCAGGACACTGCTGGTTACCGCAACAGATTGCCCCAGTTATTCGAGGTGCAAAACTGATAGATGCTATTGATGGTAACCCTATTAAACAGTTTGTACCCTGTGAAACTTCAGATAGAGAGTGGCGCGCCGATCCCGATGATGGTTTACGCCCTTTTAAACAGATCCGTGAAAGCTTTCAGGGAGATAACGCTTAACGAAATAGTTTTCAGGGGGGGAGCTCTACTACGAGACGGAGCTTGTTCCTAACAAAAAGCCCTTATCACTGCTTAAGGGCTTTCATGTTAACGCTATAGGGTTGAGACTTTTAAGGTGTCATACACCCAGTTTACTCTCTGCTCCAATTGCTGACGATTATCGGCGGTGACGATAAAGACTCCGAACCGACTCGCGTGACTGGTGGTTTCAGGTACCACGTCACCCACTTGATACCAGATCTCAAGCTTCTTAACAAAGTCTTCAGCTTGAATAGTTTCAATTCCCGAGATCGACGTGACTTTTCCAGGCTTTGGAAAGAAGTAACGATTCGCTACCGCTTGGTCGATAATTGGAGTTAGCTTCTCTAACTCAGGAGGTTCACCTAAGGCAATTTTGAGCGCCGCTTCTACGTAATTAATCCCTAAGCCTAAAGGAACCAGGCTTTCAGAAAAATCACCACCGCTTAGACGAGTTGCAACCTCAATAATTTTCGGTCCAACATCGGTATAAACGATATCTCCTTTGATAACGCCATCTGTCAGACCAAGAGCTAAAGCTGCTTGCTCAATTAAGGCTTCAACTTTAGCTCTTTTTTCACCTTGAATTAAACTTGGCTGCCAACCACCATTTTCAATAATATTAGGTGCAAAGCGACTTAACATTTCGTAGTTACGATCGACATAACCTGGTGTATAGGCTTGTCCTCTATACATGATGGTCTCAGTGCTTATTTGAGGCCCTGCAAGATACTCCTCCACCATAACTTCACCAGCAAAAGACTCACTTTTCGCCTTGTCATAAAGCGCTGATAAATCCGAGTCCTGTGTCAGTAAAAACACCCCTCTGGCACCGGAGCGATCGAGTGGTTTGATGATTAACGGTAGCCCTCTTTTAGCTGCTATATCCGCCAAATGCTCGGCACTTTCTAATAAGCAAAACCAAGGAATGGCAATACCATGATGCTCAAAGCATTGCTTCATCTTAAGCTTATTGGTGGTAACCATTGCCGCTTCGATTGGAATATGTGGCACCTGAATATGTTCAGCCAGCTGAGCGACATATTGTGATATATCGCTGCCCATGACGCACACGGCATCAATTTTTCGATGCCGCTCTTGGTAGTCATCGACAAAAGCTTTTAAGGCTACTAAGTCCATGGTACTGACAACAGCATAATCATCGGCAATCGCAAACCCGGGAGATTCCGGGTTTGCATCGACAACGACCGTGTGTAAGCCCATCTTGTTCGCTGTTTTGATCAAAAATAGCTGATCACGACTGCCACCAAGTAGCAATACTGTTTTATGACATTTGGTTAGCGACATCCATTAAGCTCCTAAAATGGCGCCGCCACTCACGGCGAGTACCTGAGCCGTCATATACTGTTGCTCATCAGACGCCAGCATCACACAAGCACTGGTGATATCTTCCATACGAGCCGCCTTCTTTAGCAATGTCATATCGATCACTTTTTGCCCCGCAGGACTATCTATCTCATCAGCGGTTTGATCTGTACGAACAATCCCTGGCGCGACGGCATTAACAAGAATATTGTGCTCTGCACCATATCGTGCAATCACCTTAGTTAAGCTATTGAGCCCTGCTTTAGATACCGCATAGTGAACCGTTTTAGGACCATGGTATTGTCCGGCTACAGATGAAATATTGATAATGCGACCGCCCTGCTGCGCTTGCATGTAAGGGAACACTTCTTGGCAACAGATAAAAGGTCCTTTAAGATTCACTCCCATTATCTCGTCCCAAGCTTCATCGGTCACTTCATCAAACCAACCGCGCTTATTGATCCCGGCATTGTTGACCAAGATATCGATCTTTCCAAAAGCGGCTACAGCCTGTTCGAATAGCTGCTTTATCTCTGCTCGCTCGGTAACATCAGCCTTAATAGCTATGGCATTGTATCCATCCAGATTAAGCTTATCGGCTAACGCCTTAGCTTGCTCTTCACTATGGACATAATTGATCACGACCTTGGCTCCTTGAGCGCAATACTCCTGTGCGATCGCGGCACCAATGCCTCTTGAAGATCCAGTTATAACCGCGACTTTACCGGCTAAACGCATCACTTGTTTACTCCTAAATAGTTTGGCCATTGCTGTGCAATTTGCTCAATGATTTGCCCTGGCATCATGCCGCACTCACTGCTGCACTCATCTTTACTACCTGGGTAAACAAACTTGTCATCAACACCGCTTCTCAGTACCTGCATAGATAAGTTTGCATCGGCAAGGGTTTCAAGCACTAGAGAGCCAAAACCACCATTTAGCACGCTTTCTTCAAGTGTTATCAGGTGCTTTGTTTGTGCAACTAACTCAATAAAACGCTCTGCAGGGAAAGGTTTAATCGATTGCACACAGATGATGCCGTAGTCTTTGCCTTGCGCTGCTAATAATGCTTTAAGCTCATATGCCGCAACTAAACGGTTGCCCAAACAGACTAAATAGCCATCACAACCCTGCACTGGGACAGATAGGCCACAAGGCTCAATCAAGCCAGCATCGGGTTCTGGAGTTGGAATTGGCTCATAGGGATATAGGATAACCATCGGTCCCTGAGGATTGTCGAGACGCTTCTCAATCAATTCTGTTAATGCAACAGAGCTCGCGGGGTACACCACCTGCATATTTGGGAATGAGCGCAGATAGGGAATATCATAAATTCCGTGGTGGGTTGCGCCATCATAACCAGCAAAGCCTGCACGTACGCCAAATACCGTCACAGGTAAATCCATATAACAAGCGTCATGAATAAGCTGATCGTAGGCGCGTTGCATAAAGGTCGTTTGCATACAGACAACGGGCTTCTTACCACCTAGAGCTAGACCACATGCCATACCTACCGCTTGCTGCTCAGCCATTCCCACATCCAGTGCACGCTCAGGAAACAGAGCCAAACACTCATCCAATGATGAGGCGTAAGGGGTAGCTGGTGTCATAGCAAATACATCGTCATCCGTTGCCATCTTCTGCTTCAGCGCTTCAGCCGCGACAACCGCGTAGGTTCGCCCCACAACTGTTGCTGCTGCACCTTTACCGGTAGCTGCATCAAATGGCATAGAGAAGTGCATTTTATAGGGATGATCTTTTGCACATGCTAAGCCTTTACCTTTCTCGGTTTTAACATGAACAATAACAGGCCGAGCTAATTGCTTCGCAACAGCTAATTGCTCAAGTAGAGTCGGCATATCATGGCCATCTTCGACCAGCAGATAGGCAAAGCCCATCCCTTCAAAGAAGGCTCGGCTATTGCTCTGCCAGTTTTTCCCTGCTGTAAGGTTGCGCATTCCTCCAACAGACTTAGCAATCGCCATTTCATTATCGTTAATCACAATCACAAGCTTACTGTCTTTATCTTCAGCACAGTAATTAAGCCCTTCGAAAGCCATCCCCTCAACCATTGAGCCATCACCGATCAAAGAAACGACATAGTGAGCTGGCGAAGTAAGCTTAAGGGCTTTGGCATAGCCTGACGCAATAGAGAGTGAAGTGCCGGCATGTGACGCATCGATGGCGTCATGCTCGCTTTCATCTCTGGCAACGAATCGGTTCATGCCGCGATATTGGTTTAATGTGGCGAAGTTATCCACGCGCCCCGTTAAAATCTTATGGGTATAACCTTGATGGCCCGTATCAAAAATCACTTTATCATCTGGAGAGTCAAAGAGTGCATGAATGGCAACCGTGAGTTCGACCACTGATAAGTTAGCGCCGATGTGTCCGCCTGTCGCAGAAATATTGCTAATAAGAAACTGCCTAATATCTTCGGCTAATTGGGTTAATTGCGCCGCCGACTGCAGTTTCAATTCATTGAGAGTCGGCACAATTAATTGATGGGTTTTCATTATCAATCCTTACTATTAGGCTTTACGCAGATAAGCACAGTATTGGTGCCATAGGGGTCTGTTTCGTCATAAATAATACCCGCTTTAATACCGATCACTTTGACGACAATAAAATACTGGTTAACTAATGCCAGTAGCTCATCGAGAGAATATTCAATAAGGTGGCAAGAGTTAACGGGGATATGGCCTATGCTATTTTGAGGTGTACTTAACACTAAGACACCACCAGGTTTCAGTACGCGTTTTATTTCACTTAAGCACTCATGCTCAGGAACATGCTCAAGAGTTTCAAAGCTGGTTACAGCGTCGTAGGACTCATCTGCAAAGGACAACTTAGTGATGTCTTCGACAAAGTAATCGGTATTGGCAGCGCTATTATTTTTCTTAGCAAATTCCACACTCAGCTCATCTAAATCGGCTCCATGAACCTCTTTTAAATGACTCGCCATAATGTTGACGCCGTAACCATCGGCACAGGCGATGTCGATAATCTTCATATCAGGCTTAAGATGCTGCAAGGCGAGCTCGTAATGAAAGCCCAATCGGTCTCCAGAGACAATACGGTGCTCATTCACCTCTTGACGCGGAATCGCATATATTTGCGTTGCTAAGCGGCGACATTCATTCAAGTAATCATCTGCATAGCTTGGTAACTCTGTTAAGAACTTAACTTTGTACCGCTGAGCATTCATCGAAAAGTAGCACTTAGGGTGCACAAGAAACTTGGCATTCTCAGGCTGAGTTAGTTCATCATTAATAGCTTTAAGTGCACCGATACGAAAGACTTCTGAAGTAAAATGCACAGGAAAATCATCAGGTAACTTAATACAATCTAATTGCTCACTGATCGCGATATCCAGCATTGCTAGACTAGCTTGAGGGTCGAAGCAAAAATGGATACCATCGACTCTGATGACATAATCGTTATCAGCTAAATCTGAACAAGCATCAATCATTCGATTAAGCGGACTTGCATCGTGGCCGTAGTACAGAGAGAGACGCTCATCATCGATAAGCTTAACGATCTCGTCGAGCTCTCCACCGCGATCAAACTCTGGAGCAACCAAGACAACGTCTAAATCGGTAAAGTGGCTCAAGACACGGCGAATAGTTCGAACAACGGCAATCTCGTCCTCTACCATCCCCATACAGATATCGACGCCACCAGCCCATGAGCGTGAACTGGCTTGCACTAATACTCTTGTTTTTATCATGTTAATTCCTATTGAAGCGGCTTTATTTTGCATTATCAACTGCGCTTACGGGCGTATATGCAGATCTCTCTGCCTACACCAATTTCAGCCATGGATTGATACCAAGCCCTTTTCAGATCATTCTGACCAGACTCGATCAGGCTCATTTCAAATTTCATTCTTTTCTTATGACAGGCCCTACCTAGCTCATCGTTACCGACATAGTTATCCCCCATCAACAAGAACATATCTATCGGGAAACTAGACTCTTTCAAGAAGACATCAAACCCCGAGTTATTCAACAATTGAGTCAGAGAGTTGGCATCAAAATAATTCAGATGATGAGGAGGCGCTAACCACCAGGGCTCAAGTCCATCGACCTCTCTGACGGTCTTTTGGAATGGGTTATAATCATTGGGAACAGAGATACATACCAGCCCGCCTTCCTTGACTAATAAGTGAATACACTCCAGTAACTCGATAGGATTAGGGATATGCTCTAGCACGTTACAAGCATGAACCACATCAAAAGGTTCAAATTGCTTTACACTAGCAGGACTTAAAAAGTCACTCACCACATCCAGCCCCAGTTCTCTGGCATGCTCACTCGCCTGCTTTGAGGGCTCAATACCTTGAGTCTCCCATCCTCGTTGCTGACCGTGATGCAGAAAAAAACCTGGACCAGCGCCGACATCAAAGACACGCCGGCTTCCCACAGGTAGATGCGCTTCAAACGTGTCAAATCGGTCTGCAAAAACACGCTCCCACCAGATAGCGTCCTCTTTGCTTTGGCTTAAAAACAAAGGTTTATCTTTTGTGTAATACTCTTCCCGATAAACCTGCTCCAACTCCTGTGCTGTTGGCATTGGCGATACATGCTTAAAACCGCATACTTCACAATCGATGACATTGAAGCCATGACGATTATCGATGACTTTACCAGTGTGCTGTTGAGCATCGTTGTTTGTGCCAGCCATGTTTACTTCTCCTTTACGCATTCTTCGCTGTGATAAGCAAAATACGTACCGATAAAATTTTGACGAATAAAAAACACCAAAAGTGATGTTGAAGCTAGGCCGAACTTTTCACTAACCTTTAAAGGAAGGATCATTAATTGGCAAAAATCATGCGGTGAGTATTTTACTCATAATATTGTCTATGCCATTGGGAATTGAGCATGGTTCGGATTCAAATAAACAAATTTTGTGCAACTCTGTCATATCAATCGTTCTGGCGATCTGTTTTTCGGCAAAACTTTGGCTGGCGATATGGTGATCGGGCTGAGTACAGATATGACAGGCTGGAATATTCAGCACGGCAAGCTCATATGCGCTCATGCCAAATGTGATAACAGCAAAATCCATCTGCCGCATTAACTCAGCTATATTCGTAAGATTGGAATACAAGGTTAAATTTTCAGACAACTGCTGTTGGTGGCTCAAAGACGTATAGTCTGGATGACTCTGCTTTATAACAACATGTAGGGAAAGTTCACTGTCCAACTGACATAACCGCTCAACAACGGGCAAGGTTAAAAGCTGAGGATCGGTTCCCCCCATCATGACCAACACCTTACGCACTTGATTACAGGGCTTTACAAATGGTTCAAAAAACGCCCCTCTGACAAGTAAGTAATCCCAGCCCACATATCGAGTGCCATTAAAGCCTTGCCAATTTAGCGCTTCCACTAGCGGGCTCGGAGGATAAAAGAGTAGATCGCAACCTAAGCGGTAATCACTTGGTTCATCGATAGCTACGGTCAAGATATTCGCTTGTTTCATTGTCTCTATTACCTGCACAGGCAGACCATCACGAATATCACCGATAAAGATATCAGGGCATTGTTGCTTAATCACTTGCTGGCACCATTGCATGTAATCAAGGTGCTCAAACAACTGCACATCAAAGCCATGCCCTTCTAATGCCTGCATAGCAATAGCATCATTATTAACCACAAAGGTGACTCTATGACCCGCTTCTACGAAGGAGTTAGCTAAACAGATGCAGCGAACAACATGGCCCATTCCGACTTGAATTGATGCATCACAGCGAAACATCACATGTTGAATAGTCATATTGTTTTAGTACCCATATTTAGTAGCTGTATAATGAAATGTCACGACCAACATAAAGCAAAGCTCACAGTATAAAGTAAGTTATCCACCTTCCATGTAATGAACTGCATTTTTAACACTTTTGTAGTCCAAACGGTAGCTTATCGGTGCTAATTTGTTAGCACACCAAAACACCTGTAGCTAAAAGCTAAGATTCAAGTGCGTTTATTGCAGTGATTCACCATCTTAGGTCAAACAATTACCGTGACTAGTGATTGAGAATCGCCTCATTTATGCTTAAACTAAAATCCCTCTGACAGCTATAAAGCTGTTTACTGTTAAAAAGTTTTATTGCGTTAAGAGTCCCTATGGTCAACACCCAGCTCCCTAATGTCTACGCGATTTTCCATTTAAACTTAGCGTTTTCCTCTATCGACACCAGCGAACATCAACGTGTAGTCGATCTGTGTTACTGGCCGTTGCTGCACTTAATTGAGCGCGATAATATCCCTTTAGGAATTGAGCTCACCGCTTATACTCTCGAATGTATCCAAGCAGTTGACTCTAGCTGGATCGAAAAATTTAAAGCTCTACTGACAAAGAGGCGTTGTGAGCTTATCGCCAGCGGAGATAGCCAAATTATTGGGCCACTGCTGCCTTGGGAAGTGAATATACAAAACTTGTCACTTGGGCAAAAAAGTTACCAAGCCCTCGTCAGCTACCAACCTAAGATTGCCTACATCAATGAGCAAGCCGTATCGGCAGGGTTATTAGATTGCTATATTGACTGCGGCTTTGATGCTGTTGTTGTTGAATGGGATAACCCCTTTTCTCACAATACAGATTGGGATAAATCATCTCGCGATCAGCCGCAGCAACTTGTAGCGGCTTCTGGACGGACTATCAAAGTAATCTGGAACCATGCCGTGGCTTTTCAAAAGTTTCAGCGCTATGCCCATGATGAAATGACCCTAGCCGAATACTTCGAATACCTAGCGAAGGCGACTAACGGCGCAACAGCCTTCTCACTCTATGGCAGTGATGCTGAAGTCTTCAATTACCGACCAGGGCGTTTTAATACAGAAACGAAACTCGATTTAGATGAGTGGCAACGCATTGAACGCTTATTTACTCAGATAAAATCCCAAGAACAATACCGCTGGGTCGCTCCAAGCGAGCTATTATCTGTGGCTCAAGAGTGCACCACGCTTAAGGTTCAGACGCCTGCCCATCCCATCTCGGTAAAGAAACAGGCAAAATACAATGTAACCCGCTGGGCGCTATCGGGACGAAACGATCTTAGCCTTAACAGCCTCTGTTATAGAAAGTTTTCCCAGCTAAAGGGTTTAGAACACGTCAGTGAGCAGCAGTGGAGAGAGCTTTGCCGTCTCTGGGCCAGTGATTTACGCACACACCTTACTCATAAGCGCTATCAAGACTTACTGAGCCGTTACCCCATCGCGCAAAGAGCGGCATGCCAAACGGCTCCAAAAGCATATTTAGATGCTGCCTGTAAATCTAATAGCGACTATCAGGTTTATCACTGTAGCGAACGTAACATACTCACTGTTGAACACCCTCAACTTAAGCTAGTGCTTAATGGTAAACGAGGCATGACGATAAAGTCACTGGCTTTTGCTCGGCACAATTTTAAGCCCATTATAGGTACGCTTGCCCATGGGTATTTTGATCATATCAGCTATGCCGCCGATTTTTATTCGAACCATTTAGTCATTGAACGCTATAGCGAGAGAGACCGAGTCACAGACTTAAGCCGAACTCAGTTTAATGTGACTCACACCAGCACGGGGCTACTCATCAGTGCAGAGATAACAACACCACAGGGTAAATTAACTAAATGGTATAGACTCGAAAGCGAGCAAGTCGAGTGTGGTTTCGATTTTGAGAATCAACATCGACCCGAAGCGACTATCAGACTCGGCTATCTCACACTACTAAACTGCAAGCTACGCAATTGGTTCGCCTGTCACAATGGCGGAAAATTGTTGGAGTTCTATCATGCAGAACAAGACTTTAACCATGGAACCCCAGTATCATCAATTGTTTCCGCTAATAGTGCCTTAGGTGCGACAGAAGGTGTTTTTTACACTGGTTGCGACGAGCTAGGTCTTAAGATCAGCTGGTCGCCTCAGTCTTGCGCCGCCCTGCCTATGCTTTCTAGCCAAAGGATCGATGATAGTTACTTAAATCGTGCCTGGTTTTCACTCTCTGAGGCCGATGAAACGCTCAAAGCGGATGGCGAGCTGTTGAACTTTAGCTATCAAATCACTCCATGCTTTAAAACGGATATCAGTTAAGTCATGAACATCATAGCAATTATCGGTGCTCGCCTAAACTCAAGCCGCCTTCCGGGAAAGCATCTTCTTCCCCTTGCTGGGAAGCCTATCATTGCGCATATTCAAAACCGCCTAGAGCGCTGTCAGACATTGACGGAAATCGTGCTGGCTACCACCTTAGATGAATTCAACCAGCCACTCATAGACTGGGCAAATGATAATAGCCAATGCCTTGCTTATTCTGGCGATGTTAATGACTTGATGGGGCGGATTAATGCCGTTGTCGAGCAGTATCAAGCCGATATAGTCGTCTATATTTGCGGGGATTGCCCACTTATTGATCCCGGTTTTATCGACCATGCAGTCAACCAATTACGTCAAAATCCACAAGCCAATAGTATCTCTCTTGCGCCAGATGTGCGCTCAATCCATGAGGGAATGGCATTTTATACACGCCAAGGTTGGGATAGTCTGTTTATTAATAGCGTAAGTGATATGGAAAAAGAGCATGTCGGCTATGCTAATCAAAGATGCCATTGCCTAACTCCGTTATTAATCCAAGACAGTGATGACTACTCTGGCATAGAACATAGGATTTCAGTCGATACCAATGCCGATTACCTTTTTATGCAACAGATATATCAACGTTGGTATGCACAAAACAGTTCCGATTCCATCGTGCCTTTGAAGTGGGTCGTACACACTCTTAAAGAAGAGACCTCTCTAAGACTAATAAATGGTCATGTTAAGCAAAAAAAAGCGGATCAGAAATACCTGTCGGTGTCACTTTATTGCGTTTATCAAGCTGCTGATGACGCCCTATATCAATTGAGTGTAAAGCTAGGTGCTTCGTTACAGGAGCATTACGGCTTAGGCACTCAACTACATGTGCTTACAAGAGAAGAGCTGCAAGCAACAGCGTCACAAAATAGCCAAAACTACCATGATGAACAGGTATTTATTGACGCATTAAAACACGACACTCAACACCTAACACTTTGTCTGCTCCCTACTCTCTTACAGCACAAAGTCGAGCAATTTAAGCATGCGATTTCAGCTAATAACAGCCTTGCCATTGAGCTTTTTGATGCTAGAGATCACTGCCAGTCCTCCCGCAATATCGCATTTAAGTGGTTAAATAACGGAGTAGAACAAACCACAGAGCAAGATGTTGTAATCGATGGGTTAACCCTTGAACAATTAACGAAACTCATAACAAGCTTGCTATAGCCCAGTGTAAAATAGCGGCCAGCAATTATCGCCGCTATTTATATTTTAGAAAGTCCATTTAGCGAGAAATGAAAGACTTTAACTGCTCACAAATATAATCGAGTTGAGCAAACTCTAATTGTGGATGTAATGGCAAGGTGATAATACGCTGATAGAATGCTTCAGCCACTGGGAAGTCTCCAGCCTTAAACCCGAGTTTGCCATAATATGGCTGAGTATGAACGGGGATATAATGCACATTAACGCCAATATCCGCCTCACGTAACTGATCAAAAACAGACTTTCTATCGACCAACTCTGGCAACAAAATAATCATCAAGTGCCAAGCGCTGTAGCTGTCTTCACTCGGCGCTACAAACTCAATATTTAGTGCCGTTAGTTGCTCAGCGTAATAATCTGCAAGGATATTTCTACGGCTGACTAATTCAGTTAATTGATTAAACTGACTAACACCTAACGCAGCCTGAAGCTCAGTCATTCGGTAATTGAAACCTAATGCCTGTTGCTCGTAATACCAAGCTTCATCACTATGGTCTGAATGTAAATCATCCCGCGTCACCCCGTGACTACGCAATAACTGCATAGACTTAGCTAAAGCGGCATCATTGGTTGTCGCAGCGCCGCCCTCTGCAGTGGTGATGATCTTCACAGGATGAAAACTAAATACGCTAATGTCGCTATATTGACAGTGACCAACTGGGGATTGCCTATAGCGGGCGCCGATACAGTGAGAGGCATCTTCAATCACCTTAAAGCCATACTCTTTGGCCAGCTGCGCTAAAGATTTCATATCACAGCAATGGCCAGCTAAATGAACCGGGATCACGACCTTAGGTAACAGCCCTTTACGCTTAGCATCTGCAAGTTTAAGCCGTAACTGAGTCATATCCATATTACCAGTGAGCAGCTCGACATCGACAAAGTCCACATCAGCGCCGCAGTACAGCGCACTATTAGCAGAAGCGACAAATGTAATCGGACTGGTCCAAACTCTGTCTCCCTTACTGACCCCAAGGGCTAAACAGGCAATATGCAGTGCCGAAGTTGCACTATTAACGGCTATAGCATACTTAGCTTGAGTGAACTGGCATAATCGCGATTCGAATAAAGGAACTTGCGGGCCTTGGGTCAGAAAATCAGACTTAAGCACACTCACAACAGCATCAATATCCTCTTGGTTAATTTGCTGTTTTCCGTATTGGATCATAAACCCAAGCTCTCATCCAAGGCGACGATTTCACTCGGACTCAGAAAGTGAGGATTATTACCTGAATGGTATTCATAACCTAACTCAACTAACTTGCCTTGCTCGCCTAGCATATTGGTTGAGTATTCATTACTTCGGCCAAAAAAGGTGATACTCGGTGTGATCACAAAATGATCATCAAACTCGATTGTGTGATGGGAGTCATCAGCTGGACACATAATTTCATGCATCTTTTCGCCAGGACGAATACCGATGATTCTATGTTCTAAATTTGGGGCGTAAGCTTTAGCTAGATCGGTAATACGTACTGATGGGATCTTAGGTACAAAAATCTCACCGCCTTGCATACGCGAGAAGTTCTTCAGGACAAAATCGACCCCATCTTGTAGAGAGATCCAAAAACGAGTCATCTCTTCATGGGTGATAGGTAAGCACGTCTCGCCCTTTGCCACTATCGACTTAAATAACGGTACAACAGAGCCACGAGAACCAACTACATTGCCATAACGCACAGCGGAAAATCGTGTCTTTCCTTCACCGACAATGTTATTTGCAGCGACAAACAATTTGTCAGAAGCTAGCTTAGTCGCACCATATAAATTGATTGGGTTAGCCGCTTTATCTGTTGATAGTGCGATAACCTTCTCTACACCATTTTCGATGGCGGCCTTAATCACATTTTCTGCGCCATGAATATTAGTCTTAATGCACTCCATCGGATTGTATTCAGCTGCGGGGACCTGCTTTAGTGCTGCTGCGTGAATAACAAAATCCACATCACGAAACGCTTGCTTAAGTCTATCGCCGTCACGTACGTCACCAATAAAGTAGCGCATGCAAGGCTGGTTAAACTCTTGCTGCATCTCGTATTGTTTTAGCTCATCTCGTGAAAATATAATAAGACGTTTTGGTTTATAACGTTCAAGGATGGTTTTTGTGTACATTCTTCCAAATGAACCTGTTCCACCCGTTATCAAAATTGATTTATTATTAAACATTATTTTTCACCATCGCCCTTCAGAATATAAGCTGTCAAAAAAATATCACTGGGTTATCTTTAATACAATTTGTGGCAAAAAGTGTGCCACAAAATAAAACACTCACCGCTGCTCTAATCGATAAAATCAGCTGTAAACTACCGAAAAACATACATACTACAACATCGATTAACCAGAAAACGTCTTTATACCACTAAATAAGCATTCTCATAGGAGCTAGCTCCTATTTATTTAACAAAGGTGGTATTAAAATTGCTTTATTAAAAGAATACCGATTTTCTAGCTGTAATGCTCGTGTAATAACAAGTTCCGAAGCACTCGCGATCAAAACACTGAGGACAAAATGCAAAGCACCAATCCAAATACCTTTAACACTTTTGCGATAAGTCAGTTTAACGAATACTACTTACCTAGTGTCAATCGCCAAATCTTTGAAACTATTGATTCGAAAACTCACTTCGACAAATTATTTAAAATCGAGTTTGCCAAAGAGAATCAGCTGCATGTTATTATCGGTATCGATTCAGGGCTACTTGCCAACTATGTTCTTGAGTCATCCCTTCCTGCCGACAGCCAATTTATATTTGTTGAACTAGATAGTGTATTGGAGCTACTCAATGTAGAAATCCCTGAGCCATTAAAACAACAAGTCTCTATTTGTACTATTAACGAGCTTGCTGAAATACTCAATAGTCGTAGTAATCCCGTTTACATCATTAAAGATAAGCTTGCCGTTCACCAGTCTCTTGGTGTAAGAGCCCAGCATTTAGCCGAATATGCCCAATTGAGCAGTGATGTTATGGCTGTGGTTAATCAAGCAACATGCGAACATAAAACCTCTTTTAACCAAGAGATCTTCGTAGAGCAACAACTGCTTAATTTAACTGAAAACCATATTCCGGCATCAATCCTAAAAGGACGTTATCAAGGCAAAACCTGTATTGTCACCGCTGGCGGGCCCTCATTAGATGAACATATGCCATGGATTAAGGATAATAAAGACAAGCTCTTTATTATTGCGGTTTCGAGAGTCGCAGCTAAATTAACCAAAGAAGGAGTGCCACCGCAGATTATTGTTTCTGTCGATCCCCAAGAGCTTAGCTTAGAAGTCAACAGCGAAATGATGGCATTGTATGACAGCTCTTTGCTCATTCACTCCTATCACATCTGTTCAAGAATTCTTTCTCAATGGCGTGGACGCCACCTATTCACTGGCAATCGCCTGCTATGGGATGAGACTAACGATAAACACAATATTGAATCTGTTGGCCCAACGGTGACGAATGCAGCTATCACAATTGCAGCGGAACTAGGTTTTACTCAAGTGCTACTAACTGGTGCAGATTTTTGCTACTCGAAAACTGGGCATACTCACACCAGCGGGACCCTAGAGGCTAATCTAGGGCCCAATATGGGTCATATAGGTGACTGGGTTGAAACTTATAGTGGCGATAAAGCCGAGACTATTTTCCAATTAACTGAAGCCAAAAAAGCCTTAGCCTATCAGGTGTCGACCCTGCCACAGTGCAATGTCATCAACCTATCACTTAATGCTGCAGTCATAGCCAATGTGGCTCATCTAGCATTGGATAATATCGTTATTGAAGCAGCGAACTGTAGCCACCAAGAGCTATTTTCATTCGTTGATAGCCAAACAGTTGATTTGAAAAAGCACTACCAATATTGTCTAAAACAGATGAGTGAGGCCGTGTCATCCCTACAGGCAATATTAAAATTGGCAACCAATGCCCTAAAACTCAATCAAAAACGAGACCAAGCAGAACAGCTAGATAAAATTGAACACAAGATCAATAAACATCACGGTAAGCTTGCTAAAGTCATTAAATTCTACGGCTACTTGGAATTTAGCCGTTTTCTCTCTACAACTGAGAGTAGTCAGTGGTCTCAAGTACACGTTGAGCAGATGACAGCCAACTACTATGAGGCGTTTATCAGCGTGTCTACAAAGCTTGAAGTCATCTTCAAGCAAGCACAACAACGCTGCCTTTCACGCCTTGACGAATTAAACCCACAAAGCGATGTGGAGCCTCTAATTCAACAATGGCTACAAGATAATCAACCAGGACGTTCACTCGTCTGGACACATTATTTAACTCGTGAACTATCTACAGAAGAAGTATTAGCATTAGAACCTTTGGCTCATGAGTTTCAGTTACAACTAACCGATCATCAGCGTTACCAGTCAAAGCTTGCAGCGGGTTACTCCCTTGAAGAAGCCTTTAATAAGATAATGACTTTGGTCATCAAGAAAAACCTTCAAGGACTTACACTCATGGCTAGCACACTCAAGCCTCGGGCTGTAGAAAGTGATCTAGCAAAACGCTTGTATCACTTAGCTGACTCCTACTGTTTAGATCTACAGGGCAAGCCTCAACAGGCACTCACTACATTGCTAGAGTTAGGTTCTAATCTATTTACTGAAGTTGAGTTTAAACAAGTGAGTGTGTTGTCACTAAAACTTGGTCAACTAGAACTAGCAGCCCTTGCATTACAACAGTTGGTAAGTTTAAGCGATGAGTACCTGCCCCAATATGCACATTTACTCAAGCTTCAAGGGCAAGATCAACTCGCGTTGAACACCTATATGGATTATCTAAATAAATATCCTAATGACATCTTAATATGGTTAAAGTTGGGCTCATTTCTGTATGAAATCGAACAAATACAAACGGCTAAAGATGTCTTTAACCAAGTACTTAACCTTGACCCAAACAATCAAATTGCAATCAATCAATTAGCCAAGATAGCTTAACGCCTCAAGCCGCTGCCAACATTGTGTTAGCAGCGGTATCTAAATCCCATACAAAGTCTTATAATCGCCATCATTAATTTTCTATGATTTGGTTTCGGAGAGCATCGCTTGGCACATACTTATATTCCATTTGAACAATACAAACGTAAATGGATTTTTAATCATAAAGATCTTCCGGTTAGCGATGAAGATAAGGCGTTGATCTCACCGCTCGATCAAAAGTCGTCGATGGAAGTATGGAATAAATGGATTAGCAACAAGAGTAGCCGCACCGAACAGTTCACCAAAGGTGACTGGGCAGCCAAAGACAGTGCTTGGGTGTTAACTGAAGACTGGCAGGGCCCTTGGGACAGTGAAGAAACCGCTCTACCAGAAGGCTTTATCGAGCACTTTGATTGGACTGATGATGCAACCGTTTATTTTTGCTATGAAAAATACCAAGTAATTGAAACACGCTGGGATGTTTTTGTACGTAACTGGAAGTGCTTCCTGTTCTTCGATGATGGTCCACTGCTGGTCTCTCCAAAACAAAAACAAGCTGCAATATTCCACCAAAGCGGCCAATTCCAGTTAGGTTCTCGCGGTTAATTACCGCGTTTTTATTTTTTGAGGTTTTTATGAAGTCCCTCTCTACCCTACTATTAGCAACCAGTGTGCTAGCAACAAGCATGTTAGTTTCATCGGCACTACAGGCTAAAGAAGTCTCTGGCGTACAACTCGATGATTCGGTGCAACTCGACGGCAAAACTCTGGTGCTTAACGGTGCTGGCGTGCGCAGTAAGTTCTTTATCGACTTGTATGTTGGTAGCTTATATGTGCCTACAAACCTAGATTCAGCCCAAGCGGTAATCGATGCCCCCAGCAGCGCCGTTCGTCTTAATATCACATCAGGCATGATCACTGCCGATAAGATGAAAGATGCGATTAACCAAGGGTTTGATGATGCAACCGATGGCAATACCGCGCCGATTGCAGCAAAAATCGAGCAGTTTATGGGGCTATTTAGCGCAGAAATTGTTGAGGGCGACCAATTTACCTTGCTTGCAGATAAAGCCACTGGCGTGACCGCTTATAAAAATGGTCAGGCTCAAGCGACAATCGCCGGCGAAGATTTCCGCCAAGCGGTATTAAAGATTTGGTTAGGAAAAGAACCTGCCCAAGACAGCCTAAAAGAAGCCATGTTGGGCGAGTAATTTAAACTTTAGAGTCAATCTAAAATTTAAATGTGACATCCAAGGCCGCTGCGCCTTGGTTGTCGATATTCTCTTTGGTATTTTGTGGATTTAACTCTAACTCGCCATTAAAGAAATACCCCGCGTAGGCATTAACGCTTACCGAGCGGGAAATATCCCAACCCACTCTGGCAAAACTCACCCACTCCTCAATTTCCGCCGTCTGTTTTTCATCGGCAATAAGAAATCGGTTTGTGCGTTTTGACGTACCAAGACCCACATTCCAATCAGAACTTAATTGATAACTCAGCTCCAGACCCGCAGGGCCACTAAAGCCTGCCGAGAAGGGATTACCGAGTCTCAAGTTTTCAGTAATTTGCCAGTTCACCGCTAAAAATGGCACGGTTCTGACTTCATCAATATCGTTTAAGTAAGCCACGCCGAAACCTAACATATTGCCAGAATCGAAGCGGTACATACCTGACAACACCGCACCATAACTCTCAGCATTACTGGCTGACGCCGTATCGGCATAAGCATATTGCAGCTTTGGCGCTAACATAAACATCCAGTGTTTATTAGGCCGATATGAAAGCGTTAAACTCGCTCTGTAACGCTCAATCTTATCCCAAGTTTGGGTGTTATCGCGCAAACTTGGCGAGCGCCAATCATAATCAAGATTATCGTAACCCCCCCCCGCTCCAATCGACCACTGCCTGTTTAACGACATACTGGCTTTGAAATCAAACATCCACTGATCACGCTGCAACTCATTACCTGCATCTCCTACATCGGCTGTACTGGTCGTGATCCGCGACGCACTCAGGCTAAAAGGGCTAGGTCGATATGAAGAGGATGGCGGCTTCGCATTAGCAAAACCCTGCGAAATGGGGAGTAAGGTCAACAAGACCAACGAATTTAAAGCCAAAGACTTTTTCATATTGCTAACTCCATTAGCTAATAATACTCGTTATATTATTTTAATGACTCTAACTTACGTTAATCTCAAGCTATAGGATCACTTTATAACTATCCATCAAAAATTATGTTTATCTGCACCGAGAGCTGAAATAAAAAAGGAGCCAACGGCCCCTATTATTGTGTCGATAATTAAGCGACTCTATATGCTCGTAAAAACATCTCTACTGTGTCGTTAATATATCGCTCTCGCTCAGGGAGAAGGTCGCTCACATCTAGCCCAAGATCAAGCCTCATACGTACTTCACCAAAAATCATCAAGCAAAGGCGCACAGCACAATGTTGAGGGTGATTAAACTCATATACCCCCAGTGTAGAAACATTCACAAGATAATCACGTAGCAAACCTAAAATATGCTTAGGCCCAGCATTATAAAATAACTGTGAGATCTCAGGATGCGAGTCGGCTTGTGACACACAAGCTTTAAAAACAGTGACGGCTTCAGGGCTAGTGATCACCTCACCAAAGTGTTTTGCAAACAAAGATAAGCTGGCTTCTGGAGTCGATGGATCTGATAGAAGCTCTTGGTTTACGCCATGCACTAAACACTTGGATTCGATAGATGCGACAAAGAGATCGTCTTTACAGCCAAAATGTGAATAAACCGTTTGCTTTGAGACCCCCGCTAACTTGGCCACTTCATCCATGCTGGTATTAGGAAAGCCCTGCTCACAAAATAGATCCTTTGCTGCCTGCAAGATCTGTTCACGCTTTTGCTCGCTTCGATTCAATACTGGTGCATTCATAAAGGGCTTCACTCCTGAGTTTGGCCATGTTGGTAAATCAATCGTGTTATTTAAGCACAAGTTAGACTGTGCAGTCCATTTAATGGCCAAATAGACTAGACAGTCTAGTTTCCAAGCACTAGACTAGGCAGTCCAGTTTAACCAATATTTAACCTAACGTGCTAAATTGCGTTACCAATATAGGCTGAAAGTAATGAATATCAAAAGAGGTATAGCTCGTCGTAAGCTACTGCTGAGCTTAGTAGCAGTCACTCTATTGCCAGCATGCCAAGATTCCGTAGTCGAACAAACCTCGACTCCGAGTTATCAGTCTGTTAATGCAGAGCCATTAACTCTCAGCGAAGGATATCAATTCGTTCAGCAATTTTCTGGCACAATTAGGGCGGGTAATACCACAGGTATAGGCTTTGAACTTGCTGGAAAAATTAAAACCTTAGCAGTGGATAGTGGCGACAAGGTTAAACAAGGCCAGTTACTCGCAAAACTTGATACCCGACTATTGATGGCCGAAAAAAATGAGCTAGACGCAAGCCTTGCACAAAATAAAGCCGACTTAGATTTAGCCAGGGCAACCTTAGATAGAAGTTTAGAACTACAAAAACAAGGCTATGTATCTGAGCAACAATTAGATGAGCTAAAAGGGCAGCTCAATAGCTTACAGGCGGCAAAAAACCGCTTAACAGCGTCACAACTTGCTAATCAATTAAAAATAGACAAATCAGACTTACTGGCCCCCTTCACAGGCGTGATCAGCAAGCGCAGCCATAACTTAGGCGAAGTCATTAATGTCGGCAGCCCCGTCTATACCTTGATTGAACATAACAATGTACAGGCCTATATTGGTGTGCCAGTGGAAATCGCAACGCAGTTAAAAACTGGGCAAGTGGTCCCAGTAACGGTAAGGCAGCAAAATTACCAAGCTAGCATTGCCGGTATTGGCGCCGAGCTCGACCCTGTGACACGAACCGTCGAACTCAGATTAACCTTGCCTACCGATGCCAAGGTGATAAACGGTGAACTTAGCTACCTTAATTACGATAAAGTCATAGATAGCCGAGGCTATTGGGTGCCCCTTTCGGCGCTAACCGATGGTATACGTGGGCTATGGAATATTTACATCGTAAAACCATCGGATGAGCAGCTCTTTAGTATCGAGCGCCGCGATGTCGAAATAGTCTATGCAGCCAAAGATAAGGCCTTTATCAAGGGAGCGATTAGTCCTGATGAGCAGTATGTTTCACAGGGCTTGCATAAACTCGTCGCAGGTCAGCTTGTGACTCGACAAGCGAAGTTAGCGACGAGGTAAAGCAGATGGTTAAATCATTAGTTGAGAACGGCCGCCTGATCAGCCTTGTCATTGCGCTCTTGATAGTTGCAGGCTTCGGTGCCATCACGAACCTACCCCGCATGGAAGATCCTGAGATCACCAACCGTTTTGCTTCGGTAATTACCCATTATCCAGGAGCCTCCGCCGAACGTGTCGAAGCCTTGGTCACCGAGGTATTAGAGAGCGAGCTCAGACGGTTAGAAGAGCTCAAGTTAGTACAATCTACCTCTCGGCCTGGGATCTCAGTTATCCAGCTTGAGCTCAAAGATGATGTGATTGAAACTGCACCGGTATGGTCACGGGCTCGAGACTTAATTGCCGATGCCAAAGGCTTGTTGCCACAGTCGGCGCAAAACTCGACCCTTGATGATCAACTCGGATATGCTAATACTGCGATATTGGGCATTGTTTGGCGCGGCAGCGGCGTGGTGCGTACCGATATGTTAAATCGATATGCTAAGGAACTACAGAGTCGGCTTCGTCTACTCAGCGGCACCGATTTTGTTAACCTCTACGGCCAACCTGCCGAAGAGATCTTGGTCCAGCTCGATGGTAACAAGGTCAACCAACTGCAATTATCGGCTAAAACTATCGCGCAAATTCTGCAAAATGCTGACGCTAAGGTGTCTGCGGGTGAGATCAATAATCAGGAGTTTCGCGCCTTAGTCGAAGTGTCTGGCGAACTCGACTCCCTCGCTCGTATTAGCCAAGTTCCACTTAAGGTCACTGCTAGCGGCCAAATAATTCGCCTAGCCGATATTGCCAGCATCACCCGTCAGCCAAAAGAGCCAGCCAATAGCATTGCACTCATCGACCAAGAGCAAGGCGTGATGGTTGCAGCCAGAATGCTCAGCAATACCCGAGTCGATTTATGGCTCGCGCAAGTGCGTCAATCGGTTATTGAATTACAAAGCAGCATTCCAGCAAATATTGAAATTGAATGGCTATTCGACCAAGAAAGCTATACCACTGAAAGACTAAGCGATCTTATTGGCAGTTTGTTACTCGGTTTCATCATCATCCTTGCGGTACTCATGCTAACCCTTGGATTAAGAAATGCCGTTATCGTGTCACTCTCTTTACCGCTTACCGCCCTCTTTACTTTAGCCTGTATGAAGTTCATAGGCCTGCCTATCCATCAAATGTCAGTCACAGGGCTTGTGGTCGCGCTAGGTATTATGGTCGATAACGCGATTGTCATTGTCGACGCAATTTCCCAGCGTCGTCAAAGCGGTATGGATAGGATCCAAGCCGTGAAACAAACCTTACAACACCTTTGGTTACCTTTAGCAGGTTCAACCATTACCACCATGCTGGCCTTTGCCCCCATCGTATTGATGCCTGGCGCTGCCGGTGAATTTGTCGGCGGCATTGCCATCTCGGTAATGTTTGCCCTACTCGGCTCGTTTATTATCTCGCACACCATTATTGCCGGACTTGCCGGCCGCTTTGGCGTCGATGGTAAAGGCACGCACTGGTATCAACACGGTATTAATTTGCCATGGCTGAGCAACGCCTTTAGGCAAACTTTGACATTGGCACTAGCACGCCCGTTACTTGCCGCCGTCGTCATTGGCGTTTTACCTATTATGGGCTTTATCGCAGCAGGCAAGATGACCGAGCAGTTCTTTCCGCCATCAGATAGAGACATGTTTCAGATTGAGGTCTACTTAGCGCCTCACGCTAGTCTTGCTAATACTCGGGAGCAGGTTAACCTTATTGATGCCGATCTGCGCGCAACAGCAGGTATAACTCGAATAGACTGGGTTGTTGGCGGTAATGCCCCCTCTTTTTATTACAACTTACTCCAGCGTCAACAAGGAGCGAGTCATTACGCTCAGGCCATGGTCAAAGTCAACGATTTTGATACGGCAAATATGCTTATTCCTCAGTTACAGCAGTCATTAGACAAACGTTACCCACAGGCGCAAATAATTGTGCGTAAGCTTGAGCAGGGCCCTCCCTTTAATGCCCCTGTTGAGGTGCGAATTTTTGGCCCTAACCTGGATCAACTCAAATTGCTTGGTGAGCAAGTACGTAAAGCCTTGTCTGATACAGCAGATGTCATTCACACTCGCGCCACCTTAAGCGCTGGCGCGCCTAAGGTTTGGCTACAGATAGATGAAGATGCCAGTCTGATGAGCGGCCTATCTCTGACCGATATTGCCAAACAAGTGGAGATGGCCACCACAGGTATTAACGGCGGCAGCATCTTAGAGCAAACCGAGTCCCTGCCAGTGAGAGTTAGACTCAATGACAGCACCAGAGAGGAGCAGACCAAGCTGGCCGAAATCACCTTAGTGTCAAGCCAAGGTAAAGGGATCCCACTATCAGCAATCTCTACTAGCGAAATCGAGGTCAGTCGCGGTGCTATCCCAAGACGTGATGGCCAGCGAGTCAATACCATTGAGGCCTACATCACCTCAGGCGTGTTGCCACAAACCGTGGTGGATAACGTGAGTCAAAGATTATCAGACATCGCATTACCCAGTGGCTATCGATTGGAGTTAGGTGGTGAGAGTGCTAAACGAAACGAGGCTGTCGGCAACCTAATGTCGAATCTGGTACTTGTCGTCACTTTACTGCTGGCCACGGTCGTACTGTCGTTTAATTCGTTTAGGCTAACCGCGATTATCTTATTCAGCGCCATGCAATCTGCTGGACTAGGACTATTAGCGGTATACAGTTTCGGTTATCCGTTTGGTTTTACCGTGATTATTGGCTTACTGGGACTAATGGGGCTTGCGATCAACGCCGCGATTGTGATTTTAGCCGAACTTGAAGAAGTGCCAGCTACGCGAGCTGGAGACAAACAAACGATTGTTGACTTGGTCACAAGCTGTGGTCGTCATATCGGATCCACAACCATTACCACTATAGGTGGTTTCTTACCGCTTATTATTGCCGGAGGGGGCTTCTGGCCCCCCTTTGCTATTGCAATTGCCGGCGGTACCCTGCTCACCACATTACTGTCTTTGGTCTGGGTACCGACTATGTATCATCTGCTGATGAGACCTAAGCGCCTTAGTAGCCAGCACTTTAATAAGCAACGACTTAATCAGCCTGTTTCGAGTGAGCCACTAGTAAGTGAAAAATTTGATCTTTAAGCACGGCACGCTCGGCTTTTAATTCGATGAAGTGCTTATCACTGGTAGGCACTTCATTTTTTTCAAGCCCACGAATTTGATGATCGAGTCGATGATAGCGTTTCGCTAACTCGCAAAATGCATTATTGCTCGTTTTGAGCTCAATAATTGCGGCCAAATATTCTGGAAATTCATGGGTAAGTAGGTGATTTTCGCCCAACATATGCTTCTCCTATTCATTCAAAGCCAGCCATATTGAATCGAATTCAGCCCAAGCCTCAAAGACAATTCAATCAATGGCTAACAATGGTGATACCTATTATCGCCATTCGGTTTACGCTTAGCTACTAGTATTGATTATTTTCCGTTCACAATTGTTATGTTCAGCTCATTTACACCAGACTGACTTAAGGTCACATATTAGACATACATCAATCAATTTTTATTCAATATCAATTACATTGTTTCCACCATCAGCAAACTTGAATTGATATGAATTATAAGAATTGGCCAATAGCCAAACAAATAGGCTTGCTCGCTTTACTATTAACCGTAGTCGTTTTTGGCTTTCTCGGTTGTGTATCCTACTTAACCGCCTCCGATGTCCTAAGAGATAAAGGGATCAGCGCTATGCAAGCGCAAACAGAAGGAACTGCAGACTTAATTGAGCTTCAATATGAAAGCCTACTGTCACTCGCCGAACGCAATGCCGATGTGTTTCGTGCTATGTATCCAGGTAGCTTCTATAAACCGAATAAAACAGTCAGAGTGATGGGAGTAGAAACTCCAGCACTAAGACATGAAAAGGAACAGATTAACGCCACCAAGAGTAAGGTCGACCGCTACTCTAAACTCACTGGTGGCAACGCGACCGTGTTTGTCAGAGACGGTGATAACTTTATCCGCATCTCAACATCCCTTAAGAAATCAGATGGAAAGCGTGCACTCGGCACTAATCTAGATAAAGATCATCCAGCTTACAGCGCCGCCTTGAAAGGTGAGAGCTATGAAGGTTACGCGCAATTATTTGGCAAAGATTACATGACCATCTATCGCCCGATTAAAAACAGTGGCGGTGACACGATCGGGATCTTGTATATCGGATTCGATATCAGTAATTCGTTAGCTCAATTACGCGAAGCTATTAATAAGCTACAACTGGAAGAGTCAGGCAGCTACCTACTGGTTCATAAATCAGATTTAACGGTTATTTCCCACCCTCAGCATCAAGCTGGTACAAAGGTCTCTGGTAAAATGCTTGATGGCATCAATATTGAGCAGGCTCTCGCTCACCAAGGTTCTTGGGAGTACACCAACAACCAAGGGGTTAAAGCTTACGCTTATACCATTAATATTCCAGGTTGGGACTGGTTACTTATTGGCCAGGTTGACGCAGCAGAACTCAATGAAGAGAGTGTCAGCTTACTTAATATCAACATGGCCGTCTCTGTGATTGGCATGATAGTGATAACGCTACTGCTATCGCAAGTATTGATAAGAGCACTTAAACCTCTAGGCTGCTTGCAAGGTCAATTAGAGAAGTTAGGAGCTGGCGATCTTTCTCAAAGCTTTGCGGCAATCGATACCGATAGTAAAAATGAGGTCGACCTCATCACCAGTAGCACCTCTAAGATGGCTATCAACTTAAGAGAGTTGATTTTAGCTCTGCAGCAATCCGTTACCGCACTGCAGGCTCACTCTAACCATACCCAAGAAACTGCCCGCCTTAATGGTGAAGAAGCACAATCCCTAATGGCGCAAACAGACCAAATAGCCACTGCCATCGAGGAAATGTCAGCCTCGGTGCGTGACGTGGCTAATCATGCCTGTGAAGGCGCAACTATGAGTCAGCGGGTGGATGATGCGGCTAAGGGCGGTCAAACGAACTTAAATACTCTCGTCAATGGACTGCAAAGCTTGAGTCACCAGCTAACTGAAAGCCACAACAGTGTAGAGAAAGTTAATAAAGAGAGCCAAGCAATTAGTCAGGTGACCGAGGTCATTAACAGCATTGCCGAGCAGACAAATCTCCTTGCGCTAAATGCGGCAATTGAAGCTGCCAGAGCGGGCGAGCAAGGCCGAGGCTTCGCCGTGGTCGCCGATGAGGTGCGTACTCTCGCCCAACGCACGCAAACCTCTATCGCCGAGATCTCGCAAACCATCACTCAGCTGCAATCTCAAGTCAAACTCACGACAGAGCAGATGAATCAAAGTAATGAACTTGGCGATGTATCTGCAGCGCAAGGCAACGAAGCGATCACCCAGCTCATTGAGATCAACACCAGCATTGCCGAACTCGCAACAACCGCCAGCAGTATCGCCAGTGCCACCGAGCAGCAAAGCGCCGTCGCAGAAGAGATCACCCGTAACCTGCACCAAATTACCGAGCTTGCCAGAGATGGTGAGCAGCGTGCAGGAGATAGTGTTGACTCGGCAGAAAGCTTGGCAGCTATCGCCAATGAGATTAATACTAAGATCAGCGTGTTTAAGGCGTGATACCAATCAGTATAAAGATTTGATCGCTCAGCGAGAGTTTAGCGGCACTGAGACAAAGCAACGAGTGAAGAGCATAGTTATTCTACGTTTAAGCTCCCTCTTGTTACTTAAGAGTCGCAGGATCAGAGCCGCTAAAACTCGCCATTCTGGAGCGTTTTTGGCTGCCCACTTCTGCGTTGATTAACTTTACAAGGGAGCGACCATTCTTTCAGTTATTCGCCTTGAATTAGTTTGCCAAAAAACGCTCTGAGTAGATCAACTTCTTATACTGATTGGTATATCTTTCGCCTAAACCACCCTATCTATAGATGAGTCCATGAAGGCAACAGTGAGATTACTGTTGCCTTTTATATTTTAAATAGCCCATAAAAATTAACTACACCATTGATTTAATATGCATTTATTGTTATCACAGCTAGTTTTATTAGCTGACCTCGAATTATAATCGCGCCAATTTCGTATTTAAAAAATACCAACCTCAACCCCATTACGAGTACAAATATGTTACGCAACTTATTCTTAGTCACCTTCATCATTATCATGACAGGCTGTGCCAGCCCGCAGAGCAATACTGTACAAGGAAAAAAGCTGTTGATTGTCGCCGGAAACGGACTCAACACCACCTATGAAGACAGCCCCGCAGCAAATGGTTTTCTTTTTGAAGTGGGTGAAACGTTTGCTACAGATCTAGGCAACAAACTGGAGGAGTTTGGCTTTGAATCTTACCTGTTTGTGAGTAAGGATGCGGCGACCTATAAACAGCAATACCAACGCGCAGTAAACCGCTTAATGACCGATGAAACCATTGATGGCGTTGCCGAAATTAAAGTGCTTCATACCAAAGATGAAAAGGTCAATGAAATAGCAATCTATGCAACTTACTTTACCACTGAGCCTATGACTAAAGGCTGCGATCTGCGCACTTCTGCAAATTGTTATAGCGTCAAATCGTTAGACAAAATCGGTGACAGAAAACATTTAGTCGTGGATCAAGCAACACAAAGCTTTAACGACACCCCAGTGTCTGAAATGGTCACCGACACCGCGCTATTTATCTACCGCGCCGAGCTTTAAGCTGTTGCAATGCCAATCTTGATCTAGGCTTCTAAAGAGGCCTAATCGCAGCGTTTCTGCCAGCGACAATACTCCCTTACTGTTTGTTAACGTCTCTTACCGTCTCTTACCGTCCCTTACCGTCCCTTACCGTCCCTTACCGTCCCTTACCGTCCCTTACCGTCTAGCACTATCATTAAAAGCTTGATGGGCTAAAGCCCAACCTACAACAGAATAGGAACTAGGCTTTTATCTTTGCTTTTCCGTAAGGCCGCAGGCCGTTGCTCTTTTCCATCTTTGTTTTCCCTAGGATCTAGAAGTGAGCCAGCGAACATCCTAGCACCTCGAACCTTCTTTATTAGCTTTTCCTAGAAGCGCTCTCGAAGTGGCGAAGCCGCGCCCCAGTCCCTAGAAGCCCAGCGCCCTTCTTTTCCCTGAGTGAGCCTGCGAACGTTCCGTAAGGCCGCAGGCCGCAGGCCGCTCGGCTTGCACCATCTTAGCTTTTACCTTCTTTGCTTTTCCTAGCACCTGCTTTTCCTAGGTCCTATAACCTGATCTTCCTAGGACCTAGTCCCTTCTTTCACCTTCTTTAAAAACAAAAAGCCCCGCATTTGCGGGGCTCTTATTTAACCATTTAGCGATAGTAGAAGATTAATCTTCGCTCTCAGCTTCACGGTCCATGTTCTCAGTCGTCTCAAGCCATAAGGCGTTGATAATACCAAACGAACAGGCTAACAATACGCCTAAAATCCAAGCGAAATACCACATAATCTAGGCTCCTTATTAGTAAAGTGAGGTCTTGTTCTTTTGGATGAAATCGCGAGATAAGCGACCAAACATCTTCAAGTAAGTCCAAACCGTGTAGCTAAGTACAATCGGTACAAAGATGATTGCAGCCCATGTCATTACAGTCAATGACATCTCACTCGCAGTCGAATCCCACATAGTCAAACTTACGTTTGGCTCTAGTGAAGATGGCATAACGAATGGGAACATAGCTGCACCACACGTTAGGATAACCGCAGCAATACCTAGTGAGCTAAAGAAGAACGCAAAACCTGAGCGGTTCATGCGGCTACATAGCAATACTAAGATAGGCATAAGTAGACCAATTACTGGGAACGCCATAGTCAGTGGGTACTTATCGTAGTTCACTAACCAAGCGCCCGCTTCAACTGCAACCGTTTTAAGGGTTGGGTCAGAAACACCATAAGTGTCGATAGCTGAAGTAATCACGTAACCATCAATACCGTTAACTAACCATACACCCGCTGCGCCGAAGAATACGAATAGCGCTACCGATAGCAGCTGCGACATCTTAGCAGCTCTAACGCGTAGCTCGCCTTCCGTCTTCATCTGTAACCAAGTTGAACCTTGAAGCATAAACATGCTCACGCTCACTAGGCCAGCTAGAATACCAAAGCCGTTAAGTAGACCGAAGAAACCGCCGTGGTATGTTGCACGTAGGTATTCATCGAAGTTAAACGGAACACCTTGTAGCAAGTTACCAAACGCAACACCGATAATTAGCGGCGGAACGAAGCCACCAGCAAACAGTGCCCAGTCCCAAGACTTACGCCATCTTGGATCTTCAATCTTAGAGCGGTAATCAAAGCCTACTGGACGCATGAACAATGCAAACAAAGTCAACATCATTGCCACGTAGAAACCAGAGAAAGACACGCCATAGACCATAGGCCAAGCTGCGAACAATGCACCACCAGCGGTGATTAACCAAACTTGGTTACCATCCCAGTGCGGTGCAATAGAGTTAATCATGATACGGCGGTCGGTGTCATCTTTACCGATAATCGGTAATAAGGCACCTACACCCATATCGAAGCCGTCGGTGACAGCGAATCCGATGAAAAGCACACCAATCAGTGCCCACCAGATGAATCTTAACATTTCATAATCAAACATAATCAGATCTCCAGTTTAGGCATCAAGCTTTTCAAAGTGATAACGACCCGTCTTCAAACAGCTTGGGCCAATACGCGCGAACTTAATCATTAAGAACAGTTCAATCACTAGCAAGATGGTATAGAACAGCGTGATAGAAACGATACTGAACATTAGGTCGCCCACTGACAAGCTAGAGGCTGACATGAATGTCGGTAACACTTCAGAAATCGTCCAAGGTTGACGGCCGTATTCAGCCACAAACCAACCACACTCAATTGCAATCCACGGTAGTGGTAAGCTGTAAAGTGCCGCTTTAAGAACCCATGGTTTCTCTTCAATTTGATGACGCGTGCTCTGCCAAAATGCTGCGGCAAACACCAATAACATCACCATACCCGCACCAACCATGACACGGAAAGACCAGAACATAGGTGCTACGTTTGGAATAGAATCATCAGCTGCCGCTTTAATCTGCTCATCTGTCGCATCAACCACTTTATCGGTATAACGCTTCAGTAGTAGACCGTAACCTAGGTCAACTTTTGCTTCTTCAAATGCCGCGCGAATTTCAGGTGTTTCATTACCTGCACGTAACTGCTCAAGTAGACCGTATGCCACCATACCGTTACGGATACGCACTTCGTGCTCAGCAATTAGATCTTTAATACCTGTTACTTGCTCATCAAGTGAACGAGTCGCAATGATGCCCATCGCATAAGGAATTTTAACCGCGAAGTCTGTTTCGTGAGTTTCTTGATTTGGGAAACCGACTGCAGTGAATGCCGCTGGAGCTGGCTCAGTGTGCCATTCAGCTTCAATTGCTGCTAACTTAACGCGCTGTACTTCACCCACCTTGTAGCCTGATTCGTCACCAAGAACGATTACAGACAGGATTGATGCCATACCGAAGCTTGCTGCAATCGCAAATGAACGACGTGCAAACGGTAGGTCACGCTTCTTCAAGATATAGTAAGCACTAATCGCTAGAACGAACATCGCACCGGCTACATAACCTGACGCCACGGTGTGAACAAACTTCACCTGTGCAACTGGGTTAAATAGTACTTCGCCCCAGCTGGTCATTTCCATACGCATGGTTTCGTAGTTGAATGTGCTACCTACTGGGTTTTGCATCCAGCCGTTAGCCACTAAGATCCACAACGCAGACATATTAGAACCTAGCGCAACTAACCAAGTTACCGCTAAATGCTGACGCTTGCTGAAACGATCCCATCCAAAGAAGAACATACCCACTAGAGTAGATTCTAGGAAGAATGCCATCAGACCTTCAATAGCAAGTGGTGCACCAAAAATGTCACCGACGTAATGCGAATAGTATGACCAGTTTGTTCCGAACTGGAACTCCATAGCCAAACCAGTTGCAACGCCAAGTGCAAAGTTGATACCGAATAACTTACCCCAGAACTTGGTCATATCTTTATAGATTTGCTTATTGGTCATCACATAGAGTGATTCCATAATGGCTAGCAAGAATGCTAACCCCAAGGTCAAGGGAACAAATAGGAAGTGATACATGGCTGTCATCGCAAACTGAAAACGCGACAGCTCAACAACCTCTTCTAAAATCATTTGTGACTCCTTAGGTGGTATGTCAAATCACACTCGTTAGATCCCCATCAACGAAATGTGATTGCCTATATAGGAATAGTAATGCAGTAAACACAGCCGATTTTTATTAACAATAAATCGACTTAACCGCGCTTGATTGTTTAATTCTTAAATTTTGTAATTTAAAGTCTAAAACCCTAGCAAAAAACCGCTTGCCTTCACGTTTTCACAGACCTTTGTGACACCCATCTCGATCGCTAGGATAAAAAACAAACAAATTAGTTAATATCAGCCACTTGCAATACGAAATAGAGTTATCTCGGGGGATTTTATAACATTCAAAATTGATTCAAATCAATCAATCCATTCGGTTTCAATGGGTTTTGAGCCTTAGCACACAGTTCTACCAAGCGCACACTTGACAGCACAAACCACTCATGCTAGGAGTGGTCATTTTTTAAACTAAACAAGTTTAAAAGGCCCCTAAACAAATTATTCACACCCGAGCCGCCAAAAAACCATTTGTTAACAACTTTAGCAACAATAATAATAGCCCAAATCTATGAGATCGAAATCACATAAATTTGAAATAAGCTTTAAATACAAAATGATAAAAACAAGATCCAGCACAAACAAATACAACAAAAGTAACTTCGGATTAGTTTTATTAATACCAAAATGCAATTTTTCTCGTTTGATGAAATATGGAGACTCGCCTAAAATGTGCACCAAGTTAAGGAGACGGTCTGGTTAACCCGGTGAAGTAGCCCGGTAAAGACTAACTCCGCTTAAATCATCAATCTATGTGGAGAAACTGTTATGACAAAATTATTCGAGCGTCTAGTTGTTAGCTATCAGCGTGTTTTCGTTGAACTTTATACTTCTAGAGAGCTATAAGTACGACTTTCTAATGCAAGATTAATCTTGAAGTTTTGTTAGCGCAAAGCGGCCCTCCTTAGGAATAAGGAGGGCTTTTTTATGCCTGTTTATTAATTCCACAGACCAAATGAACGCCCACCACTAACCTTATCGATTATGGATAACTTCAGCTTATCCATAAAATGATTAATAGCGGCTTAAAACAATTTATTTAGCATTTAATGAATCATAAAACCCGTTGTAATCCATTGTTTCATCAACCTTGTTTGGCAAAGCCTACTGTTCTCAAATATTTCAGGCAAAAAAAAGCCCCTAAAAATAGAGGCTTTTCGCTAGTAGAGCTAACATCATATTAGCTATAAATTTATTAGCCGACCGACTTTCTCACGTTACGGAACATTCTCATCCAAGGGCTATCTTCACCCCAAGACTCTGGATGCCATGAGTTGGCAACGGTTCTAAATACGCGCTCTGGGTGCGGCATCATAATCGTTACTCGACCATCGGTAGAACTCAATGCTGTAATCGCGTTAGGCGAACCGTTCGGGTTTTGTGGGTACTGAGTCGCAATCTGACCATTACCATCAACGTAGCGTAGTGCAATGGTGCCTGACGCTTCAGCTGCCGCTAGAGCCTCTGGCGATGCAAACTCAGCGCGACCTTCACCGTGTGACACAGCGATTGGCATGCGTGAACCTTCCATACCTTGGAAGAACAGCGATGGGCTCTTCTGTACTTCAACTAGGCTGAAGCGTGCTTCGAAACGCTCTGAGCGGTTACGCACAAAGTGTGGCCAAAGCTCAGTGCCTGGAATGATGTCTTTAAGGTTTGACAGCATCTGACAACCATTACACACACCTAGTGAGAAACTGTCATTGCGTTCGAAGAACTGGCTAAACTGCTCACGAGCACGCTCATTAAACAGAATCGACTTAGCCCAGCCCTCACCCGCGCCCAGTACGTCACCGTAAGAGAAGCCACCACAAGCCACAAGGCCTTGGAACTGCTCGAGGCTAATACGCCCGCTTAAGATGTCACTCATATGAACGTCCATCGCCTCGAAACCTGCGCGGTCAAATGCCGCCGCCATTTCAATATGCGAGTTAACGCCCTGCTCACGCAAGATTGCCATCTTAGGCGCAGCACCTTTTAAGATAAATGGCGCAGCAACGTCTTCACTTGGGTCAAAGCTTAAATCAACTGTCAGGCCTAAGTCCTTGGTGTCTTGCTTAAGCTCGAACTCTTCTTTAGCACACTCAGGATTATCACGTAGCGCTTGCATGCGGTAAGTGGTTTCAGCCCAGATAGTACGTAGTGAGGTTCGCGTTTCAGTTAGTACTTCACGCTCCCCATCGAAGATAGCAATGCTGTCAGTTTCGGTTAGCTCTGCAACCTTATGACAAGGTACGCCAGCATCATTAAACTTAGCGGTAATCACTGCGGTATCTTGACGACGAACCTGAATGACCGCACCTAACTCTTCGTTAAATAAACGCTCAACGTCAGTGCCGCTCAACTTACTCAAGTCAACATTAAGACCCGTGTGACCAGCAAATGCCATTTCAACTAAGGTCGTGTATAGGCCACCATCACTTCTGTCGTGATAAGCAATAATCGACTTATCGGCAATCATTGGCTGAATGGTTTCGAAGAAGCCTTTCAGTGTTGATGAGTTATCAAGATCTGGGGCGATATCACCTAGCTCACTGTAAACCTGTGCTAAACAAGAGCCGCCTAGACGGTTCTGTCCAAGACCAAGATCAAGCAGTAATAAGTCTGTGTCACCTTTGTCGGTGCGAAGCTCTGGCGTAACGGTATTACGTACATCTTGAACGACGCCAAATGCAGTAATAACCAATGACATTGGCGATGTTACGGTCTTTTGAACGCCGTTCTCTTCCCAAGCGGTTTTCATCGACATTGAGTCTTTGCCCACAGGAATAGTCAGAGACAAGTCAGGACAAAGCTCTTCGCCAATGGCTTTTACTGCTTCGTAGAGACCCGCGTCTTCACCTGGGTGACCCGCTGGCGACATCCAGTTAGCAGATAGCTTAATGTGCTTGAACGATCCAATATCGGTGCCAGCAATGTTCATGATTGACTCGGCTACGGCCATACGCGCCGATGCGCCAAAGTCGAGTAGTGCAAGCGGCGTACGCTCACCCATAGACATGGCTTCACCTGTGTATGAATCATAGCTTGAGGCAGTTACTGCGCAATCGGCTACCGGTACCTGCCAAGGGCCTACCATCTGGTCACGATTAACTAGACCTGTTACCGTTCTGTCACCAATGGTGATAAGGAAGGTTTTCTCGGCAATTGTTGGTAAACGCAGTAAACGGTGCGCCGCCTCTTGTACTTCAATGCCTGCTTGGTCTAGTGCTGCAGAATTAGCTTTAGCGCTAACCACATCCCGACTCATCTTAGGCGCTTTGCCTAGTAGCACTTCTAGTGGCAAGTCGATTGGATGATTTTCAAAGTGCTCGTCACTCAGTACCAGCTCTTTTTCTTCCGTCGCCACACCGACAACCGCAAAAGGTGCACGCTCACGCTGACAGATCTGGGTAAATAGCTCTATATTCTCTGGCGCAATTGACATCACATAACGCTCTTGTGATTCGTTACACCAAATTTCTAACGGGCTCATTCCTGGCTCATCAGATGGCACTTTACGTAGCTCGAACTTACCGCCACGCTCACCGTCATTCACAAGTTCAGGGAATGCATTTGATAAACCGCCCGCGCCCACATCGTGGATAAACTGGATTGGGTTTTCATCACCCATCTGCCAGCAGCGATCGATAACTTCTTGGCAACGACGTTCCATTTCTGGGTTTTCACGCTGCACAGAAGCAAAGTCCAAGTCTTCGCTTGATTGGCCCGATGTCATTGATGACGCCGCGCCGCCGCCCAAGCCGATATTCATCGCAGGGCCGCCAAGGACGACTAGCTTTGCGCCAACGGTGATCTCACCTTTTTGTACGTGCTCTTCACGGATATTACCTAAACCACCCGCCAGCATAATTGGCTTATGGTAACCACGCACTTCAACGCCGTTGTGACTGTTAACTTCTTGCTCGTAAGTACGGAAATAACCCACAAGTGCCGGACGACCAAATTCGTTGTTAAATGCCGCGCCGCCTAATGGGCCTTCGGTCATAATATCCAGCGCTGTCACGATGCGATCTGGCTTGCCGTAATCGGCTTCCCATGGCTGAATAAAGCCTGGGATCTTAAGGTTTGATACGCTAAAGCCTGTTAGGCCAGCCTTTGGCTTAGAGCCTCGACCCGTTGCGCCTTCGTCACGGATTTCACCACCGCTGCCGGTAGCCGCACCAGGGTACGGGCTGATTGCCGTTGGGTGGTTGTGAGTTTCAACCTTCATTAAGATATGCATTGGCTCAGTGTGGTAGCCGTAAACGCCATCTTGTTTCGGGAAGAAGCGACCGGCTGTAGAGCCAGTCATTACTGCGGCGTTATCTTTATAGGCAGATAACACGTTTTCTGGCGTCTTCTCGAAAGTATTTTTAATCATCTTGAACAATGACTTTGGCTGTACTTCGCCATCGATTGTCCAATCTGCGTTAAAGATCTTATGACGACAATGCTCAGAGTTTGCCTGAGCAAACATCATCAGCTCAATATCGTTCGGTTTACGACCTAGACGAGTAAAGTTCTCAACTAGATAGTCAATTTCATCTTCGGCCAATGCCAAGCCCAACTTAGTGTTAGCTTGTTCAAGCGCCGAGCGACCTTGAGTCAGCACATCAACACTTGTGAACTTGGCAGGCTCGGTACGTGCAAACAACACGCTAGCGGCATCGAAGCTTGGTAAAATCACTTCAACCATACGGTCATGCAGCAATGCGTTTAATGTTTTAACCTGTTCGCTAGTCAACTCGTCGGCCACAACATAATAGGCAATACCACGCTCTAATCGCTTAACCTTATTCAGGCCGCAATTGTGTGCGATATCTGTTGCTTTTGATGACCAAGGAGAGATAGTGCCGGAACGGGGTGTAACGAAGTGGAGATGACCTTCTGGCGTATGCGCTTCGATAGCGGGGCCGTAGGTGAGGATTTTTTCAAGCTGTTGACTTTCTTTTTCATTTAGCGACTCATTCAAATCGGCTAAATGGACAAACTCGGCATAGATTTGGCGCACTGGTAGTGCTGCCGATTCACAAGCTTGCATCAGCTTCTGTACTCTAAACGCCGAAAGTGCAGGGGCTCCGCGGATGATCTCCATCACGTCTTTTCACCTTATATATTATAATTGCAGGGTCAGATCTGGGCGCTATTATAGGGAAATGTTTGCCACAAATCACCAGCCGTCGCTGTAGAAAACAGTGTTTCCTGTACAGGAAAAAGCGACTTAAAAACTTTTGCGCTACCAAGTGGAAATACCCAGCAAAAACTTCATTTGGGTTCATACTAAAAACAACACTCCCCTATAAAATTTCTGTTTTTTTACGGCAACCAAGATTGTGATATAATCGACGGCTATTTCTTTATATTCTTAATAATTTAAGTTAAGCGTTAACACTAAATAATCGATGAAAAGACTCATACTTGCTCTATGCTGTATCACCTTGCTGGCTGCCTGCCAGAAGGTTGTCGTGGAGCAAGAAAAAACCACTCCCCCGCCAAAGCCAACTCAATTAGTTGTCGGTACTTTATATGGCCCACAGATTTACTTTACCTCTGGACAAGGGGAGTCAGGTTATGACTATGAGATGGCAGAACGCTTCGCCAACTACCTAGACCTCGAATTAAAGATGCAGGCTTTCGCCAATATCAGCGAGCTTTATAGCGCTATGCGCAATGGTGAAATCGACATTATTGCGGCAGGGTTGGCCGATACACCGGCAAGACGTGAGCAGTTTAGACTCGGCCCGCCACTTTACCGAGTTAATCAAGTGTTGGTTTATCGCCAAGGTACAGCCATACCTAAAAATGTCGATACACTTAAAGGTGAGATCACAGTAACCACCGACTCCTCTTTTGTCGACACCTTAACTGAACTACAGAAATCCAACCCTAACTTGATATGGAATCAAGAAAAAGACAAGGATGCCGAAGAGTTGCTGACCATGATAGCTACCGGAGAGATCCCGTACACCATTGCCGACTCGACCAGTTTAGACATCAACAGACGCTTTATGCCTGAGCTACGAGAAGGGCTCGTTTTAAAGTATAAACAGCCAGTGGTGTGGTTATTGCCCGCCACTAACAGCGACAAACTGATGAGTGAGTTACTGGCGTTTTGGCATATAGAGAAACGCAGTGGCACCTTGGCTCACCTCAATGAGAAATACTTTGCTCACGTTGAGCGCTTCGACTATGTCGATACCCGCGCCTTTATCCGTGCCATCGATAATAAGCTGCCTAAGTACCAAGCCACGTTTGAAAAATACGCCGAGGGCATAGACTGGCGCAAGCTTGCCGCAACCGCCTATCAGGAGTCCCATTGGAACCCTAATGCTCGCTCTCCGACAGGTGTGCGCGGCTTGATGATGTTGACCCTACCAACAGCGAAACAAGTAGGAATTAAAAACCGTCTCGACCCTTACCAGAGCATCAAGGGCGGCGCAAAGTACCTAAATAGTATGCTAGAGCGGCTACCGGACTCCATTCCAGATAGTCAGCGTATGTGGTTCGCTCTCGCCTCTTATAATATTGGCTTAGGACATGTGGAAGATGCTCGAAAGCTGGCACAGTCTCAAGGACTCAACCCAAGCGCTTGGCGTGACGTAAAGTCCGTTTTACCGTTGCTGCAAAAGCGCAAATATTACAAGAAAACCCGCTATGGGTACGCAAGAGGCAATGAAGCGGTGCATTATGTCGATAGCATTCGTCGTTACTATGACACGCTTGTATGGATAGATAATCAGAATATGTTACTTGAGCTCAAGAAAAAACCGCTTCAGACCGCCGAGGCTAAAGAGACTGAACTGAACAAAGAGGGCAAACAGCCTCAGACCGACGCTCCGCAACAGCCCTAAGCGTATCTTTTCTTAAATAAGAGATAAGCAGCATTGAGCCTGTCTTTTCTTAAATAAGAGATAAACAGCCTTATTCTAAGTGAATAAATCCCAGAGCTTAGCCGATAAATACCCTAAACCTCATAGGGATACTAGAGCACAATTCTCGAACATTTTATCGTCAGGCAGGACGCTATTTAGCTAATTTTTAACGAATTCATCAAAGATTAATCATACTCACGTAGACTTTTATATAGTAAGTTGATAAAGGTCTTAAGTATAAATACCAGTGAGGTCTATATGAGAAAGAAAACAATTAATAATGTCGCGGCGCGTCGTCGTAGCCAATTAAAAACACGCCACGTAAAAGTACTTAACAGACACAAACAGTTCTTCGCATTTATTAAGCCTTTGGATGATGGTTTTTTTAACTCTTAGGAGTCGATAACAAAGCTTGTTGCTTGGCTAAGGCTTTAGCCGCTTTTATCTCTTTTCTTCTACGCTTGAAAAATGCGCTGAGCTGTTCACTACACTCGGTTTCAAGCACGCCTGAGCTAACATCGACCTGATGATTAAAAGCACTGTGTCGCACTATGTCGATCACAGTGCCAGCCGCGCCAGTTTTTTCATCTCTCGCGCCAAAGACTAAACGACCGACTCTTGAATGCACTATTGCGCCGGCACACATAGCACAAGGCTCAAGCGTGACATAAAGCGTAGTATCGAGTAAGCGATAATTCTGCATTATCTGACCAGCTTGACGTAAACACTGCATCTCTGCATGGGCGCTTGGGTCGTGCAGACCAATACTGAAATTAAACCCGGCACTAATAACTTCGCCATCTTTCACCAGCACGGCGCCAACAGGCACTTCCCCCTTTTCTTCCGCTTTTGTCGCCATATCCATCGCCATTTTCATGAAATGGATATCCTGTTCCTGCTGTGACAATCTACGCCCCTAATATTTATCTATAACAGTTCGATACTGCTAAGCAAGCCATGCTTAAAACATAGCCTTATTGCTAAGCGAAAACACTGTCGATGTATAACGCAAGATTATATCAAGCTTTACGCCCAAACGAGTCATCAATCACTAATTCAAGCGCTAAATCTTGCCTAGCCAGTTAACCTTATCGACTCGCTCTCCGAAAAACCTCGCGCCCGCCACCGTATGGTGACCGTAATCATAGAAATACTTCTGGTAGTCGTTATCAATGGCATAACAGACTCGCTCGCGCTTATTACACACATAATCCATTCTATCGAGCAGTGTCACATCTGGATATTGTATGGCGAGCATCGCCAGAGTAAGGTTAGCCTTTTGCGTAAATTGCTTAAACTCCCTATGAGAAAATTGTTCAAAATGCTTCTGATTAATCTTGAAAATATCTAGGTTAGAAATATTGTCAGTTCCATGTTCCTTAGCTAGGAGGTGAAACAGAAAGTCGGCATAGGTACGCTGACCAAACTCTTCAAACTCATAGATATTTTTCACTAAAATTGTTTTTTTATTGTCGGCTAATAGACGCGTGACTAACGCTTCAATCTGGCTAAGGTCCTGCGGCTTATATTGAGACGCCAACATAACCGCATCAGCCAAACGATAATTAGGCGAGTTGAAAAATGACTCATCTACTTGGCCAATTTCAGTACCGAAGCGCGCAATTTGAAACTGTGCATAGGTAGCCTCACTGCTAGAAAGCACATTAAATAGATCTTTTGAGTGAGAGTTACCAACAATCAATAATTTCTGTCTATCGTCTTTGATATCGAACCATTGAGTTCTATCAAAGTGGTTCTTATCCACGCCATAATCTGGATTACCACTCAATGTTCGTAAAGATTGCCAACTGTCAGCGCCCAGCTCACGGTTATCCGGTTGGTAGGATTTGACCATCAAATCTAAGTAGGCATCATTGGACTTATAGAGTTGCTGGTTATCAACCCACAGACCACTAATGATAAATACCGCTGTTAATACAGCGCCGCGACTAAAGATAAATTGGCGACTGTAAGCCTGCTTATTTCTAAAAGGGATCTCGACAAAACGCCAACTTAGATAGGATAGCCCCACAACAGCGGCGCACAATGACAGCATCAGCCAAACCGAGGGCTCAGTAAAGCTGCGATATTTTACAAACGCAAATACCGGCTGATGCCATAAATAGGCACTATAACTTATCAGGCCTACACCGACTAAGGGCTTGTAGCTTAGACAGCGCTGAACCCAACTTCCCTCTTGGGCAAATACAATAATCAGAACCGTGCCGATTGTTGGAACTAACGCATAAACACTTGGGAACGGAATACTGGCATCGAAGATAAGAATTGAAAATACAATCAATAACAAACCCAAAATGCTGAGCCCATTGTTTAATGATGGCGACATCCATTTAGGCAACTGCTGATTTAAAAAAAATGCGGCGAATACACCAATGAGCAGCTCCCATCCGCGAGTCGGTAGCAGGTAAAAGTTTGCCGAGGGAGCGTTATAAGCGGCCCACTGGGCTAACGATAAACTCAGCACAAATATAACAGCTAGCGCCAGTAGAATGACACGCTTGCTCCTACTCCATAGCATCATTAAAAGCAGCGGAAAGAAGATATAGTATTGCTCCTCAACTGCAAGGCTCCAGGTATGCAATAGAGGCTTAAGCTCGGCTGCGGTATCAAAGTAATCACTCTCCAGCCAGAACAAGATATTGGAGGAAAAAGTCGCGACCGCCACGATACTCTGAAAGAAGTCTTGAAGATCCAGCGGCATGAGCCAGAGCCAGGCAAAAGGGATACAGGCTAAGATGACAAAGAAGAGTACCGGTAAAATCCGTCTTGCGCGGCGCTCATAGAAGTTTAGGATGCTAAATTTATCTCGCTCGAGCTCATTTAAGATGATGCTAGTGATCAGGTAACCACTGATCACAAAGAACACATCCACCCCGACAAAACCGCCACTAAACTGGCTAAAACCCGCATGAAACAGAATCACTGGGATCACGGCTAAGGCTCTTAATCCATCAACTTCCGCTCTATAGCGCATAGGCAAACTCCCTGTAAATAATAGAATCCCTTTGATTATTTATAGTTGAATAAACATGCCCTTACTAATTTAGGCCCATAAAAAAACGCGCTCATATTGCTATGAACGCGTTTTATTATCGATATAAATCAGACCGGTGTGGTCTCAACGTTAATGGGTTAGGCGTGAACCTTTATTCCCATTCAATCGTTGCAGGTGGCTTACCAGAAATGTCGTAAACCACGCGTGAAATGCCATCTACTTCGTTAATGATACGGTTAGAGACACGACCTAGGAAATCATAAGGTAGGTGTGCCCAATGCGCCGTCATAAAGTCGATAGTTTCAACTGCACGTAGTGAAACAACCCAGTCGTATTTACGACCGTCACCCATTACGCCAACAGAGCGTACTGGTAGGAACACGGTAAATGCTTGGCTAACCTTGTTGTAAAGGTCAGCTTTGTGTAGCTCTTCGATGAAAATCGCGTCAGCTAGACGTAGCAAGTCACAGTATTCTTTCTTCACCTCGCCAAGTACGCGTACACCAAGACCAGGTCCTGGGAACGGGTGACGGTAAAGCATGTCGTATGGAAGACCTAGTTCTAGACCAATCTTGCGTACTTCGTCTTTAAACAATTCACGTAATGGCTCAACAAGACCCATTGCCATATCGTCTGGCAAACCGCCAACGTTATGGTGTGACTTAATGCAGTGTGCCTTACCTGTTGCGCTACCTGCAGACTCAATCACGTCTGGGTAGATAGTGCCTTGTGCAAGCCACTTAGCATTAACGCATTTCTTAGATTCTTCGTCGAAGATCTCAACGAATACGCGGCCAATGATCTTACGCTTAGCTTCAGGTTCTGCTTCACCAGCCATTGCATCTAGGAAACGGTTTTCAGCGTCAACGTGAATGATGTTTAGACCGAAGTGATCTCCAAACATATCCATGACTTGCTGCGCTTCGTTTAGACGAAGTAGACCATTATCAACAAATACACATGTTAGCTTGTCGCCAATTGCGCGGTGCAGCAGCATAGCAACAACAGATGAATCAACACCACCAGAAAGACCTAAGATAACTTCGTCATCACCGATCTGCTCTTTTAAGCGCTCAACTGCATCTTCAATAATTGAAGCAGGTTTCCAGTTTGCAGGACAGCCACAGATCTCAAGGGCGAAATGCTCAAGCATACGCTTACCTTGACGAGTGTGAGTCACTTCTGGGTGGAACTGAACACCATAGAACTGCTTGTCTTCATTTGCCATAGCTGCAAATGGGCAAGTTTCAGTCTTAGCAACTGCAACGAAACCTTCAGGGATTTCAGACACTTTGTCGCCGTGGCTCATCCATACGTCAAGTAGTGGCTTGCCCGTTTCGCTAACTGCATCTTCAATCGCTTTGAATAGTGCAGATTCAGTTTGTAGTTCTACTTGCGCATAACCAAACTCACCTTCACCTACACCTTGAATTACTTTACCACCAAGTTGCTCAGACATGGTTTGCATGCCGTAACAAATACCTAGTACAGGTACGCCAGCGTTAAACACATATTCTGGAGCACGTGGTGAGTTCTCAGCGGTAACACTTTCAGGGCCACCGGCTAAGATAATGCCGTTTGGAGCGAATTCACGAATTTGCTCTTCAGAAACATCCCAAGCCCAAAGTTCACAATACACACCGATTTCACGAATACGACGGGCGATCAGTTGAGTGTATTGCGATCCAAAATCTAATATGAGGATCTTATGCTCATGAATGTTGCTCATGGGGTACCTTATCTCTATTTTTTCGTCATTGTTAACTAACCAAGCAGTGAGTACTCTGCGAACCTTCTACTTGGCTTAATTTAAAGGCGACATAATCTGTCGCCTTTAATATCTAAACTAATATTTAAGAACGAGTGCTATAGTTTGGCGCTTCTTTGCTGATAGTCACGTCGTGAACATGAGACTCGCCCATGCCTGCTGCAGTGATTTTCACAAACTCAGCTTTTTCATTTAGCTCTTTAATCGTTGCACAACCCGTTAGGCCCATGCATGAACGTAGACCGCCCATGTGCTGGTGAATGATCTCTTTTAGCTTACCTTTGTAAGCGACGCGACCTTCAATACCTTCAGGTACTAGCTTGTCAGCTGCGTTATCGCTTTGGAAGTAACGGTCAGACGAACCTTGAGTCTGGGTCATCGCACCTAGTGAGCCCATACCGCGGTATGACTTGTATGCACGACCGTTATAAAGCTCAGTTTCACCCGGCGCTTCATCAGTACCTGCAAACATAGAACCCGCCATGATGCACGATGCGCCAGCAGCTAATGCTTTAGCAAGATCACCAGAGAAACGAATACCGCCATCGGCAATAACTGGAATGTCTAAGTGCTTAACTGCAGCGGCTGCATCAGATACAGCTGTGATTTGCGGTACACCTACGCCAGTAACGATACGAGTAGTACAGATGGAACCAGGACCAATACCGACTTTAACTGCGTTAACGCCAGCTTCAACCAGTGCAATCGCACCTTCAGCTGTTGCAACGTTACCACCAACGATTTGTAAGTCTGGGTATTTAGCACGAGTATCACGAATGCGTTGTAACACACCTTCTGAATGACCGTGAGATGAGTCGATAAGCAAGATATCAACACCAGCTAGCACAAGTGCGTCAACACGCTCTTCGTTACCAGGACCTGCACCAACTGCAGCACCGACACGTAGACGACCTAACTCGTCTTTACATGCGTTTGGCTTACGCTCAGCTTTTTGGAAATCTTTAACTGTGATAAGACCCTTAAGCTTGAAGTTGTCATCAACAACTAACACCTTCTCAACGCGGTGAGAATGCATAAGCTTTTGAACTTCATCTAGCTTAGTACCTTCAAGTACAGTTACTAGGCGCTCTTTTGGAGTCATCACTTGATCAACAGTACGCGACCAATCGGTGATAAAGCGTACGTCACGGCCTGTGATAATACCCACTAACTCGTTAGCTTCGTTTACCACTGGGTAACCTGCGAAACCATTTCTTGCAGTTAAAACCTTAACATCGGCTAGTGTCGTTGCAGGGGTCACTGTCACAGGCTGCTGAACGATACCCGCTTCGTAAATTTTTACTTTACGAACTTCTTCAGCTTGTTGCTCAATCGTCATGTTTTTATGGATAAAACCAAGGCCACCTTCTTGCGCGATAGCAATAGCTAAACGAGCTTCAGTAACGGTATCCATAGCAGCAGATACGATCGGAGTATTCAACTCAATCTTATTCGTCAGGCGTGTCTTTAAAACAGCTGTATTTGGGAGGACGGTAGAGTGCGCTGGAACCAGCAACACATCATCAAAAGTTAACGCTTCTTTTTTCAATCTTAACATGCAACATCTCCCCAAGAGATTAGGAATTAGAGGTGAAATATTGCGGCGAGATTATACCTTGCATATCTGGGTTGGTAAATGGAAAATACACACTAATTCGCATTTGTGTGTAAAAAAATTATGAAAACCCCAAAAAACGATGTTTATACCGTCTCCCGCCTCAATGGTGAAGTTAGACAACTTTTAGAGGGTCAGCTTGGCCGAATTTGGCTAAATGCTGAAATTTCAAACTTTGCGGCACCCGGCTCGGGCCACTGGTATTTGACCCTCAAAGATAATTTCTCACAAATTCGCTGCGCCATGTTTAAGGGCCGCAATCAGGCGGTGACCTTTCGCCCCGCTAACGGCCAACAGGTTTTAGTTAAGGGTAATATCAGCGTTTATGAGCCTCGTGGTGATTACCAACTCATTATTGAATCTATGCTACCAGCGGGTGACGGCTTACTCGCCCAGCAATATGAAGCGCTCAAAATGAAGCTTGCCGCCGAAGGCTTGTTTGCCAGCGACACCAAGCGCTCACTACCTGCCAATATTCAAAAAATCGGTGTAGTCACCTCTCCGACTGGCGCTGCTATTCGCGATATTTTGCATGTTCTTGCTCGCCGCGACTCATCGATTGAAGTCATTATCTACCCTACTCCCGTACAAGGCAGTGACGCTGCAAAAAGTATTTGTGATGCCATCAATCTAGCTAACTCGCGAGCCGAAGTTGACGTATTACTGGTGACCCGCGGCGGTGGCTCATTAGAGGACTTATGGAGCTTTAACGACGAAGGCCTCGCCCACACCATTTATAACAGTGGCATTCCAGTGGTGTCTGCCGTTGGTCATGAAGTGGATATGACAATCAGCGATTATGTGGCAGACCTTCGTGCGCCAACCCCCTCTGCAGGCGCAGAGCTACTATCCAAAGATGCCGACAATAAAGCCCAAAAGCTATTAGCCCAGCTTTCACGTCTCAAACAGGCTTGGCAGCATTATGAGTTAAAGAAGCAAAGCCAAGTGCAAACCGTTGAGCATCGCCTGCAAAAGCAAGATCCACAGCGCCGCCTGCAGATGTATGAGCAAACCTTCGATGAAATGCAACTGCGCTTAAACCAAGCCATGCAATCTAAGTTACATGCACACACTTTAAAACAGCAAAACTTAAGTAACCGCTTGGCTAATCAATCACCACAGCATCGCCTGACTCTAGAAGCACAGCGTTTGAGCTACTTAAGCGCCAAGCTCAATGATGCTATGGATGATAAGTTAAGGATGAGTGAGCAGCGCCTTGCCCACCGTGCGCAGCAATTAGACACGGTAAGCCCGTTAGCCACATTAAGCCGTGGTTACAGCATTACCCTAACTGGTGATGGCAAAGTGGTGCAGGCACCATCGGATACTTGTGTGGGCGATACGCTGACCACTCGCCTGCGAGATGGCAGTGTCACCTCAACAGTGGTTGAAGTAGGATAAATAGTCGTGGCGCTTCGCCCACATCCATGTAGGCATCACGGACTCTGGTTTATAGGGAGTCTTCAATGCACTTCTGCAACTTCGATGGTGAGTTGGTGTTTTCTGTATGCTTCATAACTTAGTTTTACCCCAAAGTTAGTTAACCCTCGAATGAAGGCTGATTAAGTTCCTATTTGTGCTTATTGCTACATGGAAGTGAGTTCTGTGTTACTGCTTAATCCTTAGTCATCGCCTCCAGCGGGGTATGTGCAGATACTGCTGCGAGACGCTGCAAGTACAATCCCTGTAAGCTCTGCGATGACATCCTTGTCATCGAAGCCCGCAGCTGTATCCACACTGGATAATTGGAGTTTCATTTGGGCTATAGCAGTGAGAGATCTAACTTGAAAATACCCCACAACGTGTTTACCTGTGGATAAAGGTGAACCTAATCGCCTACAGAGGACGTATGTGTAGACACTGCAGTATCACGCAGCAAATCCATCTCTGGAAGCTCGGCCATGACGAATAGCATCCCAGCTAAAAGGCCAGTTCGGCATCCTCCCTCTCGTTCGAAAGCTTGATAACTTCGTTATCTCTCACCATGTCATGGACGGTCACGGCCGTATCTACACGATGTAGTTAGTGCTTTCATTTACAACATCGTGATCAGATGTCTAAATTTGGTATAGCGCAAAGTCTTTGTCATAGATAAAAGTAGATAGTCATTATGCAGGTAAAAGTTAATTACTTCTGCTTAAAATAAGTGCGTCATTTACTCAAGAGATTGCGCTAGACGACTGCAAGATTTAGGGTAACCTAGCAACAATGGTAATAACGTAGCTAAAAAAGAATAGACAAACATGGATGAAGTACTGACAAGAATTGCTGCTATACACCAGCAGCACGCACTAAAATGCTACCTCGCAATAAAATCATTGAAACGTCAGTATGATTGGCCTGCTAACGACTGGTTAAAAGTAGAAAGGTTAATAGAGCTAGAAGAGCCCACTTTTAATGTAGCCATGCTCCAATCCGGCTCCATGCCTTTCAAACCTATAGAGCGAAGAAGGCATTGGATTTTAGCCCATGCTATCTATCCCTACGCCTATTTCACCATGCAAGACTGGTTTAACCAAAGTGATGCTAGTGAAATTTTTGCCTATTACTTCGAACAATGCGCAGAGAAAAATGAGTATCTCAGCCATAATGTTTCAGTACTGATTGCTTTTAAGCAGGCTTGGTCATTAATAAAAACAGAAAAGCAAAAGCTGCGATTTATTGAGCGTTTCTGTGAGTTCGTTACAGCCACATTTTATGGCAATAACCACCAATCCTATCCAGTAACAGTTGATTACGCTAAACCGGAGAATATTGACGTAAAAATAGTATTTTCAAGCGCCTTAAAACACCCAGGTTTCTGGGGGCATAACCTCATAGCTTTAGCCTCGATTATGCGTTCTAAAGGGGAAATGCCTGAAACGATGTTCATACAACTGTTAACTAATCTACATGAACAGTGCTATTGGAAGTTTGAAGATGATACAGATAAACCTAAAATTTGCTGTTCTGGTGCTAATGACGTATCAAAACAAACTTTAGAGTCCGCCTGCATTGAACTTCTAATTAACTCGCAGAGAAATCTACATCAAATAACACTGGCGGAGTCCACTTGTTATCTGTTCAATTTGCGGTGGGTTTCCCCTAAACAGAAGTCACGACTGATAGACGTGATTAGTCACTTTTCGAAAAGTAAGACTATTTAGAGAGAAAAAATATACTTCACTCCGCAGAAAACACGAAAGATAGGACAGCCATACGTTTTCTGCTCGTCCTTATCACCCTTGTTCAACAGCCAGTTCGCCATATATGGACGCTCGCGGCCGTATCTACACTTGATGATTGATGTCTTCGATTTGAGCTGTCACTGCTAAAAATCAAACTTGAAATGATGTAACGAGTTAGTGATTTTGATGATAGAAAAACAATCTCTGCCACTCCCACACTAACCTATTGAAAATAAAAACTTACTCCAAAATCAGGCTTGTATATCGAGACGCTAGCTCTCGCGTTCAAAAACCACCAATTTGTTAACACCACTTGAATATCATTTAAACGTCCCCAATCTAATTTGTATAAAGAGATTAAATTGGAGAGTAAATGGATTTACTTAGCTTAACAAATATCAAAGGGGAACTGAGCCAATATTTTATGATTATCATTTGCTTGCTTCTTTTATTTAGAGTCTTGTATGGAATGGTGTTCTGGGGAAAGAAAATGTCTAAAGGAGCATTTCTTTTTTTGGCTATTTTCCCCTTAATTTCAATTTTCCCTATTCCACCCCCTACATTTAAAAATGTTGAAAAAGCAAAACAAGAGCAAAGAAAAAGAAAAGAGGATAGCGGTGATCCTCCTGATGAAAATTCAGATGAAATGAAACTATAAAAAGAGACCATTCCAGCCTTACAACTCAAAAGTATTAAGATACTAGACGGCTAAAGATTTTGACTAATTGCTACCTAAGGAGAACAGATGAAAAAGGGACTTAACAGAGTTTTTGAAGTTGATTCAGTCATAAAGACTCTAGTTCTTTGTATACTGACTATTGGCTCATATTTGATCTATAAGCTATATCGCTTTTCAAGCCAAATAAACAAAAATACAGAACTCAAAATATCAAATTTTTTCATAGCTATAGCAATTACCCTATTTACTATCTCATTAGGCAGCTTAATTTATGCTATTGCCCATTTTCAAGATCTTGACATTTTAAGAACTTCAATTGGCATTCATGTTATCTCATCTGTTTTCGATATAACTTGGATAATTATGGTACGCCACCGTATTAATTTAATTTCAGGCTCAAACAAAGGTGACGAACTTTGGTTAAATCCAGTTATTACATCAATATTGCATGTGATCTATATGCAACATAAAATAAACCAAGCCCTACTTAAGGCGCATATAACAACTGAGGTTAATCCGAGCTCTCCCCCTTAATTTTGAACTAGCAGTTAAGAAAAATAGGACAGCCATATAGTCTTTGTAGCCTTACCTCTAAAGTCTTTAGCTATCAAGCGCGACAACTTACCTCGCCATATAGCCGCACCTTTAGACTTAATAAATTACTCACCCTCCACGCAAGCCGTAAAACACCAAATCCCAGATAACACAAAAGGAACCCTGAGGTTCCTTTTAAAAGTCATTTCGACTATGCGAGACGAGAAAACTCTCTTCACTTATAGAAAAATGCTAATCCTTATTCTTATCGCGAATATGGGCTGTCATACGTTTACGGCGACGCTCTTGGCTCACCGTTAGCTTCTTAGAGTTCATCCCCTCAAACGGGTTGCCACCCTCTTGGAAACGTAACTGGATTGGCGTACCAATCACTTTCAATGAACGACGGAAGTAGTTCATCATATAACGCTTGTAAGAGTCTGGAAGCTTCTTAACTTGGTTACCGTGTACAACCACGATTGGTGGGTTGTAACCACCGGCGTGAGCGTATTTAAGCTTAACGCGGCGACCGTTAACCAATGGTGGTTGGTGATCGTCTTGTGACATCTGCATGATACGCGTCAGCATAGAGGTACTTACGCGGCGCGTCGCACTGTCATACGCTTCTTCGATTGACTCGAACAAGTGACCCACACCTGTACCATGAAGTGCAGAGATAAAGTGAATACGCGCGAAATCAATAAAGCCTAAACGACGGTCAAGCTCTGTCTTCACACGGTCTTTAACGTTTTGGTCGATACCATCCCACTTGTTTACGGCGATAACCAATGCACGGCCAGCGTTAAGCACGAAACCTAATAGACCAAGGTCTTGCTCGGCAATACCTTCACGGGCATCGATAACAAGCAATACTACGTTACTGTCTTCAACCGCTTTAAGGGTCTTAATAACTGAGAATTTCTCAACAGTTTCATGAACCTTAGCGCGGCGACGTACACCAGCGGTGTCAATCAATACGTATTCACGGCCCTGACGTTCCATAGGAATGTAGATACTGTCACGAGTGGTACCAGGCTCGTCATATACGACAACGCGCTCTTCACCCAAAATACGGTTAGTTAGCGTCGACTTACCCACGTTAGGCTTACCGATGATAGCAAGCTTGATTGGCAAGTCTTGCAGACGCTTCTGCTCAGCTTCCGCTTCTTCTTCGGTGTATTCGCGATCTTCTTCGTCTTCTTCGCCGTCTTCATCTTTAGTGATCCCCATCGCTTCTGCGTATGGCGCTAAAGAGTACTCGATCATGTTGGTTACACCACGGCCCTGAGCCGCAGCCATCTGGTAAACCTCACCTAGACCCAATGACCAAAATTCTGCACAGGCAGAGTCGGCATCGATACCATCGACCTTGTTAGCAACGACGAAAGTGGTTTTTTCACGACTGCGTAAGTGTTGAGCAATCGCAAGATCGGCAGCAGTTAAGCCAGCGCGAGCGTCGGTCAAAAATAGCACGACATCAGCTTCTTCAATCGCAGCAAGAGATTGCTCGGCCATGCGAGTTTCAATCCCTTCTTCAGTGCCGTCAATACCGCCGGTATCGACTACGATGAACTCATAACCTGCAAGATGTGCTCGGCCGTATTTACGATCCCGAGTTAGCCCAGGAAAGTCAGCGACAAGCGCATCTCTGGTACGGGTAAGTCGGTTAAAAAGGGTCGACTTACCAACGTTTGGTCGCCCAACTAGGGCCACAACAGGAATCATTTAATTGCCTCTATTACTCATTTCTAATAACTAAAAAGCCCCCGGCATGCACATCCAGGGGCCTTATCATATCTAACGATTTGGCTTACGGAAGTGTGACTCGAACCACTTTTCCACCACGAGTCTGCACATATAAGTTGTCATTAACAACTAATGGCTGACTGTATAAACCTGAGCTATCGACTTCTACACGTCCAACGATTTGACCATCAGACTTGTTTAAGAAGTGTAGATACCCCTCAAAATCACCCACAACCACGTAATCTTTAAACGACACGGGTGCGGTTAAATTACGGTTAGCTAGCTCGGCATTATTCCATAACTCTAGACCATTTCGTCTATCAACAGAATAAATACGACTGTGATCGTCAACCACAAATAGGCTTACGCCAGAATAAGCTAACTCATTAAAGCTCGAATAACTGCGTGACCAAACGATACGACCTGTGCGCATCTCCATAGACACTAGATTACCGTTGTAACTGACGGCATATAGGTTTTCACCTACAAGCAATGGCTTCATATCCACATCGGCCATACGCGAGAACTCATTGCCTCCCGTTGGGGTGTAGATAGCCTGCTCCCATGCTGCCTGACCATTGTTTTTGATCACAACAGCAATTTTACCATCGGCGGTGCCAACAAAGAAACCACCTGCTTCATAAGAAGCGGCGCCTGTTCCACGCAGGGTCAAGGTTGGTAGTTGGTTTTCATATACCCATTGCTGAGTTCCATCTTCCACGTCAAACGCTTCTAACGTACCCGCACCGGTATTAACCACTACCACATCTTCGCCTACAGTGGGAGCTGATAACAGCTCACCACCGGCAACGACATGCCAAACCGCTTCTCCCGTTGCTTCGTCAAAAGCCGCTAGAAGACCGCTTTCGCCGCCCACAAATACCTTGTTACGTGACGCTGTTACACCACCCGCTAGACGTGCACCTTTGTTTTTAGCTAACGCATTATCTCTAAATGCAGAGCTAAAATCATTTTGCCAAATACGCTCACCTGTCACTTCGTCGAATGCTTCAACTTTACCGTAACGGTCTGCAACAAACAGTTTGCCGTAATTAGCTGCTGGGCGTAAGCGAGAGTAGTAATCACCGACGCCGTCGCCGACGTTTGCGCTCCAGTTTACCTCAGGAAACACGCTGGCTTCTATCTCGGTAAGTGGTGTAATCGGATCTTCCTCTACATCACTCGAAGAACAAGCAGACAAGATGCCTATGCTCATGCCACATGCTAGTAGTGTTTTGCACCAAGACTTCATGGGCAGATTCCTTATGCCTTGTTCAGATTATCAAGCTTCATTTGTAATGTTGGACTAGTCATAGTGCCACCATTGTCTACCGCAGTTTGATAGGCAACCTTTGCCTTCTCTGTTTCACCTTGGCGTACTAAGAAATCACCCTTTAGCTCATCTCTTTGAGCCGCAGAAGTAGGATCTGTAATTTGTTCAAGGGTAGTGATCGCGGTCGCATATTGACCTTGCTCAGCCTGTACACGTGCTAGACGCATAGTGGCAATCAGCACAATACTGTTATCAACATTGGTCGCGATAACATTTTTAAGGGTCACTTCCGCTTTAGCAAGATCACCGCTTTCTACCGCAGATTTAGCCACTAACAGCTCAAGTAGAGACTGATAACCTTTTTGGCCATGTTCTTTGGCAAAATTTTCAGCCGCAGTTAACATCGCCGTATCGGCAGTGTTTTGGCTGCTCAGTGCCTGAAATGACTCTGATGCTGCTTCAGCTTGCGCCACTTGGTAGTCAGAATAATAATTCCAACCAAATAATCCACCTAAACCGACAACGGCGCCAACTACAACTGAGGTGCCGTAATCTTTCCAGAACTGTTTGATAGCATCTACTTGTTGCTCTTCTGTGCTATAAATTTCCACTTACTCTTCCCCTTTTAAATCAGCTCTGCAATATATGTCGCCAATGCATCACGGGCAACCAATTCTTGTGCTTTATCTTCGCGAAGGTGTTTCACTGCAACTTGATTATTGGCAAGTTCATCTTCACCAATAACCAGTGCAACGCAGGCACCGCTCTTGTCGGCTCGCTTCATCTGCTTCTTAAAGTTACCGCCACCACAATGGCTCATCACTTTAGCTGTAGGTAAGCTCGCTCTTAGTTCTTGCGCAATCTTAATCGCTTCTACACGGCAGTTATCACCCATTGCCGTCACGTATACGTCAACAGCAGGACCAATATCTTTATCTAGTTCAAGCGTTTGCAGTAGTAATACGATGCGCTCAAGGCCCATAGCAAAACCGACTGCAGGTGTTGGCTTACCACCAAGTTGACCAACAAGGCCATCGTAACGGCCACCGGCCAATACTGTGCCTTGTGAACCTAGGCTTGATGTCACCCACTCAAAAACCGTGCGATTATAATAATCTAAACCGCGCACTAGGCGAGGATTGATTGTGTATTGGATGCCGACAGCCTCTAAGAGTTCACATAAATGTGAAAAATGTGAACGAGTGTCTTCACCGAAGTAGTCCATTAATACTGGCGCATCGGCTAGAAGTGCCTGTACATCAGCATTCTTAGAGTCCAAAACGCGCAGTGGATTACTGTACATACGGCGCTGGCTATCTTCGTCTAATACCTCTTTGTGTTGCTCTAAGAAAGCAATCAAGGCATCACGGTATGCAGCGCGCTCTTCAGTATCACCTAAAGTATTTAGCTCTAGGGTGACATGTTCTGTAATACCCAATTTTTCCCAAAGCTTGGCTGATAGCATCAAGACTTCGGCGTCGATATCGGCAGTAGGAATACCATAAACTTCAACACCAAACTGATGGAATTGACGGTAACGACCTTTCTGTGGGCGTTCGTGGCGGAACATAGGTCCCATATACCAAAGACGTTGTTCTTGGTTGTATAGCAAACCGTGCTCGTTACCCGCACGTACCGTTGAGGCTGTGCCTTCTGGACGTAGAGTTAAGCTGTCACCGTTTCTATCTTCAAAGGTATACATCTCTTTTTCAACGATATCAGTAACTTCACCGATAGAGCGCTTAAAGAGATCTGTACTTTCAACGATAGGTGTACGAATTTCACTGTAACCATATGACCCAACAGTGTCACGTAATACGGTTTCAAGTTTTTGCCATAAAGGACTTTGGGTCGGCAGAATGTCGTTCATTCCGCGAATCGCTTGGATCTGTTTTGCCACTATTCGACTCGTCAAATTTGCTATATAAAAATTAAAAAACGCCTCGCATTATAGGCGTTTCGAGACTAAACGTACAACAGGTGCATTCACCCATAAAAAAACACAAGCCCACATTGCAGGCTTGTGATGCAATTGTCGTTACTTATTTAAATCTTGAGCCGGAATACGACCCGCAACGATGGCCGCTTTAGCACGGATCTTTGCTTCTAACGAATCGACAATATTGGTATTGTCAAAGCGCTCTTTTTGACGCACACCATCGTCGTAATAACCACTCATGCGGTTACCACCAGTCAGACCAATATCAGAAACTAATGCTTCACCAGGACCATTAACCACACAACCGATAATAGAGACATCCATAGGGGTCACGATATCTTCGAGGCGCTGTTCTAGCTCGTTTACCGTTGAGATCACATCAAACTCTTGGCGTGAACACGATGGGCAAGCGATAAAGTTTATCCCACGCGAGCGAATACGCAGTGACTTAAGGATATCGAAACCAACCTTGATCTCTTCGACAGGATCGGCCGCCAATGAAATACGCAGTGTGTCGCCGATACCGTCAGCAAGTAACATACCTAGACCTACCGCTGATTTCACTGAGCCAGCACGAGCCCCGCCCGCCTCAGTAATACCAAGGTGCAGTGGCTGTACTATCTGTTTAGCCAGCAAACGGTATGACTCAACCGCTAAGAATACGTCTGATGCTTTAACACTGACCTTAAACTGATCGAAGTTCAAACGGTCAAGGATGTCCACATGACGCATCGCAGATTCTAGCAAGGCTTCCGGTGTCGGCTCCTTGTATTTATCCATTAGATCTTTCTCTAATGAACCGCCGTTTACACCGATACGAATTGGAATATTCTTGTCGCGCGCACATTCAACTACGCTACGAATACGCTCTTCGTTACCGATATTACCTGGATTGATACGCAAGCAATCCACACCATATTCAGCCACTTTAAGGGCGATACGGTAGTCAAAATGGATATCGGCGACCAAAGGTACTGATGTTTGCTGTTTGATCAACTTAAAGGCTTCGGCTGCATCCATGGTTGGAACTGAAACGCGAACAATGTCAGCACCAACATTTTCTAACGCCTTAATTTGCGCAACCGTCGCTTCAACATCTGTTGTGCGGGTATTGGTCATCGACTGCACCGCGATTGGGGCACCATCACCAATAGGAACATTACCTACATAAATGCGGCTTGATTTGCGTCTGATAATAGGAGATTCGTTATACATCGTCTTTGTGCTCTATGATCTGTTATTGTCCTGCGTGTGGCAACGTCATTCTCGCCACCTTACCGCTAGGATACTGCTCCAAACTAATCGCTTTACCATTTAGTTGGATATTGACTACTTGAGGGGCACCTAATGTCACCGAAAATGGCTCGGCACCAACTAAGTTAATCTCGCTACCGGCTTTCTTAAGGTCGCTGACTAAGGTCTTGCCTGTCGCATCGGCGATTTTAATCCAGCAGTCTCCGGTTAGGCTTAGCTTAAGCGTTGAGCCTGCTGTGGCATCAGCCGTTACTGGCTCAGCTTGAACTGTTTCTGACGGAGCGATGTTTGATTGAGGCGTTGAGCTCGCAGCTGTAGGCTCACTTGCTACTTGGCTGTTTTCATTCCCAAGTGGCATTGTCTCATCAGTTGGTTCAGGGATCTGTTCAATACCAGAAGCTTGATTATCTACCACCAATGGCTCAGCTGGGCTTGCATCAGGTAGCTGTACCGACGCTGCGACCTCTTCAACCGTCGGTTGTGAGTAATCTACCGCGGTCTCAAGCGAAGACTTTTGGAACCACCACCAAACCAGTAATGCTAACAGCACAAATACGATAAGGTAGGTCAACGCCATCAAGCGACCATCTCGAGCCTGACGTGCCGTCTTGCGAGAAAAACTCTGCATCGATGGTTTTTCGTCATTCGCAAGCTGCTTATTTAAGCACTCTTGTACAGTAAATGGATCGGCCTGCACTGCACGAGCGTAGTTTTTCACATAGCCTCGCACATAAGTAGCTGCGCCAACTTCCTCTAAATTATCGGCCTCAATCTCTTGCACGATAGCGGGGCGTAAATGTAATTGTGCTGCAATCGCCTCTATCGACAACCCCTTATTTTCTCGGGCTGTTTTTAGCAAAACGCCCAGTGTGAGAGTCGGCTCATCCACTAGGCTTTCATTGTCTACATTGGGCTCTTGATTCTGTTCATTTTTCATTAATGCATACTAGCCCGATATTCTTTGGCTTGAACAGACTGCGGAAACTTTGCCAGTAGTAAAATACCGAACCGTTTAACCGCTTCTTGGTCATTCAAACCTTGTTCAATTTTAATCCCGAGTGCCAAACTGTCTGCTGATTCTGCAGCCACTCGATGATAACGAGAAAGCTGCTGTCTAGCCTCGGCATATTTGCCCTCTTCATAATCGATCTCTGTTAGCTCGATTAATGAGGTACGTCTTCTAGGATCGTACTTGAGTGCCATCGCAAAATAAGACTGCGCTTTACTCATTTGCCCGGCTTTACGGCTACAAATACCCAAATTTTCGTAGGTTGAAGCCGAACGGGTATACAAAGGCTTATCAACAGCTTCTAAAAACATCTTCTCAGACTCAGCATATTGACCTTGCTGACACAAAAATGCACCGAAGTTATTATATGAATCACCCGTTGCATTACTGGCGTTGATTGCTTCTCTGTAAGCTTGCTCTGTTTTTTCTAATTCACCTACCGACTGGTAGTAATAAGCAAAGGCAATGTGTACTTCTTCCAAATTGGGTGCAAAAGCCAATGCTCGGTCGAGATTGGCTTTGGCTTGTTCACTATTGCCTTTCTGTAGATAGGTCAGGCCAAGTTGTACTCGCTGACGGGCAGCGGCAACTTTATCCACTTTTCTTTCAGAGACAGGCGTATCGGTACCCGCATAGGTATCTTGGGTAACACACCCTGTAGTCATCACTGACGACAAGATTAATACCAGTGGCAATACCATCTTACTCTGATTCATTTTTAAGCCCATCTAACAGTCATCTAGCAGTAGATACAAAGAGTTAGTTTATTGTGACTGAAATTTGATTTTGTTGCATTTGTTTTTTTGCTAAACGTTTGGTTCTATCGCGAATGTCACCCGCTAACTGACCACATGCGGCATCGATATCATCACCACGAGTCTTACGAACGATAACCGTTAAACCATACTCCATCAAGACTTTCGAGAATCTATCAATACGAGAGTTCGATGAACGTCCATACGGAGAACCCGGGTATGGGTTAAACGGAATAAGGTTAACCTTACACGGCGTGTCTTTCATCAGCTTAGCTAACTCATGAGCCTGATCTGTACTGTCATTAATATGATCTAGCATGACGTACTCAAGGGTGACGCGACCACGATTAGCATTCGATTTGGCAATATAACGACGAATACCCGCCAAAAACTCTTCTAATGGATACTTTTTGTTGATTGGCACTAATACGTCACGCAGCTCATCATTAGGTGCATGAATACTCACAGCCAGTGCTACGTCTAGCGCATCGCCCAACTTATCTAAAGCAGGGACAACTCCTGAGGTTGATACGGTTACACGGCGCTTAGATAGGCTGAAACCAAAATCATCCAACATGATATCCATCGCAGGAATCACATTCTTTAAGTTAAGCAGTGGCTCGCCCATGCCCATCATCACAACGTTTGTGATTGGACGCTCACCAGTATCTTTCACGAAACCGATAAAGTCGGCAACACGCCAAATTTGGCCGACGATCTCGGCAACCGTTAGGTTACGGTTAAAGCCTTGCTGCGCTGTTGAGCAGAAAGTACATTCAAGGGCGCAACCCACTTGTGACGAGACACATAAGGTCGCGCGATCGTCTTCAGGGATGTAAACCGTTTCAACTTCTTGGCCATCGCCCACGTTGATAGCGAACTTAATCGTGCCATCAGCAGACTTTTGAAAACTTGAAATTTCAGGGGCGACGATTTCGCACTTGGCGGCTAACTTAGCGCGCAATGCTTTGTTAATGTTCGTCATTTCTTCGAAGTCACTAACGCCAAAATGATAAATCCATTTCATCAATTGATCAGCACGGAATGGCTTTTCACCCATCTCGGTAAATAGCGCTCTTAATGCTTTACGATCAAGATCCAATAAATTGATCTTCTTTTCACTCATTTAGTCTAACCTCAAAAAACCTAAAACCTGCTTGCGGGCGGCGAATTATACAGATCTTAACAAATATTAGCCAGTGGACTATCACCAAAGTTAAAAACCTGTGCTAGAATCCGCGCAGACTACTTTTGGTCTGCCATTTGGAGGTGTAATTTCACCTTTATGATAACTCTTATCATTATAATATTTGTCGCGATAACTGTCTCTTTCCTTTGTAGTGTGTTTGAAGCTGTATTGCTTTCAGTGACACCTAGTTACATAGCCTCATTAACTAAAACCAATCCAGGTGCAGCTAATAGATTACGTAAGCAAAAAGAGAATGTTGAATCTCCACTCGTTTCAATCCTTACCTTAAACACTATCGCGCACACCGTTGGTGCTGCTGTTGCTGGTGCGCAAGCGGCGAAGGTTTTTGGCGATGAGATGTTAGGCGTATTTTCTGGTGTTCTTACCTTCTTAATTCTCTTCTTCTCAGAGATCATTCCTAAGACCTTAGGTGCAAACTACTGGCGCTCACTCGCTCCAACAGTATCTATCGCATTGGTTTGGATGGAACGTAGTACTTTGCCTCTTATCTGGATGTCTAATCAGGTTACTAAGCTGATGGGCAAAGGCGATGAAGGTCAGTACATTCGTCAAGAGATGAGTGCGATGGCAGAAATTGGTCGTGCATCTGGAGAGCTTGATGAGCAAGAGTCGAAGATTTTGACTCAAATGCTATCGGTTAAAGAGATGCCAGTAACCGCCATCATGACGCCAAGAACGGTTTTGTTTAGACTGCCTACCGATTTGACTCAGGATGAGTTTACACGCCAGTTCATGGCCAAACCGTTTACCCGAATTCCTGTCTATGACGAAGAACCAGATAATATTATTGGTTACGTTAATAGAAACGATATTTTACTTGCCGAGCGTAGCACTCCAAAAGAGTCTATTGCCGTGCTTAAGAAGAGCTTGCTGGTGATCCCTGAGACTGCCAAGATCTTGCCTCTATTTGAGCTAATGATTAAACGAAATACTAAGATTGCTATGGTTGTGGACGAATACGGTTCGCACGAAGGTATTGTGACCTTAGAAGATATCGTCGAATCTTTACTTGGGCTTGAGATTGTCGATTCAAACGACCCTGTAACAGACATGCAGCAATTTGCACGTAAGTTATGGAGTCGCCGTATGAAAGACAAAGGTATTGTATTATCTGATGATGGCGATTTCGAAAAAGAAAACAACTAGAATCAGTTAATCACCAATTTGGTACTTAAAAGGGAGCTTGGCTCCCTTTTTTAATGCCCTGTTTTCACCGCCGCAAGCCCCCTCAATATCAAGCCATTTACATCATGCTTAGTTCTTTGCCTGCTGTGCAGAAAAAGATTCTGCTTGTTATTATTTGACCTCACCGTGCTATACTCCTCGTTTGGTCCAGAGGAATAAGATGACAACCACCCTACCTAAATCAGTGGCGACAAAAGTGCAATACAAGTTAAAACTTGCCCATATCAATGACACTCACTCACATTTCGATGCAAACCGAATTCAGTTTACGATTTGTGAGCGACAAAAAGAACTTACGCTTTATAGCCACACTGGCGGTTACGCCCGTATCGCTTACCAGCTCAAACAAGCAAAATTTGCAGCCCAAGACAATCAACAGAGTTTTCTATTTTTGCACGGCGGCGACAGCTTTCAAGGCACCCTCTACTACAATGAGTTTAAAGGTAAAGCCAACTCAGACCTGCTGAATATGCTCCAGCCTGACGCCATGGTATTAGGCAATCATGAGATCGATGCGGGTAACGAGCCAGTACTCGACTTTCTTAACGATATTCGCTTCCCATTGCTAGCTGGCAACATGGATCTGAGCCAAGAGTGCCAACAAAAACCAGCAGGTCTTGCAAGGCACCCACGGTTACTCGATTTTGACTCGCTCACGCAAACAGCTAAAGTGCTGTTAAAGCCGCTGCAAGATAAGCAAGTGGCAATTATTGGTATCACTTTAGATCAAATGAAAGAGATTGCCCGCCCCGATGAGGATACTCATTTTGTTAGCGCAATTGATACCACGCGCCGCACGGTTGCGCAGCTAAAGGCTCAGGGCATCGACCACATTATCGTGCTAAGCCATCTTGGGCTGGATCAAGATAAGATCTTAGCCAGTGAAGTCGATGGAATTAGCCTGATTGTTGGTGGTCACTCACATACCCTGCAGGGCGACTTCAGCGAGCTTGGCTTATCTAATATGCCCTATGGTGAGCGTATTAACGATACCGCTATATTGCATGCAGGGAAGTATGCTGAAACCTTAGGTATGGCCGACATCATTTTTGATGATAAAGGTAAAGTATTAAGCCTGACTGGTGGCAATTACTTCATGTTAGATCAGCAATTTATTCTGCAAGCTTCCGACGATGTTAGCCCTCAGGACTATATCAACGTTCGCCAAAAACTGCAGTCTCATCCACTTATCTTATGGGATGATGAAGATAGCCAAGTACAGACAAGGATCCAGCAAAAATATCGCCCTAGTCTAGATGCGTTAAATAATAAAATCTTAGGCTTTGTCCCCAAAAGTTTGGTTCATACACGCCTACCTAGCAAAGCCCTGCCCCACGGCAGCGAAATTGCGCCTTGGGTCAGCCGCAGCATGTATCAGGAAACCCGAGAGCTGGGGATTGAGGTTGACTTCGCACTACATAATGCCGGCGGCGTTCGTCAGTCACTCGATAAAGGCGATGTGAGTTTAGCGGAGATCTTAGGCCGCATTTTACCTTTCGATATCCCATTAGTGACGTATGAGATCCAGGGGCAATATCTGTTTCAGATGCTAGAGTCTGCAATCAATGCCGCGACCAATAACAGTGTGATAGGTACTGGTGCAGGCAGCTTCCCTTACACCTATGGCTTGAAATACTTTTATGATGGCAAGCAAGCTTTGGGACAACGCATCATCAAGCTTGAAATTCTCAGCCTTGTAGAGGGTGAAAACCAGTGGCGAGAAGTCGATGCGAACGCTCACTATAAAGGTGTCTCATCATCTTATACCGCTTCAGGTAAGGAAGGTTACCACCCGATATTGAAGGCGAATTGGCAAAAAGATATTGAAGATTTAAGTCTACCCGAGGCGTTCATTCGCTTTATCAGTAAGGCTCAGAGCTTAGATGAAGTGATCGAACCGCAGGTTCATTACACCAGCCATAATCTCGTGCCACTGTAATTATGTACTCTCTAAGTGGGCAAGAGTCGACCTTTGGCCTTGCCCCAACAACTCCGTAAATCGTTTTAGGCTAATACCAATTGCATTAGTAATTTAATCAATTCAGAAGCGCTCAAGCTTTTCAATTCAAGGCGCATGGACGACAGAATGGTTATTCCCTTGTGAGACCATGCAAAGCAGAAGTGGAATGCTTGAGTGCTTCCCTCTGGGTGGGTTTCAAAGCACTGCATACTGCGCCAGAAACTCTCGATATAGAATGACTATTAGCTTCAAGTTCCCTGCTTGCCTTCAGTGCTTTGAATTCCCACTGAATGAACAGATTATTAATGCAATTGGTATAATTGCTTAACCATGCTGAAGTTCACCAACACTTGATTGCCTTTATTGTGGCTGTTTTGTTTGATAGTTTGAAAACCAAACCGCTCCAACACCGGCTTAGCTAAATAAGAGGCCTGTACCGTTAACTGCTTAATCCCAAGTATGAGCGCCTTTCTTTCAAGTTCACGATATAACGCCTTAGCCACTCCCACGCCCACGAACTCAGGGTGAGTAAACAAACAATCGACCTCTGCATGGGCCAAAGAGCCCGCAATCGCCTGTTCAATATCGATATTACTATCGCCTTTAAAATCGCAAGGTTTCTTGAGATTGATAAAACCAATAATTTGTTGGTTTGCTTCAGCGACCCAAGTTAACGTCCCAGATAAACGCTCAAGCCAAACCTCATCGCTACGCAAGTTTGGTGACCAAGCAGCTCGTTCTTGTTGACTATAATGAGAAACAGCTCCCTGGTTAACGCTCAAGTGGAACACCAGAGCGAGCTCAGTGACATCTCCCGTCACAAATGGTCTGACTATAAATACTGGCTGTTTCATACCATAAATCCTTTTAAATCCAGCTATAAGCAGGCTAGCTTACGAGAAAGTGAACCTTTATAGGCTAAATTAATGTCTTCAGCATGTAGTAGCCCATAATGACCACAGCACGTTTCTCTTGGTAGCTGCGGTGTCTAATCTTAAAGCCTACTGACTCGAACAGCGGTCTTGACACTTTAGAGGCATCGACAGATAGCTCATCAAACTTATGCTGCCTCGCCCATTGTTCTAACGCTGCATATAACTGCCTAGCAATGCCGCGTCCTTGGTAATCAGGATGAACATATAAACTATCTATATAGCCACGGCTCTCAAATTGAGTCTCAAGATTGACAAAGCCACAGCAAAAAGCCTTACCAGAAGCTAGACGCTTCTCATCCACAACCAGCCAAGTTTGAGATTTTGATAATCGCTTATGCCAGTGATAGGCAGATCTTGGCGCAAAGGACCAAGCCGACCTTTCTTCTTCGCAATAAATTTCATCACTTATGCCACGAATAGCAATATGCGCCAGTATAGAGACTTCTGCGGCATAACATTTTTGATATGGAATAAGTTTCAACATATTGTTCATGGACTATTAAGATTGGGTTAATTAGATTATCGAGTCATATTTTGCGGCAGTTCGCCCCAAAAGAAAATGGCGTAGACTCAGTCTACGCCATTCACATATGTTGTTAAGTGAATAATGTACCTCAACGCTCAGGCTATTAACCTAAAGCGATAGAGGTTAATCATTACTTCTTGTCGATACGACCAACAAATAGCAGCTCATCGAAAGTACGATTTAATGTTTTGCTGCTGAAATCGCTCATCCACATTTGCTCTTGAACGACAACAGTATCGCCTTTCTTGACTTCAATCTGTGGACCTGCTGCCCAAAAAGTCTTGTCAGCTTCTTTGATCTGAACGTAGGTATAACCGCCGCCATTCATGGTATCCATGACAGTACCTTCGTGCATAACACCCTGTGCCCATGCGCTTGAGATACCGAGTGCTAGAGTTGCTGCTGCAGCCAATTTCACTAATTTAGCTATCATCGGAAATTTCCTTAAAATAAGTTATCAATTCACAAGTATTAAAACATGCAATAGGTGATAAATCTCTAATTAGTCACAAGTATAAGCCGCTAATCTCCAACAATTAGATCCAACTCTCATAACCAGATATTTTAACTCCTACCACGGAACTTTCTTAATTACAGCAGATTAATTACTCAAATAGACTAATACCAATCTAAAGTCACTTAAGAACGCTTAGCTTCATCTAATATGGGCTGCAGCATACCTTCAAGACCATTTAGCTTTACCTCATACATTAACGCTAATTGCTGACCAAGCTTTCCTTCGGGGAAGCCTTTTGAGTGAAACCAAACTAAGTAAGGTTCAGGCAGTTCGAGTAAGCGTCTTCCAGCATATTTACCAAAAGGCATCTTTTGAGTAATGGCTTCAAGTAGAAGTTTTTCATCCATCACAGACTAACCTCATTATTATTAAGATGTTTATCTAATAAAATTATTCTAGTGATACATTCTATCAAGTTCTCATAGAAATACCGCACTTTTGCTCGCGTTAGCAACAACGTTAACTCAACAAACAAGGGATCATATGTAAACCATATATATTAATTACAAATAATCAGAGCGCTTGATATATCTTATTGAAATAAGTAAGCATGCTGGTAAGCAACTCAAACAGTAAAGCTAGCCATTATTTATGCAGCCAAGAAGATTGGTTATGGCCTCACAAAAGCTAAACGCCTAATTAACCTAACAAATCACTCACAATCGCAACACTTTTAACCTGGCGCCAAAAAAACCACTCTAATGACGGAAACGTCAAAAAAACAACGACAGTCATTTTTAATAAAACCGTCAAAAATCATACAGTTGACGAGGGAGGTGTATCGACCTAGATTAAGCTTACAGTGACAGGAAGATATGAGTAGATGCCGTTGTTAACAAATCCCATATCAATAAGTACGCAAACTGTTACTTACCTTCATTCATATAATAAGAAAAATAAATTCACCGCGTACAAGAGGAAAACAATATGATCATACTCGTCGGTGGCGAAAAAGGTGGTAGTGGTAAAAGTTGCCTAGCCCAAAATGTCGCTGTATTTCTAACAGCAGAATGCCAAGCCTCAGTTATTATGGTTGATTGCGATCCCCAACGTACAACGTCAGATTGGATCCATGCCCGCAATAATAATTCCGATTTACCCAGCATTAATTGTGTGCAGCTTTACGGAAAAATCCGTAATGATCTCCTTAGTTTGGAACAACACTATGACTATGTAATCGTCGATTGTGGTGGTCAAGATAACTTAGCACTACGCGCAACAATGTCGGTCGCCTCACACGTGCTAATGCCCCTGCGTCCTAAGCGTCGAGATTTGAAAACAGTCAGCCATATGGATGATATTGTCGCAACGTGTATGATGATAAACCCTAAAATGCGTGCCACCTTTGTTATTACCCAATGCCCAAGCCTCCCCAACCAAGCCAACCGTATTTTTGAAGCTAAAGAAGTTTGTAAGACATACGACATCAATGTGTTAGATGCGATTACCTATAGCCGAAACATCTACGATGACAGCGAAGAATCAGGCCTGTCAGTACTCGAGATTGAACCAAAAGGAAAAGCCGCTGGGGAGATAAGAGGCATTGCTTGTGAAATGTTGCAAGTAAAGAATGCCACTGAAATTCGCAATCGCCTTGCTGAAAAACAGATGAACAAGATGAGAGGTAATTATGGGTCTGGCAGATCTCAAGAAAAACTCTACGCCGTCTAGTTCTACCCATAGGCAGATCCAAACCAGCCAGCTAGCACTCGATGATCTTATTGATGATTTCATTAACGATGCGAGTCGCTATGCTTCGGGCCAAGAAGTACTCGCGACTAAACAACATAAAGTCATTGAGTTAGAGCGACAGAAAGTTCGGTTTCAGCCTGAATATAGAAGCAACTTACTAAGCGGCAAACAAAGCGAAACAGTATTAACCGTGAAAAAAGGAAATTGCCCAGTCAGAAAGGCAACCTTTACCTTAACTGAATCTGCGATTGCTCACTTAGCGACATTAGCCGATGACTGCGATATAGCAAAATCCAAGTTAATTCGTTTCTTGATTGAGCATCACTTTAATTTAAGCCCAGAACAAAGAAAACAAAAGGAACAAAGTATAATCGTTGAATAACCCTTCCCTTAGCTGGCAGTAAACCGACTGTTTTGAAGTACTGCGCTGCCAGCGCTTTTTTATTACAGCTCTCGACTCCCCCTGCACTCCCATCTCTTACTCTCTATTTAGTATTCACGACAGGCCGTACTGCCGAATACTTGATTTTAAGGACAAACGACTCAAATAACCTCAATGGTTGAATCTTGCCCACGGCGTCCCTATATCATGATTAACGCAAATAAACTTTAGGCAAGCTATGTTAGCGATTTTTCTAATACTCCTTATTAGCGGTAGTGCGATTGCATGGATTGCCACTGCGTCATGGCGTGCTCGTCGTCGACGTAAATTAATTCGTCAGCAGCCTTTCCCCCATGAATGGCGAGAGATCTTAAAGCGTCGTATTCCTTTCTTTAGGACATTACCAGCCGATTTACAGCTACAGCTAAAGAAGCACATTCAAGTATTTATCGCAGAAAAATACTTTGTCGGCTGTGATGGTTTAAAAATTAACGACGAAATTCGTGTCACAGTGGCCGCTCAAGCCTGTTTGTTATTACTCAATAGGACGACCGACTTTTATCCCAGGTTAAAAGAAATCCTGATTTATCCATCGGTATTTGTTGTCCAAAGTCAGCAGCATCATGGTGCAGGAGTAATGTCTGAGCAGCGAAGAGTCCTATCCGGTGAATCATGGCAACATGGCCGAGTGGTATTGTCTTGGCAAACGACTAAGCACGACGCAGCAGTACCCGATGATGGTAATAATGTCGTTATCCATGAGTTTGCCCACCAGTTAGATCAAGAAGATGGCAATGCAAACGGAGCGCCGATCCTCAAACATAGTAAAGATTACGCTTCCTGGTCTGAAGTATTAATGCAGGAATATCAAACGCTGGTAAGAGCGAGTCAATACGGTGAACATTCACTATTTAACTATTATGGCGCAACTAACCCAGCGGAATTTTTTGCCGTTGTAAGTGAAGTTTTTTTCGAGCAGCCCCATGAATTTATCGCATTGCACCCCGCACTTTATCGGGAGCTAAGCGCTTTTTACCAGCTGGATCCAGTGAATTGGCATTAATGTGTTAACGACTATAGAATTGATAATCCAAACATAATCACAACAATAACTGGATGCGGCATGTTAAAACTAATTTCTCCAAAAGTATGGGGCTACTCCCTACTGTTGCTCATTTCTTACTCGTCGAGTCTCTTGGCAGAAGAAACATTGAACGAGGATACTCAACAAGCCGCTATGGTTTTGGATGCTTTAAACCAATACTCTTCGACTGCGGATTGGGATAACTACTTTGCCCTCTATGAGGATAAAGGCATTTTTATCGGTACCGATGTCAATGAACATTGGGATAAGGCCGAGTTTGAACAATATGCCAGGCCAACAAAAGGCTGGCGTTACGATTTGATGAGTAGAAAGATGACGCAGCACGGTGATGTGATCTGGTTTGACGAGATCTTATCTAGCCCTTCTTATGGCGTGAGCCGTGGGACTGGTACCTTAATCAAAACCGACCAAGGCTGGAAAATAGCTCAGTATCACCTGAGCTTTCCAATCCCTAACGCTATAGCAAAATCGATTACCATGCAGATAAAAGCTGCCGAAAAGTAACGCCCCAACTCATGGAGGCAAAAACTAAACATGATAATGAATAAAAAATAAACAACGATGAAGCGCCATGATAAGTTATGGTGTTTCAATTGAATATTCAGCCCCCCAGTCCCTAAAGAAGAGGTGATTCAGTACTGAAAATAAAAAGTGCTTTTAGTCAATTAACGAATTAGTGACTTAACCCACTATTTTGTTGAGGTAGTGAAACAGACATTGGCCATATCAACCAAATGGCTAAAGCTAGTAAAATCCCCTTCGGATAAACGCCTTCCTGAACTTTCTCTATCGGCATAGACCACGCCTATCGCAGTTTTATCCATAATAAGTGGGGCTATCATAAAGCCTGTTGCAGACGTGATAGCTTTAATGTCATCGTCCATAAATAAACGCCACTTAGATGAGCGAGGGTTATCAATAAACAGTCCCTTCTTCAGCGAAATGCAATCTTGAAAGACGCTTTTTGTACTGTTTAATGAAATATTAAACGACGCTTTCATTTGCTCGATACCTTCCCCATGAACAATCCTAGGGAGCAATAACTTTCGACTCGGAGACATTAACAATACGCAGCAACGATCGACACCAACACCGGTTAAGATCCCCTTTAATGTAATGGAGAGTACCTGATTAAAGTCTTGTTTATTTAATGCGCATTGGGTGAGCAGCCGTAAACACTGCAACTGACTATTAACATCGCTAACATTAATAACAGGGGCAGGCTGACTCTCAGCTATGTCCTCTTGAAGGTATTTAGGCTCAGGTAAATGCTCCACTAAAATTCTTGCGCCATAGGCATCTGCCATGGTTTTTGTCGCTTTATGGCAGCGAATGATCCGCCCCTTTAGCTCGTCAACTTCTAGCCCTAACATACCTGCAGTCTGCTGTAGCCGTTTCGACAGCTCCGCCATGTTAGGAGAGTGCTGACACAATATCTCACTAAGCTTATTTGCCAGAAAAATACTGCGGATCTCGGGGGTACGTTCATCTGGTTGGCTCAATGACTTTATCAGTAAATGACCTAAGCCCCAGCTCCTTGCAAGTCCGAGCGATAACTGTTCAAACGTAGTACCAAGTACCTCTCGAACCACTTGATTCATCTCTTGCGACGAATCACAGTGATTTAGCTTATTATCAAGCACCAAGGTTTCGGCGCAGCCTGTGCTCCAAAAAGCGCTTTCTCCTAAGTGATACAGTAAAGAAGCAATAAAGACCTCTTCTTGCAACTCTTCATCGTGGTCCTTGAGTAACATTTTCGTTAGCATTGCAGCTTGAAATGCTTGTGCCATCAACTTGAGCATTCTGTTGTAAACGCCTTCAGAGAGTCCTTCTGCTTCAAGTAAACTGCTGAGTAATTTAGCCGTGATACAAATATTCTTTATGGTATCAAAACCAAGCACCACAGCTGCACGGCTTACCGTAGTGACTTGGCTAATGCCTTTACTGTAAGTCACGCTATTTGCGACTCGCAAAATTCTGGAGGTCAGTGCATTATCATGCATAACACTCTGACCCAGAATTGATAAAGAAGAAACGTCGTCCTTTGCAAGCTTTTCGAGGGTTTTCACTGTAGAGCAAAGAGCTGGCATCTCTTGGTCACTGATACGATTAGTCCAGTATTCGACGCCCCTATATCGACTCTTTTCTATATTACTTGCTTTCAAGTCACTCTCATCTTATGACGGTTACACCCATCAGGCTATGCAGTCTACTGATGTCCTGCTCTGACTTCTTCCCTGAAAATACTCAATGCTCATTATGGCCGAGCTCAAAACATCAATGATTAAATCTATAACTACATTCTATACGTTAATAGCCAACAATAAAGCCATTACAGCTTGTTAACACACTTACCTTTGACAAACTTTACTCATTTCAAAAAAAAACGACTCCGAAGAGTCGTCAATCACAACTAAACCACTCACTGGAAGGATGTGGTGCGAAAATTAAAAACCCGCACAGCACGTAGGAATACTGCACGGGGGACACAAGCTACAAAATGTAGCCAAACTTTTACAAACGCAGGCTTTATAGCAAGCGTACTCATATGCTCTTGGAATTACTCAACCAGCAGTTGATATCCCGGCTCAGTTAAGAAGTCGACTAACTCGTCTGATATGGTTATCTGCTCTAGCAGGACCGCCGCCTGAGTAAAGCTGCCACGGGTAAAACGATCAGCCCCAACCTCATCTTTGACATGGGCGAGCTCCTCCACCAACATCTTTTTAAACAGCGCCTTAGTCACCACCCCCCCAGAAGTAAGTTGCTGACGATGCTTAATCCACTGCCAGATTGAAGTACGAGATATTTCAGCCGTAGCCGCATCTTCCATTAAGCCATAGATAGGTACGCAACCATTGCCGTTAATCCATGACTCTATGTATTGCAGCGCAATTCGAATATTGAGACGCATACCTGCTTCTGTACACGCTCCTTTCGCTGGCTCAAGCAAGTCTCTCGCGTGAATAGGGGCATCAACATCACAGGTAATGTGTCGTTGATTAATATGGTCTTCTCCTATGTATTCATTAAAAATAGCCATCGCAGTATCGGCAAGCCCTGGATGTGCGACCCAAGTGCCATCATGGCCATTTCTCGCTTCGAGTTGCTTATCTTGCTTAACCTTATCTAGCACTTGTTGATTGAGTTCTGCATCCTTAGCGGGGATAAAGGCCGCCATGCCGCCCATCGCCAATGCACCGCGCTTATGACACGTTTTAATCAGCAAACGAGAATAGGCACTTAAAAATGGCTTATCCATGGTGACCGACGTCCTGTCGGGCAGCACTCTGTCGCTATGGTTATTTAAGGTTTTAATATAGCTAAAGATATAGTCCCAGCGGCCACAGTTTAGAGCAACGATATTTGAGCGCAGTTCATACAAAATCTCATCCATCTCAAACACTGCAGGAAGAGTTTCAATTAAACAGGTACATTTTATCGTACCAGGCTGTAAACAGAAACGCGCCTCAACAAAAGCAAACACTTGTGCCCACCATTTCGCCTCTAGGTGACTTTCCAGCTTAGGAATATAAAAATACGGTCCACTGCCCTGACTCAGTAACTTACGGTAGTTGTTGTAGAAATAAACACAAAAATCGAACAGACAGGCAGGAATGGCAACCCCATCAAATTGCACATGCTTTTCTTGCATATGTAGACCACGAACTCTACAGGTAAGCACCGCTGGATTGTTATTTAACGAATAGTGCTTGCCAGTGTCAGGTGCCGTGTAGCTAATGTCACCGTTCACCGCATCGCGTAGGTTGATTTGACCTTGTACGACCTTCTGCCAGCTTGGCGCCAATGAATCCTCAAAATCAGCCATAAACACTTTAGCATTTGCATTAAGTGCATTGATTACCATCTTACGTTCAACGGGCCCAGTGATCTCCACCCGCCTATCTTGCAAGTCTTCAGGGATCCCCCTGATCTGCCAGTCTCTCTGGCGGATCTCTTTTGTTTCCTCTAAAAAGTCGGGCAACTCACCTGAATCGATGCGCTCTTGCTTTGCTTGTCTATTAGCAAGCAAGTCGGGCACCACTGGTGCAAACTGCTTACACAGCGCTTTTAATAAACACAGTGTGCCTTCAGTTAATACCAGCTCCTGACCTACAACAGCATGCCCCTTAATCTGTAGTTCTTTACTCGAAACCAGTGCATCGCCAGTCTCTAGCGCAGTTAATTGCTCTGTCATCCTTTTATCTCCTAAAACTATGCTCATATCCTTGATGACACCTAGCATGGGCTGCTTTAGGCCGTCAGCGCTCAAGTAATAAAGATCCCTAGCAACTACTTTCATAAAACCGTACTTAACTTGAACCTTCAAACTTATGACTTAATTAGCGGTAAGGTTTCTAAGTAAGCATATGTTGATTTACAACAAAACCTACTGACTAAAAGTTTCAGTTGCAAGCATACGGCAAGCTGCCCTCGCTCATTCCTGAATGCCTAAGATCGCAATACCTCATCAAATAACACAACACAAAACAATCACAACCAACTAATTTAAAAGAAAAAATAAGCATCGCATGGCTTGAGCGAGATTTAATATCTATGACTTGTAAGACAAATTGACCATAGAGAGTGGACTTAAACTAAATTCGTTATTTTATTTCACGGTGTTAACATTTATTTCCATTAAATAGGTAAAGCTAACATCACCTTAATTTAGCAAAGCGTTTATAGCTCTCCTTATCGTCAACCTTAAAAACAGCATAAAAACAGATAGTTAAACATTAAATGCGAAGGCGTGATTTCAAACAAGTGTTTTAAGTTAACGTTTACGATAACGTAAGAAAAGAGGTGTAAACCTGTCATTAATCGATTCACGATAAATATTGACCAACATTAGAAAAAACATTGGTTCAAGAATAAAAAAGTTTATTTTTTGCCGAAAAGTGCGCTAGAAAAGCAAGATTTTAAAGTGATGTAACCCAAGATTATGGCGGAGCCAACGACGTAATCTGTCACCCTCAAGCTAGCCAGTCTATGTCCATGAGATTAAGGTAACTTAAACCTGCCTCATTTCGCACACGGGTACAAAAACATCAAAAAATTCAATAAGTAATGATAGCTAACACAAGCTCAACTCAAGAACTTAATGGCTCAATAGCTCACTAATTAAGTGTTGAAAGTTGAAAGTTAAGAATTAAGAGTTAAGAGTTAAGAGTTAAGAGTTAAGAGTTAAGAGTTAAGAGTTAAGAGGGGAAGCTTAAAAAGCTTGTGCATAAGAGGCAAACTCAAACCACCAATGACGCAGTTAAAGTCCCTAATTGGTAAATAGCCTTACGCCAATTCATAGTAATCAGTTCAGCTCTAATCAGGGATAATACAACTAATATCAGTAATATCAGTAATATCAGTAATATCAGTAATATCAGTAATATCAGTAATATCAGTAATATCAGTAATATCAGTAATA
>NZ_CANMIO010000011.1 GCF_947497935.1 uncultured Shewanella sp.
GTCACTCAGTGGTTCATCGAGAAAATTTTTGATTGCTTCTTGCGAAGCAATTTCGAATAACTCAACACCTGTGAGTGTCCACACAGATTTGCTTGTCATATTGTTAAAGAGCGTTGCCAACCTTGGCGTTCTTGCGAACCGTCCCAAGTGACTAGGGGTGTGTATTTTACACTTCCCGTTTTTGGCGTCAAGCGTTTATTTTAAGAAGATTTCCCAGCACTGATTTTTAGTCACCAATGTGAATATTAATCGTTGCCAAAAGCCCTTGCATAGCGCTTCCACCTGAGCTAAATCCCAGAAGAATTTTAACTCCCACCTCTTTATTAAAAGAGAGACTGATTTAGCTTCAAGTCCCGTACTACCTATGCTTTCGATTATTTCTAATCTCTAAACATTAGTCTAGTAGGCCTGCTGTGCCGTGTCAGTGGATGCGCATTATAGGGATGTAAGATTAAAGCGCAAGAGGCTTTCTTAATATAATTAGAATATTCGAATCAAGTGAACAACATTTACTCGACACGCTGTTTTAAACAGCACGCCAGCCTATTTAACGAACTTATAGATGAAGGCTAGCGATCATATTCTTAGTTTTATATAAGTTCACTATGTTCAAAATCAGGTTTGCTGAAGCGGAAGTTAGTGGTTTAGGGCTTAAAACAAAAATACCCCGACAATTCGGGGTATTTAGTTTCAAGTACATTGCTAACTACTAAGAACTTGCTTAATTACAGGCAAGCGTTAGCTTGTTAGTTTTGACTCGCAAGATAAGCTGGTACATCCGCAATCGAATCTAATACGACTGTCGCTGCTGCAATCGCGTCATCGGTAACTGACTTACCCGTTCTAACAAGAATTCGTGTCGGTACGCCCGCCGCTTCGGCAGCCAACATATCGTCACGCTTATCACCGACCATAACCGACTGTGAGAGATCGATTTTTAAAAATTGTGCGGCAGACTTAAGCATGCCAGGCTTTGGTTTACGGCAATCACAATCAATTTTGTATTCGCCAACGCCTTTTTCTGCATGATGAGGGCAATAGTAGATCCCATCTAGCTCAACGCCTTTGTCGACAAAGTTCCAGTCCATCCACTCAGTTAATGAGTGAAACTGATCTTCACTGTACATTCCTCGAGCAATACCGGACTGGTTGGTTACAACAGCAAGCAAATATCCCATCTTTTTAAGAGATGCACACGCGTCAAACACACCGTCTATATATTCAAAATCGTCAACTTGGTGTACATAACCATGGTCTAGGTTGATAACGCCATCTCTGTCTAAAAATACCGCTCGATTCACAATACATTCTCTCTTATATGCAATGACTATTATTATTCCACTCATTCCAACAAAATGCACCGTGAACTTGCTATAAAGCATCTAATATCGTGTAATGAATAAAATATACAGTCCTTATTTTAAGGATTGATACAGGTTCAATTAACGCAATGGAATAATAAGATGTCTAATATCTACCATCAAAGACGCTCTGAACTGCTCGAGCAGTTACCAAATAACAGTTTAGTGTTGGTTGCTGGCTATCAGCAAAAAGTGCGCAGCAAAAATATCAAATACCATTTTAGACAAGATAATGACTTTCTCTACTTAACCGGTTTCGACGAACCCGATGCCATTGCATTACTTATTAAGGGTGATGTGAACCAGTACATTTTATTTTGTCGCCCAAAAGACCCAGCTCAAGAGGTTAGCTTTGGTGTGCGAGCAGGAGTTGAAGGTGCAGTAGAAGTTCACGGTGCAGATAAGGCGTATACCGTCGCTGAATTCGAACATACTCTTTTACCGCTTCTGAAAGGTATCAACACTATTTATTTAGGGGATGAACTAGGGCGATTCTCGTCGCAACTCATAAGCTGGTCAAATCATCATCGACATCATTGTTCTTTCGATACACCTAAGCACTTTACCTCGATAAAGCCTTTAGCTGAGGTGTTACACAGCAAGCGTGTGATAAAATCTAAGGACGAACTTACGAAAATACGCTCTGCAGTTGCCGCCTCGACAGCTGGCCATAAGGCTGTCATGCAGGCTTGTAAACCTGGCGTCAATGAGCGAGAGCTCTCATCACTATTTGACTTTACTATCGCAAAGTATGGCTGTAATGATGTCGCCTACCCTAGTATCGTCGCTGGCGGTAATAACGCCTGTTGTCTGCATTATGAAGAGAACTGCTGTGAATTGTCTGAAGGACAGATGCTGCTTATCGATGCTGGCGGTGAATTCAAACATTACGCCGCTGATATTACCCGAAGTTACCCTGTTAATGGCAGGTTCACACCTGAGCAAAAAGCTATCTATCAATTAGTGCTCAAGGCACTGGATCAGGCCATCGAAAAAGTTCGACCTGGGGCGGCTTGGAATTCCCTTTATGAAACATGCATGCAAGTGATGGCAGAGGGACTTAAGGAGCTTGGTCTCTTAACCGGCACTATTGACGAGATCATGACAAGTGAAAGTTATAAACGCTTTACGGTACATAAAACTGGCCATTGGCTAGGCATGGATGTACATGATGTTGGCCCGTATCACGACAATAAAGGTCAGTGGTGCACACTTGAAACTGATATGGTATTTACCATAGAGCCGGGTATTTATTTTCCTGAAGATGCCATGGATATTCCCGAAGCTTATCGCGGGATGGGGATCCGTATCGAAGATGATATTTTAGTCACCGAAACAGGCTTTGAAAACCTATCTGTCCATGTGCCTAGGACAATAGAAGAGATTGAAGCTTACATGGGAAGCTAGAGCTGTTAACTTCCTGCCCCTGTATTGATATTAGAGCTAGGTGCCAATGAAAATGGCAGCTTTTTTATTGCGCTTAGCTCTACTCCCTGCTCAGCTCTCAATAACACCTAAAACAATGGATTCGATGTACTACACTAAAAGTAGTATCTGATAATCAGCGCATATCCATTCTCATGCAAGCTCACAAACCTCAACTTAGAACACACAACCTCCCTTCTGCCACTGATAGCCCTTTGGCCCGAAAGATAGGCTTACCTCTACTGACACTTTATGGTTTAGGTACCATGCTCGGTGCTGGGATCTATGTGTTAGTTGGAAAAGTAGCAGCTAATGCAGGAATGCTCGCCCCGCTCTCTTTTATTGTAGCCGCCATCATCGCCTACGTTACTGCACTCAGTTACTGTGAGCTAGTGTCTCGTTTTCCTCAAAGCGCAGGTGAAGCCTGCTATGTTGAACAGGGCTTTCACCGTCGCTATTACGCCATCATTGTCGGTTACCTTGTGGTGTTTACAGGCATTGTGTCCTCGGCGACATTAATCAATGGCTTTGTCGGCTATTTAGACCATTTCGTCGAGATCCCTCACCACATCAGCATACCCGTAATGCTGCTTTTACTCGGTCTTATCGCAATATGGGGCATTGCAGAGTCACTCTGGCTTGCGGGGCTGTTAACCGTTATTGAAGTATTCGGGCTGTTACTCGTGATTATTATCGCTGGCAGTGCACTTCCCTCATCCATCGAACTGCAACAGGCTTTTATCCCTGAAAGTACACTCGTTCTTGGAGGCGTTCTCAGCGGCGCATTCTTGGCTTTTTATGCTTTTATCGGTTTTGAAGATATGGTCAATATTGTTGAAGAGGTTAAGTGCCCAAACAAAACTATGCCCAGAGGGATAATACTGGCATTTATTAGCGCAAGCCTACTGTATGTCATTGTTGCGCTAGTGGCTGTTTTCTCTCTTCCTTTAGAGCAACTTGCGGCCTCAGAGGCTCCACTTAAAGATATCCTAATTATCCACCATCCCATGGCAGGTACTCTAATCAGCATCATCAGCCTATTTGCCATTCTAAACGGCATATTAGTTCAGATAATCATGGCTGCCCGTGTGCTATATGGTATGGCTCATCAAGATCGAGCCCCGGCTTTTTTCGCCAAAGTAAACAGCAAGACACAAACGCCGATTATAGCCACCATTATCGTTACCGCAATAGTGTGCTTTTTCGCACTTTGGCTTCCCCTCGTCACACTGGCCAAAACCACCAGCTTTATTATTCTGATTATTTTCGCTTTAGTGAATCTGTCACTTTGGCGTGTTCAGCGTCAAAGCACTACAGACAAAATGGCTAACCGCCGAGGCTGGCCTCTTACTGGCACTTTGTTGTGTATTTTTCTATTAGGAGTTCAGATTATTAGCTATGTTTTCACTTAATTCAGGTTTTTGAAGCGATTATAGTGCAAGCAATAGTTATTACCCATTTAGACATGATTCATTTATTCATAGCAGCGGCTTAGTGACAGCAGTTTTAGATACTGCTATCTAGGCATATACGCATCGACATTAACCTAGAGTGAGCAACTAAACTAAAAGTTCGACTTTGCCCACTCGCTGAGTTTATCTATTGGTTTGGGGAAACCTAGGGCATACACAAAACGGTTCTCACTGTCTTCAAACACATTAGTATTAACCGCGAGTAACACAAAGCCTTCACCTAACAAGGTACTAGCATCCTGACTACACTCTGTTTCGATTATTTTAGTAATGTTAAGGAGAACTTCTTGAGCGCCATCCATTGTTAGTTTATCCATGAAGATCCTCATACTAACCCGTTATTATAACCATTGTAGAATACACAAGCCGAGGTAACGAAAATCGGACTCCTACCTTACCTCTAATCAATCCTATTATTCCCTCTTTAAAATCATGCTCTCATTTGCTGGCTATCCCCTCGCAAACTACAATCAAGGGTACTTGGTTTTTAGTCCCCAAAACTTAAACCAGCGAGCCTTGCCCACTAGCCAGATGGAGTCAAAAATGGATACAGACTACTTAATTGTCGGTAGTGGTATATCCGCATTAGTGTTCGCCGCTCTGAGTGCAAAGTCTGGTAAGAAGGTCGTGATACTAGAGGCACATGAATACCCCGGTGGATTTGGCCACACTTTCCCTATAGGGAAGCATTACAAATTCAATGCCCAGCTTCACTACGTCTGGAATTGTGGTGAAGGTGAAACGGTCAACAAAGTTCTTAAGAAACTAGAGTTAGATAAACAGATCACTTTCGAATCATTCGACCCCCAAGGTTTCGATCATATGCGCATGCCTGGATATCAACTCGATATCCCCTATGACTCAGAGCTACTGCTTACAAGGCTTAAGCAACTGTTCCCTAAGCATGCTAAGCAATGTACTGCATTCATCGATGAGGTCAGGCGAACTGCAGATGGACTCAGCGTGCTATCCGCTGACGAACGATTTACAAATATCCTTAAAAACCTAGAACTCGCCGCAACCGCCTACCGGAATATCAGGTTTACTCTGCAGCAGAAGTTTGACAAGCATCAGTTGCCATTGGAGGCACAAACATTACTAGCACTCCAGTGGCCCGATTTTCTGCTTCCCCCAAATCAACTTTCATTTTGTGCCTGGGTACTATTGTTTACTGGCTATCAGAGGGGAGCCTATTATCCCACTCATCATTTCGAACATGTGATTACGACCTTGGTCGACAGCATTAAAGCTAACGGTGGACAGATCATTTACCAGACTCAGGTCGACAATTTTGTTTTAGAGAATAATCGAATCGTAGCGGTGGAAGCCACAGATCTAACCACCAATAACACGCTACGCTATGATGCTAAGTGCACTATTTGTAATATGGATCCCAAAAAAGCCGCCCATCTAATCGGCATAGAAAAGTTCTCTTTGAAACTCAGAAGACAATTGAACTATGACTATTCGGCGTCCAACTTTATGGCCTACTGCGCTGTTAAAGATATTAATCTTGAAGAATATGGCTTTGGTAAGTGGAATGTTTTTCACTCCAGCCACAAGGATCTCAATCTAGCCTTCGACGCCATGTATAACCAACATGATTACTCAGCCCCGAGTTTCGCCATATCCACCCCCGGCTTTTTAACCCAAGACAACTCGGATAGACCCGAAGGTCATCAGATCATCGAGTTCGTTACTGTCGCAGATTACCAATATTTTAAGGCGTTAAAGTCGCGAGACCCGAGGGCCTATAGACAGAAGAAAAGAGCAATATTAGATGCCATAGTGAATACGGTAGAAAAGCATTACGTTCCAGGCTTTAGAGAGCACTTAGCTTATAAGAGCACGGGGAGCCCGACGACAAATGAAGACTTCTGCTGGTGCCCTGAAGGTAACTCATACGGTTCGGCGATGACTCCTAGTAATTTCAACCTGTGGCGATTAAATCATAACAGTTCGTTAAAAGGACTCTACTTTTGTAACGCCTCCTCAGGATATGCTGGATTTGCAGGCACATTTTGGACCGGAACTAAGCTATATCAGCACCTTAGCGGAGAGCGCATTCTATAATTTAGTGACTACAACGCTAGAGTTAAGATTATGGGAGAAAAATAATGAAGTTTGCGATTATAGGTGGCGGAGCCAGCGGCATGATAACCGCTTACTATCTGAGCAAGCAGGGTCACCATGTTACGGTATACGAGAAGCAAGCCATACTAGGTGGCCATATACGCACAGTAAACAAAAACATAAAAATCCCCAACGTCCCACAAAATATCACTCTGGAAGGCGGTGTGGTCGAGTTTTCCAATAACTTTAAACATTTCATCTCGCTAATGGATGAACTCGGCATTGAACTTAAGCCCTTAACTGTAGGTTCGGCTCTATTTAAGCGTAATAACAAGCGCTTTCTCTCACCCACTATGATCACCGGAAATACCAAAGGCTTGTCCCTTATACTTGAGTTCTTCAAACTGATTTGGGTTTATCTCTCTGCCAACTGGCTACTATTACAGACATACTTCAAGCCCGCCTCATCACTTAGGAATAAGCCTTTAGCCGATTTTGTCAGTCAACATCAGGTCAAAAATACTTGGTTAAAGCTATTTACTATGTACTGTTTCTCTATCCCCTACAAAATCATAATGAAAGTACCCGCGGAGTTAGCTTTTAATATATTTAGGCGTTATTTTCGGGCTGACTGGAGACGTATAGATGGCGGTGTCTACAGCTATATAGAGAGAATTGAACGCCGCTTAAGGGGCACTGTGATTGTTAACGCGCATATAAAATCTGTGCTCCGCTCAGATAATGGTGTCACGCTACAATTTAACGATGACACGAGTGAGCATTTCGATAAGCTGGTATTAGCCGTGCCACCCGATCAGGTGCTAATACTATTATCCGATCCGAGTGCAGCTGAGCTTATGTACTTTTCTCCTTGGGAGAAAAACACTGCCAAAACAGTGCTACACAATGACCCTCAGGTATACCAACGCTTTGGGATAACCCATCCGTCTGAATTCGATTTCTTCCAAACCCAGGCAGGCTGGGGCTATAACGCTAGTCTCAATCGGATCTGTAACTTAGCGCCACAGCAGCAATACAGTTTGGCTTACAATATTGATGCTTTGATCGCGCAAGAAAAAATCATTCAAACATTTGAACACCACACACCACTTTATACTGTCGAGGCATTTCGTTATCGGCGCAAGATTATCGATAACAATGGTGACAATCACACCTACCATGTCGGCGCCTATCTCTATGACGGTTTGCATGAAGGTGCCGTGTTATCAGCCAAAAAAGTGGCTGAGTTGGTGCAGCAATCAAGTAAGGATAAACGCTAAATCTCCCACAAAAGTTGACTCTTTGCCAAACTTCAGCCAATAAAAAGGAGCTAATGTTCGCTCCTTTTTGCATTGTTCTTCAGCTTATACAACTACCGGTGTCTTTACTGCCTTGTACAAAATAACAGTCACTAGTAAATGAATCCCTGCATGCCAGTATTCCGCTATATATAGTAAGAAAGAGATTAAAATAGTACTCTCGATAAAAATTAACTTTTGAATTGTATTCACTTTAAAAAACTCCATTTTTAAAGTTCAGACTCAGCTTCCGTATAAAGATCATCGAAGTATCAAGCATACTAATTAAACCTATCTATCCGGTAAGGGCTTAAGTCGATATCCGCCTGTTTACCTAACACTTCTTGCGTTAATAACTTAGCGGTTATCGCCGACCAAGTCAGGCCTAGATGTTGATGACCGAATGAGAAGAACACGTTAGATTGCTTTTGGCTGCGTCCCAGCACTGGCAGACTATCAGGCATAGAAGGTCTAAAACCCATCCAGCGTACACCATCCTCTACTGTTGCATCGGAAAATAGCTCTGGTAGCAATGCTTTAGCATGAGGAAACAAACAATTTGCTCTCGCTTCGACTAAGGGGGCTTTTAACCCCCCGAACTCAACTGTACCCGCTAATCGAGTACCATCACGCATAGGAGTGATGATGAACTTACGATTATAAGAAGCAACCGGGCGTGACAAACGGCTTCGCTGAGGCATCATCAAATGATAGCCTCGCTCGGTTTCCAAAGGCACCGAATAACCCAGCTGTTTAGCAAGAGGCTTCGACCAAGCACCCGAAGCAATAATCAGGCGTTCAGTTTTGTGGCTACCCGCATTCGTCTCTAAGGTAATACTTGGATCCGTATTAGAGGTATTAATCTTAACTAACTCTTCGGTAACAACCTGCCCGCCCATCTCTTTAAACTTGGCCTCTAACGCCAAACATAAACGATAGGGATCTTCTGTATGACCAACATGAGTAAAATACAAGGCATTGGTGATATTAGTCGTTAATGACGGCTCTAGCGCTCTGACTTCATCTCCAGAAAGTAACTGCAAATCCACCCCAGCATCGGCATATGCGCGATACTCTTTCTGTACTTCTTGGATCGGAGTGCCTTCAAATACCAGCAAGCTGCCATTCAAGGTCAGCAGCTTTTCACAGCCACAAAATGCGGTAAGAGACTTCATCGCAGCAATTGAATCTTGATTTAGTGCTTTAATCGCTCGACTGTTTTGAGCTCGTCGTGAAGGCAACATATTGTGTAGAAAGCGAAAAAACCAAGGTAGCGCCTTTAAAAAATATTTGGGTTGAATGCGAAACGGCCCAAGTGGGTCCAGCAACATGCCCGGTAACTTAGGTAACATGGCTGGATCTGCTAAAGGAAACACTTGTTCGGTAGCAAAGTGACCGGCATTGCCCTTAGAGGCTCCCGTGCCTGCGCCCTCTTTATCCACCACTGTAACGTTAAAGCCTGCGCGTTGTAACTCGATGGCGGCGGCTAATCCGACAATTCCTGCGCCGACAACGGTCAGTGTGTCAGGATGAGCATTATTATTCATAAGCTTTTTCTCCACTCAATTTTCTTTGACACGATTAACGCAACATAAAGCCATTTTGGAACACATCATCAGGATCGATAAAGAACTGGTGCTTACCTGTGATGTAAGAGCGACCCGAAACCTCTGGTATCACCCCCTGCTTGCCATAAAACTCAGACTCTGAAGATGCACTGACAATCATTCTGCCATCCACTATGCTTTCTATCATTATAGGTGTGTTTAAAGCGACCTCCCCTTTGGCGTGTAATAACGCCACCCGGCCTGCAACTCCAGTCCCAGTTGGTGAGCGGTCCACCTCTCCATCAGCAAACACACACACATGTCTGGAGTGCGCCTCAGGGTTAGTCACCTTCTTAGAAGTAAAGATGGTGCCATATAAAAAGCTCAAGTCCTCTTCAAGGGGATGCACTAACGTATGTGTTGCCATTACAGCATGCTTAATGCGTCGCCCAACATCAATTAACTGCGCAACATTATCTTGACCGCAACTAACACCATGAGCGTCGGCATCAACATACGCATAATAGGCCCCACCAAATCCAATATCGTAGCGCACCTCGCCAAAGCCCGGCACATTAACCTTGCAATCCAACGCGTCAGCCCATGAATCTACATTTTTAAAACTTGCATGAATGTTACCTTGCGGATCTCGATACGCTTTTGCGGTAATCAAACCTGCTGGCGCATCGATTTTTATCGTGCGTGGCTCTTGACCTAAATCGATAGAACTGGTTTGGCACATCACCTTAACTAAGGCCAAAATCCCGTGGCCACACATGCTGCTATAACCTTCGTTGTGCAGGAAAAGCACACCAAAATCGGCCTCTTCCGTTACAGCCTCAGTAATAAGTGCACCATACATATCAGCATGCCCTCTTGGCTCATGCATTAGTAATTTACGATAAATATCAAGGTTTTGCTGCACATATTGGCGTTTCTCTAAGATAGTTGAACCTTTGATCTCTGGATATCCCGAAATAATAATCCTCAACGGCTCCCCTTCAGTGTGAGCATCAATGGTGACAAAATCTTTGAAATTGCTCGATAAATTCGGGGTTATTGTGATCGACTGCATATTTTTATTGCTCCAGAGTTAACATTTGGATATTGTATACAATAATTACTGTGGTTTTAGTAGTATTAATTTAGATACATTCCCCAAACAAAAGGGTTTCAATTTAAATACATGCGTATACAATATACCAATACACACCTAACTCCAAACGCTACATAGCAGTAATAGAAGCTTAATATGAAAGTGGATTGGCAAGGTGTTTTCCAGCAATCTCAACACAATTTATGTATCAAGTTTACAGAGCAAATCTGTTGACCGTGGTAGTGAAAACGTACGTCTACCTCGTCTAACACTTATCGGTGAAGAGCGTGCATACGTTGAGCAAGTGATCGCTCATGCACTAGAAACTCGCATAGATTTGGACAAGTACAATATCGACTAATTAAAGTTTGATGTTTATAAAGCCAGCCATTTAATGCAAATTAAACGACTGGTTTTGATCACGATATCGCTAACAATAACGAAAATAATAATGATAACAATGGAGTGTTTTACATGCTAAAAGGCACGTTTTTTTGCGTTGATGCTCATACCTGTGGCAATCCTGTCAGACTAGTAACAAGCGGACACCCTCACCTTCTCGGTGATAACATGAGCGATAAACGCCAACATTTTCTTCGAGAGTATGATTGGATCCGTAAAGCCTTGATGTTTGAACCTCGCGGTCACGACATGATGTCAGGTGCTTTTCTTTACCCTCCTTGCTCAGACAACGCCGACGCTTCAATCCTATTTATCGAAACCAGTGGCTGCTTACCTATGTGCGGCCATGGCACCATAGGCACCATCACCGCCGCCATCGAGTCAGGCTTATTAACGGCTAAAACACCTGGACAACTCATTATCGATGTTCCAGCCGGACAGATAAAAATTGATTATCAGCAAACAGGTGAAAAGGTCGACTGGGTAAAAATTTATAATGTCGCCGCCTACTTAGCTCATCAGGATCAAATCTTAGACATTCCAGGCCTTGGCACACTTAAAGTAGACGTGTCATATGGTGGTAACTATTACGTTATTGTCGATCCACAAGAGAATTTCCCAGGGCTTCGTCACTGGAGTGCCGGTGACATTTTAAAGTGGAGCCCGATTGTAAGAGAAGTCGCCCAGCAACAACTTACTTGTGTTCATCCTGATGATCCTACTGTCAATGGCGTGAGTCATGTACTTTGGACTGGTGACACCATTAGTGATGGCTCCGACGGTGCCAATGCAGTTTTCTATGGCGACAAAGCCATTGACCGCTCTCCTTGTGGTACGGGAACCAGCGCACGTCTAGCACAGTTATTTACCAAAGGCTTACTCAGCGTGGGTGATGAATACACCCATGAAAGCATTATCGGTAGCCAGTTTATCGGCCGCATAGAAGCAGAAACTACAGTCGGCGAACATAGAGCAATTATGCCAAGTATCAAAGGCTGGGCACGGATCATCGGCAAGAACGCAATTACCGTAGATGATAACGACCCTTATGCATTCGGTTTCCAGGTAGTGTAACCCTACAGAATTACTAATTGAGCTTTAAACTCAGGAGCAAACATGACAGATTTAACCCAAGTTGCTATTTCAGGCCAACACTTTATTAATGGTGCATGGACTAACGAGTCAACCGACTTTAGCAGTACTAATCCTGTAACCAACGAAGCACTCACATGGCGCTTTGCAAATGCAAGCCAAAGTGTCGTTGAAAGTGCTACGGCTGCCGCTAAACAAGCTTTTGTTCAATACCGTAGCCTTGCGCCTACTCGCCGTGCAGAGTTTTTAGAGGCGATTGCCGATGAAATTCAAGCTGACATAGCAGCAATTACTGAGACGGCTCATTTAGAAACAGGTTTACCTATGGCGCGCCTTCAAGGTGAAACTGGACGTACTTGTGGTCAACTAAGATTATTCGCTGGCAACTTAAGAAACCCTATCGATAACCGCTATGTAGATCTTGCTAACCCAGAAAGAAAGCCTCTGCCAAAGCCTGACACCAGATTGACTACCCTGCCACTTGGCCCTGTTGCTGTTTTTGGTGCATCTAACTTCCCACTTGCATTTTCAACTGCAGGTGGCGACACAGCATCGGCACTTGCTGCCGGCTGTACGATTGTTGTTAAAGGCCATCCAGCGCATGCCGCAACCAGCGAACTTGTCAGCCGAGCAATCGAACGTGCAGCAATTAAGTGCGATATGCCAAACGGCGTTTTTAATCTGGTACAAGGTTTTGCACCTGAGGTGTCAACAACACTCGTCACTGACCCAGCCATCAAAGCCGTAGGCTTTACTGGTTCGCTTAAAGTTGGCCGTATCTTATCTGACCTATGTGCCGCACGTGCTGAACCTATTCCATTTTATGGCGAATTAGGTTCAATCAATCCACAATTTATCTTAGCTGAGATCTTAGAAGAGCAAGCTGAAAGCTTAGCATCGACTCAAGTTCAATCTATGCTGATGGGACACGGACAATTCTGTACTAGCCCTGGTGTCATCGTCGCTGTAAAAGGTGATGCACTTAACCGCTACAAGGCAACTTTGGCACAAGATGTTGCATCTCAAAGTGCAGCAAGTATGCTGACTGCCGGTATCGCCAGCACTTACCAAGCGCAAATTGAAGCGCTAGTGGCTAACCCTAAAATCGAGCTTATCGCTCAAGGCGAGTCTTCGCCTGCTAACCACTTTACTCGCCCAACAGCATTAAAAGTGTCAGCAAGTGACTTCATCAATTCTGTCGAAATTCAGCAAGAAGTGTTCGGTCCATGTGCTGTCTTGGTCGAGTGTGATGACCGTGCTCAGATGCAGACTATTGCCGAACAACTTGAAGGGCAACTTACCGCATCGGTACACGGTTTAGAGTCTGAAATCACAGAAAATAGAACCCTTATTGAAGCCATAGCATTCAATGTTGGCCGTTTGATTTTCAACCAGATGCCAACAGGTGTTGAAGTGTGCCATACCATGAACCACGGTGGTCCATACCCAGCCAGTACCGATAGCCGTACAACCTCAGTAGGCTCTGCTGCAATGGCACGATTTGAGCGACCTATTTGTTATCAAAATATGCCAAATGCACTGCTACCAACTCGCGTTACTGAAGGCCAAACTGGCGTCATTACGTTTTAAGTATGTCAAAAATGTGAAAGGGAAACCTATGGTTTCCCTTTCATTATAATGGCATTAGCGGTAACCTAGGACGGATCAACTTGTATAAATAACAAAAAAATCGGGAACTATGAGCAGAACAACACCTATCGTCCATAAAACTCGCACACAAATTGTGGTCGAGGTGCTTAGGGAAAAAATCCTTTCCGGTGAAATTGCGGCAGGAAAGCCTTTACGTCAAAGCGCCTTAGCTGATGAACTAAATGTTAGCCGAATTCCGGTCAGAGAAGCCTTATTGCAACTGGAAGCCGAAGGCTTAGTAAAATTTGAAGCCCATAAAGGCGCGACAGCAACACTCTTGTCTGCTGAACATGTCACCGAACTTTTTGAATTACGAGCACTGATCGAAGGCGACTTACTCGCGAAGTCGATACCTAACTTAAGTGAAGAAGATCTCAATCAAGCCGAAAGTATTCTGCAAGAGATGGATGCGGCTTTCCAAGATAAAGATCAAGTTGAAAACTGGAGTGGATTAAACTCAAAATTTCATACTTGCCTTTACAGTGCGGCGAACCGTCCACACACACTTGAAGTTGTTCAAGGATTAAATACTAGTTGTGACCGTTACGTTCGATTGCAACTATTTCTGGCTAGCGGTGTACCTAAGGCTCAACAAGATCACCGTGAGATACTTGAATATTGTAAGAAGAAAGATGTTGAAAAAGCCGTCGAGATTTTACGCGCGCATATCTTACACGCTGCCGCAGCGATCCGCGTATTAGTTAGCCAACAAGACGACTAGCTCACTGTTTGATTAGCATGATCTTTGCTAAGCTTCACTTATACAGATCCCATAAGGCAGAGCTCAGGTTCTGCCTTTTTAATTGATAGAGAATACCTAGATGCAGTACGCCACAATTACTGGTTGGGGAAAGTGTGTTCCGCCCGCCACCCTAACAAATCATGATCTTGCAACATTTATCGAAACTTCTGACGAATGGATTAAACCACGTACAGGGATCAGTCAAAGACACATTAGCCACGTAGATACGTCTGCGCTAGCCTCTGTTGCCGCAAAGCGAGCACTCGCAGCTGCGGGGATCGATGGTAGTGAGCTAGACATGATTATTCTTGCCACTGCGACTCCAGATACCCTGATCCCAAATATCGCTTCAACAGTACAAGCCGAAGTCGGCGCAACCTGTGCAGCTTTTGATATCAACGCCGCATGTAGTGGCTTTTTATATGGCCTAGGCCTAGGTAGTTCACAGATCAAGAGTGGACAATGTAAGAAGGTACTCGTGATCGGCGCTGAGCGTCTTTCATTCTTCCTAGATTGGTCTCGTCGTGACACAGCTGTACTTTTCGGTGACGGCGCCGGTGCAGTAGTGTTAGAAGCAACTGACGAAGCGATTGGTGTATTGGGCTATGAGCTAAATAACGATCCTGATGGCCGTGATATCCTAAAAGCTGGGTTTGGTACGGCTATGGATAGATTCGAAGCCTCATCTTTAGATTTTTATATCGAATTTAACGGCCAAGAGATCTTTAAGCGTGCTATCGCAGGCATGGGTAAATTAAGCACTAAAGTTATTGAAAAGTGCGGTATCGATAAAGAAGAGATCGATTGGGTTATTCCTCATCAGGCGAACGAACGTATTATCGATACGTTAATTAGCCGCATGAAGATCCCGAAAGAAAAAGCGGTTGTGAACATTGCCAACTATGGTAACACTTCTGCAGCGACCATTCCGATTGCGATCTGTGACGCCCTAGAGCAAGGTAAAATTCAGCCGAATCAAACCATTTTATCTTGTGCATTTGGTGCAGGCCTAACGTCTGCTGCAGCCTTGATAAAATGGGGTGATAGAGTCACACCAATTCACACTAGCGATGCAGAGTTACCACCTTGTGATAAGACTGGTATTGAGCTTGTTGCTAAAGCAGTAAAACACTTCTGCGGCTAACGCTAAAGTTTGTACTCGCATGAACTAAAAAACACCGATTCATATCGGTGTTTTTTTATAGCCATTAAATATGGTTATGATTAGTATTATAAGTCCAACTCATCCCAATATACCGCCTGAGAAAAATAACTACCTATCTGATTATTAAGCTTACTGAAGCTTGATAAAGCCCGGTCTTCGCCACTTAAACACTGCCAAACGAAGCGATGGCAATTATTATCAAACAAGTCATAATCTCGATAATTGAAAATGGACTGCTTAGCTCTTTCGAGCACTTTCTCACCAATTAATGCTTGATGCTGATGATCACAGGCTTGGTAGATACGGCTTCCCGTACGCCCAGCCAAGAAACGCTGTACCGATACTGCGCGAACCAAACCACTACCGTGTAACTCCACCAGCGTATTATCACCAATCCAGATCCCAGTATGCTCAATCACGCCAAATACAAAACAACAAACAATACCACCAGGTTCGGGTGCTACCATCTTGCCGCCAGTTTTCCAGAGGCTAGGAGCAAGTTCAGCCGATTGCCCCAAGCGATGTTCACTATTGGCCTGTCCCAGCATACGCTTCATAGCTATGGTTTTTTGCTTCTCTCGCTCTTCGGCAACAATCGCCGCGCCAACCGCAGCAGCCCCTAACCAAATTAACGGAAATGCCATCTACCCACCCTATTATCTATCCGAAATCATTCACTAACATCCGAGTTTAGCTAACTACGCTTAGCGAATAACTGCACAGCTAACTGTATTCACACTCACTATAGTTAATATATCCAATGGTTTTCAGTCTATGAAGACTAAAAATGTAACTAATCCTATTGCAAGTACGTTAATTATTGCCCCTTTTACTCTAAGCAAAACCGACAAGCGGTCATTATTAAAGCTTAATCTTTATGAGATTTCCCCCCATAGAGTCAAGCTCAACAACTAGAGTTAATTTATCGCTAACACGTTGAATTAAGGATTTTAATACACTACCTTAATATAGAAGGATTAAGCATAGGAGTCATTGATGAAAGGAATTATCTTCGCTGAGTTTCTCGATCTCGTAGAGGACACTTTTGGGCTAGATATTTGCCAGAAGATGTTAGATGAGAACGAAAATGACGGGGTATATACCAGTGTTGGCACCTATGATCACAAAGATCTAGTCAAGCTCATTATTAGCCTGAGTAAATTGACCGGAGTCTCGGCTGATGAGTTACAGAGGATCTATGGAAAATCGGTTTTTAACACTTTATATAACAGCTTACCGGGTCTCGAAGGCAAAGCCGATTCCACCTTCAGCTTTATCAAGAGTGTAGAAGAGTACATTCATATTGAAGTGAAAAAACTCTATCCTAATGCCAACCCTCCTAGTTTCAATTTTATTTCAGCAAGTAAAACTCGATTAGTTATGGATTACCTGTCTGCCCGTTGTATGTCTCACGTATGCTTGGGGCTTATTCAAGGATGTGCTGATCACTTTGCAGAAAATATCAATATTCAAATGGACTCTATCAACGACGAGCAGTCGCAAGTACGCTTTACCATCACTAGACTCGACTAGTTTCAGTGTGAGCACCAATTATGCCTGATAATGAGATCAATAAATTAACTGAAAGAGTTAACTTACTTTCGCAAAAGATCGAACGAGAAAAAGCAGCGAAAAAAGCCGCCGAGAAATTGCTCGAAGAAAAAAGTCGCGAGCTTTATATTGCGAAACAGCTCGTCGAAGACTCGTTAATGAATATTAAAGAGAAATCAGAGCAAGATATCGCACTGCTACACTTTAAGTCCTATCTAGAATCTATCCTTCTCGATTTTAATCAATTATTTCTACAGAAGCCGATTTCAGAACTGTTATTACAAAGGCTACTCGATGATCTTATTAGCATAGATGAAATAAAAGCCAGTAAAATCCGCTTCAAATCATTAAGTCACAAAAACAAATTCAAGACCTTTTCAGCAGGAAACAGACACCTATTCCAATCCGGTCCCAGTGAGAAGTCAGCACTATTCTGGAGTGATGATCACCGACAGATCGACATTATTATCAATGCAGATACGCTCATTTTAGGCTGTTTAACCTTGGTCATCGACTCGCCACGTTCATGGCAACATACGATTGAGAAGCAGCTGCTTCTCTTTTGTGAAATGATAAGTGCTGCACATCAACGCCAGCAACTTTTAGCGAAAACTATTGAAGAAAAGCAACGCGCCGAAAGCTCAGAGCAATCAACAAGAGACTTCGTAGCCATGATTAACCATGAGCTAAGAACGCCTTTAAACGGCCTTCTAGGCTCAGCAGAACTTATGAGTGACACAGAGCTGACACCTCACCAACAGCAGCTATTAAGTACTATGCAACAATCTGGTGAATTGTTACGAGTCATCATCAACGACCTGCTCGATTTCAGTAAAATGAGTGCGGGTATGCTACAAATTGTAGAAATAGACTTTTCGCCTAAACAACTTTGTAAGATGATTTTCGACATTTTCAAACAGAGAACTGAGGAATTTGGCCTAGGATTTTCGTTTAACTACCAAGATGATATTCCAGCTAGCTTAATTGGCGATCCAGATAGAATTAAGCAGCTATTTGTTAATCTAATTGGTAATTCCATCAAGTTTACCCAAGTCGGTCAAATAACGGTGGAAATACACTGGCAAGATGGGGAGTTTTGCTTTTCGGTCGCAGATACTGGCTGCGGGATCCCAACAGATAAAATTGATACTTTATTTGACCCCTTTACCCAAGTTAACAACACAAGTAACCGTGCATACGAAGGAACAGGACTTGGATTAGCGATATGTAAACACCTAATAGATGAGATGCACGGCGACCTGACATTAACATCACAACTAGACCAAGGTACAAAGTTTAGCATCAGGCTACCTTTAAAAGTTGCCGTGCCAAGCCAAAAAACAGATCATGTCAGCGAAGTCGACTTCCCTATCAATACCCTGTCAGTCTTGGTGGTTGAAGACAGTTCGGTTAACCAGGTGCTCATTGAAATGATCTTAGCTAAGTTCGACATCAACCCAGCCATTGTCAATAATGGACTAGAGGCCATAGAGTTCCTCAACAATCATCAAGTTGATGTGATTTTTATGGATTGTCGTATGCCAGTAGTCGATGGCTTTGAAGCCACTAAACGACTTCGAAATTCTGGTTATAGCAAGCCAATTATTGCTTTAACGGCAAGCACAACCTCCACCGAAACAGAGTTGTGTTATCAATGCGGCATGGATGGAATTATTAATAAACCCTATCAGAAGCAGGAGATAAAGAATGTACTCATAAAGTGGGGGACAAAGCTTAAATAATACCCCTTATAAAATGCAGAATCATACTCGTCAATAACAGCTTAGCCAAGCAAATCAAATAACCTCAGTTCATCGTTGCCCGCAATACCCGCTATCTGGGCCAGCAATAGCTCGCCACAAGCCAGAGCATCGACCGCCGCATTATGCGCTGCATAGACGGGTAAGCCATAGCGTTGGCGACAGGCATCCAGCCTTAGACTCCCCTCTTTGATGACATCGACCTGCCTCAGCAGGCGCCTCTTCTCAACGGCCATAGTATCGATAGCCACAAACTGAATCGTTTGACTGTAACAGCGTTGAATTTCGGCTTTTAAGAAGCAAAGGTCTAACGGTGCATGATGAGCGACAAGCACATGGCCCTTAGTCTGCTCTAAAAACCACGCCATGGCCTGCTTGGCGCTCACGGCCTCGGTCAATTGATTATCTACAATGCCATGGATCACCGCGCTATCACCGACACTGCCATCGATACTTACTAACAGGTGTTTTGATTGCGACACTTGCAGAAAACCCTTGTGAATGGGTATAAGGCCGATACTCAAGATCTGATCAAACTGACAGTCCAGCCCAGTCATTTCCAGATCGACAGCCATTAAGGGCAGCTGCGACAAAGGCTTGGAGATCTGCGATATCAATGCACGATTATAATCACTAATTACAGCATCTTTAGACAACAAGGCATTAAGCTGTAATCGTGTTTTTAAGTAAAAATCTCTCAAATAAATAGCCTCAATTTCCCATTCTCAAATAAAAGCCTCAAATTAACAGCCATAAACATTTATCATGGATTTATCCTTTTATATACCGTTAGTAACTACGCATCATTTTAAGCTTTAACCCGACCTGACCGTCGTGTACCACTTTGAATGCATCCCTTAACTGGTGCCTAACTAAAGAGGAAAGATTCTGGGGCATCAGATAGTTAGTCACAGGTAAGGACTGAGTATATTGGTAGCCTTGATTCGACAATCGCATATGCGCAATAAACTCATGGGCATCGGCTAGATTGAGCGCATCTTTACGATTAATGATACTTTGATCCATTAAGGCACGGATGCGTTTAGCTGTATTGACCTCTTTAATTCCCGCAGAAAGCGCATACACCCGTGCAATATCGGTTATCAAGGCATTGCCTTTATGTTTTAAATCGATGCCTTTCACTTCACTGCCGTCTCTTTCCAGTACAAATTTTCTAAAAAAACCTAGCGGTGGCGAGCTAGTAAGTGAATTCCCCGTTAAGCCAGCAAGAAAGATATCGTTATCTTTAGTGTTACTCAGTACGGCATCTTGCAAGCCATCGAATAATGTTTGTGGGCCATAGACGCTGCGCATATCAAAGAAGATACTTGCATGCATTAACGCCTTAGGTTCTGGGGTATTGACCCAGCTATCGAAGACCTGTTTCCATTTATCCAGAGACATGCGCCATTTCGGATTTTGCGCCATGATATCACCTGGACAATATACGTAGCCGCACTCATCAAGCCCTTTACACACCGCATGTGACAAGGCGTCAAAATAACCTTCAGCCGCTTCATCAGGCTCATGAGCAAGCAGTAAACCGTTATCTTGATCTGAGCAAGCGGCTTGATCTTGTCGGCCTTGAGAACCAAAAGCTAACCAACAAAAAGCCATCGGCGCTTCACCTAGAATTTGTTGGTTGAGGACAATCAAACGCCTTGTCAATGCATCGGTGACGGAAGTTAACACCCGTCCGATCTCCTCGGCTCTGGCATCGGCACTGATTAAGTTTTGTAGCAGCAAGGGAATTTGCTTACTGACTTGAATGAGGCTTTGTAGATCTTTTTGCCGCTCTATCTCTCCTATTAGTAATAAGGGTTGAGAGCTTTGGCCACGCAGAATATCGGTGCTCGTAACCACCCCCATAGTCACACCATTGTCGACAACGGGCAGGTGATGAATATTGTGCTCGCTCATCAGTAGCATGGCCTCAAACACCAAAGAGTTAGATTCTATCGACACAGGAGTGGTCGTCATCGCCTGATGTACGGGCAAACTAGCATCTAGATTTTCGGCCAAGACGCGGTTACGTAGATCCTTATCGGTTAAGATCCCTACCAGCTTGTTATTATCAATAACCAATACAGATGAGACTCGAGAGGCGCGCATCAATCGACTCGCCTCGGCCACACTGGCTTTCATGTCTATGGTCAGGGGCGACTTTGACATCAGCGTCGTGACTCTGCTCGTTGTGGTTAGATCTTTAGCCTTAAATCGTCCCTGATGGCGCAAACGCTTGGCAAAGGCACGGTTAAAGAAGCGATCAAACTCGCGACTCTCTTGGCGAAGGAAATCAAACATATTAGGCGGTAGATGATAAACTAAACCATCTTCAAGAATAGCGACTCGATTACTGGCGTCCTCGCCAGATAGAAGCGAAGGGAAGCCGAAATAATCGCCCTCACCTAACCTATCGAGTAATTCGCCATTTTTATCCCGCACCTCAAATGCCCCGCTGCGCACGATATAAAGCTGAAGGTTAACGGGATCGAGCGGTACAAAACTAGAAGCTTTGCTGTAATAGCCGACACTTAAACTTTTACAGCATCGCTCCAGTGTCGCATTAGATAAGGTATCGAAGGGGACAAGCCCCTGTATAAAATCTGTGATGGGTTGAAGCTCACTTGCATCCATAGATCGACTGCCACAGTTTGAGATAATAAAACCATACCAAATTCAACCTAGTACAGATATTCGACTAATGGCGTAAAAGAAGTTCACTTTACAATTTTAGGAGTGTAAAAGAAAAATATCGGGGCTTAATAGTCCCATTTTCGTCTATTAAGCCCCTCAATTAAAACAAGCGTTATCAACGCTGCAGATTGTTCACTTTATTGACTAGGGTTTCACCATGAAAAACCGTGCCTAAAATAGCAATATCTTTGATATCCATAGGTTCAACCTTTAGTGGATTCTCCTTTAATATCGTGAAATTAGCGGTTTTCCCTTCTTCAATTGTACCAATAATTTTCTCAAGGCTTAATGTTCTCGCAGCCGTCGAGGTTATTGCTTTCATCGCGGTATAGGCATCAATACGTTGCTCTTGAGAAAGCAGGCTATTGTTAGCCGTCACTCGATTAATTGCAGTCCAAGCTAAGGTCAGAGGTTCAACCGGAGCCATGGCAAAGTCTGAGTGAAATGAAACTGGCACGCCTCTGTCTGTTAACGATTTAACCCGAACTAGCGAGCCTGCGCGCTCAGCCCCTAAGCCGTCGGTAGCATATTTATCTGCTAACGCCCAAAGATAGAAAGGGTTCACTGACGCCTCAATCCCTAAACCTGCAATCTCATCGGCTTGCTTATCAGTAAAGTACCCCATGTGATGCAAAGTAAGGCGGTGATCCTTTTTAGGGGTGCGCTGCTGATCTTCTGCGTTGTAATCTAGCACCTGCTGAATACCGAGATCGCCATTGGAGTGAACATGGATCTTATAATCACTTTGCCAATATAAACTTAACTGCTCTTTAAACAGGGGCAGTGGTGTCATCCACTCCCCTTTATGGCCATCGGGATAACCCTCTTGCATCTGCATTAAAAGAGAGTAAATAGCGCCATCGGCAAATAACTTAACCTGTTTAGGCAGGAACTTAATATTATCTGTATTATATAGCTCCGGCAGGGTTTCCATCACTTCCATCGCTTTATGATTATCATTTCCGGCCATAGCGTACAACTGAGTACCGTTAGGGATCAGATAAACATCATAAGGTGGATTCTTATCCATCTCCTGCTTAAGCAGGTCATACTCCATCTTAAAATCTGAGCTGGGAAAGCCTGGCTCAGCGATAGTCGTAATGCCGTTTTTACGAATAAGTTGGGTCATCTTAGCTAAGCCAGCTTTATATGACTCAGGATCAACCAGAATATGGCTAATCTTAGGCACTAATGCTAACCAACCTCCCTCATAAAAATGTCCATTTTTCCAATCGACCTGAGGGTTGCCGCTAAAATCACTCTCTTTAATACCAAACATCTCAATGGCTTTATCATTAAGAAAGATCTCATGAAATGAGCGGTGAATAACCGCAACAGGCTTATCAGGTGAAAGTTTATTGAGAGTCTCACGGTTTAGTTTGCCGTGCCAAAGCTGATGATAACCCCATACAAAGAACATCTTGTCAGATTTAGCATTGTCTTTAATCGACTGCGATAAGCGCTTAATGTAAGCATCTGGGGTTTGCACACCTTCTTTCACACCATCAGGAAGCACCCAGTCATGAGGCGCTATCACTTCGTTCGGTAACATCAACGCTGCAATTGAGGGGTGAAGATGGGGCTCAATAAAACCTGGCATCAGAGTATTGCCCTTTAGATCGTATTGCTCAGCCTTCCCCTCAAAGCGTTTAAATGCCTCGGCTTGCCTGCCGGTAAATACAATTTTGCCTTCTCGTTCAACAACAGCTTCAACATACTGGGGCTTATCACCAACCATGGTCAGGATATCGCCACCAAAGAAGAGAGTCTGCTGTAACTGATAAGGCTTGGGCTCTATCTCTTGCTTAACAACGTCAGCTTGGGGATTATTTCGCAAGGTTTTCGGTTCATCTTGGCTGCAGGCACTCAGTGCGGCAACGAGGGCGATGGTTCCAATAATTCTAAACATACGTGTCGTCCTTTACGTGATTAAAGCTCAGAGTGGAGCTAGATAGGTAACAGAGTTAATCAATAAAATAAACCAGATCACTCTGCTAACCAGTTGGTTATCGCTTTACGCTTCTCTCGCTTGATATCACGGCGAACCTTGTCACTAATCTCATCTCTTGGATCTAAACCATCTTTTATTTTCTCTACTTTCTTTGCAGCTTTACGTTCTGCCTTACTCAACTGATGTTTAGTGTAACTAGCATCGGTCAACTCCTCTGCGTTCTTTCTCGCCTTTTTCAACTTATGCTCAGTACGGCGAAGCTCACCTTTATACTCTGCTTTAGTCTCCTTAATATCCCGATTCAAGCGCACCGCATCTTTAAGTACATTTTGCGCAAACAGATTAGGAGAGATAAGGGCGATAGAGAGCGCAGCCAAGAGTAAACATTTTTTCATATCATTAAGCCTTAAAAAATTAAAGGCGGAATTATCTAAGGTTACTTTTGATGAATAAATCCCCTTGTGCTCATTATGATCATAAGCTGGACAAATGAATCTTGAATGACTGACAACAAAAAAGAGCGCCTAAGCGCTCTTTTTACTCTGTAACTAAGGTCATCACATAGTTAGTGGTCGTGTGCTTCGCCAGACCCTTTAGGGAAACGAATTGACTCAACCATCTCCACAACATCAGCAGGAACAGCAGCAGTCACTTTACTCACACCGAAGGCGACAGCAAAGTTAACCACCATCCCCAATAGACCGATACCTTCAGGTGAAATACCGAATAACCAGTTATCGGCAGTGTTAGCACTTGGGTTCACAAACTTGAAGTAAACAATATAAGCCGCAGTGAACAGTAGACCAGTAACCATGCCTGAGATGGCACCTTCTTTGTTCACTGTCTTAGAGAAAATACCCATAATGATTGCAGGGAACAGAGACGACGCCGCTAAACCGAATGCAATCGCAACTACCGCCGCCACAAATCCTGGTGGATTGATACCGAAGTAACCCGCCATCACAATACCGAGTGCAGCCGCAATACGAGCATACATCAACTCCTTCTTATCGGAGATATCCGGCATAAAGTTTTTCTTCAATAGGTCATGAGATACCGAAGTTGAAATCACCAGCAATAGACCCGCTGATGTTGATAGCGCAGCGGCCAGACCACCCGCAGCAACCAATGCGATAACCCATGCTGGAAGGTTGGCGATTTCTGGTGTAGCAAGCACCATGATATCACGGTCAATCTTCATCTCATTTTCAGCGCCATTGGCATAGTAAATTTTGCCGTCGTCGTTCTTATCATCCCAGGAAATTAGACCGGTCTTTTCCCAGTTTTTAATCCAGTCTGGCGCAGTTTCATAAGCGACACCTGTAGACTCCGGACCATTAATAGTTTCAATCATGTTTACACGAGAGAAAGCAGACAACGCAGGAATAGTTGTGTACATGATAGCAATAAAGACAAGTGCCCAACCCGCTGATACACGTGCATCTTTCACCTTAGGTACAGTAAAGAAACGCACGATAACGTGTGGCAGACCCGCAGTACCAAACATCAATGCCCCCGTGATAAAGAACACATCAATCATGCTCTTAGAACCTTCGGTGTATTGCGCGAATCCAAGCTCATTTGAAAGGCCATCGAGTTTATCTAGCAGATATTCCCCAGTTCCATTACCCGCAGCATCGACTAACTCAGCACCAAAACCAATTTGTGGAATGATATGACCCGTCATCATCACAGAGATAAAGATAGCTGGCACCATGAAGGCGAAAATAAGCACACAATATTGCGCTACCTGAGTGTATGTAATGCCTTTCATCCCGCCTAAAACAGCGTAGAAGAATACAACCGCCATACCGATATACACACCGGTTTCAACTTCAACCTCGAGGAAGCGTGAGAATACCACTCCCACTCCACGCATCTGACCAGCGATATAGGTAAAGCAGATAAAGATGGCACACACGACTGCGACGGTACGTGCAGCCTGAGAGTAATAACGATCACCAATAAAATCAGGTACAGTAAACTTACCGAACTTCCGTAAATATGGCGCCATACAGAGTGCTAATAGTACATAGCCCCCCGTCCAACCCATTAGATATACCGAGCCGTCGTAACCGACGAAAGACACAATACCCGCTAGCGAGATAAATGATGCCGCTGACATCCAATCGGCTGCCGTAGCCATGCCGTTCATTACAGGGTGAACACCACCACCTGCAACATAAAATTCTTTAGTTGATCCGGCTCTAGACCAGATCGCGATCCCGATATATAGGGCAAACGTAAACCCGACAATCAGATATGTTAGTGTTTGTACGTCCATCTCATGATTCCTTATAATATGGATTGGGTTTAGTCTTCGTGAACATCGTATTTCTTATCTAATGCATTCGCTTTAGCGACGTAGACAAAAATCAATGCCACAAAAACATACATAGCACCCTGTTGTGCAAACCAGAATCCCAACTTGAACCCCATGAAATGGATTTCATTGAGCACATCTACTAATAAAATACCGCAGCCAAATGACACTGCCGCCCAGATGGCTAATAAGCCAAGTACTAGACGCAAATTCTCGCGCCAATATCCCTCTGCCTTCTCATTACTTTCAAAACTCATAGTGACTCCCATGTGCTGATTTTTATATTAAGTCATGAGTTAATCTAACAAGCGCAGAGGGAACAACAATCGCGACCTTAGTCTAACGCCAACGTAAGCCTAAATAGTGTCAACGCAAAAACGCCTTATTAACAGGCAGTTACACATTAACGTTAACGTAAGCTCTACCTGTTTTTCAAACAAAGCCTTAGACCAAGGTAGTAAGCAAAAATAGCAAAGAACCACTTTTAACCGTGAACCTTTGAAATAAATTTAGCTAGACAGATGTAAATTGCAGGTTATAGATGCCTATGATTAGCTAATAAACAAGGCTGTTACGATGCGGTAAAGATAGTCAAAAATTGACTCGTAAAAAATTTAATAAAGAGATGTATGACGCCCCTTGATAAACTTAAGCCGCAACAGCCTTTAACCTATCATCCTGATGATTTTTTAGTAAAAAGAATGATGCCATTAAATAGCAGAGCTCGATTGGAATAAGTAACAGATAACTGCTCATTGTTAATAATTCATCATTCACCGTTTCAATGAAAATGATTTGAGCAAAAATTAATACTGAAAAATATAAAACGATTAATTTCCGATTCAATAAAAAAGCGATTGAGCCAAATAACCAATACAGCACCATATATAGTTCAACATCATTAGACCAAAATCCGTGGCTGATATAATCACCAGCCATAAACGATGGTCCAAAAGGCATTAAAGAGCCGTAGACAGCAGTATTACCGGCATCAGCCCTAAGAGTAAAACTTAATAGAATCCAAAGTCCTAGGAACAACAGTTTCTTCAACAATAACTTCATATTGAACATTCACACCGAAGGCACATACACCAAAGACACAAATCAGATTAGCCCCACCGCAAGTTAACAAGCTACTCGTACTGCATCTAATCAATAGGGGATTAACCGTTTCTAGTGATTTTCAGTTGGCACTATTGCACCAATGAATTGTATTTCACCAAACGGATCCCAAAGCTTAATCGTTCCTGCTGGTAACGACGTTTTATCCGGCTGAGTAAAAATGTTAAGCACATCATTAGCAATTAACACTGAGGTATTGTCATAGCCACCACACCACTTTGACACTTGAATTAGCCTGCTACAAAGCTCAGATGCTGATAACTTCTGATTGAGTATTTGCTTAAAGGTATTTGCTTCAATGTAATGGGCACCATCAGACGTCAGAATTACCCGCTTGATATTGCGGTACTTTGGGATCCTGACAATTTGTACTTTTAGATCGGGTCCAACTCCAACATATTGCAACAAGCCTTTACTTAAATGCACGCCCGCGGCATCGGCAGATTGCCCCGCAAAAGTATCATCTTTAGAATACTGCTTAATACCGTGAGCAAAATTTGCGTATATACGACTGTCGCCAACATTGATAGCTTCAAAGTGACCTTCGCTATCGTAGAGAAAAGCCGATAAGGTTGCGCCTCCATTGCTACCATATAAAGAGTAAACATCGATGTTTGCCTCTTCTACAGCGTTTAACAGTCGCTCCGCCACTGGCAGTTGCTGATTGTTGATGCAGCTAGCGACAAATGAAGCGATACCTAGACTGGCACAATTAGCACCAGACGCCATGCCTCCCATACCGTCACATAACACTCCTATGACGAAAGAGTCTGAAGCCGTTACTTGTACCTGTATGCATGCCACTCGATCTTGGTTTTCAGGCCTAATATTGCCGATATCACAACTCATGGCGATTGAAGATTCAAGTAATTCATTGACTGCGCCATTGCCAACTGTGCGGGATAACCATAGCTGGATATGCTCTTTTAAAGTATCTTGTTGCATAGCATTCTCTTTCGATAAGACCCGTGGTGAGTCCAATGCAGTCAATATAACGCAACGGCCTGCTTTATGGTATATCAATGCCTTATATCTGCTGTATTCCCTGTGACTGTTAATGAGACCGGATGTGAAGGTAAGAACGAGTGAAGGTGTGAGCAAATTGCATTGGCTGGATAAAATAGCTAAATCCAAGCCTAACAAAAAGCCCACGTTTAAGTGGGCTAATTAATAGGCAGAATTGACCTTAATCTGTAAAATTCAGGCCGCTCTTATCAGGGCTTTAAAATGAGTTTCATTGATATAAAGCTCATATAGTCACTACTTCGGCTCCTCGAGCGCACTTAAATAACGCACAAGCTCGGCTAACTCCTCCGGTGTCTTTCCCTGCTCCTTAATAAGATATTGGCCATTAACCACAAGCGCAGGAACACCTCGAATTTCGGCAAGTTGAGCCTGAGTGTCGTAGTTCATCAAAGCCAGTTTGGCATCGGTCGAGTTCATCGCCGCTTCAATATCAGTCTCATTAAGCCCCTGGCTAACAAAAAAGTCCTTCAACTGTTCTGAACGGGTAAAGGCCCCCTCTTTTTCGTGAATACGGGTAAAGATATTACCGTGAACCTGCTTAGTCACATTAAACTTTTGCGCAAGATAGTAGGCTTCCTGACTTAAAATCCAACTGGAACGCCCAGCACCAACTGGAGTACGCTCAAACTGAACATCGCCCTCTAAAAGATGCGCCGTTTGCTCGAAAAAAGGATCTTGGCGATAGCAAAAGCCGCAATTATATGAGAAGAATTCTCGAACCACAGGTTTATGACTCTCAGGGATCCCTGCAATTTTGACGTAATCAACACCTTCTTTATATTGAACCGCCCATGCACTGTGCAGAGGAGCTAATAACAGGGCAAAAACAATAAATGTGCGACTCAGTGATTGTGTGAAAAACTTCATATCGATCCTTTAATTCATTCGATTAATTCAGCAATAATAAACGAGCTTAATCCGTTAGCATGCTAACAGCATATCCATAGGGTCATTAAATTGAAACTCAAAATTTAGTTCAGTGCAGATTCTGCCACTGCTGATCTGCTTTCCGCTTACCTGTGCGACGTTATTAACAGAGCCTTCAGCGCTGCTTTCAGTTATCAAGCCTTCAGCGCTGTTGTCAGTTATCAGGCCATCGTCTACAAATTGTGGCGCAGATAAGCCTAAATCTATCGCGGCTTGGGTATAAAAAGCTTGGCGTGTAGGGTGTACAGGTGCGCAGAGGTTATAAATGCCGTTCGAGGTCTCATTAAACAATAGCGCGGAAATCGCTAGGATGCAGTCATTTAAGTGAACTAAATTTACGGCACCACTTGCATTGGGAAGATCTGTTTTCCCTGCAAGGAAGCGACCAGGGTGACGTTTCGGACCGACAAGACCTGCGAAACGAACAATTACGCTATTATCCAAACTTTGAAACATAGCTTCTGCCTGTAACAGCTTATCGCTTATCTCTGAGTGAGCGCTCGCATCGTGCTCAGTAAGCATTTGATCCGATTGAGGATAAACACCTGTGGTACTCACAAAGATGAGTTTCTTATAGCGATGACCTGTAATTAACTGCTTAAATTTTGCCAGTCGCTGTAGGTAGGCTTGAGGATCTTTTCTCAGTCCAGGCGGAATATTAATCACGAGACAATCTGCTGCTAAGGCTTCGTTTATCTCGGCCTTGTCCTGTATTAGCTGAGCATCATTATCTAAATCTAGCCTAAACCCATCAATACCTAGCTCTTTTAATAATAACGACTCAGACTGAACACGTTTACTGCCACACACTTTTACACCACGTTCAACAAGCGCTTTAGCCAAGGGGAAACCGAACCAGCCACAGCCAACAATACAGACAGATTTAATCATGCTCTTACTCTTTAGCTCGTTAATTATTGATATAGATAGGCAGCATAGTGAAGTGCATGTACGCAGAAGTAAACTCAGTTTTCTAGCTAAATAGGCCTTTGGCTACAAACTACTAAAATAAAAACTGACTCTTGCGTTGCCCTCGAGGGTTTTAACTGCAGAAGATGATAATTCCTCAACCTTAAGCACACCTATGATCTCGTGAGGCTCTTCAACTAAAAAACGTAACCTTGGCTTCAGCCCATCAAGGGAACAACTCCATACCACCGGTTTTTGGACTTGGGAAGTGGTTAGCATTACTTTTGCAATTTCTCCATCACTAAGCTGCACTAGAGTGCCTGGAGGGTAGATCCCCAGAACTTTAACTAAGGTAGAAATTAGCTGGGCATCGTGTTTTCCAGTACGATTTTTAAATAAGTAACCCAATGCCACTTGGGGTGAACGCCCCTCTTCCGCTCTCAATATGCGGTCGAAATCATTGACTAAGCTGACCACCTGAGTCGTTAATGGGATCTGCTTGCCTTTAAGGCCATCAGGGTAACCACTTCCATCTACCCACTCATGGTGGTGTAAAACAATATCTAGCACCTCACTTGGAAACAGCCCCGACTTATCTAGCATGTCGTAACCATATTTTGGGTGCATATTTAAAAAGTTGATTTCATGCTCCGTGAGCACGCCCTTCTTACGCCGGATCACATCAGGCACTTTCAGCTTACCTATATCATGAAACAATGCGCCCATGGCGATATCACGTAACTGTGAATGGTTCATCGATAGTGCCTGACCTATCATCATGGATAACACAGCTATCGACACACAGTGCTGATTAACAGAAATATCTTCACCCGGGTTAACCAGTGCTAAATGAGGAGAGTCAGTTTCCTTTAAGTGATCCATCAACTCTTCAACTAAGGTAGCTGCGCTGCGATATGCGCCTTGAGGATCGGGTCCTAGCTTTGAAAATGTCGAGCGGCAGTCGCTAGCCCCCTTGGTGAATCTTTGTTGACCTAGGCGAATAGATTTTCTAACGAAGGCTTGAGAATCGGCAGCAAGTTGCTCTGGAGATGGTTGAGCCACTTCGATTTTTGGCGCAGCCTGTACAGTTAACAGCTCGCAGCCAGAAATAAGATAAACATAAGATACATCTAATGTTTTAATTAACTCGATATGAGCCGTTTTCTCTATTTCAATTTGATTAAATAGAAAAGGATGATCCGTCCATGAAAGTGGTAACTTCACTGTCATACCCACTTTCAACTCTGACAAAGGAATTTGCAATTGTGCAGCCTTTGACATCTATGTCACTCCAACATTAAGTTTTAAGCTTATCGTTTATCGCTAGTCAAATTGGGGATTGAGCGTTCTACGCTCTTGTCTAACAAGATCACTCTTCGGGTCAGAGGCTCTAGCGACGCTTGCTGCCCAATAAAAGAATGTACGGCTCAGTAGTCCAGCAAATATCCTTATTACGTGACTAAACTAATCTGATGCGTCAACTTTATGACAAAAGAGAGAAAAATGACACGCTTAAATGCAAAATCAAACCATTAAACGCGTTAGTGTGATTTTAATATAGACAATTTTGAATAACATATTCTTTATTTGTCTCTTTTAAAGGCAAAAAATCCAAACTTTAAATTGCATACAATATTCAATGTACATATACTGAAACTGTTTCTTAAGATCGGTCGCCCCGAAGATGATGTTTAGGAAGCAATACTGTCAATTGTCCTTTAACAAGTTCAAGTCTTAATCGCAGTATGATTATTACTTAGCTTTAGAAGGTTTTTATCGTAAATCTACGGATCACCAATACAGAGTGACTCTCTGAATTAAAGATTCTTTTGACGCTGCTTGCAGCGTCTTTTTTTTACTCTTTTTCCTTAGTTTCTTTCTTACAGTCGTTTTCTTTCCAATCACTAAAATACAGCTTCAGGCGCTTCGACTTATACAAATATAAACTACTCCAAAATAGTACCAGTGCATCTAAACCTATGCTCCAGCTATACATATAATAAGAGTGTAAAATGCGCTGAGTCAGCAAGCCACCATCTATGATCAATAGGATGACTAGTAGCCATTTCATATAGGGAAAGACAGGTCTAACCCAATTAGGGGAGCGTTTTCTTTCGGCAATCACTGCAGCATAAACAATCACAGCGCCAAAGCCTGCCGCCAGAGCCATCAAGAAATCGCCCTTATGTGGATAAAACAGCTCAACTAAGGCGGCTCTATCACTGGCTTGAGTTAAAGAGGCGACAAACACACACCAACCTCGTGCGATAAACACCAGCAACAGATAGAGCATTAATGGTGGCTTAACGTGGCCTTTATCGTCAAGCCAGGTGATATGACTAAAATTCAAACCATTTCCTTTGATTAACTGATTTTATTATCGAATGGGGTAAACTAGATATGGCGACAAACCGAAGATTTTCAAGCATTCACTAAAAAAGCTCCCTAAGGAGCTTTTTTATCTAATCGAGCATTATGAGAGGATTGCAATCAAGGCTTCTTCATCGATAACCTTGACGCCAAGCTCTTGTGCCTTAGTCAATTTAGACCCAGCAGCCGCGCCAGCGACTAGGCAGTCAGTGTTTTTCGACACACTTCCAGCCACTTTAGCCCCTAACGCCTGCAATTTTGCCTTAGCATCGTTGCGGTTAAGTTGGGTCAAAGTACCTGTTAATACCCAAGTCTGCCCTTTTAGTGACAGATCTTCTTCGGCAACTTCTTCAATAGCAGGCCAATGGATCCCCGCTTCGATTAGCTTGTCGATCACCTCAAGGTTATGCGGCTGAGCGAAGAAATGTGCCAGATGCGCCGCCACAATAGTACCGACATCATCGACTTTAATGAACTCTTCTGCGCTGGCTGCCTTAAGCGCATCTAATGTCTTAAAGTAAGCCGCGAGATTAGCTGCCGTTGCCTCACCCACTTCACGAATACCCAATGCATAAAGAAAGCGCGCGAACGTTGTCTGCTTCGCCACATCAATCGCCGCGACTAACTTAGTTGCCGATTTCATTCCCATACGCTCAAGCATGGTCATGGCCGATGCGGTGAGTTTAAATAGATCCGCCGGACTCTCGACTAACTCTTTATCGATAAGCTGCTCAACAACTTTGTCACCCATACCATCGATATCCAGCGCCTTACGTGAGGCAAAATGCTTAATGGCTTCTTTACGCTGGGCTTCACAGAATAATCCGCCAGTGCAACGAGCAACGGCTTCACCTTCTACGCGCTCAACTTCACTGTCACAAACAGGGCAATGTGCAGGGAAAACAATGTCTTTAGCATCCTCAGGGCGCTTTTCAGCCACCACAGCAACAATCTGTGGGATCACATCGCCGGCGCGGCGGATAATGATGGTGTCACCCACCTTTACGCCTAGACGTGCAATTTCATCGGCGTTATGTAGCGTTGCATTCGATACCGTTACCCCGCCAACAAACACTGGCTTAAGCCTAGCCACTGGTGTGACGGCACCTGTGCGCCCCACTTGAAAGTCGACCCCCTCTAACAGGGTCATCTCTTCTTGGGCCGGAAACTTAAACGCAGTCGCCCAACGCGGCGCCTTGGCCACGAAACCTAAACTAAGCTGGTGAGCGATTTGATTGACCTTTACCACCACGCCATCGATTTCAAACTCTAGGCTGCTACGGCGCTGTTGAATGTCATTGTAATAGGCCATCACCTCAGTAACCGACTCACAGACTTTAACCTCTTGGCTCACTGGGACGCCCCATGAACGCAGCTGCTCAAGCTGACCATAATGACTATCGGCAAGCTCCCATGTTTCAGGCTCGACGACACCTAAGGCGTAGGCATAGAAACCAAGAGCGCGACTGGCGGTGATCTTACTGTCGAGCTGACGCAAACTTCCAGCGGCCGCATTACGTGGATTAACAAACAGCTTATCCCCTTTTGCGCGGGCACGTTCGTTAAGGGCATCGAATGCTTTATGAGGCATGATCACCTCACCACGTACCTCAACCAATGGCGGGAAGTTATCACCACGCAGCTTTAACGGGATCGATTTAATGGTGCGAACGTTCTCGGTAATGTCTTCGCCGGTTTGGCCGTCGCCACGGGTCGCAGCGCGCTCAAATACACCATCACGATAGACGATACTTACAGCAAGCCCATCAAGCTTAGGCTCACAGCAGTAGCTTAAGTCTTTGCCGGTTTTTTCGACGATACGCTGATTGAATGCAGTAAACTCTTGCTCATCAAACACGTTATCTAGGCTCAGCATTGGCTTTAAGTGCTTAATTTGCTGAAACTTAGCTAACGCCTCCCCTCCAACTCTTTGAGTCGGAGAGTCTGGTCTACAAAACTCTGGGTGCTCTGTCTCTAAGGCTTTAAGCCTATTCAATAAACGGTCGTACTCGGCATCGGGGATAGAAGGACTATCATCGACATAATAGCGATAGTTATGTTGATTGAGTTCAGCAGTTAGCTGAGCAATTTCGTTTTGAATAGCTGGCATTGATATTATCCGAATAATAACAAAGGCCGCTGCTGCGGCCTTTTAAATCTGTTTACGTTTCAAAAACCTATATAACGTCTCAGGCCTGAGCTCTGATCCGTTGAATATAGTTTTGCTTGGTGCTCTCTAGCCATTCATCTCGGCCACCATCGAGTACCACACCGCCTAAATCGTCTGCGATCTGATGAGCAGAATTTAACATGATAGAGAAGTTCATTAACGCTTCGCCATAACAAGGTAGTGTCATAAATAACACCACACCTTGGGTGCTAAACTGCTCCATATGGTCTGGGTCAAATATCCCAGGCTTTACCATATTGGCCATAGAGAATAATACCTTACCTGTGCCGGCATTATCTTCATGACGATGGAAAATATTCATTTCGCCAAACTTGAAGTTTAAGGTCAACAAGCAAGGTAGAAGCTCTGCTCCACTAAGCTCTTCACCCTCTTTCGCCACTACATGCAGTACTAATACATCGCGAGGGTCATCTAACTCTTCAGTCTGTTCCTGCTTAGACGCAGGTTCAATAACAGGCTCAGGCTTAAGTTCTACTTGCTCTGGTTGTGGCTCTGGCTGTAACTCTGGTTGTGAGATTGGTTGTGAGACTGCTTGGAACTGAGGCTGTGGCTCTGTTTTCACAACTTGCTCGGTAATAACAGGGGCGGCAAGATTAGCATCATCAGAGGCAAACAAAGATTCTTGAACAGGCATTTCAGCGGCCAATACTGGCTCTTGAGACGTGAGAGAAGGCTCTACGCGGGCCTTATTCACTTTCGTAGCCGGAGTACCTGTTAATTCAAATGCATCAGCAACCGCTTCAGTCCCCAGTGGTTCACGCTGTTCATTATCGGCCGTTTCCGACTCGTCATCCACCTGGGTATTTTTAACAACTCGCACCGCACCAATGCCATCGTTATCGAAGCCTTCGGCATCACGACGTTCACGGCTTATATCTGCCATGGGGCTTTGCTTAAATCCCTTAGGTTGCTGTTTTCTAATGGACCAAAAACCGTGTACAAGCACGGCGATAATGGCTATTACACCTATAAGAAGCAATACCAGTTGAAAGTTTTCCATCAGTTACCCTGTATTTCTTATGTTCATCCTGCGTCGGCTAATGCCACCGCTTCATCGATATCAACAGCCACAATGCGCGAAACACCGGGCTCATGCATTGTCACCCCAATAAGTTGATCGGCCAATTCCATGGTGATCTTGTTGTGACTAATATATATAAATTGTACGCTTTGGGACATCTCTTTTACCAAACGACAAAAACGTTCGACATTGGCATCATCCAAAGGCGCATCAACTTCATCCAACATACAGAAAGGTGCTGGATTTAATCTAAAAATTGCAAATACTAATGATAAAGCGGTTAGCGCCTTTTCTCCACCAGAAAGAAGGTGAATCGTGCTATTCTTCTTGCCCGGAGGTCTCGCCATGATGCTGACTCCCGTTTCTAAGAGGTCATCATCGGTCAAAGCGAGGTATGCACTACCTCCGCCAAATACCTTTGGAAACAGCACACCGAGATCCGCATTCACTTTATCAAATGTATCTTTAAAACGAACCTTGGTATCTTTATCAATCTTACGAATCGCTTCTTCTAAGCTCGCTAGTGCAGCATTAAGATCTTCATCTTGGCTGTCTAAATATAACTTGCGTTGATTTTGTAAATCAAACTCTTCAATCGCCGCTAAGTTGATTGCGCCTAAATGTTCTATCTGTGCCCGTAACCGCTCTAACTCCTTTTGACGCCAAACCAAGGTTTTACTTCCATCTAATGAAGATAATACCTGTTTAACATCAACACCTTGTTCAATTAACACTCGCTGTTGACTGTCAATTTGCCCTTTCAAGCCTTCACGGCGTAACTTTAACGTGCCAGAAGATTGAGTCAAGTCTTCTAGCTTTGCAAGCTGTTGTTTTTTATTCGTTCCTGCACTATCGCACAGTTCCTGAAGCTCGGCTTGTTGCAGCCTTAAGGCCGTCAGTGCATCTTGCTTAATCTGTTGTGCTTGCAGGGCTTGTTCGAGTTGATCTTTAAGAGGTTGTGATCCCCCCTCTTGCAAGGCGTTATCTTTTGCCTCTAGTTGCAGCTTTAGCAGTGATTGGCTTTGTTCTAGCTCTAACAATCGTTGCTGGTGCTGACTAACCTGCTGCTCAATCAGCATCATCTGTGTGTGCAAACTCTGCTCACTCGCAGCCGACTGAGCCGCCTTGGCATCTAACGCTTGTCGCAACGGTTTCAGCCGAGTGACTTTTTCCAAGGCTTGGGCTTTTAGTGCCTGCCCATCCGTTTTAGCTACTTGTGCTTTTTCGAGTGCAGCACTCAAGTGCTGTTGCTGCTGCACTCGAAGCTCAACACCAAGCAGCAACGCCTGCAACTCTTGTTGTGCTTCACTCAGCTCCTGCTCAACCTTAGCCAGTCTAGAAGCGGTTTGTGTCACCGACTGCTGCTGTGAGCGCAGCTGAGAACTCAGTGCAGCAAGTTGGATCTGTTGGGTTTGAATAAACTGCTGTTTTTGCTGAATATGGCTAACAAGAGGGGCCATGGCCTGCTTTACATCGGCCAAGGACTCACTCAATGTCACCAGAGTCGACTGATTGAGGTCGACACTTTCTTGCAAGGCTATCTGTTCATTTTTAAGCTCAACAATAGAACCTGCCGCCTGAGTCTTCTCGATGACAAAATCAACACCGACAAGGTAACCATCGGCGGTGGCAATCAGTTCATCCTGTTTTAGTGACGTTCTTTGGCTGATAGCCTGCTCTTTGCTCACAAGCCAAGTCACATGTTCAAGCCAAGGCGCTAAGTTCACCGGCGCCTTAATGACACTTAATTCGGTAACACCAATCTCAAAGCCTAATTGGTCTGGGTCGCTATCATCACTCTCACCAGCCAATAACTGAGTATTAAGCAGCCCTGATAGCAGCATATCAACAGCAGCTTCCCAGCCCGGTGTCACCTCGATGACTTGCCAAAGCTCCTCACTATCGCCCGCTTTTTCGGCTGGCAATAACTGAGTCACAACCGACAGCCGGCCCTGCTCATCGGCGAGTTTGACCTTAAGGCGGTCTTGTTCGGCAGATAAATCTTGCTCAGTTAGCTGTTTGCTTTGTAACTGAAAGCCCAATTCATCGAGCACTTCTTGTTCTTGCTCGATAACGCTAGTTAATTCGCTTACCTGTGTAGCAAAGTCTTGAGCGTTGATCTTTTCAAGCTCAGCCGAAGTGGTAAGCACTTGCTCCTCTAACCGAGCCACCAGCCTTTGCTTGTTGCCGATATCGGCCTCATTATGGCTAAGCTGATTACGATTCATCTCAAACGCATGGTGCGCTTGACTATAGTCTTCGCTCAAGTCATGTAATTGCTCACTAACCCTGTCAAGCTGCTCATTAGCCAATACCAGCTCAGCATCATGATCTGCAAGCTGCTGACGTATAAGCGTGGCATCGGGTAGCGCTAGCGCTTGCTGCTGAGTCAGCAACGTCTGCTTGCCTTGATCTTCGGCTAATCTGGCACGGTAGGCGCTGACTTGCTCAGAAAGCTCCTGCAGTCGTTGTGTCAGGCTTTCATCTTGTTGCTGGCGATGCTTAAGTGATTGCTCAAGTTTGGCAATATGCGTCTTGGTAAGATAGAAATCTTCTACTTGATGCGCTTCTTGAGTATCTAATTCGCTTAACTTCAAATTAAGTTCTGTTAGGCTCAGTTCAAGCGTCTGCTTCTTGGCTAAAAGCTCTGTTTGCTGCAGTTCAAGTTTACTGAGCTGCTCGTCTAGTTTAGCCGTTTGCTGCTGCAGTTCATCGAAGCGCGATACCGATAACTCGGCATCGTATTTACGCTCAGCTTGCTTTAGCTCGCGATATTTTTTGGCCGTTTCGGCCTGCTCGGCTAACTTTTCTAGTTGCTTGGTTAATTCTGAACGAATGTCACCGAGTCTGGCTAAGTTTTCCCGAGTGTGTCGAATACGGTTTTCAGTCTCGCGGCGACGCTCTTTGTAGCGAGAGATCCCTGCCGCCTCTTCAATAAAGACGCGTAGCTCTTGGGGTTTAGACTCGATTAATCTTGAAATCGTACCCTGCTCAATAATCGCGTAACTGCGAGGCCCAAGCCCCGTGCCCATAAAGAGATCGGTAATATCTTTACGGCGACACTTTTGATTATTGAGAAAATAGCTTGAGTCACCATCGCGGCTGACTTGACGTTTGACGGCAATCTCTTGATAACTGGAATACTGCCCTGCTAAGCGACCATCTTGGTTATCAAATAACAACTCGACACTAGCCACCGATACCGGGCGTCTGGCCGTTGAGCCATTAAAAATGACATCTGCCATGGAATCACCACGTAGATGTTTAGCCGAGCTTTCACCTAACACCCAGCGTACCGCATCGATAACATTCGATTTGCCGCAGCCGTTAGGGCCAATAATGGCACTCAAAGGATTAAGTAAAGGTATTTTAGTTGGATCGACGAATGACTTGAATCCGGCAAGTTTAATCTGTTTAAGTCTCATTGTGCCGTTTAGTCATTTCCTCGCTAAGTAAATAGCGACTGAGTTTGAAGGGATTTTATATAGGGTAACTTTACCAAAGCTCACTGTATTTTGTAACGCTTTTTATCGCTCATTAAGCGCTTTTCACTTGTGATTAAATACCGACTGACTCACAATCGTACTAATGCGTAAATTTAACAACCTAATATCTCTATGAATAAAACCAAACACGTACAAAAAAAAAGCGGTGTTAATTATTTCTTCGATGGTTTCAGCCTCATTAAACAACCAGGACTGAGAAGATTCGTCTTTATTCCGCTTGCAATCAATTTATTGTTATTTTCTGGCCTGATCTATTTTGCCATTAGCCAATTAGAGAACGTGTTTAACTGGTTATCGACTCAACTACCTGATTATTTAAGTTGGCTCAACTTTATCCTCTGGCCACTTGCTGTCATCACATTGCTGGTCGTACTGTCATTTGTCTTTAGCTCGGTAATGAACTGGCTCGCCGCACCTTTTAATGGCCTGCTAGCCGAAAAGGTCGAGCAACAACTGACTGGTAAAGCGCTTAACACAGGTGGCGGTATCGATTTGATTAAGGATCTGCCGCGGATTATGGGACGAGAGTGGATAAAACTTAAATACTATCTGCCACGCGCCATCGTGTTTTTGCTGCTGTTTTGGATCCCTTTTGTCGGTCAAACTGTCGCGCCCGTTTTATGGTTCCTATTCAGTGCTTGGATGATGGCCATTCAATATTGTGATTACCCATTTGATAACCATAAGGTGCCCTTCCCCGATATGAGGTTTGCCCTCAATCAGACTAAGGGCACTAGTTTTAGCTTTGGCGCTGCGGTAACCTTGTTCTCTATGATCCCTATCGTGAACTTTGTGGTGATGCCTGTGGCTATTTGTGGCGCAACTGCCATGTGGGTCGATAAATACCGCACGGCCTATAAGAACGATTCGATAGCACCAGAATAATGCTTAGAGCGATTTAGACGAAATAACCAAGCCATGTCTCGACATGGCTTTTTTGTATCTGTACGAGCCTTTCTACAAACCAAGCAATGCCGCAAAACGGTCACCACGACAAGCTTTGTAACAATATCCTCCGACAATGACGGTCCAAACTCAGGGCTAAATCTGGCACAATCCCAATAAATAACAACGCAATAACAATAATAACAAATGAAAACAAAATGCCTTTTCCCCTTAGCGCTCCTCTTTAGTGCTTTTAGCTCGAGTGCAACCCAAGCTGGGCAAGCATCTCAATTCAATGTTCAGATCCCAACAGTTGCAGGTGCAGTTCAAATCGATGGCGAGTTTGACGAGCCTCAATGGCAGCAGGCTGCGACGACAAACTTAAAGTTTGAGACTCGCCCCGGCGAAAACATCGCAGCCCCTGTGCAAACCGAGGTGAAAATCTATGCCACTGAATCGAGCCTATTTATGGCCTTTAGTGCACAAGATCCCACCCCTGAACACATTCGCGCTAACTTAAGCGACCGAGACAGCGTATGGGGGGATGATCTTGTTGGTATCAAGCTCGATACCTTTAATGATGCCAGATTAGCCTATCAGTTCTTTGTCAATGCCTATGGTGTACAGATGGACTCGATAGAAAACGAGCTAACAGGTAGTGAGAGCGATGCCTGGGATGGGATTTGGTATAGCGCTGCCAAACGTACCGACTCTGGCTACCAAGTTGAAATAGAGCTGCCCTTAAGGCTGCTTAACTTTGCTCCCAAGAGCGAGCAAAAATGGGGCATAGAGTTCATTCGCTTCTATCCTAGAAACGAAGAGCACCGCATTTCAAGCCATCAAATAGATAGAGATAATAACTGTCAACTCTGCCAGTTAGGTATCGCTACAGGCCTTGCCAATATCGAACAGGGAAACGACTTGCAAATTACCCCCTCATTTGTGGTTAATCGTAATAGCAAACGCCCTCATAAACAGGACAGTGATTGGGATAGTGAAAACAACATCGAACCGAGCTTAGACGTACGCTGGGGGATCACCCCCAGTACCTTACTTAGCGCCACGATTAATCCTGACTTTTCTCAAGTCGAGGCCGATGCTGGGCAGTTAGATATTAACTCGACCTTCGCGCTTTTCTATCCAGAGAAGCGCGCCTTCTTCCTCGATAATAAAGACTACTTCGATACTCAGCTGAATTTGTTGCATACCCGTAATATTGTCTCGCCTGATTACGGCCTTAAACTGACCAGTAAAGTTGGTGACCATACGTTTGCGACATTAATCACTGACGACACCAACACCAACTTTTTAGTTCCGGGCAACTTAAGTTCTGATATCGCCAGTATCGATAACAAGAGTCAAAACTTCGCAGGCCGTTATCGGGTAGATCTGGGCAAGCCTTTGTCGATTGGCGCGTTAGTGACGGCTAAGAAAAGTGATGATTACCATAACTACGTCACCAGTCTAGATGCTAAATACCAGCCGACGGAACATGATACTTTCGCAGTCCAGTACGTGTTATCGGATACCGAATACCCCATAGATCTTTATAAAGCGTTTTGCAGTAGTGATGATTGTCTGCCACAAAACAACTGTGATCTAGCTGACTGTGGTATTAATGAGCGCGTGCTCCGCACAAAGAAAAAAGGCGCTTTCAGTGACGATATGTACTTGCTCAAATATCAACACGAGACACGTAGCTGGGATATGTTCGCTCAATACCTATCTGTTGGCGAAGACTTTCGAGCCGATCTCGGTTTCGTAGAGAACGTAGATTTTACAAAGTTTGTCGCTGGAGGCGGATATACTTGGTATCCACAATCTGGATTCTTTAACCAAGTAGAGCTGCGTGGCGACTGGGATATTAGCCATAACCAAGCCGGTGAAAAATTAGAGCAAGAAGCCGAGGCGAAAATGGAATTTCAAGGCCAGTGGCAAAGCTATACCGCCTTTGGCTTGGTTAATCGTGACCGAGTTGGCAGACGTCATAACGGCGCTTCACTCGCCATTGACGGTAACACGCAGATGTTCACCGAAACGATGGGCTGGCTCTACTCCAATATTAAGCCCACTCGCACACTTTTTTTAGAGCTGGATATCAACTATGGCGATGACATCGACTTTGCTAATGATCAACTAGGCACTAAGGTGATGTTTAACCCTGGCGTCAACTGGAACGTCACCGACTCTATCGCACTCGATGTGTCTCATGTTTACCGCACTATGGACGTGGACGATGGCCGTTTATTTACCGCTAATTTAAGTGACCTGCGTCTTAGCTGGTATATCGACATTCATAACTTCATTCGTATTTCGAGTGTCTACACAGATATCGAACGCGATCCCAGCTTATATAAGTACAGTACGCCAAATGAGCACTATCAACAGTTAGGCAATGAGATCCTCTACGGCTATAAACTCAACCCACAGAGCGTATTTTATTTGGGTTACTCCGACGGCATAAAAGCCGATGACACCATAGATTCTCTGATGAAGACTGAAGAAACTTACTTTATGAAAGTCAGCTACGCCTGGTTGATCTAGCTAGCCATTGATTATCCCATAAAGAAAAAGCAGCCATTTGGCTGCTTTTTGTTCTTTATCTGCCACAGAAACCATTAACTCTCTGCAATGCAAACTAGATTTCGTCCTGCCGATTTTGCTTCATATAAACCGATATCGGCGCGATTAAGCAGCTCATCAACATTCTCTGTATGGGAAAACTCGGCCACACCACTACTCACGCTGATGTGCAACATACCTTTAGAGGTTTCAATGGGATTGGCTTGAAGCTGCATTCGAAAACTATCAAGCAGCGCATAGGCCTTTTCGACGTTAAGGCCTTTAAATCCGACTACAAACTCTTCACCGCCTATACGTGCAACGGTAAAGTGCTGTGAGAATGATTGCTGTAATCGATTAGAAAATTCAACCAAGACTTCATCGCCCACATCATGGCCATAGGTATCGTTCACTTTCTTGAAAAAGTCGATATCCAATAATGCCAGTGACAATGTCCCCTGTTTCTGAGCAATTGCCGTCAGCTTTTCTTCGTATAAATTAAAGAAATAACGACGATTATAGACATTGGTCAGGTAATCTAAGTTTGCTTGTTCCCACAGCCGAGTCACCATATCCAATGCATCAAGGGTGTTTAACACACGGCAGTGAAACTCTTCGTGGACAAAAGGTTTTTGTAGAAAATCATTGGCACCATTTTTGATAAAACGCGCAGAGAGGCTTTCATCACTGTCACTCGATAAACCGATAATCGCCAACTCTTCACGGCTGAACTGTTCACGGACTTTAATAATAAGCCCGAATCCATCAAGGCCAGGCATATTATAATCAGTGATCAGTAGCTTGATATCTGGATTATCGTTAAGCGTTTCTAGCGCCGAGATACCATCGTCAGCCTCGATCACTTGAAAAAGATGCTGCTCTAATAAACTGCGGATAAATTTGCGGCTAACAAGGGAGTCATCGGCAACGAGCACCTTGACGCTTTGGTTGCGGCTCAAACGCTTAACCAGCTTTGCGGTATATTCATAGCTGAAGCGATTTTCTTTAAAGACGTAATCGACGATCCCTAGCTGCAGAAGGCGCTCTCGTTGCTCTGCATCCCAGCTTCCTGTCAGCACAATACAAGGGATCTGCTTTGCCAGTACATACTTAACAATCTCGCCCTCTTGGGCATCTGGCAAGTTCAGATCCGTTATTGCGACAAAATACTCATTTTGGGCCAACAACGCTTTTGCGCTAGCCATATCTGGCGCAACATCTACCTCACAACTCAGCTCTTGAGTAATCAAATGGCGCATCACCCGCGAAACCATTTGGCTATCTTCAACCACTAAAATCCGCAAACTTTTCTCCTTTTTCCTACACAGCTTCGCAAACTCACTTCGCGGTTAATCAAGGTTGTGAATAACCTGCAATAATTAAGCTCATTTGGCATATTGAAGTAGGAAATTTATCCCGTCGCATATTGTTTTGGCGCTTCTAATTCGAGGCAAGCTTAATACTTACGGACTAAAAACGGTATAGCTAATGTCAACTATTTGCACTATTTTCGATAGATAAGTGTTCGGGAATGTTATCAACAGCACTATGTTCCATGGCAGCCTGGTGCTTTGTCTTACGAGTATCTATCACTACGGTTGCCGAGATCTTATCTTGAATAGCCTGTCTATTGGCATCCCAATAAATCTGCAAGAAACCTAACAAGCCCGTGGTAAATCCGGCGGCATAACCACCATAGCGACCAAATGCAGCCCAGAGTGAAATTTTAACGCCATCGAGTTGAATGACACGGATCCCAAACAACTTCTTGCCTAAGGTTTGACCGTCAAACCATGCGGTGAACACGGTAAAATAGAAAGCCGCCCAACCAAAACCTAACCCGAGGTCGTTAAGGAATCCGTTTATCCATGCCAACGGACTAGTCGTCTCTTCGCTGTTAGCAAAGAGTTCTCCCTCTTTAGCGGCATTCTTCTGTTCGATATCTTGCTCTAACTTAGCAGCCATTTGTTCAAGTTCTTGTATCCGTATTTCTAATGCTGAAACCACTGGGCTAGTCCCAGGATCTGCGTGCTCGCCACTGTTTATGTCAAGCAACTGACTGCTAGTCTCCCTGTTTGAGTCCCTGAGAGGTTCAGAGTTTGGAACCGCACTCGCTTCTATCCCAGCTTTAGCGAAATCTTCAGTCGTCGCCTCTGTAGTAGTGACATATAGCCGCTGCTTTTCTGCTGCCGTTAAGGGTAATTCAGCGACTAGATCATTAATAATACTGTCCTGCTTTTCTGCATTCAGACTCGAGTTAGATAATGCACTCTTTACCTTCGCGATATTAATTTTCGCACAGGCAAAATCTTCACATTGACTCGCGACAATGACAGCGGGAACATAACTGGCTATTTCAGCCAGAGTTGCCAATCCCCCTTTGCCATCTTCTGGCAGCGCTATACTGCTGTCATTACTTGGGTAACTGCTTTGCTTAGGTAAGTCTGGCGCGACCTCATAAAAGTGGCTTACTAGCGCAGAAATCAATCCGATTAGCATCAACAAGTACAACCCCCACTTAAACAACTTACCCACTGTTTTGCTCTGCTTTTGGATCAGAAGAGTACCGAGCACCAATAAGATAAAGATCCATCCCGCACTGTCGGCAAGTACGGCGACTAAGAGACCGTCAATCAACATGGCTAACCCGCGCTTGAGGGGACTCGCTAACGGCATATAAAGAATATGAGGCGCAAGATCGAAGGCAAAAGGCGTTACCCATGTCTTAGGATCATCATGTTTACTGATCTGCTGTTGAGTCATCGATTTCCCTCTTTAATCTACATTTCCCGCTTAAAACTCACTCGAATAAGAATTAAAATGGCGGCAGCCACCTCAAGTAACATTATGTTAACACGGCATATCCCCAGCTATTCCGCTCTTTATGAATAACAGCAAACGCTTTAATAACTAAATAGAATAACGAAGAACAAACTATCACTTCTATTGCTGCCAAAGCCTATTATGATTTAGCTGTGCATATAAAGGAGCAAGCAACCCATGAGCAAAATTTTCGAAGATAATTCACAAACAATTGGTAACACCCCTCTTGTCCGCTTAAACCGCGTAAGTAATGGTAGAGTGCTTGCAAAAGTTGAAGCCCGTAACCCTAGCTTCAGCGTTAAGTGCCGTATCGGTGCCAATATGATTTGGGACGCAGAGAAAAAAGGCCTTCTCACTCTAGAGCAAGAGCTCATTGAGCCTACATCGGGTAACACGGGTATCGCACTCGCTTATGTTGCCGCTGCTCGCGGTTATAAGTTAACTCTAACTATGCCGAACACCATGAGTTTAGAGCGTAGAAAGTTACTGAAAGCCCTTGGTGCAAATCTTGTACTGACCGATGGCGCTAAAGGTATGAAGGGCGCAATTGATAAGGCTGAAGAGATCAGACAGTCTAACCCTGAAAAGTACGTGTTACTGCAGCAGTTCAACAATCCTGCTAACCCTGAAATCCACGAGAAAACCACGGGCCCAGAGATCTGGAATGATACCGACGGAACCGTCGATGTTGTTGTTGCCGGTGTAGGTACTGGTGGCACCATTACTGGTGTTAGCCGTTACATTAAGAACACTCAAGGTAAAGCAATTACTTCTGTAGCGGTTGAGCCTACTGATTCACCTGTTATCGCGCAAACGCTAGCGGGTCAGACGGTTCAGCCTGGACCTCACAAAATTCAAGGTATTGGCGCAGGTTTTATTCCTGGCAACTTAGATCTTAATCTTGTCGATCGTGTTGAAGCTGTCACCAACGAAGAGTCTATCGAGATGGCTCAGCGCTTAATGAAAGAAGAAGGAATACTTGTGGGTATTTCATCGGGCGCCGCTGTTGTAGCTGCTAACCGTATCGCTGCTTTGCCTGAATTTGAAGGCAAAAACATAGTCGTAATTTTACCTTCTGCTGCAGAGCGCTACCTATCTTCTGTACTGTTCCAAGGTGAATTTAGCGACGCAGAAAACGTTCAATAAATTAATCTCGCGTTAAATAAAACCCAAGCCTTAGCTTGGGTTTTTTATTGCCATCACAATATGAGTGACTGTTGATCTGACAATATCTAACAAGGCGTTATCATCAATATCTGTTCGAATAAGATACTGGTACTCGAGAAGTTTAATGATAGCTAACACTTGATGTGCATCTGCATTAGCCGAACCGGATCCCATGCCAACAAAAAACAGTTTAATGCTATCTAGAAAGATCTCATCTAATGCGGTGATTGCCGCTGCCAGTTGCGGATTACGTAACGCCTCTTCATGAAACGCTACCTCAAGGAGCCTATCGTCCCGATGCGCTAACTGCTCTTTAATATGTTCACAGATAAATTGACTGAGATTATCGATAATAAATGCCTTCATCTGCGACTCATCGGCCGTTTGTTGTTTCAGCCTCACACTCTCGACCAAGGCGTAACTCTTCTGCTCTAACGTTTTATTCATCCACAGCGTCTTTTCTGCAAAGTAAGTTAATGAGTCACTGATAAGATCTTTAATATCATTAAAGTAGTAAGTTGTTGACGACAAAGGGACATTAGCTTCGGTGGCGACAGCGCGATGACGAACCCCACGGATCCCCTCTTTCACGATTAAACGTAACGTCGCCTCTAATATTTCAATACGCCGCGCTTGACCATCGCTACGGTTTGACTGGCGTCCGACATAGGTCATAGGTACAAACATAACGCTTCCCTTTCGACTAATAAATATGCTGCAAAATGCTCTAAACCCACTTATGGGCAGTTAAAGCCACATTTAACCGCGTGAAGTCGGATCAAGTTCAAACAATTAACAAACTGTAACATGTAAAATTTACCTCCACTAATACTCTCTAAGCTTACCTTGGTTTAACTTATGTCTTTTTATCGCTCCCCCCTTTCAATTAGTGCATTTGACGCAAAATTTGAAGCACAAAAAATCGCTTTTGCTCCCATAAGTTTTCAGGTGGCTCGCTGCTTATTAAAATTTAACGTACTACAATTTATCTCTGACAGTGGTAACGCAGGCAGCAGCCTAAGCCAATTAGCACAACAATCTAAGCTATCTGAATATGCAGTAGGTGTACTTGTAGATATGGGTCTCAGCATGGGATTGCTTTATCTCAATGATGAGAAATACGTGCTCGATAAGATTGGCCACTTCTTGCTACATGATGATATGGCAAAGACCAACCTTAATTTCACCCACGATGTCTGTTACCAGGGCCTATTTGAGTTAGAATCATCGCTTATCGAAGGTAAACCAAAAGGATTAGCCAGTCTTGGTGATTGGCAGACTATTTACCCAGGATTGAGTCAGCTACCCGATGAGATAAAAAAGAGCTGGTTTGAATTCGATCATTACTACTCAGATCATGCATTTGAGTCTTTACTGCCACTTATCTTTCAATCTAAACCTAAACAGATTGTCGATGTGGGTGGCAATACAGGTAAATGGGCCCTCGCCTGCACAGGCTTCGACAGCCAAGTTCAAGTGACCATCATGGATCTGCCTGGACAACTAAAAGTTGCCATGGAAAATGCTCAGCAAGCAGGAGTCTCTGAAAGGGTAAAACCATTCGTCACCGATCTGCTCGATGAAACTAAGGCATTTTGTGAAAATGGCGATCTTTACTGGATGAGCCAGTTCTTAGATTGTTTCTCAGAGTCTGAAATCCTTAGCATTTTAAAACGCGCGGCAGCAGTTATGAGCGCTGGTAGTGAGCTTTGTATCTTAGAAACTTTTTGGGACCGTCAACCGTTTGAGGCTGGCGCCTATTGCGTTAACGCGACCTCGCTCTATTTTACCGCCATCGCCAATGGCAACAGCCGTATGTATCACAGTAAGACCTTGCTAAAATTAATCAGCCAAGCAGGTCTATTCGTCGATGAAGATATCGACAATATCGGCCTTGGACATACCTTGCTGCGCTGTAAGCTCAAGCCTTAATTTCAAACTTGTATCTAAAGCTTGAGTCTCAATCTTAAATCTAAAGCTCAGACTTTAGATTTAAGGCTTGGGATTTGAAGCTTAAGAACCAAGATTCAATTAAATTGAACGAAAGGTTAACCTAACTTCAATTTTTATTATCTAGCAACCCGATTATCATAGCTGCATAAAGATTGAATTGAGGAAGCACAATGACAACTAACAATAAACTAAGACACAGAGTGTCACGCCTACCAAGCCCTATGGCCGGATTGGCTTTAGCTATCGGTAGCTTAGGCTGGGCTTGGGAAAGTATGGTGCCTAACTTAGGTGGTAATGGGCAACTAATCGGTGCTTCAATTGCCGCAGTGCTGTTACTTATGTTAGTGGCCAAATTTGTGCTTCACCCAAGAGTACTTATTGAAGAACTCACTCATCCGGTCGTCGGTAGCGTTATTCCCACCTTCGCAATGGGACTAATGGTGGTATCAGCAGCGCTAGGGCAATTTAATCATGCTGTAGGCGTGGCGCTATGGCTAGTAGCTATCGCCATTCATATTGTGTTTTTAAGTATGTTTGTCTACTACCGAGCCATCGATTTTAAACTTGACCACATGGTGCCAAGTTGGTTCGTCCCCCCTATTGGGATCATCGTTGCGGCCGTATCTTTCCCTCACGGTTCTGAAATGCAATATCAATGGCTAGCCGATGGCATTCTTACTTTTGGTATGGTGAGTTACCTAGTGATGCTGCCCGTTATGCTTTATCGATTGATTTTCTGTGAGCCAATTGCCGATGCCGCTAAACCGACTATCGCAATTCTAGCTGCGCCAGCGAGCTTATCATTAGCTGGATACCTAACCATATCCAACGAGCCATCAATTATTGTCGTTGGGGTGTTACTGACCCTAGCCCTCTTGATGACGAGCGTGATATATCTCGCTTTCTTTCACTTACTCAGACTACCATTTTCACCTGGCTATGCGGCTTTCACCTTCCCAATGGTTATCGGTGCTACCGCTTTGTTTAAGACTGTACACTGGCTTGTCGCTACATACGGTACGAGTACCTTATCTTTTGACCTACTGATCACGGCAAAAGTTGAGTTAATCATAGCGACACTTGTTGTTATCTATGTTTCGCTCAAATACTTAATCCACTACAAGACAAGTATTCTTGGGCGGACTGCAGTATAAAAAGCATTGTAAATTTACCCGCTTAGTTGTGAGCAATTGATACAAGAAACCTAATCGTAACATTTCCCTTCATCAGTACTTTCCAAACCTCAAGTGTGATCAAGTTAACATTTGAGGTTTTTTATACAACTGCCTACTAAAGAGCGTACCCAGTAATATCTACACCTAGAACACCCCCACAAAACAAACACTCAAACACCATCCGCGAAACCGAACGGCAACACAGCCAAAACAAAACAAGCACCTAAACTAACATTTACGCACAAGCGTTCACACCAAAAGCCTCGAGGTTGCACGTAAGTACTCAAAGCGTTAACAAGATGTACCAGTCAATGAAGACAGGCAAATAAGACACCTGTAAATGGCATGTTGCCCCAGTTATTGAGTTGTGCTTACATCCCGTCTTGGAGACTGTTTTTTAAATATATTTGCAACATCTTAAGAAGCAGACACTAATTAAAATATATAAAAAAAACATATAACTATCATAAGTTCCAAGGGAGTAAACAATATGAAGGGTAACTCAAGATTGGCCAAAGCAGTCCGCTTTGCGTTAGCAACAGGTGCCGCATCAGCAGCACTGAGCTCGCCAGTAGTTCTTGCGGCAGTTGATGATGAAAATGTAGAACGTATCCAGGTGACAGGTTCTCGTATTCAGCGTAGTGATATGGAAACAGCAACACCTGTTACTGTATTAAGTGCTGATGAGATGGCTAATCAAGGCTTCACAAGTATTCAAGACGCTTTAGAGAGCTTAACTTCATCTACAGGTGCGATGACCACTCAATCGGTTCATGGGTTCACGCCAGCAGCTTCTTCTATTAGCCTTCGTGGCGCCGGTGCAAACCGTACATTGACACTGATCAATGGTAAAAGATTAAACCAATACCCAAAACCAGCTGGCGGTACTGATAACTTTGTTGATACGGCAAACCTACCGATGGAAGCCGTTCAACGAATTGAGATCCTACAATCAGGCGGCTCAGCAATTTATGGTGCCGACGCAGTTGGTGGCGTAATCAATATCATCTTGAAAAAAGACTTTGAAGGCGTTGCGGTTAAGTACCGTCACGGTGATACCACCAATGGCGGCGGAGGTAGCGATCGTGTCGCGCTATCGATAGGTGCATCTTCTGATAAAGGTAATGTTTCTAGCTTTATCGAATTTACTGACAATGAGTCATTAAAAGCGACTGACAGAGAGAACTTTGGCCTACATACAGACAAAGTGCCTCACAGCCCTTACTCTCAATACAGCTCATACGGTGCAAGAATCGCGGGTACAGGTGATGGAGCACGCCAACTAACAGCTGAAGAATGTACTGCCGGCGGCTTCTTATGGGATTCAGCTCGTAGCATTTGTGGTTTTGACCGCTCTGCATGGCGTGATCTACAACCAGAAAGCACACGCTTTATCAGCTCAACTAATTTCAACTATGAACTTGCTGATGACGTCAGTTTTGTGGGTCGTTTGGACTTCGCAGAAGCAAAATCTGTCACTAACATTGAGCCATCAGCAATCGATGATTACGACATTGCTGTTGATGGCAATCAATTAACAGTTAGTTATGGCCAAGTTGGCGCAGATAACTACCTAAGCAAGGTGTTTGATGATAAGTCAACCGCACTAAATGGTGACTTTGCCAATGCCGAAGATGGTTCATATTATTACGCACGTCGTCTACATGAATTAGGTAACCGTACAACTGAAACCAAGACACGCAACTACTTCTTCACCGCTGGCCTTGAAGGCATGATCGCTGATGAATATAGCTGGGATGCATCGGTTAACTACGGTCGCACTAGTGTTGATGTATTTGGTAACGGCAACGCGACTGTAGCTGGCATGTTCAACTACATTACGGCGGGTGAGAATGGAAACTCTTTATTAGAGAACATGTCAGCAGAAGACGCCGAAAAAGCCTCTTATAGCTCTTTTGAGCGTGCCCAATCTACACAAAAGAACATTCAAGCTAACATCACTGGCGCCCTATTTGATATGGACGCAGGCGAAGTGATGTTTGCATATGGTGCAGAATACACCATCCAAGACTACTCTACAGACTCAGACTCAGAATCTAAAAACGGCAACATCTTAGGTAAAGGTGGTTCGTCTGGTGCAGGCGAGCGTAAAAACTGGGCAACTTATGCCGAATTAAGTGTCCCTGTACTTGATGATTTAACCATTGATGCGGCGCTTCGTTACGACCACTACGACAACTTTGGTGGTAACCTTTCACCACAGATCGCAGTTGAGTATCGTCCATTAAGAGAGCTACTTGTTCGTGGTTCTTGGAGCTCAGTATTCCGTGCTCCTGATATGCACCGTGTATATGGTGATCCAACCAATGGCTTTAACACCGTAATTGACTTTAAACAGTGTCAAGCAATGGGCGGAACACCGGGTACCAGTTACCCAGATGAAAACCTAAATGCTATCTGTAATGAACTTCATATCGATACCACTACTGGTGCGAACCAAGACTTAGAAGCTGAGACGGGCTACACGGCGAACATTGGTGCAGTATGGGGCGGCGATGCATTCAACGCATCATTCGACCTTTGGGAGTGGAAACTTGACGACATGGTAAGTGATATCAGTGCTTCACAAGCGGCTCGCGAATATGAGTTGTATGAAGACATGATCACCCGTGACGATAAAGGTACTATTACTCATATCAATGCAACAGCACAAAACCTAGCGTACCAAGAAGTACGTGGTTTTGACTTAACAGCTGGTTACGACTGGGATCTAAATAGCTTTGGTGAGCTAAAGCTTAACTTTAGCGGTACCTATATCTTAAACTCTGAGTATCAGCTAACACAGAGCGATCCGATTGAAGATGATATTGAAAACGGTGGCTTGCCACAATATCGAGCAAACCTAGTACTGGGTTACTTCATTGAAGATTTCGAGGCGACACTTGGCGCTTACCACACAGCGCGTATGCACGGCTCACAATATAAGTCGTTCAAAGAAGCTGCTGAAGCTGCAGGTGAAGTATTTATCGAAGAAGATCATGAAGTTGCCTCTCAAACTAAGTGGAATTTGACAACGGGTTACACTTTCTCTGATTCAATCAAAGTTAAAGCAGGTATCGTTAACTTATTTGATGCCGGCCCTAACTTCGATCCGACAGCAACATCATGGCCACACTACCCACGTAGTATTTACAATGCACGCGGTCGTGAGTGGTTTGTTGAAGGTGAAGTGAAGTTCTAAGCGAGAGTTGTTTATTGCTTTACTGATACTAAAAACGGCATCCTAGGATGCCGTTTTTTTTATCAATCTCATTTAATATTCAATAATTAAATCACTTACGCCTAGCTATAGGCTGTTATCTAACTAAACCCCATATAGTGCGCGCCAATCACGATTGCACTTGAAACCGTAAATAATGCCAACATAAAGCGCCAAATAAACTTAAGCCACTGACCCCAATCGACGCGGCACACGCCCAAGGTCGCCATCAAGGAAGCGGAAGTCGGTACTAATACGTTAGTAAAGCCATCACCCAGTTGGAATGCTAATACCGCCACCTGACGGGTCACCCCAACCAAATCGGCAAGTGGTGCCATTAACGGCATGGTAAGTGCCGCCTGTCCCGAGCCTGAAGTCACAAAGAAGTTAAATACAGACTGAAATACAAACATAAACCAGGCAGACATCACACTTGGAAGCTGACCGATAAACTCCCCCGCCTTACTCAATATGGTATTAAGAACACTTGGTGTCGACGCATCACCGCCTCCAAGTAACAATAAAATCCCCGATGCACACCCGACTAACACGGCAGGTTCTAGCATTGTCGCGGCGCCCTGCTTAAAGCTCACCGCCACGGTATTAATGTCCATTTTATTCAGCTTAAAAACAACGCCAATAATGCCGACAATGATCCCCATGGTGAAAAATTGACTGGCTATCTCGGGGATAAACCAGGCCTTAGCTATCACGCCCCAGATGATCCACGCAACCGTTGCGAAAATGGTGAGTAATACTAAGATATCACCGAAGTTAAAACGACTTTCAAGCTTGGAGTCTTTTAAATTGTCCCTAAAGTAGTTGTCACTTTGATAACTAAAAGAGTGCGTAGGAGTTGCCTTAACTTTAGCGGCATAACGCATGGTAAAGATAAGCCCCATCAAAGTAAAACCTGCCCACATCACAAAACGCATGCCTGAACCCGAAAGCACTGGCACTCCGGCAATCCCCTGTGCAATGGCCACACTAAAGGGGTTCATCCAAGATGAAGCAAAACCAATCTGAGTCGCCACATAGGTCACCATCACTGTCGTAATTCCATCGTAACCTAAGCGGATCATCAGCGGGCAGATGATAATGGCAAAAGCAATGGCCTCCTCTCCCATGCCAAATACGGCCCCGCCTAGAGAGAATAGAGTGAAAATAACCGGAATAAACAGTGCTTCATTACCACGGGTGCGATCGATAAGCTTTAAAATTCCGTTATCTATAGTGCCGGTAGCCATCACGATACCAAAGGCGCCACCAATGACTAGCATGAACATGATCACGCCAATCGCACTACCCCATTTAGAACCCGATACCAGTCCTTCAAAGGCAAAGTTAAAGAAGCCAACGCCCCCATGACCTTCGAACAGAGCAACGGGCTGCAAGACTGGCTTGCCCCCATCGTCGACTTCATAGGCAAAGGAATCTGGGTCGATAACACTTCGGCTCTTTTCTACGCCATCGACAACGTAGCTCACATCTTGGGTTTGAAACGAGCCAATAGGCACAAAGTAAGTGAGAATGGCCGCCGCAATTGCGACAAAGAAGATAATGACTAAAGTATCAGGCATTTTCCAAGTTACTCTAGCAGTAACTGGCTGATCCTCAAGTGTATTAGAAGAGTTAACTGGGTTCATTTCGCCACCATTTTATTATTATATGGCGGCAAATATAAACCAATGGCAGGCCCTTGGCTAGCCATCAATTTTAACCCGTTGCGACAGAGCCCTTAACAAAGCATTTGCTAATAAAGTGACTTACCAGCAACATCAGTAACGAAAATAGCAATGCGGGTACAATTGGATGTACGTTGAATATCAGTGGTGTCTGTAACTGAAGAGCAAGGTAGCTAAGCATTCCGCTGCACATGGCGACTAAGGCCGTATTCCCATTAACACTTGGCCAAAATAGCCCTGCTATGATCGGCCATAGAAATACCGCTTGCAGTGCACCAAAGGCTGCTAGGTTAATCCAAACTATCATATCCGGTGGCTTTACAGCCCAGAAGCAAGCTAATGCCGTAATAATCACCATCACCACTTGGGTCAAACGCACCTGCATTGTCGCTCCCATCTGTGGTTTAGCTTTCACCACTCCGTCACGAACAATACTCACAGCCGACTGCAACAACATAGAGTCTACCGATGACATAACAGCGGCGATGGGGGCGGCAAGCAAGATCCCTGCCCAAAATGGACTCATAAGCTGAGCGATTAAGGTCGGCATAATCTGATCCGGTACCGCTAGTTCTGGAAAAAGTGCCCGACCTAAGAAACCACACAAATGCGGAAGCAGTGTCATCAAAAAGCAGATTATTGTGCCCCAAAGCATGCCTTTTTTTAACGACTGGCGATCTTTAACCGCCAGCAGTCTAACAATCGTATGCGGCAATCCCATGGTGCCAAAACAAATTAATACCCAAAACGACAACATCATAGGCCAACCTAAAAAGTCATCTACACCATGAGGGCTCAATAACTGTGGCGTTTTAGCAGTCTCCTGAGCGAGCTGAGCGCTTAGCTCTGGTTGAGTCAGTATGACAAGTAATAGGATGATTAATCCCAAAAGCATCACCATGCCCTGCAGAGCATCAGTCAGTACTACCGCCCTGAAACCACCAGTTAAGGTATAGGCTAAGACCGTGAGTACGAATATCCCTAAACCTAATTCATAACTGATCCCTGTGACGCCAGAGAGTAGGCGTGCGCCGCCAATAAACTGCACAGAGATCATCGCCACAAAACCAACGACCAAGCTCAGCATGGCAATAACACTTAGCCAGTTGTTTTGAAAACGGTGGTCTAGCCATTCAATAATAGTGCTGTACTGCTTTTTATGCGCGAGAAACTTAGGTCCTAAAACACCTAATGTAAGAATAACCACAGGAACCTGGATCACGGCTAGCCACACCCAACCCAAACCGAATTTATAGGCCGCTCCAGGGCCACCAATAAACGAGCCCGCACTGGTGTAGGTGGCTACCAAAGTTAATGCCAATAATGGCCCACTAAGAAATGCACCACCAATGAAGAAGCGCTTGGCTTTATCGTCACACAGCTGCAGAGATTGCTTAGATTGACGCGCACTCCACACTCTAGTGATGACCAAGCTTAAAACAAGATAAATTAACACAGGCAGTAGGCTAGTCATCGTCTTTCTCTACAACTTTGGTGAGCAAAAAGCTAAGACTCACTATCAATAAAATAGGCGCGCCGATACAGGAAAACCAAAACCACAGGGGTAAGCCAAACCAATTACCCAGATCATCGAGCCAAAGGGGGCCAAAGCTCCAGAGGGAAAAGTAGCTAAAAGTAAGTATTAATGAGATTTTGGTCAGCAAACTCATATATGAAAGGCCGTCGCAGTAAAGCAGGTTTGAGCAGCTAATTTTAATCAATATTATCTGGTGACACCAGTAGACGTTATGCGGTTAAATCACAAAAAATGAGTAAACCTATAGTCGAAAAGGTGTCAGATATGCCCTGTTTCTTAGTCAATACCAGCTGTTATAACTCACTAGAATTACTCATCAAAATACAAAACATGGCATTTAAAAAAGTTGTGAGTCGCAGCAAATAAAAAAGCAGTTCATTTAAATGAACTGCTTTTTATCATCGAACCGTTTAGGCTATGGCTACTGCAAGTGTTAAGCTTAACCTTCAGCACTCGTCTTGCTGCCAGTCTTAAGTTGCTTAGCCTCGACTTGCGCTGGAGCAGACTCGACAGAAGAGCTATTAGCACTGTTCTCAATCATCCAATAACCTAAGCCGACAAACACGCCGCCACCGACTATGTTACCTAAAGTAACTGGGATCAGATTGTTGAAAACAAAGTTCATCACCGTCAGATCCGCAAACTTATCACGACTGATGTTTAAGGCTTCAAACCAGGCCGGATCCGCAAATTGATGGATAGTGATCCCAAGTGGCACCATAAACATATTGGCGATGCTGTGTTCAAAGCCGCTACTCACAAACATAGCCACAGGCAACATCAGTAGCACAACCTTAGTCAGGACATCTTTGGTTGCAAATGTCATCCATACACCAAGGCACACCATCATGTTACATAAAATACCGAGCACAAAGGCTTGGGTCCAGCTGTGGTGCAATTTGTGCTGAGCGATGTTAAGTGCACTTAGGCCCCAACGTCCACCATCAAGTTGATACATACCAGCAAGAGTGATAAGCAGTACCATCAACATAGCACCAACAAAGTTACCAGCATACACACGTGCCCAGCACTTCATTACCGCAAGCGTACTCACTTTTTTCTGAGCCCATGCCACACTACTAAGCACAGTACTGGTAAACAACTCACCACCACAAACTACCACGAGAATAAGGCCTAAGCTGAAGGCGAGCCCGCCGATAAATCGAGTCAGTCCCCAAGAACCTTGGCTACCGGTTGTGACGGTAATGTAAAAAACAAAAGCCAATGCGATAAAAGCACCCGCAAAAATAGCAAGCCCGAAAGATTGTTTCTTTGCTTTAACAACTTTATCTGTACCATAGGTCGCGGCTTGTTGAACTAGGCTCAACTTAGCTGGCGCTGGAAGTGAGCTTTCAGCTTGAGTGCTTTTACTAGGTTGATTACTCACTGTCATTTCGTCCACCTAGCGCCACTACTTCTGTCAAAACCGAATACAAATAACATAAACTTTCTCCACAACAACAGTAATCATCAATCACTTACAGTAAAAATAAGCTTAGAAAACAGCTCAATAAAATCAAAGAGTATTAATAAACCTAAAACCCACAGGTAAATTGGTCATACCAATTTCACTTTAAGTGAAACAAGATAACATAGCTGTAAACTAAAGGCATTAAAAACGCCTTACTAATATAGTGAAATATGATCATAGTTTAATCTAGATCTAATTCTAGAAGATTTTATTGCACTAGACCCCAAGTGAACCGTGCGAAATATGGATATAGCAACAAGCAAACTGAAACGATGATTGGCACTCTTTACTCAACTGTTTCAGATATGCAATATTGCGATAACTTTATCGGCAGTTTTAGATCGCTTATGCTAGATAAATTGTATTGACGATGAGCCCATTTTCAGCTTGTCTATGTCTATTCAGGCGCGACTTTACGTCAAGACTTATACGTTAAGGCATACGTATTAAAGGCTAACGCACTAATCACTATCAGCAGAACAGTATCAATTATATCTTGTTGCCAATGTCCCAAATGAAAGATACCAGCCCTCTTCAGAGTGCGCAGCAACAAGCAACCACATGGCACAACAAAGCACACAGTTGCACCATGGCAGAGGCAAAGTTGAACAAGCTAAAAGTAACCATGGGAGCACAGTAAAACCTATAAAGTGAAGGCTAAGAGTTATTGCGCTGAAAACCGCGAAAATAACTTACACAGGCTTTTGTCGCTACAGATGACTTAGGCAAGCAACAACCGCAATCTCGCTACGGTTCAAGAAAAAATTCGCCTATCACCCACAAACTTAACATGGCGATTTTTTAATCTATAATTCATACCGCAGTCATAGTATTGTCCACTGACTAGGCTCTAATCTCGGTAGCTTTTATTACCATAAAGCGATAAAAGCAAAGGCTTGCTAACGATTTTAAAATGACCTGAAAGCTAAGCTGTGGGAATCTTGCGAAAACCAGACCAGTTTTAAGCTCAAGCAATTAAGCTAAGACGGATAAAGCGGCTATCGTTCAAAAAGTGCTACCTCGGTAACAGTTTTTGCATTTCTCAGCCAGATGAAGACTGATTTGAGTGCAGTGCTTCCTAGGTTATGCTAATATAATCATGGTTAATTGGTCTTACCAATTTAAATCTTCAGCCAGAGATGAGTGCTGGAGAATACAAGACAATTGAACTGAACAGATTACTGCGAAGTGAAATTACTTCGAAACGCGTTATATGTGAATTCACAGATCACGTGTTTAAGAATTTACTATTGGTGTATCGCGCGCCTCATTTAGAGCCAATATCGATACCCAACAACCTTATCTCAAACAGAAGGTAATTGTACGATGACCGAAAAAACTGAACAGTTTGCAGCCGCGTGGGAAGGTTTCACCGCTGGCGATTGGAAAACTGAAGTCAATGTGCGTGACTTTATTCAAGCTAACTACACTCCTTATGAAGGCGATGAGTCTTTCCTTGCTGGTGCTACTGAAGCAACAACCGAACTTTGGGACAAAGTTATGGTTGGTATTAAGGAAGAGAACCGTACTCACGCTCCTGTAGATTTTGATACTTCACGTGTATCTACTATCACTTCTCATGAAGCCGGTTACATTACTAAAGATCTAGAAACTATCGTTGGTTTGCAAACAGAAGCACCGCTTAAGCGCGCTATGTTGCCAAACGGTGGTATTCGTATGGTTGAAAGTTCTTGCGCTGCATACGGCCGTGAACTAGACGCTGACGTTAAATACGTATACTCAGAGCTACGTAAGACACACAACCAAGGTGTGTTCGACATCTATACGCCAGAAATCATGCGTTGTCGTAAGTCAGGCGTATTGACTGGTTTACCAGATGCATACGGCCGTGGTCGTATCATTGGTGACTACCGTCGTATCGCGCTATACGGTATCGATTTCCTAATGGCGGACAAGTTTGCTCAGTTCACTTCTCTTCAGTCTGATTTCGAAACTGGCGAAAACTTGTCTTACACTATGCAACTTCGTGAAGAAATTGCAGAGCAGCACAAAGCACTAGGTCAAATGAAGAAGATGGCAGCAAGCTACGGCTTCGACATCTCTTTACCTGCGACTAACGCTCAAGAAGCTATCCAGTGGACTTACTTCGGCTACCTAGCTGCTGTTAAGAGCCAGAACGGCGCGGCGATGTCTTTAGGTCGTACTTCTAGCTTCCTAGATATCTTCATTGAACGCGACATCAAGAATGGCGTGATCACTGAGCAACAAGCTCAAGAAATGGTTGACCACTTCGTAATGAAGCTACGTATGGTTCGTTTCCTACGTACTCCAGAATACGATGAGTTATTCTCTGGCGACCCAATCTGGGCTACTGAGTCTATCGCTGGTATGGGTCTTGACGGTCGTACACTTGTTACTAAGTCTAGCTTCCGCTTCCTACACACATTGTACAACATGGGTCCTAGCCCAGAGCCGAACATCACGGTTCTATGGTCAGAGCAACTACCGCTAAACTTCAAGAAGTACGCGTCTAAAGTATCTATCGATACTAGCTCTATCCAGTACGAAAACGATGACCTAATGCGTCCAGATTTCGAATCTGACGATTACGCTATCGCTTGTTGTGTAAGCCCAATGGTTGTTGGTAAGCACATGCAGTTCTTCGGCGCGCGTGCAAACCTTGCTAAGACTATGCTTTACGCAATCAACGGTGGTGTTGACGAAAAACTTAACGCTCAAATCGGTCCTAAGTCTGCTCCAATCACAGACGAAGTATTGAACTTTGATGACGTTATGGGTCGTTTAGACACTATGATGGACTGGTTAGCGACACAATATGTGTCTGCACTAAACGCTATCCACTTCATGCACGACAAGTACTCTTATGAATCAGCTCTAATGGCTCTTCATGACAGAGACGTACGTCGTACTATGGCGTGTGGTATCGCAGGTCTATCTATCACTGCTGACTCACTAGCTGCGATTAAGTACGCAACTGTTAAGCCAATCCGTGATGAAAACGGCATTGCTGTAGACTTCGACATCGAAGGCGATTATCCAAAGTTCGGTAACAACGACCCACGTGTTGATGATATCGCTACTGAATTGGTTGAGCGCTTCATGGCTAAGATCCGTCGCATGAAGATGTACCGCAACGCGATCCCAACACAGTCTATTTTAACTATTACTTCTAACGTTGTTTACGGTAAGAAGACGGGTAACACCCCTGACGGTCGTCGCTCTGGTGCACCATTTGCTCCAGGTGCTAACCCAATGCACGGTCGTGATGAAAAAGGCGCTATCGCTTCTTTAACATCTGTTGCTAAACTACCATTTGCTCATGCTCAAGACGGTATTTCTTACACATTCTCTATCGTACCTAACGCACTAGGTAAAGATGACGATGCACGTAAGACTAACCTTGCAGCACTTATGGATGGTTACTTCGCTCACAACGATAACCGTGAAGGTGGTCAACACTTAAACGTTAACGTTATGAACCGCGAAATGCTTGAAGATGCAGTAGTTAACCCAGATAAGTACCCACAGTTAACTATCCGTGTTTCTGGTTACGCAGTACGCTTTAACTCGCTAACACCAGAGCAACAGCAAGACGTTATTACCCGTACCTTTACTAAAGGTCTGTAAGTTTAATTAAGTGTCGATTGAGCTGATGCTAGCGTATGCGAGCATCAGCTAAACAGGAGTATAGATGGCAGTTATCGGTCGGATTCATTCAATAGAATCTTTTGGAACAGTAGATGGTCCTGGCATTCGGTTTATCACCTTTATGCAAGGCTGCTTAATGCGCTGCCTATACTGCCATAACCGCGACACTTGGGACTTACACGGTGGTAAAGAAATGAAAGTCGATGACTTAATGAGTCAAATCATTAGTTATCGACCTTTTCTTGAAGCCAGTGGCGGTGGTGTGACCGCAAGCGGCGGAGAAGCAATTTTACAAGCTGATTTCGTAGCTGAACTTTTCAAAGCCTGCAAAAAAGAAGGTATCCATACCTGTCTTGATACCAACGGCTTTGTTCGTAAACACACACCAATTATCGATGAATTACTCGATAATACAGATTTGGTGATGCTAGATATTAAACAGATTGATGATGCAAAACATATCGATCTGACGAATGTCAGCAACCAGCGCACGCTACAGTTTGCTGAATACTTACACAAGCGTGGGCAAAAAACATGGATTAGATATGTGGTTGTTGGTGGTTACACCGACGATATCCCATCGGCACAAGCCTTAGCTGAATTTATTAAGCCTATGACTAACGTGGAAAAGATCGAGTTACTCCCTTACCACGAGCTAGGCAAGCATAAATGGGAAGCCATGGGTGTGGATTATGAGCTTAATAATATCTCTCCGCCAAGCACAGAAACCATGGAACAGATTAAGAAAGTCTTTACCGATATGGGAATGAACGCGGTTTATTAACCGCGTTAAATATTATAACAATCAGCTAGAGCTCTTCCCAATAGCTGGCATCTAAGCGTTCGAAGGCGGCCTTTAAAATTAGCGCCATATCGAAATAACACGCTTTAGCACCAAGCGGCCGACAGTTAATCCCCATTTGCATTAACTTAGTCGATAACTGGTTACCCCAGTCGAGTAAAGATAACGGTAAAGGGTGGCGAGAACGCCAACCTAACCAAAGTAAGCCTTGTATAGGCAAACTGATAAAGAACAGTGCGATAGTTATCGCTTGGGGTAAATAACTCCAACCGTGTAGGTATAACTGGCTTGCTGCCGCTAATAAAGCCAAAAATGGCATTAACGGTAGCGCAAGTTTAGTGGCTCGCATAACGCGATACTCAGGAAAGTAATAACTGAGTTGTCGAACCATAGGCCAGGTCTTCATATAGCGACGACCTTCGCCCAAGGTTTTGAGAACTTGAATGCTCAAAGATGGCACCTATAAATAATAATACAGCCTAACTTTAGCATAAACACTCTGCCTGCCCCAAGGGCTAGCGCGAGTAAGAAACAAATGTTGCTCCTTTAAAGAGCATACTTTACGACTTCGGCTATAGTTGCCATATGAAGTTTTGTTATTCGGTGAGTCAAACGACTTCACCATTTATTGCGAAAGGTTTAAACATGTCAAACAAACTAGTATTGGTGCTTAACTGTGGTAGTTCATCTCTAAAGTTTGCAGTTATTGATGCACTTACTGGCGATGACCAAATTTCAGGTCTAGCTGAGTGTTTTGGTCTAGAAGATTCTAGAATCAAGTGGAAAGTTAACGGCCAAAAGAGTGAAGCTAGCCTAGGTGCTTTCACTGCTCACAGAGAAGCGGTTGAATACATTGTTAACGACATTCTAGGTGCTTACCCAGAAATCGCAGCTGAGATCCAAGCAATTGGTCACCGTGTTGTACACGGCGGTGAGAAATTCACTCGCTCAGTAATTATTGACGAATCAGTTATCCAAGGTATTGAAGATTGTGCAACTCTAGCACCACTTCACAACCCTGCTCACCTTATCGGTATTCGTGCTGCACAAGCATCATTCCCAGCACTACCACAAGTAGCTGTGTTTGATACTGCTTTCCACCAGACTATGCCTGAAAAAGCATACATCTACGCGCTTCCATACAAGCTATACCGTGAAAACGCTATCCGTCGCTACGGCATGCACGGTACTAGTCACCTATTCATCAGCCGCGAAGCTGCTGCTGCACTAGGTAAAGACGAAGCTGACACAAACATCATTTGTGCTCACCTAGGTAACGGCGCATCTGTTACTGCTATTAAAGGCGGTAAGAGTGTTGATACTTCTATGGGTCTAACGCCACTAGAAGGTTTGGTAATGGGTACACGTTGTGGTGACGTTGATCCTTCAGTTATCTTCCACCTAGTTAACCGTTTAGGTTACACACTAGACGAAGTTGAGTCTGTACTTAACAAGCAAAGTGGTCTGCTAGGTATTTCTGAACTAACTAACGATTGCCGTGGCATCGAAGAAGGTTTCGAGCAAGGTCATAAAGGTGCAACGCTAGCACTAGAAATCTTCTGCTACCGTCTAGCTAAGTACATCGCTTCTTACACAGTGCCATTAGAGCGTCTAGACGCAGTAGTGTTCACTGGTGGTATCGGTGAAAACTCTGACCTAATCCGTGAGAAAGTTCTTAACTCTCTAGCGATCTTCAACTTCAACGTTGATAAAGAGCGTAACGCTGCAGCTCGCTTTGGTAACGGTGGCCAAATCACTACTGATGAAGGTACTGTTGCTATGGTTATCCCTACTAATGAAGAGTGGGTTATTGCGCAAGACGCAATCGAGCTAATCAAGTAATTAAGCAAGAAAATGCAGCTAATACATAGTATTAGCTGCAGTTAGCGCAGTAAAGATTTTAGTCATACTTTGTATGACATCACCGAGTTTCAAGAGGTCAATATGTCTCGTAACATCATGCTCATTCCAGTGGGTACCGGCGTTGGTTTAACTTCCATCAGCCTAGGTATGGTTCGCGCACTTGAACGCCACGGCGTTAAAGTACGCTTTTTCAAGCCAATCGCCCAACAACGTCCAAACGACCACGGTCCAGAGCGCTCTACGACAATTTTGAGCAAGTCTCCAACCGTTAATCCACTCGAGCCATTCGAGATGGATCATGCAGAAAAGCTAATTCGTGCAGACCAAACTGACGTGTTGATGGAGCAGATCATTGCTCGTGCAACAGAATGCGCTGATGATACAGAAACCTTGATCGTTGAAGGTTTGGTACAGACTCGTAATCATCCTTTCTCTAGCGACGTTAACCATGCTATCGCTAAAGCACTTGATGCTGATATCATTTTTGTTGCCACACCAGGTAACGAAAGCCCAACAGCATTAATGAACCGTCTAGAAATTTCACATAACTCTTGGGGTGGCAGCGAAAACAAACGTCTAATTGGTGCCATTATCAACAAGATTGGCGCGCCAGTTGATGACGAAGGTCGCGCACGTCCAGATCTATCTGAAGTGTTTGATCACGACGAAATGCCTCGTCCAGATTCGGCGAGCATGTTCCAGCTTCCAGGTAAGAGCCCACTACGTATTTTAGGTAGCGTGCCTTACAACCTAGATCTTGTTGCCCCACGTGCATCAGATCTTGCTAAGCACTTAAGCGCTAAAATCATTAACGCTGGTGAGATGAATACTCGCCGTATGCGTAAAGTGACTTTCTGTGCACGTAGCATCCCGAATATGGTTACTCATATTAAAACTGACTCACTACTTGTGACTTCAGGCGACCGCTCAGACGTTATCGTATCTGCATGTCTTGCATCTATGAACGGCGTAAAAGTTGGCGCACTACTACTCACTGGCGGTTATGAGCCAGAGCCACAGATCATGGAGCTTTGTGAACAAGCTTTTGAAACAGGCTTACCAGTATTCTTAATCGATACTAACACTTGGCAAACAGCCCTAAACATCCAGCGTTTCGACCACGAAGTGCCTGTAGATGACGCGGTACGTATTGAACAAGTTCAAGAATACGTTGCAAGCCACATCGACCAAAACTGGGTTGAGAGCATCACTAAGAACTCTCCACGTGAGCACCGTTTATCGCCACCAGCATTCCGTTACAAGCTAACTGAACTTGCTCGTGCAGCGCGTAAGACTGTTGTACTACCAGAAGGCGATGAGCCTAGAACAATCGAAGCTGCAGCTATTTGTGCTGAACGTGGTATCGCTCGCTGTGTACTTCTAGGTAACCGTGAAGAGATCGAACGTATTGCTAGCCAGCAAGGCGTTGTATTAGGTGACGGCGTAGAAATCGTTGATCCTGAAACATCACGTAGCCGTTATGTTGAAGCAATGGTTGAACTACGTCGTGGCAAAGGCCTAACTGAAGTTGTTGCTAAAGAGCAATTAGAAGACAACATGGTACTAGGTACTATGATGCTTGCTCAAGGCGAAGTAGACGGTATTGTATCGGGTGCGGTTAACACCACAGCGAACACAATTCGTCCACCACTACAGTTGATCAAAACTGCGCCTGGCTCAAACCTAGTATCTTCAATCTTCTTCATGCTTATGCCTGATCAAGTATACATCTACGGTGACTGTGCGATTAACCCAGATCCAAGCGCTGAGCAGTTAGCAGATATCGCGATTCAATCTGCAGAATCAGCAATTGCATTTGGTATTGAGCCACGCGTTGCAATGATCAGTTACTCTACTGGTAGTTCAGGTACAGGTTCAGACGTTGATAAAGTACGTGAAGCGACTCGTATTGCTCAAGAAAGACGTCCAGATCTAATGATCGACGGTCCACTACAGTACGATGCGGCAGTGATGCCTAACGTTGCTCGCTCTAAAGCGCCTAACAGCCCTGTTGCTGGTCAAGCAACTGTATTCGTATTCCCAGATCTAAACACGGGTAATACAACATACAAAGCGGTACAACGTAGTGCTGACTTGATCTCTATTGGTCCAATGCTTCAAGGTATGCGTAAGCCAGTGAACGACCTATCACGCGGCGCGCTAGTAGACGATATCGTTTACACCATCGCTCTAACAGCGATTCAAGCGGCTCAAAACGAACAAGCCTAATTAGCTGCTTAGCTAACTCCATTAAAAAGCCTGCTGATGCAGGCTTTTTTGTATCTATTTATCAGAGCATAAAGTCTCTTCACGTCACTTCAAGCTTCAACTAATTTTCGCTTAGCTACATGTGCTCGTATTCACATTGCTTTACTGCAACATCTTGATTTCTTGCGTTTTCAACCATAAATTGCAATTTTATCGTCGATAATACTGGCTGCTTTGCTGTATTTTCCGGTGTCGACTGCCAATGCCACTGTGTAAGCGATGCTGCAGCATATTGATCAAACACACCTTCTGGATAAGAGTTCTTCACCTGATAGCCGCTCACTCTTCCTAGCTCATTAATACCGAAGAGAAGCTCAACACAACCCGATAGACGATCAATCGCAGCCTGAATCGGATATTGAGGCTCTACCCTTTTCGTTATCGTCCAGTATTGCTTTAATGCATCTTTCTTATCTTCAGTAGTCAAATTGAGATAATTATCAACATTAACCGTTTTTTCTGTGGTCTGACAGCCAATCGTCGCAAGCACGAAAAGGGCGAATAGTAATTCCTTGTACATTGTTGCTCCATTAAAATAGTCGTTCGGTTATAAGTATTAACGGGCTTCTTGTGAAATAAGATAGCCCTAGATAGGATAGTCCTAGATATAATGTTCGTAAATATGATGCTCTTAGACAGGATAGTGTAAATTTCCCCTTCATCGATATACGCTGTGACAATCGCATCTTCCAAGCCAGTTTCAACTTACACTGGATTTCAAAAAACTTAAATCTGTCAGAGAGTAACGTGCGCAGCCAAAGCTGCTGTACTTTGCCTGATTTCATTAATCACAATTGCGTATTCGTTGCGTGTCGCATTAGGGTGATCAATTTAGCGAGTCAGCATCTATAAAATTCAGTCCTCTTCTCAATATGAATCAGGCTCTAGCACTTTTAATACGTCGAATAACTCAGCTTCTTTACCTGTCTTTGCCTTCAATTGCGCTAAATCTAAATACAGGTAATCATAATTAGCCCCTTTACTTGTAGCCACAACATAAGCTGGACTTAAGAAGTTAAGGAACTAAGGAACTAGGTTTATGCAATTAAACCTATCATTTTTAACACTCAGTGCCACGAAACATTGAGTAAACAGAAAACGATCGCAGGATCTTTACCGTGCATCATACTGAAGGGAACCAGGGGATAAATTTGAAAGAAAACACTATCACGCATGAATGTGACAAAAAATGACCAGCCAATTTACTACTTATATTTTAGAGACTTACATAAGTTAAAAATAGTCGTCAACATACTTGTCCACAGATTCTGTGGATAACCTAAATAAGTTATTCATACAGATATGCCTTAGATCTTTCGCTAGGTCAAGCTTTTCGGCCGATCAAAATGAAAATCTTGCGTTAATGCACAGGAATCGTAATACTGCACAAAATTCATTATCTTCGATATTATGATTAAATCTGTACTTTTTGCAGCAGCCCTCTTAAGCCTAGCCGCTTGTAGCCCCTCAGAGCCCCATAGCGATGATATTCACCGTTCAGATAAGGCTTCCCTTCGTACTCCAGAGTTAACCTCTCTAGGGTTTTTAAACGCAATTTACGTTGATAAGGATGTCGAAAAAGCCAAGCTGTATGTCAATGACTCACTCAAGGAGATCTTAGGCCACTATTATATTGCCTCATCGGTACAGCGATATGTATTGAACCTGTCGATGACTGATGTTGAGCTTGAAGTTGATGACGTTGATATCGATTTCTTTCGTAAGTTTACCGATGACGTAACCGTTATAGTCAAAATTAAGGGAAAACGCGGTGGGCAAGATTGGATAGATGACCGTACCCTACGATTACACAAGCAGAATGGAAACTGGATAATAATTGAGATCATGCCTGAGAAGCGTCAGGTGAATGGTTAGTCGCTCCTTATCTGTGAGCGCAGATTTTATCTTTAAGCCCACTAGCTTAACGTCACGAAAACTCCCTACTGACATGAGTAGCTAATGAGATACTAGCGACAGAAGTCTATGTGCATAAGTAGACAACAAAAAATAGCAACCGAGTGGTTGCTATTTTAGTATTAAAACCAGCATCTACTGCTGACTTTAAGCGATTTTCCTTAATCTAAAAACGCTTCTTCATCCATTTCAACTGGTAGAGACTCTAACATCTCATCTTGTAGTTGGTAATATGCGCCTTCATATTCCTGAATTTCCATAACGACTCCGGATCTTTGATTAAGGTGTAGGGTACAAAAGCATGTCATCAATCGTGTGACATTTCGCCTTTTTTAAAAACATGCCAATTATGCATTGTCTTTAACGGCGAGTATAACAGCTTTGCCACCTGACTTACAAAAAACTTTCAGAATGAGATACAAAAAACAGCTAAAACTCACAAAAAAGCAGTGAAAAACCACAAAAGCCGGAAACCCAGGTGTAAGACTTTCAGTTTTTAATTCAAAAAAGTGATTAACAGGGAGTTTTTAACGACGAAATAATATACCTACAAGATACGATGATGTTGCTTAAGACCTCTCGTTTTCCCCTAAACTCGCCTCTACTCTCCCTCTAAAATCAAAAGTCATCTCTAAAATGAACTCATCAATCAATGCATAAGAGTAGAGCGACATAGTTAAACCAAATAGTTAAGCCATAAAAAAGGCCAAACATCATGTTTGGCCTTCAAAAAGCTGACTTTGACTAACTAGCAATGCTTTCGATATCGAAGCACCTTAAGAGCTTTGTTAGGATCCACATCTGCAAATACAGTAGGGTTTTCTAATTGCTCACAAAACACTAGGCTTGGGCTGTATTCGTTAACCTGATCCATTAAGAATTCGATACTCAGCTCTGGTGCATTTAAGCAAAGCAGCATATCGCCGTCATCTCTTAATAGCTCTGGTAGCCTCTTTAGTAAACGAGCATAATCTTTAGTCGCAACGAAGCTGCCCTTTTGATTGCTTGGCGGATCGGCAATAATCAAATCGTAAGGGCCTAACTTTGTTAGCTTACCCCATGACTTAAAGATGTCATGACCCAGAAAGCGTGCTCCGACTTTGAAATCGTTGAGTATATGGTTTTGCTTTCCAATAGAAAGAGCACCTTTGCTCATGTCGATATTCACAACTTCATCAGCTTTACCTTGCAAGGCTGCGACCGAAAAACCACAAGTGTAGGCAAATAAGTTCAGTACCTTCTTTTGAGCACTGTGTTCGCGTACCCATTGACGACCGTTTGCCATATCTAGAAACAAGCCGTGGTTTTGACCGCGCAACAAATGCACCTGAAAACAAGCACCGTTTTCAGTTACGATATGCTTTTCTGGCACTTCACCTTTAAGTATTTCTGTGTGAGTTTCACCGCCACGACGATATTGAAACACAAGATTGAGTGGCTCATTGCCTTTAAGCTCAAGCCAACGCTGTTCAATAGCTGCACATAAGCTGTCTAGCTCATCACTTTCTAATACTTTAAAACTGGTTAACAGTAAAACAGGCGAAAACCAATCGAGACAAAGATGCTCACAACCCTGAAAGCGCCCTCCTCGACCATGAAATAATCGCCCTACGTCTTCTGATAACTGAACTTGCTTTACTGCTTCAATAAATAACTGCATCAAACTCACTTTTCACTATTTTTACGAATTACTGTCTTGCTGCTCGCTCTCTACTCGAGATTGCTCTGGTTGAGCGTTTTCTAGCTGTTTATTTTCCACAGGGGCATTGGCGATGACTTTCGCCACCTGTAGCTGTTCTTCAGATACATCGTCTCCAAGTAATACAGCTAGCCAACGACCACCAGAGCTAGATTCTAAGGCGATTTTAACAATCATGGTCAATGGCACCGATAACAACATACCTACCGAGCCCAATAACCAGCCCCAAAAGATTAATGATAGAAATACCACTAAGGTCGACAAGCCAAGACCTTTACCCATATATCGAGGTTCAACTGCATTACCCATCACCATATTTGTACCTAAATACAATAAGGCGACTCCACCAGCGGCGCCAGGGCCTAATTGGATAAATGCCAACAGTACAGATGGAATAGCAGCAATAATAGAACCAATATTTGGAATATAGTTAAACAGGAATGCGATAACGCCCCATAGCAAGGCATAGTCAACACCGATAAAGTAAAGACCGACACCAATAATCAGGCCGGTGGCTAAGCTGACTAATGTCTTAATCACCATGTACTGATTAACAGAGTTCAAGAAACGATCGACTTGCTTTAAGCGCATATCGGGATCGTCTAAGGCTAGGTGCATCTTGGTCGAAAAACCATTCGACTCAAATAGGATAAAGACTACGGTCAAAATAATTAAGAACAAGTTTGCCATCACGCTCCCCACACCTGACAACATATTCGTCGTCATTGACAGGGCTACACCGGGGTCAAAATAGGCCAAGATCTGTTCTTTAGAGATCTGAATATTAAATGCGGCAAGCTTCTCAACTACCCAAGAAAACTGCTCAATTAACTGATCACGATACAGTGGCAGTTGTTTCGAAAATTCATTAATCGAAGTTCCCACCACCGAGGCTAACCATAGTCCCATCAACACAATAAAGACCATCAGCAGCAGCACAGCTAGACCACGCGGGGCACGATGACGCGTCATCCAACTAATCATTGGATTACAGATCACAGCAATAAACACTGAAAGTACAAAAGGTACAACAATCGGGCTAGCGGCTTTAATACCCGCTAGAATAACAACGATGAACGCTGAAATAGCGAAGCCTTTAAAGGCTACGCCTTGGTTCTCAAATCGTCTCATTACAATAAAATCCTTCTTGATTCACTATAATATTGATAGGGTTGTATAAACTGCTTCTAACATACACTGCAATAGGGACATCGTTTTATATGAAACCAGAAATCGCTGTGATCCGAATCAAAAACCTCAGGCTACGCACCTACATTGGGATCAAAGAAGACGAAATACAAAATAAGCAAGATGTCACCATAAATACTGTTATTCATTACTGCGCAGATAAGGCGAGAAACAGTGACAATATGGATGATGCTCTGAATTATCGCACGATTACGAAAAAGATCATTGCTTTAGTTGAAAACAACCGCTTTTCTTTGCTTGAAAACCTAACAAGCCAGGTATTGGAGATCGCAAGTGAACACTCGTGGGTTGATTTTGCCAAGGTCGAAATTGACAAGCCACACGCGCTGCGGTTCGCAGATTCAGTATCACTAGAGCTATGCTATCAAAAAGCACAGCTTTAACGGTCACTATCTCGCGCGCTGACAGCAAGGCAATTAACTTAAATTGTATCTATTTGAGCCTATGAATATTTTAATGACTGGCGCCAGTGGATTTATCGGTACGCAACTGGTCAGCGCCTTAGTACCTCAACACCAATTAACCATTCTCAGCCGTGATCCGCTTCGCGCGTCCATTAAACTTGGCGCTAAGCATCACTATTTGAGTTCATTGGATGAACTCGACGACTTAGATAAGTTCGATGCGGTTATTAATTTAGCAGGAGAGCCCATCGCCTCAAAACGCTGGACCGGAAAGCAAAGACTTGCTATCTGCCAGAGTCGTTGGACGCTCACCGAGCAACTCTCAGCACTTTTCCAAAAAAGTACCACACCACCTCATACTCTAATTAGCACCTCTGCCGTAGGTTATTATGGTAATCAAGAGCAAAATACTGTCGATGAGAGCTATCAAGCCAATCGCGCCAATAGAGCCGAGTTTACCCATCAAGTTTGTCATCGTTGGGAAGAAGGCGCGCTAAAGGCCAAGAGCGAGCAAACCCGGGTCTGTATTATTCGTATTGGGCTAGTACTTGGCCCCCATGGCGGCGCTTTGGCTAAGATGCTCCCGGCATTTAGACTAGGACTAGGTGGGCCAATTGCCGACGGAGAGCAAGGCATGAGCTGGATCCATCAATCCGATCTCGTTAACCTTTTTATCCACTTGCTCAACCATCCTAATTGTGAGGGCGTTTATAACGGCTGTGCTCCCAACCCAATTAGTAATAGCCTGTTTACTCAAGCCCTGGGCCATGTGTTAAATCGACCCGCTTTTATTCCAGTCCCAGCATTTGCCTTAAAGCTCATTCTCGGTGAGATGTCGAGCCTATTAATTGAAGGGCAATATGTTTTGCCTAAACGTACCTTGGCATCGGGATTCGAATTCCAATATCCTGAGCTTGAGGGCGCATTCAAACAGTTACTTGATTAATCTTTTCCTGTAACATAATGCGTTGACAGATAGAATAAAAATAAAAAGGGATAGCTTAGCTATCCCTTTTTATTTCGAACTAATATTTTGCTAATGCGCTTTAAGTAACTCACCGCAAGACTTATTCAGCAGCTGTCTACATCGCCATATTCCTAAAGTAGCAACAACCAAGCCGCCACATAATGGAGCAATTCCCCACCACGGCCAATGCATATATACATTAAGCTCAAACACCTGAGTCTTTAACAGGTATAGAGTGAACTCGGCAACAATCACCGCCAATATTCCCGCTATCGTCCCTAGCAAAGCAAACTCAAGCCCTGTTGCAGCACGCAGCAGCCAACCTGAGGCCCCAAAGGTTCTGAGCACGGCAAGCTCTCTTTGTCTTGTCGCCATACCCGCCTCAGTTTGCGCTATCATCACTAAGGCACTCGCTAATAACACTAAAATTAACACCAGAGATAATGACAGGGATACCTGATCGATTATTTGTCTGAGCTGGCTCACCATAGCACCGACATCAATGATAGACACAGTCGGAAACTGCTTAATTAAATCTAAAATAAGCCCGCGCTGCGACTCATCTAAGTGAAAACTCGACATAGAGGTATAAGCAAACGGCGCTAATGCTTCTTGAGTAAAGATCATAAAAAAGTTTGGCTGCAGTGTTTCCCAGTGGACCGCACGAATGCTTGCAACCTTCACAGTGAGCGTCTGATTATCTATGGTATAAGTTAAGCTATCGCCTATTGATAGATCTAAACGCTCCGCCACACCAGACTCTACCGAGACATCAAACTTATCTTGATTGAACGTTCCCTCTAAGATCTCGTTATTGGGCGGCATGGTGTCGCGATAGGTCAGATTTAACTCGCGAGAGATCCCGACTCTACCCTTTACGCCATCTTGCTTTTGCGCGCTAGAGATCAACCCTTCACCATTTATCTCGGTTAAACGACCGCGAACGACAGGATAAATAACCGGTGACGATTTCAGATGCGGAGCTAAAAAATCTGAAATCATTTGCGTCTCTTCTGGTGCAATATTGACTAGAAAGTAGTTGGGTGAATTTTCAGGAAGCTGCTTTTGCCACTCCAGTAATAAGTCTTGCCGTAACGCCAAAATCGTCAACAGCAATACCAAAGCACTACTAAACCCTACTAGCTGCACCGCATTTTGTTTAGCTCGGCGCCTAAGGCCTGCTAACGCTAGCTGCAAAGGGTTGGTCGTTTTCATGCCCACACTATGACCCAAACGGATCATAAAAAAGCCCAATACGCTTAATAACACTCCAAGCAGCAATACCGCCGCAACAACCGTTAAGGTTAATGCCAAGCTTTGCGAGTAGAGATAACCCAGTAGCGCCATGGCACTCAGGCTTAAAATAAGGTGCAACCACATGCCAAGTTGCAAGCCCTCAAGCTGTCTTTGTAGCACCCTTAAAGGAGGAATAGCCAATAAACGCATTAGCGGGTAAGCAGAGAACATAAAGGCGCTGATAAACCCCGTACCTATACCTAACAGAATAGGCCTGCCAATGGGCGGCGAATAAGCCGCTATTTCTGCGGGTAAGAATGCGGTTATGCCTCTATCTAAGGCAAAACCACCGAGCAGACCAAGCAATACGCCAACGGCGGTAACCAATAGTAAATGCGTGCCAAATAGCACTCTTATCTGTTTAGCTGATGCGCCAAAGGTCTTCAGCATAGCCACCACATCATAATGGCGCTGACAGTATCTTTGCGCCGCAATACCAATGGCCGCACAGGCCAGTGCAATGCCTAATAGACTGGCTAGCAATAAGAATCGCTCAGCACGTTTTACCGCTCCAGCGATTGGCGAGTCTCCAGATTGCACATCGACCCATCGCTGACTGGTATTAAGCAGTGGTTTAGCTTGCGCCTCAAATGCCGTTAGTTGCTGGCTATCACCGGTAAACTGGTATCGATAGGTCACACGGCTTCCAGGCTGGATCACCTGAGTTTGCGCCACGTCTTCGATACGCATCAACACCACGGGAGATGATGCAAACGGATTAAAACCAGCATCAGGCAGGCGAATAATCTCCTGCGATAAAGCAAAGTTGGCGTTACCCAATTCAATCTGCTTTGGGTAACCTAGTAAGCCACCGAGCCGAGTCTCGAACCAGATGGTATTCGCTTGCGGTAAGCCCTGGGCTTTACCACCACTCAGCTCGATATCGCCCTTAAGTGGATAACCTTGCTCAACGGCTCTTACTGTAACCAGTTGAAACGCATCACCTGCGTACACCATGGAGTTAAACTGCATGCTGCCAACGCGAGACAATCCAAGCTCATCGGCCACGGCTAGCACCTTAGGATCTATCTTCTCTGGCGAGTCGATGATTCGGTCGGCAGCGATGAATTTAGATGCCTGACCATTAATCGCCAGCTGTAAGCGCTCGCTTACACTCGCAAGGCCTGTTACCGATAATACCGCCAAGGTAATGGCAAGAATAATCAATAACAACTGGCCTTGAGATAACTCCCTTTTAAACAATCGCCAAGCTAAACTTAACTCCATACCCTTGCCTCTTCTGCTCCTTCAGGGTCGAGCACAGACTCGCTTTGCTTTTCACTCAAGCGGCCAGAATCCATGATGAATTGACGCTGACAACGACTGGCAAGCTCCATATCATGAGTGACGAGTACCAAAGTCGTATCACTTTCTCGATTTAGTTCAAACAGCATATCGGCAATCTTATCGCTATTGGCCGAGTCTAGATTCCCCGTCGGCTCATCGGCAAACAACACTTTAGGCTCGCAAATAAAGGCTCTAGCAATCGCTACTCTTTGCTGCTCACCACCGGATAATTGATTAGGAAAGTGAGTGAGTCTATGGCTTAGTCCCACCCGTTCTAGCATCGCCTCGGCCTTTTCTTTTGCCTTAGCGACACCGGCGAGTTCTGCTGGCAACATCACATTCTCAAGGGCATTTAAGGTATCAACCAACATAAAAGACTGAAAGATAAAGCTGACCTTTTGCTTACGCAGTGCAGCCTTCGACTCTTCGTTTAGCAGCTCTAACGCGACACCATCGAGCTTTATCGAGCCACTCGACGGTGAGTCAAGTGCAGCAAGCAGACCGAGCAAGGTCGATTTACCAGAACCTGACGGCCCAAGGATAGCCACACTCTCTCCCTGCTTGACATCCATATTAATGCCGTTGAGGATAGTCAGTTCTCCCTCTTGAGTAATAACTGATTTAACTAGGTGACTTACGGTTATGGCACTATTTTCAGACATAGAATCCTTCTTCGACTTTAAAAACCGACTCGGCGGTTTGGTCTTATTATTGGTTTTCAGCTGCTTTAAGCTGAGTGCTGCCCCTATATTAATCCTAGGTGATAGCCTAAGTGCAAGTTATGGCATGCCAGAAGATCAAGGCTGGGTACAATTATTACGCGAAAAAATGCCTGAGCACAGCATCATAAATGGCTCGGTCAGCGGTGAAACTTCGGCTGGGGGGTTACGTAGACTGCCCGCACTGCTTGACTCCGCGCAGCCAAAGCTCTTATTAGTCGAACTCGGTGGCAATGATGGCTTACGTGGTTTTCCCCCCAAGCAACTGAAAAACAATCTTACAAAAATTATCCAACTTGCCAAGGAACAAGAAATAAAAATTCTACTAAGCGAAATCATGGTACCACCTAACTATGGCCCGAGATACGCATCGCAAATTAGTACAGTTTATAAAGAACTTGCAGAAGAGCATGAGGTCACCCTGATGCCATTTTTCATGGAACAAATCGTCACGGATCCATCTTTAATGCAAAGAGACGGTATTCACCCTAATCAAAAAGCGCAATCTGCAATTGCCGAGTTTATGTTGCCATGGTTTGAGCAGGCTTTATAATCACCACTTAAATCATTGTTTTCTTGTTTAATATTCGTCCAACGAAGATCGCGTTTGCACCTTAATCAAGCTGATAGGACAATAATAAAGTCAGCCAAAACATCGTTTCTTCAGGGAGAGCTTAATGGAATACCACATGCGCTATACTCTTATCGCTGCGACCTGCCTCGCGGCTATTTACTCTGGTTCTGCATTCTCGGCAGAAGACATCATTACCACACAAGTCACTCCTCAGCAGTCGCTAACACCTGCAGAACTTTATCCCCCAGCGGATGTAAAATACGATTGGTTACAGCTGACTTCTCTGGAGCTGTTAAAAGGTGAGATAAAAAATCTTTATGATGACAAGCTAGAGTTTGAAAGTGATGAACTCGATACTGTTTTCATCGACTGGGAAGACGTGAAAGTACTGCAAAGTAGCCGATTAGTCAGCATTGGCTTCACCGATCTTACTACCAAAACTGGCCGTCTTTTGGTAGAAAATGGTAAATCGTATATTAACGGGGAAGAGTTCGATAACTCAGAGATCATGACGATTATTGCCGGCGATCAATCAGAAGCTAATTACTGGTCGAGTAAAATCACTTTAGGTGCCAATTTTCGCAGTGGTAATACCGATCAAATAGATTACAGCGCACTGGCAAAAACCATTCGTCGAACGACAGAGTCGCGCTTTAACCTAGATTATATCGGTAACTACTCTAAAACTGATGGCGAAAACCGCATCAATAATCACCGTATCAACACTAACTTTGACTGGTTTATCTCCAAACAGTTCTACTTAAGACCTGTATTTGCCGAAGTCTATAAAGACCCTTTCTCAAACATCGATTATCGAGTCACACTCGGTTCGGGTCTCGGTTACAACATCATAGATAACTCAAAAACAGAATGGAGTATAAGTGGTGGTCCTGCATACACTTACACCCGCTTTGATGAAGTCGCTGCGGGCGAAAAAATTGATGATGGTAGTGCGGCCATGGTGGTTGAAACGGTTTATGACACCGAAATCACCAGCGATATCGACTTTAATACACTATACCGAATTCAGTATGGTAATGAAAAATCTGGTGGCTACACACACCATGCGATTGCAACATTAGAGATCGAGCTAACCAGTATGTTTGACCTAGACCTTTCTGTCGTTTGGGATCGCACCAATAACCCGCAAGCAGACTCAGGCGGGTTTATACCGAAACAAGACGATTATCAGTTCATTGTCGGTTTTGGTATTGATCTCTAACTTTGTAGCTTCACTTCAATTAAGCAACTACTAAGTATCAAACAAGATCCCTGTCATTAACCATGGCAGGGATTTTTTATGGCAACTATACCAGTCACTAGTCGGTAAATAGTTATAGTGATTTTTTAGGTTTCTGCATTTCCATACAAGCGTTTGAATGTGACGTTGTTCACATTATTTTTCAATACTTAAGCCATTTCACTTCGTTTAATCTTTTCAAAAAAAACAATTGATAACACAGTGTTAATGAATTGTTGTCCACATTTCACATTGCTTATCTTGTACGCCAGTGCAATCTAGTAGTCGCATAATAAAAATAAATTTGGAGACGCTATGCTCAACAAGAAACCTTCATGGCTTATGCCTACCTTGATAGCCAGTGCTGTAGCAATAAGCTTAGGAGCTTGTTCATCAGACGATGACGAACCAAACGTAGTCGAAGAGGACACTGCCGTAGTCACACCGATACCAGAACCTAGCCCAAGCTTCCCTGATGGTGCCATCATGATTGAAGAGGGTGAAAACCTCACGATCCGAATTCAAGAAGCCTTGATTAACGCACAGAGTGGCGATGTCATCGTACTGCCAAAAGGTAACTTTGAAATCGCATCGACACTGCTATTTGATGGTGATGTAGACGGAGACGGCAGTTACGCTAAAAACGTGACGATCATGGGTTACGGCATGGAAGAGACGGTTCTAGACTTCTCTAAGGCTAACTCTGGCGACGGTATTTTTGTTCAGAACGCGCTCAATATTATCATTCAAGACTTATCGGTTAATGAAGCAAAGAACAACGGTATTAAGCTTAAAAATACCAATGGTATTATTCTGCGCCGTGTAGCCACTGTTTGGGAAGGTGAGCTCGATGAGGGCAACGGTGCATACGGACTTTATCCGGTTGAATGTGAAAACATTCTTATCGAAGATACTTATGTACGTGGTAGTGCCGATGCCGGTATTTACGTCGGTCAATCTGAATATATTGTGGTACGTCGCAATATCGCTAAAGAAAACGTTGCCGGTATTGAGATTGAAAACTCAAAATATGCTGATGTCTATGACAATGAAGCCATGGGTAACACGGGGGGTATTTTAGTATTCGATTTACCTATTGGTAACCACAGATACGGCTCGAGCGTGCGTATCTTCAATAACAAAATCTTTGACAACAATACTAAAAACTTTGCCAACGCCTCAGCCAACCCAGCGGGTGTACATATCGTTCCACCAGGAACGGGTATGATTATCCTCTCTACTGATGATGTCGAGATCTTCAACAACGAGATCACCAACCACGACACCATGGGTGTGACTATCTCAAGTTTCTTCATCGCAGAGCCAGACATCTCAACCTTTGTCGCCAACTATGGTCAGCCAGGTCAACCCATCGAAGATGGTTGGCGCCCAACTCCGCGCAATATCTATATGCATGATAATGTGATTGAAGGATATGGCAAAAAGCCTAACGGTTACCTGATTGACGATATTATTAAAGGTTACCTATTTACCCATGGTCAATTCCCTGGCGTACTTTACGATGGCTTAGGTGAGTTACTGTCAAATAACGGCACTGCAGCCTATTTAGGTTTGCAAGAGCTACCATTTGCAGCCGATGGCAGCGATAACATCTGTGCCAGCAATAACGGTGATGTGTCATTTGGTCGCCTATATGCAAACGACAATACAGATATGGCTAGCCCCGAGTTTCTATTTGAGAAGACTCAAACCGATATCATGGATTGCCAGCAGGTGAGCCTGCCAGTTCACACTGTGACCTTTGGAGATCAAATCTTCGGCTGTGGCGTCGATGATGAAACTGAAGGCTGTGACGGCGGTAACCTAATTGGTGGCGGTGGCAGCATAGGTGAAGATGAAGGTGGCCTAGAAGGTGATGGCGATCTGAGTCTTTGTATGGCTGAAGGCTCCAACGCCTCTTGGGATGCTCTGCTTAAAGCAAACTGCCCTAACCTGTCTGACTACAACCTATTCGCTGACATGAAGAACCCTGCAGACGCACCAAACTCTGGTGGTATACCTTACGATATGAATACCCAGCTATTTACTGATTATTCAAGTAAATACCGTTATGTATTCGTACCTGAAGGTCAAAAAGCTAACTATTCAGAGAACGAGTCATTTGAGTTTCCTGTCGGCACGGTTATCGTTAAATCTTTCGCCCTACCAGCTGACACCAGCAAACGAGGCATAGCGAACGAGGAACTGGTTGAAACCCGTCTACTTATCAAGCGTGAAACAGGCTGGACTGCATTGCCTTATGTCTGGAATGCTGAAAAGTCAGATGCTGTTTTGGCAAAGGCTGGAGCCATTCAAGGTAAGAGCGTTATGCACAATGGTACAGACATGGAATTTGACTATGTTGTTCCGAGTATGAACCAGTGTAAGCAGTGTCACCAGTTAAAACCTGATGCTGACAGCCCTGCTAAGTTCGCACCAATTGGCACTAAGGCTCGTAACCTAAATAAAGATTACACCTATAGTGACGGTACCATGAACCAGCTACTTAAATGGCAAGCTGCAGGCATATTGCAAGGTGTACCTGAGCTAGCAAGCGTGGACGCCGTACCATCTTATAACGATGGTGATGAAGTCAATCTTGCCGAGATGTCTGATGCTGAACTGATGAACACAGCCAAAGGGTATTTAGATATCAACTGTGCTCACTGTCACCGCCCAGAAGGTAATGCCTCAAACACAGGCTTAAAGCTTGAGTACTGGAGAGCTTATGATGAAGATGCGGGTCTGTCTCACGGTACTTGTAAGTCACCAGTTGCCTACGGTGGTGGTTCGCTAGGCTACGATATCGTACCGGGTAAACCTGAGGAGTCGATTCTGCACTTTAGAATGGAGTCGAATGATCCAGGTGACAGAATGCCAGAGATTGGTCGTAGCTTATCCCATGCTGAGGGTGTCGCCCTTATCAACGAATGGATTAAGCGCCTACCTCAAGCAAGCTGCTCTAACTAACATAAGAAGCGAGTATGCGAAACTAAGAGCAATTAACGTTCTTATCGATATAAAGGCCGGGCACTCCCGGCCTTTTTTCTAACACCGAAATAGATCATCGTAGGTGATGTATGCGTAAACTAACTCTACTTATGCTACTTATGTCTTTAATTAGCTGTGGCGGCTCAGATAAACAAACTGACACACTTGAGCAACCCGAGACGCCGAGCGTGACTCCTGATCCCACTCCAGACCCGACACCCGATCCAAGCTCCGCCTGTGAAGCCAGCACCAGCGAGGTTAACTGGGACGCACTAATGAATGAGGATTGTGAGTCATTGGCCCAATATGGTCTGTTTATCGACCCAAGTATTCCTACAAGTTCAGCAATGTCACCGGGACTCCCGTATCAGTTATCGACTCAACTCTTCTCTAATTACGCCAGTAAACACCGTTTCATCTTTGTACCTGAAGGAAAGAAAATGGCCTATAACGCCACAGAGACTTTCGATATGCCTGTAGGAACGGTATTAGTCAAAACCTTTTCTCTGCCTTTTGATACTCAGGTAACGGGTGCAGGCAATGAAGTATTAATTGAGACAAGACTACTGATCCACAGAGAGGCTGGCTGGACAACTTTGCCCTACATATGGCAAGACGGCGAGGCATTATTGCAAGTGGCAGGTAAAGATATCGCTCATACACTTAACCACAAAGGCGAAAGCCAAAGTTTTAATTACCATGTCCCGAGTCGAGCAGAATGTAAACTATGTCATCAAACTGGCGGAGATAACAGCAGTAGTATTGACCCCATTGGCCTCAAGGCACACCTACTTAATCGGCCTGTCTTTTTTCAAGGCGATGAAATGAATCAACTTCAACTATGGCAACGGCTGGGATTACTAACTGGCTTGCCAGAGCTTGCTGAAGTTGGCAAAGCCTATGATATTTTTGATGAGTCTGCGCCATTAACGACTAGGGCAAAGGGTTATTTAGATATTAATTGTGCCCACTGTCATAACCCGCAAGGATTTGCCAGCATTTCAGGCTTAAGGCTGGGGTTTTACGTCGACCATACCAGCTTTGAATATGGCATTTGTAAGCAGCCTCCTGGTTGGGATGGCGGCGCAAAGGGTTTGTCCTATGACATCATTCCAGCAGATGGCGAACACTCTATTGTTGTTTATCGTCAAGAGTTAAATGAACCTAAAGATAGAATGCCGCCCATCGGCCGTAGCATAGCTCACACAGACGCTGTCGCGCTCATAGAGCAATGGATTGACGAAATGCCTCCTGAGCTTGGCAATTGTCAGCAATAAAGCGAGTACAGTGCCCTTTAATTCGTTAGAGGGCGATTGAGCCTGTGAAAGTGTCCCGGCGGATGACCAATCCAATGCTTAAAACTCTGCCTAAAATGGCTAACATCACCAAATCCCATCAGATAGGAAATTTCATCGATTGAATAGTCGCTGGTTAAAATCAAATCAATCGCCATCTGACAACGTACTTGGTCCACCAGCTTCTGATAACTGGTATTGGCCGCAGCCAACTTACGCCTTAAAGTTCTTCCGCTAATATTTTGTAACTCGGCCATCTCCTCCATACTGGGAAGTTCAGGGGCTTGCTGTCGCAAAATAACCAATACCTCAGCAATATAGGAGCGTGAATTTTCAATACAGCGTTCGCCCTGCTCATCATCAAACTGAAAGGTAACGGGTAACGCTAGGTAACGGTGTTCAATCGACCATTCAAAAAACTCCGCATCAAATACTAGCTCAGCCCCCGATTGCAGCGTTAAGAAATTAGCTGCTCGATATGGCTCTGCAAGGGCGATATGAGAGACGCTTATCGCCTCTCCAGTCAGCTCCTTAGCAAAAGCTAACAGAGAACAAACACTATGCTGAAATTGGCAGCTGTAGCGTTCGGTATCGACGCGATTGGTGTTTAACCATCTTACATGCAAGCTGCCACCATGATTTCTAAGCAGCGTATCGGAAAAACTGCCCACTAATTCCGGATGAGAAATGGCAAACTGCAAGCATTCACCTAGTGTTGTAAACTGGGCAAGATAGGGCAACAAGGGTTCAAGATCGTTAACTTTATAAATCGATGCAGCCTTGGCTGCCACTTCAGGATCTTGAGTTAAATTACGGATATAGCTCATGGCGTAATCTACCTGCCACACATACACATACTGAGTCAGCATGAGCTCAGCTTCACCTATGCCAATATCGGCATACAGCTGTTCAACAAGCTCATGAGTAAAGTGTAACTTGAGATAACTCATGAGGTTTCTCAGTTCATAGGCTGGATACGATTGATCGCCGACTCTCATATGCGGTTTATAGCTACAGGCTTGTTGCATTACGCTCAATAACAGTTGATTGGTAACAATATTTTTAGCGGATCTAAATAAGAATTAATAGCCTTTTATGAAATTAAGCTTAAATTATGTTTACCTTCGAATGAAGACTACCAGATGTTCAAAATGGAATATTTTGATAACCCCACTCATTAAGCACGCTTTTGAGTTGCGAAGACGCACAAAAAAAGCTCCGTAAAAACGGAGCTTTTCTTTTAAAGATTTGAAAGGATTAGTCAGCTAAACCCAGAACTTCAAGTCTTTCTTTTGCTAGAACATATCTTGCGCGGACGTCATCAATTTGCTCTTGAGTTAACTTATTACCAAGGGTACGAAGACCGCCATCAGCGTCATTATGGTGAATACCATAAGCAAACTTAAGGTATTCCATAAGCAACGGCTGAGCATCAAGATATGAGATAGAATTCATAGCCTGAGAAATTTTGTTTGCCTCAGCCCATTCGCCATTATTGACATACTCTTGCATAGAGACACTAGCTTTTGGGAATATACAACCTACACCGGTAATTCCACCGCATGCGCCAGCAAGTCCTGCATGTACAGTTACAGTGTCAACACCTGCCAGAATTTTTAAATCTTTGTTCTCTAACATCAGCGTTTCAATAGTTGAAACATCTGTCGTTGATATTTTAAGAGCCGTTACTTCAGGTAGCGCAGCAAGTCTTCTAAGAATATCTGTTGAAAGCGCGTGATATCCGGCTGCATCAGGATTGTTGTAAGGCATAATTGTTATGCCAGCCTCTTTTGCAGCTATTGCAGAAAGCTCATAGTACGCATACATTTCATCATCAGAAGGTGTTTCCTTCGTTTTTGGTGGCATCACCATCACGGTATCCACGCCAACCGTCGCGAGTTCTGCAACTATGGTGGCAAGCTCTTCTTTAGTTTCTGCAGCAGCGCCACTGATTAATGGAACATTATATTGTTTAGCAACATCAGAAAGGGCTTTAAGTAAAGAAAGACGCTGTGCAGAGCTTAGGTAGCTATTCTCACCTAGAGTGCCAGAGCCGACAAGCCCACCCATTCTGCTGCCGCCCTTTCCTTGCACTTTTAAAATATCCGCAGCGTATTTTTGGGTTGCTTCAAGGTCGATTTCAAGGGCACCGGATTCTGACTCTTTTAGCCAAGTAAACACGGCCGGCATAACCGTATAGCGCCAATCTGTGTTATTTGTTTCCATCATATTACCTTTTTATTAAAAATTTTATCATACAGAATAGATTGTATAAAATATATCAAATAAATCACACCTGTTAAACCCCTTCAACAAACCTAGGCCTTATTGGTAACAAATAAGATGTGAAACTGCTCTTCATTAGATGCTTCTTTTTCGTTGAACTAGGCTTCGCTTACTCACAGGTAAGCTCCTAATTTCTCAGCTACTAAAGTGGTTACATATTCAGCTACAGGCTAACTTTACCACGAAGTGCTAGTCTTTCGCTAAGTACACAAAGGTGAGTTAGCCTTCGAATGAGGACTGATTACATTATCTTTGTATCGTTATTCTGGGGTAGCCCGTATGAACTTGTAGTTTCGTCGCTATCAATCCCTCCAGCGGGTGCTGGACAGGATGTCCGAATGTCGTGATCACATGGATGTGAATGGATTCACAAATGCCGCGATGACATGGATGTCTTAGAGCGACCCTGTCATCGAAGTCCGCAGCCGTATCTGCACGGCGTCGTTGGTGAACTCATTTATCATGGGATTACACGCAAGCAAAGTGCGCGAACGCACTTTTACCAAAGGTGTATTGAATACAGTTATCAACAATATCACTTAATGCATTGTTATTATTTAAGTTTTACTGAATAATAACAATGCGCATTTTTCCAACAACTATCGACCAAATGTGCGAGCGTCATATTAAAATGTTAGCCACTATTGTGAATTCGTATTAATTTCCATTTAAGATTGAATCTAGAGGGACGAAGAGTTGAAGAAACTAATCGCTATTTTTACGGAAAAACCTAAAGGACTGATTGCAGAAAGTAAAATATATAAATTTGGCTTTCTCACTATTCTATTATCACTCCTTTTTTGGACGTTAAGTATCAGCCTTGATTCTTCGAATCCGTACAGGTATGGCAATTATGATATTCTAATAGTACCAATAATGTTGTTATTAAATCATATATCATTCAGTTTTAAATTTAGTACCACTTACACAGTGATATTACGAATACTGGCTATTAGTTGGCTGGTATTTGGGGCTATTTGGTTCTTCATTACTTAATATCTCTGGAATAGTCAGAGATGGCTAACAAGCTTATAAATCAAAACTCACTCAAGGCAGTCATACCATTTACTGTGCTAATCACCCACCTGCGCTTAGTTCACTTATTAGCAGGGCGTTATATGCTTGGAAGAACCTGTAAGGAAGTTGGTGTAAAACAGTGGATAAAATTACATTTTTCAAAAGGCTAGAGCGGCAAATCCTCTCAGGCAAAAAGACTGCAACGATTAGGGATAAATCTGAAAGCCATTATTACCCGGGGCTAGTCGTTGAAGCTTTTACTCACGAAGATGACCGGAAAATCTGTAAGCAAGAAATAGTTGGTGTTGAGCATGTGGAGTTTGAAAAGCTCAACAGAAAGCACGCAAAAGCAGAAAACCTCCCATTTGTTTTTATGCTCAAATGGGTTTTACGAAAGATATATCCGACAGAAAAAAGTTTGTGTTTTATCAGCTTCAAAGTTGTTGGTTAATCAGTCTTTAAGTTCCGAAACCCCTAGAGCTACGCATATAACAAATTGCTCCTGGGGGATTCGCAACGCGTGACACTTTACTATGCGTTAATTTTATTGATTAAGGTGGTCTGCGGCGGCTTCATTTTGCGTTGCTCACTACTTAATTGGGCGTTAGGCAGCAAAGGATAGCTTAGTGAGCAAGTTGAATATTAGAGTCTTAAATAAAGATGATTGGTCTACGTATAGAGAACTTCGTCTTCTTTCTCTTCAAGAGTCTCCCAACTCTTTTGGTAGTAGTTATGAACAAGAGTTTTTGTTTTCAAGTGATGAGTGGATTGCTCGCCTTAATCTAGGTAATAGTGATAAACGTACACTTCCACTTATTGCGGAGCTAAATGGTGTTTCTGTTGGCTTAGCTTGGGGATTGGTTCATAGCCCCCAAGATAAAACTGCTCACATCTATCAAATGTGGGTTTCTCCCGATGTTCGTGGTCAAGGAGTTGGGAGTTTATTGCTTAAAAAGATAATAACATGGTCAACAGAACTCAATTTAGATTATGTTTCTTTAGCAGTAACAACGATAAATATACCAGCTATAAAATTATATAAAGCTTATGGTTTTGAGCCTTATGGTTCATTGGAAAGTCTTCGGGAAGCATCAGTATTGTCTGTTCAGCCAATGAAATTGAAGTTGAGTACTACTGTCTAACAGGAAACGAAACAAGGACAAAAAACAGCTAGCTTTTGTCCAATAACGAATTATGGCGCTAGTCTAGTGGCATAGTTAATTTAGACGCTAACATTTAGACATAAAAAAACCTGCACTGGGCAGGTTTTTATCTTTGATAAAACTCAACCAAAGTTACTTAAGTGGCTGGTTTTTCTCTGCGAATTTATTGAAAATGGCATTAAAAGATAAAGATGCGCCGTGGGCGATTTTATCTGATAGTTTCTTTTTAAGCTGATACTGCACTTTAATCACGGTACGCTCATTAGCCAGCTTCATGATGACATCATCACTTGTGGCGATTTCATCGATAAGGCCAAGCTCGATTGCTTGTTGACCATACCAATGCTCACCCGTTGCCACCTTTGCAATATCCAGCTCTGGACGGTATTTGGCAATGAACTCTTTAAAAAGCACATGGGTCTCTTCCAGCTCTTGTTGGAACTTCACTCGCCCTTCATCGGTATTTTCACCGAAGATGGTTAAGGTGCGTTTAAAGTCACCCGCTGTGTGCTGCTCGTAATCGATATCATGCTTTTTCAATAAACGATTAAAATTAGGCACCTGAGCAACCACACCGATAGAACCAACAATAGCAAATGGTGCAGAATAGATTTTGTTAGCAACACAGGCCATCATATAACCGCCACTAGCAGCGACTTTATCAACACAGATGGTCAGTGGGATCTCAGCCTGTCTTAAACGGTCAAGCTGGCTAGATGCCAAACCATAGCCGTGCACCATGCCACCACCACTCTCAACATTGACAATAACCTCATCGCCTTTGTCAGCGATGGCTAAGATTGCGCTGATCTCTTCGCGCAAAGAGGCCACTTCACCGGCGTCGATACTGCCCTTAAAATCAACCACAAAAACTTTAGGTTCAGTTTCTTCAATCTGATCTTTTTGCTCTTTCTCTTTGACTTTCTCATCAGCCTTTAATTGCTTCTCATAGGCCTTGAATGCTTTTTTAGATAATAGCTCTTCTTTCAAATCATGCTTCAAAGACTTTAGGCTTTCACTTAGGTTGGTTAACTTAAGCTCACCCTTTTCAGCTTTCTGCTTCATAGAAGACGCTAGGACAACAATCACTACCGCAATAATCGCAGCGACGATAGTAACCGCTTTGGCCAAAAACAGACCATACTCGTACAGAAATTCCAAAATATTCTCCAGCTAGACCAATTCTATCTCTTCAATTTGCTCGCTATTCTAGCAGCCTATTTAGCAATAAAACATGGCAATAAAAAACCCAGCTTTCGCTGGGTCTTTTTTTACACAATTCTAGGTTTTATTGTGCGTATGATTGTCCGTATTACTGTGCACAGGGTGCCACTACATATTGTGCCGCTTCCCCTGTGACTAGACCTAGATAAATACTCGGGCTATCAGCTTCAGGTAGTCCTGCACTGTATGAGAAGAACGCCGCCTGAGTTTGCATCTCTACCGTTGCAATATCCTCAAAACCATCAGTAACTCCATCAACTGGCGATGGGTCGACTAGCGAGCTGTGGTGGCCTTTAGAAAAACGTACAGCTCCTGAGCCAACAGTTGTTCTATCAATACATGCAAGTCCTAAGTTCTCAATCAAAGGTTCAGTACCTGCAGTCGGGAAACCTGCAACACGATTAGGTAGTGTCTGATCAGGAAGGCTGTTAGCTCCATCACCGACAACTTCAATTAAGTGAACTGGAAGTTCCGTAGCCTTAAGCATAGCTGCATGGTTAACCGGATCTGCACTATCGACAGCCGTTTGAACCGCAAAAGCAAAGGTTGGCAAGAAGGCGTCATAAACAGACTTAACCAATGCCTCGTACTCTGGCGTACCCGGTAGGTAACCTAAGTCACTGTTTGCTTCATCGACTAAGTCCATAAATGCATCTGTAGCTACAATGTTCTCAAACAGCATAGGACCAAATGTCGCTGAGCCGATAAAGGTCCCCGCAAAACCACCCGATGGGGCGACTAATGACGTGGCATTAAGTTTATAGACATGACTTAAATCTGCACCCGATGGATGAGTTAGCCCAGTGCTAGCATAAGTAGCAAAGTTGGTACCAACGATAGCACCTAGACTCAAGCCTTGTGCACTAAATTGATTAACATCAAACAACTGCGGCGCTTGTAACTCCATAAGTTTTCCAGCGTAACCAGTAAACGCGGCGCGAAGAGCTAGATGATCGAATGTCGCCTGACGGAAGTTATCACGCACTGTCAATGTACTACCAATATTGATAAAGGCTAACGGGTCGCCCATTGAGAACAAAACATCATCCCCTATAACAGCCCCGTAGGCAGGGTCTGTTGCTGAAACAGTATAAGCACCAGGTACCAGCAAGCCCTTACCAAACGAGCGGGCACCGTGAAGTGGCATATCGATTGCGATCGTCGCCACGCCAAGCTCACCATAGGTGCCTGCAAAAGCAAACGCCATCTCTTTACCACCACCTAAACCATGCATGGCAATAGTCACAGGCCAGCCCGTTGCAGGTGCTGGCGCGAAGTTTGGCACTGTCATTTGCACAGGGACCACTTCGTAATTTCTGATCTGTGGAATGGGGTTAAACTTGGTTAAATGTCTCGCCTTATCAACCGCGGTGCCATCATCTAGCATCCAAAGCTTACCCGCTAGTTGAGCCGGATCGCTCAGCGCCGCAATGGGATCTTCAATTCCATTATCAATTGCTTGAGTGAAATAGTTCTCTTGGCTCAATGTGCCGCTTTCAAGTGCCTTTAAAACAGAAACAGGACTGTCATAAGCCGCAGTCCAAATACCGTTAATCGTAGGGTTACCTTCAGCATCTAAACAGTTTGTCGATGAACAATCACCGTAGACGGGTAGCTTAATTGCTGCAGACCAAACATTGACCTTGCTTGCTCCTGCGTATGCAGGGTGCTGCTCTGGCATCATCAGCGCTTGAGCCAATGTATAGCCACTGTCCGTTGGCATTTGTACGAACTCAGGCATATAACCAGGTTGGCCAGCAATCAAAAGTTTAGAGACTTCGTAAACATCGGCAACGGACTGAGTGGTGAACAGGCCTGAATAGCTAAGCGAGTCAGTATCAACGCCCGCTTCAGCTAAACCTTTCTCATAACTGTTCACTGCCGCTTGTAGCGCTAGCTGCGAAGGTGTCTCAAGTGGTTTAGTATCGATATCAAGCTTTAATAAGCCATAAGATGAAGATGGAGCGATAGCGCGACCCGCAGAGTCTTGAATCAAATCTGTAGTGGCATAGATATAAGATTGATTTGCTTTAAGTGGCTTGAGAGGAACGATAGCTATGGTATTGCCAGACGCTGTCGTCACGAAATCAACACCGAACTGCAGCTCAGCGCCAACTTTACAGGCTGTAATATCCGGTGCAGCTTTACACTCTGGATCCGATGATAAGCCGCCACCGACCGTGGCTTCAAACATCTTAACCGCACCTGGCTGCTCAACGGATGCTTTGCTTAGTGTCAGCATAACGCCATCGTTATCCATGGCAGGTGCCACGTCGATGCTGATTGGGGCCGTTGTCGACCAACCATCTAACGCCCCAAGTGCAATAGTTGGATCGGTGTAATCACCATTTTCTTCACTTGGCGCATCTGGATCATCACTTTTAGGAATATTAATGGTACCGTCAGTTGTACCACTAAAAAGAATATCATTCGGTAGTGGGAGTTCACCTGCCCCCGGATCAAAAACGATAACTGACTGAGGAACCAATGGCTCAGTTTTATCCACTAATTCATTATAACTGTCTTCACTACAAGCGGTTAAACCCAATGCAGAGGTGATTGCTACGCCCAAAAAGAGTTTTTTCATCTTTTTTCCCCAAATCTTGTTGTAATAATTTTGTTTTCATTTAGAAATTGGTCACAATAGTCGACAATGTATAACCAATAGGACTTATTGTTAGTCCTTAACTGAGTTCAAGTTAACGTAAAATTATTGACTTAGCTACAATTTTGTTACAACCGACCATCGATTGAGCGGGTAAAAATTAATCGTTTGTTTTAAACGGCTGTTTATCATATCAGCGACTCTAGAAGTGACGGGCGTTTGAGCTCTGAGGAAGTATTAACTCATGTTGGAATATCAAGCAGCAAAAGATCTATTAAAAGAAAAAACCATTTTAGTCACTGGTGCAGGAGACGGCATAGGTAAGGCCGCGGCAATCGCTTTTGCTAAACATGGCGCGACAGTGATCTTATTAGGCAAAACAGTAAAGAAATTAGAAGCTGTGTATGATCAAATTGAACAAGCGGGATACCCCACTCCCGCGATTGTTCCACTCGATTTAAAAGGTGCAACTGAGCAGAACTATAAAGATATGGCCGACACCATAGAAGAACAGTTTGGTAAGTTAGACGGCTTGCTTCATAACGCCAGCGTATTAGGTGTGTTAGGTCCGTTTGAACACATGACAATGAGCACTGTCGAAGAAGTGATGCAGGTTAATGTGATTGCAGAGATCATGCTGACTAAAGCTATGCTACCTGTGATGCGTAAGTCTCCAAGCGCTTCTCTTCTCTTTACCTCTAGCAGTGTAGGCCGTCAGGGCCGCGCATACTGGGGTGAATACGCTATCTCTAAGTTCGCTACAGAAGGCATGATGCAATCTCTTGCTCACGAATATGAAGGAACTAATGTTCGTGTCAACAGCATCAACCCTGGCGCTACACGTACAGGCATGCGCGCTAATGCCTACCCTGCTGAGAATCCGCAAACGCTTAAAGCACCAAATGAGATCATGGCAACCTATTTGTACTTAATGGGTGAAGACTCAAAAGAGATTAACGGTCAGCAGTTAAACGCTCAATAATTCACAGTTAACACAGAAGTTTTAAAACAAAGACTTAAGGTATAAAGTGTTAAAAAACAAAAAGGCCGCTATTAGCGGCCTTTTTAATACTTGTCTTTTAATCAACAAGCTCAATCGATAAGCGAATTAGCTACGTTGACGCGATGGCTTTGGTCTACTCGAAGCAACTTTATGCTTATGCACGGCGCGCTTGATTTTTGCGCTACGTACTTTATTACGCGCAACACTGTGTTTGTCAGTGCCCAGCAATGTACGAGTCTCCTCGTCCATACCCGCTGTTTTACGTAAGTAGTTAACTTCTTCAATTGGTAACTCAATCCAACCACCACGTGGCAAAGCTTTAGGCAGCTCAATCATACCGTAACGAATACGGATAAGACGGCTGACCTGCACTTCTTGAGATTCCCAAAGACGACGAACTTCACGGTTACGGCCTTCAGCTAGGCTGACGTGCCACCACTTGTTCATGCCTTCGCCACCAGCAGCTTTAACTTTGTCAAAGTGTGCAGGGCCATCTTCTAACGTTACGCCCATGCGTAAGCGTTGAATACAAGCGTCAGTCACTTCACCAAACGTACGTACAGCGTATTCACGCTCCACTTCATTTGATGGGTGCATTAGGCGGTTTGCTAGTTCACCATCTGAGGTAAATAACAATAAACCTGATGTATTAATATCCAAACGCCCTACTGCAACCCAGCGTGAATCGCGAGTTTTTGGTAGACGGTCAAATACCGTTGGGCGTCCTTCTGGGTCTTTACGACTACAAATTTCACCTTCAGGCTTGTGGTATGCAATAACACGACAAACCACATCTTCTTCAGAACGAATTGAAACTGTACGGCCATCGATGCGGATCTTTGCGTCAGACTCAACACGATCACCTAGGCTTGCAATTTCGCCGTCAACACTAACTCGACCTGCAGCAATCCATGCCTCCATCTCACGACGGGAGCCATGGCCTGCACGGGCCAAGACTTTCTGCAATTTTTCACTCATTAGTAGACTCTTCTGTTTTTTCGGTCACGCCGCTCTCAACACGGAACAACGTATCCAATGATTTGGCATCAGTCAGAGGCGGAAGATCCGCAATGCTGTCAATACCAAAATAAGCTAGAAACTCGGTGGTGGTTGCATAAAGTGCCGGTCTGCCCGGAACCTCTTTATGACCAACTACTTTAATCCAATTTCTATCGTTTAAACTCTTGATAATGTGGCTGCTAATCGCAACCCCACGAACAAACTCTATGTCACCGCGAGTGACAGGTTGACGGTAGGCAATCACCGCCAGTGTTTCTAAAGTCGCACGCGAATATTTCGGTGCTTTCTCTTGCCATAATGGTTGTAAGAATGGGCTCAATTCAGCCAATGTCTGAAATCGATACCCTCCCGCAACCTTGACTAATTGTACACCTCGATTTTCATAATCGAGCTGTAACTCTTCAATACATGCCTTAATTTTAGCTCGTGACACATTAAAGTTAGACAATACTGTCTCTTTTAATGCTTTTATCGTCATCGGCTTGGCCAGCACAAATAGACTAGCCTCAATTAACTGTTTAAGCTGATCTGGATTTATCTGAGACAATCAGTACGCCCTAACATGTATAGTTGAAAACGGCTCAGCTTGTACAAGCTCAACCAGCAATTCCTTAACCAGTTCCATCAATGCTAAGAAACTGACAACCACACCACTGCGCCCCTCTTCAAAGTCAAACAGGGCCTCAAATGGCAAGTAAGTTTCGGCATTGAGCTTAGCTAAAATCTGCGCCATTCGTTCACGAGTCGATAAGACTTCTCGCACAACATGGTGACTTTCGGTTGCTTCAATACGCTTTAATACTGATGAAAATGCTCGAGCAATCTCGGTAAGCGATACCTCGGGAGGTAATAGTTCAGGCTTAATGTTGTCAGCAGGAATGGCTTTGGCCTGAAACAGGTCTCGCTCCATCCTCGGCAACTCATCGAGCTTTTCCTGCGCCTCTTTAATCACTTCATAAGCTTTCAACTGACGGATTAGCTGCGCCCGAGGATCTTCCTCATCTTCATGCTCAACCTCGGGTCTTGGCAGTAGCAAGCGAGATTTAATCTCAGCTAAGGTAGCCGCCATCACCAGGTAATCAGCAGCAAGCTCAACACGCGCACCTTGAAGCAGATTAACGTATTCTAGGTACTGTTGAGTCACTGAAAAAATAGGCAAATCAACAACATCAAGTTTCTGTTTGCGGATTAAATAAAGGAGAAGATCTAACGGTCCTTCAAAAGACTCTAGAAAAACCTCCAGCGCCTCAGGAGGTATAAAAAGGTCTTTCGGCATCACCTTAAACGGCTCGCCTCGAACAACGGCTAAAGGCAATTTTTGCTGAACGCCCTCCATCCGTAACACCCTCTATTTTCGCAAACGCGCGATTATACCTGTAAATGTTATATGTTAAAAGCTATTGCCGTTGCCATTTGCTTTTAACAAGTACTAGCTTTAACAACGGCGCTCACTCTAGAGGAAGGGGGTAACGTCGCCGGCGCCTTCACGAATGACTTCTATTTCACCATCTGATAGGTCGATAACGGTAGTCGGCTTTTCACCTAAGTAACCACCATGAATAATCAAGTCGACTTGATGCTCTAGGATGTCACGAATATGTTCAGGATCAGACTCAGTAAACTCTTGGCCAGGCAAAATAAGACTGGTAGACATCAAAGGCTCGCCTAAGGCTTCTAACAGTGCCAAGGCAATCACGTTGTCAGGTACACGAATACCGATAGTCTTCTTCTTCGGGTTCTGCAGGCGCTTAGGCACCTCTTTCGACGCCTTAAAGATAAACGTATAGGCGCCTGGCGTATTTTGTTTAAGCAAACGATAGGCTTGATTATCGACACGGGCGTAGGTGGCAAGCTCTGACTGATCACGGCACATAAGCGAGAAGTTATGGTCGTTGTCGATCTGTCTAATACGAGCGATTTTGCTCATCGCATCTTTATCGCCAATCAAGCAACCTAATGCGTACCCAGAATCGGTCGGATAAACAATCACACCACCACTTTTAATCACGTTTACGGCTTGGCTAATTAAGCGTGCTTGAGGATTTTCCTCATGCATGTAAAAAAACTGACTCATTGTACTACCTTCCATTTATCTGACAGCCAAACCCAATCCACTCCTTGGGGTTGGAACATATTTTTACCGATCTCAATCCAGCTACTCGGGAAATGAAAATCGCTACCTAGTGAGCATGTCAGGCCATTATTGATGCTGAGCGCGATCAGGTTATTGCGATCGTCTATCGTTTGTTGACCCAGTACCACTTCCATCGCATCGCCGCCAGCCTCTTTAAACTCGCGAGCTAAACGCTTAAGCCACTTTGCAGATAGCTTATAACCGCTTGGATGCGCAAGCACTGCGACACCACCCGCTTGATGAATTATCTCAATGGCGCTGGCCATGTCTCCCCAATTGTTAGGAACATAACCTGTCTTACCGCGAGCCAAATACTTCTTAAACACATTGGCCGTAGTGGTCGCGTAACCTTGCTCGGCTAACCAACGTGCATAGTGTCCTCGGCTAATAGCGGCATCACCAGCAAAGCTTTTAGCCCCTTCATAGGCGCCCTCGATGCCAGCCTTGGCAAGTCGCTCGCCAATTTCTTTGGCTCGACTCGATCGTAACTCACGTTGATTCACTAAAAATGCGGCCAACTCGACATTATCGATATCAAGATTAAGCGCAACGATATGAATATCGAAATTATTCCATCGAGTAGAGATCTCAACGCCATTAATTAGTTCTAGTGGCGTCTCATGGGCTTGATTAAACTCATGTGCCTCTCTCAACCCATCAATAGTGTCATGATCAGTAATGGCAAACATCTGCACGCCTTTACTTATTGCGCGCTCAATGAGTTGTGAAGGGGTCAATTGACCATCTGATGCGGTCGTGTGGCTATGTAAATCAACCAATTTAAAGTCTGTGATATTTTCATCGTTCATGGGCATATGATACTTGAGTTTATCGATGAAAGGTGATTTTAATCCGGTTTTTAGCAATTTACTCTTCGCTAACCACCCAAAGCGATAGCCGCATAGAAGGTATATCGACTCACTAAAAGCGTTACTTCATCTTAGACTCTCAATATTCCCCCTAAGCAAACATGCTTTCTAAATAGACTTTATTCGATCGGTTAACACCTGTATAAGCGCTTCACTAATTAAGCCATTTCATTTATTCAATTTCTTGAGCAAACGCAACAAATTCATGCGAATTCAATAGGTTTATGCAGGATCTAAAGCAGATTGATACCAAAGAATTGCTTACTATGCGTGCGCCAAAACGGCATAACTCTGGCCTTGTGAATAATCGCTTATGACACTGTTGGGCTATTGAGAGTTCCCCTTTAGTTACCGAGTAAAAATAAAATGAAAAAGACATACCTAGCATTAATCTTAATGGGCGCCATGCCTTTGCTAGCACATGCCGAAAAAGAGATGGCATTCGCTCCTTCCTACTTGAGTATGGAGGGAGGTAAACAGCCCGAATTAAATCAATGGCGTGATGCAAAAACCTGTAAGGGCTGTCACCCTCGCCAATGGAAAGGCTGGCAAGGCTCAATGCACTCCATCGCATTTATCGATCCGGTATTCCAAGCAGAATGGGCTATGGGTGAAAAAGAGACTAATGGCGCAGCTAAAAACCTCTGTGGGGGCTGTCATACCGTACTCGGCACAGTGACACAAACCGTTGAGTTCAAATCTGAGTCAGGCAAATTTGGTGGGTTTACCACCCAAGCTATCGCTAATCAGGGCGTATCTTGTGAAGTCTGCCATAGCGTCGTTGATACGAACGCGACGCACACCGCCATGGGTGAGCACGGCAACGCATCTCTGGTTATTGCCAACGATAAAGTTAAGCGCGGACCCTTTGATGATGCTAAGCCTCGCGGCCACAAAGCCGAGTATTCAGAGCTGCATACAAAGTCTGAGTTTTGTGCCAACTGTCATAACGTATTTAACCCGGTTCACGATAATTTTGCTTTAGAACATACCTATGACGAGTGGAAAAAATCGCCATACGCAGCAGCTGATATTCAATGTCAAGATTGCCATATGGTACCCGTAGAAACAGCGGTTCGCGTCGCCGATGAAATGCTACCTGCTAAACAGCTCAAAGAGCATGGCTTAGGTGGTAAGGCTGCTTTAGGTGGCAAAGCTCGTGGCCTAGTGCACGACCATGGTTTCGTTGGCGGTAACGCGGTACTCGCACCGCTTCTTGGGGTCGAAAATGGTCAGGCCCATGCTGATGAAGCGATTAAACGCCTCAAAACAGCTGCGGCTTTAGAAGCAAAGGTCTCAGGAACCAGCGCAGCGTCAATGCTTGAAGTAACCGTCTTTAACCGCCGCGCGGGCCATGATTTACCAACGAGCTTAACCTTTATTCGCCAGATCTGGCTTGAAGTGGTTATTCGTGATGACATGGGTAAAGAGATCATGCGCTCAGGCTCATTAACTGCCGATAATGCTTTGCCTGAAGGAACCGTCATTTTCCAAGACACCTCAGTTGATGTTCACGGAAAACCTGAGCACAAACCATGGCGAGTAGCGAGTTTTTCGGTGCAAAATACTATTCCGGCAAAAGGCTCGAAAACCGTTAATTTCCCGTTCACGCTACCAGCAGGGATTACGAACTATAGCGTAGAGACCAAGCTTCATTACCGCTCATTCGATCAAAGCGTTGCGGATCTGCTACTCGAAGATAAAGTGATTGTGCCATCGGTTGAAATGGTAAGCTTGAGCCAAACCTACCAAGGGTTAACACTCAAGTAATCATTAGGCTTGTCACCCCAAATTATTATTTGGGGTGACAAGATGTGTACTTTAGACTAACCACAATTTAATTGCGCTTGCTGCTGACATTGCGCTAAAGACTGTTCTGCAGACTCTAGCCCTAGACAATAATCAAATCTGAGAATTCTCTTTTCAGACATCGCACTCTGTTGTGGTTCTAACTGCTCCCAACGCCAACCTTTAATCTCTTTTTTAGTGTACTTGCCCAAGTGTTTATTCGGAATGGAACTGACTACTCCAACATTTTCAGTCGTTCCATCTTCTGTAATATCAAATGACAAGACTGTGCAACCCTGAATTCTAGCTTTCGCCAGTTCTATTGGATAGTTAACTAAAGGAGTCGGCGCGTCAATTTCTTCACGATGCCAGATTTTAGGCGTATCCATGGCTACTTCTGTCAGTAATACTTCTCCATAAATACGATTTATTTTGCCCGTCTTCGCGTGACTTACTTGCGCTAATAACAGCAACAGCACCGCACATCCGATTAATTTCATATACATTCCTTTGTGTAGTTTTGAACTTTAAATGACTATTTATATCAATCAGTATAAGTAGCTAATCTACTCAGGTCGTTTTTGGCAAACCAATTCAAGACAAATAGCTGAAAGGGTGGTTATTCCCTTGTGAAGCTGTTCAACGCAGAAATAGATACTGTGTTAACGAGCTTAAACATTGAATAACTATGCTCTTCACTCGTTGCAAACACCATGGATTCTGCGAATGTCATTGATGCACGACGATATAGAAGGTGCTGTTACCGAGGAGCAATTAATGATCCGACCTAATAATCGCTAAACGCTCGCTGAGCGATTAAATCTTTATAGTGATTGTTATTAACCTACTTTATTCAAGCGTAAAAAAATATCCTTAATCGATAAGGTGTCGACAAGAAACCAACCCAACCTCAACAAATCACAAGTAAATACACCGCAAACACTCAACATTAACCCGAAGTTCTCTTAGCATTCTTGTAAAAACTATTGCCCTGAACCAGCTTTATATTAAAAGCTTCACAGAGCTTATAACGCTATTTTACAACCAAGATTAAGCCATTGGCTTTCGCCTTTTTCCCTGCTAACTTGCATGCTACACTCGGCCTCACTTTCTTGAATCTTAAACTGATACTCCCCTATGAAACAGTTGCTCGACTTTTTACCTTTAATTATCTTTTTTGCTGTCTATAAATTTTTTGATATTTACGTTGCCAGTGGCGCGTTAATCGCAGCAACAGCGCTGCAACTCGTTATCAGTTATATGCTGTATAAGAAGCTTGAAAAAATGCACCTGATTACATTCGTAATGGTGACTGTATTTGGCTCACTCACGCTTATCTTACACGACGATTCTTTCATTAAATGGAAAGTCACCATCGTTTACGCCCTATTTGCCATCGCTTTGGGCGTCAGTCAAATCATGAACAAGCCCCTGCTCAAGAGCATGCTTGGCAAAGAACTCATCGTCGAAGATAAGATATGGGCACGTGTGACTTGGTACTGGGTAAGTTTTTTTGTGGTTTGCGGCCTAGTGAACATCTACGTTGCTTTTAGTTTATCTCAAGAAACTTGGGTTAACTTTAAGGTATTTGGTTTGACCGCACTGACGCTGGTCAATACTGTATTAACCGTGGTTTACCTGTTTAAAAACATGTCTGAAGAAGATCGTAAGGAACTCAAATAATGTGGTACATGATTTCATCGCAAGATATTGAAAATAGCTTAGAGAAACGTCTATCCGTTCGTGCAGATCACTTAGCGCGTCTACAACTGTTAGCCGACGAAGGACGACTACTGATCGCCGGCCCTCACCCAGCAATTGACAGTGACAATCCAGGTGAAGCGGGCTTTACGGGATCGTTAGTGGTTGCCGATTTCGCCTCACTTGAAGATGCACAGCGCTGGGCCGATGCCGACCCTTATATCGCTGCTGGCGTATATGAAAGCATTATAGTTAAGCCTTACAAACTAGTATTACCGTAATTAAGAAGGACCATGCAGTGAAGATTGTTTCATTTAATATCAATGGATTGCGAGCAAGATTGCACCAGCTTCAAGCGCTTATCGATAGCCATCAGCCAGACGTTATTGGCCTGCAAGAGACAAAAGTGCATGACGAAGCGTTTCCCCTCGCTGACGTTGAAGCCATGGGCTATAAGGTGCACTACCATGGCGGTAAGGCACATTATGGTGTTGCCATGCTGTCTAAGCTTGAGCCTTTAAAAGTGCAGAAAGGATTCCCGACTGACGAAGATGATGCACAACGTCGGATGATCATGGGCACCTTCAGCCAAGAGAACGGCCGCCCATTAACCGTACTCAACGGCTACTTCCCTCAGGGAGATAACATCAGCCATGAGACTAAGTACCCAGCTAAGCGTAAGTTCTACAAAGACCTGATGCTTTATTTGAATGAGTATCACAACAGTGACGAAGATATCGCTATCATTGGCGACATCAACATCTCTCCTGTGGACTTAGATATCGGCATTGGTGAGCCTAACGCTAAACGTTGGCTTAAAACTGGCAAGTGCAGTTTCCAACCAGAAGAGCGCGAATGGTTGAAAACCCTGATGGACTGGGGCCTAGTCGATACCTTCCGTGAACTCCACCCAGAGCGCAGTGAACGCTACTCTTGGTTCGACTACCGCAGTAAAGGCTTTGTGGATAATCGTGGTCTACGTATCGACGTAGTACTGGCGAGTAAATCGTTAGCAGAACGTCTTATTGAGTCAGATGTAGATTACGATCTACGCGGTATCGAGAAACCCTCTGATCATGCGCCGATTTGGAGCACATTCAGCTAATTGAGCTCTATACTGGTTAGCTTATTTAAAGCTAACCGCCATAAAAAATGCCAGCAATTGCTGGCATTTTTTTATTGGGCTTATTTAGACTCGTTAAAATAAAAACATTTAACTAACAACATAGTCTACACCTAACTGACCTTATATTGGCCTAAAATCTGTTCTAAACCTCTAGAAGAACCCGCTAAATTAGTCGCTAGATCTACCGAACTTTGAGCCGTTTGCTTAATTGTTTCAGCCTGAGCGCGAATATCATTCAACTGAGTTGCAATTTCACGTGAAGCCGCGCTTTGCTCCTCCGATGATGCCGCTATCAGAGAGCTCATATCAAACACTATGCTGATAGACTCGGCCATACTATTCACATCTTGGCCTACTGACTCAATGGCCGTCCTGCCTTTATCTGCTTGAGATACGATATCATTGGTAATATTTGAAAGCTTACCGGTGCCCGTTTGTAATCCTTCAATCATAGATTGGATCTCAACCGTCGCTTGCTGGGTTCGGCTCGCCAGCGTCCTCACCTCATCGGCCACTACAGCAAAGCCTCTGCCCTGCTCTCCCGCGCGAGCAGCCTCAATAGCCGCATTAAGTGCTAGGAGGTTCGTCTGCTCCGAAATACTATTAATCGTTGTCACTACAGCGCCAATATCTGAAGCCGCTTCAGACAAGTCTTGCACCGATACCGAGGCTTCAGAGATTTTTGTACTGAGTACAGCAATACGCGCAACCGCTTCTGTAATTAACGTCTGACTATTGGAAGCCTGCGCCGCATTCTGCTGAGTCTGATCTGAGGTATTAGAGGCACTGTGGGAAACCTCTTCCACCGCTGCCGTCATCTGTGCCATGGCTACGGCAACGGTATCGAGGAATTGATGCTGGTAATCGGTTAGCTCTACGCTATGTCCCGCTTGCTGAGTAAACTCATCCGCCGCCTCATTTAGGGTCTGTGCATTACGTGAAATCGCCTGCACCATCTCACTCATATTATCGGCGCTACGGTCAATCTCTCGGGCAATAAGGCTAAAATCATCTTTACCAAAGAAGTTAAGCCTTTGACTTAAATCGCCATCGGCCAAACGCTTGATGGCCATATACATATCCCATAAGCCGCCACCGAGTGAAGTCGACACCCAGTAACTTATCAAGAACAGGGGTAATAACCCAGCAAAGGCTAACAGCAGCAGCTTATTGGCATGAGACTGCGCCGCTTGCTCCCAACTCGTTACGTCAACTTGAGCCGTTAACGCCTTATCGCCAACTTCAGCACTGACGGTCAGTAAGTTATTGCGTCGCTCGGTAATCGAACTGCCAGAGACTCTGAGATCGGCTTGTTGAGCAAACTCGGCCAGAGCGCTTCCTGTCAGAGCTTGAGATTTAGCGATAACAGCATAGGCATCGATACTCGACTGAGCACGGTTTAAAGAGGAGGATTCGATTAATGATTGGGTATTGCTGTAGTTGAGCGTGGCGATAGCAGCAGTGATCATTGCCACCATGGTACAAATCACCCAGAATTTACCGTTCAAGCTAAGTTTGATTAGTACAGCATCGACTTTACGAAAACTAATCTGTTTCATTATGATTTTCCTTGGCTTAGCCTTACGCATACAACTTAACTATCGCTTAACTCTGACAAAATTAGGCGAGATAAGGGGTATGCGTAACTATTTTTATAATTATTAATAACACACAGAATTAATATCACACAGAGCGAAAATACATGCTATGACTCTTTAATCTCAGCTCCTAAATTACCCTGCATTTTCTGAGTCAGGTTAATAAGCTGACCCGTGAGCAAACTCATGCTATATCCAAGCACGGCTCCAATTAGCAATGGCGGAAGAATCGCCGCAACATCACCACCCATCGCAAAAGTAATACAGCAACCGATAAAGGCGCCTGGAATAAATGCCAACTTTTGGTAACTCGCTTGTAAGCACATCGCCGCAGTTGCAATCCCCGTAAAGGTATACCCCATCACTGGCGATACAAAAAAGCTGCTACCCGATATGATTAACCAGCCCCAAAATACACCGGACAGATTAGTCGTCATCGCCATCAGCATGCCCTTTATACCTGAATGGGTTTGAGCAAAGAAAGTGCTGCAACTTAGAAAACCTATCCATGTCACAAGATGGAGTGCATCAGCAACACCGGCCCATACTGCTGCGAGTAAACCTGCTGAAATAGCAATCTGCCAACGATTTTCCATAGCGAACCTCTTTACATTAAATCTACTCGACTAATACGCTCATAGAGAGTCGATTAGTATCAGGTGAGCTAAATTACCTTTTTTATATGTAAAAAAACACGATCTAAACCCAATTATCCGGCTTAATTGCTGACAAATCGCACAAAAATGCCAATTTTGTAGTAAAAAAACTGATTTATCGCTAACGAAAAGTGAAATTTCAGCGTGATATAAAATATTCAATTACTGGCGATTTGGGTTCAGCTTAGTGGTCTAAGTGATGTGAACTATTGAAACGTTGAGGAACTGCGATATCAAACAGCCTCTCCTATTACGAAGAGGCTGGTAAAGGTATTTGAAGTGACTGATTTAGCGACTAGCTAAATAGTTGATCGGCTACAAAGGGATTTTGTACTCGCTCATCACCAAAGGTCGATAGTGGACCGTGACCAGGAATAAACTGGACATCACTGCCTAGTGGCCAAAGTTTTTGGGTGATCGAGTCAATCAAATCTTGATGATTCGATAGCGGGAAGTCAGTTCGGCCGATAGAGCCTCTAAACAACACATCACCGACCCAAGCTAACTTTGCCGATTGAGCAAAAAACACCACATGACCAGGTGTATGCCCAGGGCAATGCAGTACCTGTAAAATTTGATTACCGACCTTAACTTCGTCGCCCTCTTCGAGATATTGCGTTGGCGTAAAAGCGTCACAATGCACAAAACCAAAATGTTGGCTCTGTTTCGGTAAACTATCTAACCAGTAATCATCGGCCTTATGGGGGCCAATAATGGGCACACTAAGTTGCTCGGCTAATGATTTCGCCGCACCAACATGATCAATATGGCCGTGAGTCAGTAATACTTTTTCCACCACCACATTATTTTTGGCCGCTTCTTCTAGAATACGCTCGATATTCCCACCCGGATCGACTACCGCCGCTTTCATGGTCTGTTCGCACCAGATTAAACTACAATTTTGCTGAAATGGGGTGACGGGTATTAACTGATACTTCATCGATAATCACCTAAGGCTCTATGTTTCGCTGTGAATGAATAAAGATTACGCCATGTTGGCCGCTTCGACTATCTATAATTAGGATAATTTGATCTAACGCTCACAAAATCTGCATTATATTTTTTCCTCATCCAATCTCGGTTTGTAGCGATCCCTTTCCATTAGTATAAACACTGCATTGCTAATAAAAATTGGTATAGAATCGGGGGTTATTCGTTCGCCTTCATTCTGGCAAGTGATTGTCCGATTGATGTCGCAACCTTAAGTTACAACCTAACAAGAACTCCTAATAAAAGGTCGACTCTATGACTTGTGAATTGTCTACACCACTCACTTTTTCTGGCATGATTGCCCGTAAACACCAGTTTTGTTTGCCCCTCGATTATCAAAAGCCTGATGGCGAGCAAATCTCGGTATTTGCTCGTGAGATCTCAAGCCCTGAAAATCAGGATAAAGCCTTGCCTTTTATTGTTTTCTTTCAAGGGGGGCCAGGTTTTGGCGCGGTCCGTCCCGCGGCAAATGGTGGCTGGATCCAGCGAGCCCTCAAAGAGTTCCGAGTATTGCTACTCGATCAACGTGGTACAGGACTGTCAACGCCGGTGAGCTTTGCCAGTTTGGCGCATCTTTCGGCCGAGCAACAAGCCGAATACCTTAACCATTTTAGAGCCGACAATATCATTCGTGATGCAGAGTCTATTCGTAAACAGCTCACCAATGATGAGAAGTGGACCATTCTAGGACAAAGTTTTGGTGGTTTTTGCGTACTCAAATACTTAAATGATGCACCCGAAGGACTCGCAGAGGCCTATATTACTGGCGGTATCCCCTCACTGACCCGCAGTGCCGATGATGTGTACCAAGCAACTTACAAACGTGTGCTGACAAAAAACCAAGACTTTTTTAACCGTTTTAGCGATGCTCATGATCTGGTTAAAGCCCTAGCACGCCACATCCAAGACAACGAAGTGATCTTAGCCACAGGCGAGCGCCTAACAGTTGAAATGTTGCAGTTACTTGGGATCAATATCGGCATGGAGCAAGGACCAGAAAGCGTCTATTACCTGCTAGAACAAGCGTTAATCGAAACGGCATCAGGGACACAAGTTAACCCTCTTTTCTTGGCGCACTTCTGCCAACTACTCGATTTCAATACAAACCCCATATTTGCCATGTTGCATGAGTCTATCTATTGCCAACAATCAGCGTCTAACTGGGCGGCACATCGTGTTCGGCAGCAGTATCCAGAATTTAACTATCAAGCCGATAAGCCATTCTTGTTTACTGGCGAGATGGTCTATCCGTGGATGTTCGAGCAGTTCAATAATCTCAAACCGCTACAGCAAGCGGCACTGAAACTCGCTCAGAAACAAGACTGGCCTAACCTATATCAAATCGACAAACTTGCCGATAATCAGGTACCTGTCGCCGCCGCGATCTATAGTGAAGATATGTTCGTTGAGATGCAGTACAGCCTTGAAACTGCAGCTCAAGTCGGCAACCTAAAATATTGGTTAACATCGGAGTATGAACACAATGGTATTCGTATGGATGGTGAGCATATTCTAGATAGATTAATTGCAATTAATCGCGGGGAAAAGCTGCGTTAATTAATAAACTCTTAAGCTTGATAGGACATTATGTAATCTGTTCCTCACCTGTATCACTTTCGCAAGCCTTATCAAGGCTTGCTTTTTTTTACCTAGAAATCCCCCCTTCTTATCCGCATTGGAAAATCCACGCTTTAGCGCACATACTTTTTACTATCGGCTCGGTATTTATCCGGTTAGGCCCGATCCAAATTTTGTGTACATGGTCTGCTTAGGGGGCATTTATGAACAGTGACAAACTCGCCACGCTACCGGCTGAGATCTTAGTTGGTATTGCCAATGAGCACCTGCGTTTACACTGTAAAGACCAGCAGGCGCTGTTTTATGATCTTGATATATCAAGTGAGCTATTGGAGCAAAAACTGGCTGCTAGCGGATTTGAGTACGACCCAAGCTGCAACCAATATAAGCCCCGCTGACAACTAAAGCTCTGAAGCCCTAATGCTTTGAGCTACACAGCAACAGTCATCTCTTAGCTTCATTGATCGCGTCATAGTCTAAACCTAAGTTTAGCGACTAAAGGCGCCTACTTTAGCCGAGCAAATATATACATCGGCCTTGAGACCAGTTTCTCTTTGGTAATCACGCTCAACCACAGTTTTTACAACATCTACCAGACCGTGAGGCACTAAAGCGACAACACACCCTCCAAAGCCCCCACCAGTCATTCTCACCCCGCCATTGCTGCCAATAACCTTAGATACACAGTCAACCAGATAATCGACTTCTGTAGTGGTCACCTCAAAATCATCCCTAAGAGAAGCATGGGAGTCCTGCATCAACTGACTCATCTTAGCGATATCACCTATGGTTAAGGCCTCGAACGCCTGTAAAGTTCGCTTGCTTTCCAGTATCACATGCCGCGCTCGTTTAAAGATCAGCTCAGGGAGATCCCCCTTTGCCGCCTCTAAGTCTTGTATGCTGACATCGCGCAGCGAAGGCTGATTAAAAAACTGTGCGGCTTGATTGCATTGCTCCCGCCTATCGTTATATTCACTCCCCACGAGTTGGCGTTGAACATTGGAGTTAATCACCACCACTCGTAACGAGTCAGCAAGAGTGACATAGCGATAACTCAAGTCTTGGCAGTCGAGAAGCATGGCTTGATTATCTTGGCCTAATGCCGAAATAAGCTGATCCATAATGCCGCAGTTACAGCCTACAGAGACGTTTTCGGCTTGCTGGCCAATCAATGCCGCACTGATCCCATCCATCTGAATATCATAAAGCTGCGTCAAGGCTTTGATTAATGCGATCTCTAAAGACGCCGATGAACTTAGCCCAGCTCCCTGTGGAATATTGCCGCTGATCAAGAGATCGCAACCCTGTATAGAGCCTGCATTATCGATAGGCTTGTCGAGTGAATCGAAATGGCTTAACAAGGCTTGGAATACGCCTTTAACGTAGTGCCCCCAGCCAACATGCTCATCAAAGCTAATAGCGTCCAGATGAAAGCTTACTCTTTCGTCATTAAGATCATTTGCAATCACATTGATACGAAGATCATCGCGCTTTCTCGCCACGACATAGGTTCCCATATCAATGGCAGCAGGCAACACAAAGCCGTCATTATAATCGGTATGGTCACCAATGATATTCACCCGACCCGGTGCATAAGCTACCCGCTCTGCCTCGACTTGATAGAGCTGCTTAAACCTATCGCGTATTTTAAGTTCATCCATCACTCTTGCTCCAATTTGTAATGAACGCCACGGGCATCTCTTAGGCTCAGAGCTGCCTGCTCTGGCGTGATATCTCGCTGGGTTTCGGCGAGCATTTCATATCCGACCATGAACTTTTTAACGCTAGCACTGCGCAGTAACGGCGGATAGAAATGAGCATGTAAGCGCCACTCACTATGTTTTAACCCGTCATAAGGTGCGCCTTGCCAGCCCATAGAGTAAGGAAATGAGCACTGAAATAAATTGTCATAACAGGTCGTCAGCTGCTTTATGATCTCCGCTAACGACGTTTGGGCCGTCTGATTTAAATCGGTCATTCGCTGGATCTCAAAGCGGGGTAGCAGCAAGGTTTCAAAGGGCCAGGCAGCCCAATAAGGTACTACCACCAGCCAGTCATCATTACATACAACTATGCGCTCTTGGCGCTCCAGCTCTTTATCCACGTAATCTGCGAGTAAGTTACTGCCGTGGGTTTGGATGTAAGCCAATAAGTTACCTTGCTTAATATCAACTAAACTTGGCAGTTGTTGTTGCGCCCAAATCTGCCCATGGGGGTGAGGGTTAGAACACCCCATGGCCGCACCTTTGTTCTCAAAAATCTGTACCCAAGAATAATCACGTCCAAGCTCAGCACTCTGTTCTCGCCATGTCTTAACCACCTGCTCTATTTCTGCTACAGACAATAAAGGTAAAGTCTTGGAGTGATCGGGGGAAAAGCAGATCACCCGGCTTTCGCCTCTTTCGGTACTAAATCGAAATAATGGATCGTCATCACTCGACACTGGCGTATCGGGAACTAAAGCTGAGAAGTCATTTTTAAACACGAAAGTAGATTGATAATCCGGGTTGATCTCACCGTTAACCCGAGTGTTACCCGCACATAAAAAACATTCGCTATCATGGCTAGGTGATGAAGAGGTATCTGATGCTTCTACCTGTCCCAGCCAAGGTCGCTTTGCCCTGTGGGGAGCCAGTAATACCCACTCAGACGTTAGTGGGTTATAGCGTCGATGAGAGTGTTCACAGGGATCAAAATGTACATCTGTTATTTGCGTCATGACCATGATTGATAGGCTGAGTATGAATACCCCGTATGCTCATCTAGTTGAACCTAGGAGTCATTCCTGAAAAGGTGCTTTTAACTCCCAATAAAACTCCCATCATCGGCTACTTGAATGACAATCCCCTATTAAAAAGATAATCAGGCCTTTCAATTGGCAAAACCCTTTGGAATATCAACCAGATAAACTTGCATCATAAGTTATGGTATTTGGCTATTTTGATAATTTTTTATTATTGATATATTTACTGTTATCATCCAATTAAGTACCGCACTTCATTGTGAATTAAATCACGTACCGACAGCATGCTCAGAAGGCATGTTGAAAATTCGGAGAACGCTATGCTTAATCCTATTTGGCTAAAGACCTTTACAACCCTTATCGAGACAGGCCACTTCACTCATACCGCAGAAAAGCTGTATATGACTCAACCGGGTGTCAGCCAACAAATCAAGAAGCTCGAACAGGCCTGTGGCTACTCTCTGATTAAAAGAGTGAAGAAACAATTTGAAATTACCGAGCAAGGCAGGCAAGTCTACGAGTACGCTCAACAGATAGCGGCACAAGAAATTAAACTGATTGAGAACCTAGGCTTCGATGATCCAGATTCAGGCCAATGCCGTTTATCTTGTTCAGGCACTTTAGCACTTTTGTATTATCCGAAACTGATCAAACTACAGCAGGAACATCCGGCACTGTCGATGCATATAGAGGCTGCACCAAACTATAAAATACTGAAAGATATTACTGAAGGAACGATCGACATAGGCGTTGTCACCCAGCGGCCAAGTCTAGGTGAGTTCAACATTGAAGATATCGGCCTTGAAGCACTTTGCCTTATCATGCCAAAACGCTATCAAAATAGCGTCATTGATCCTCAATCTCTGAGGCAATGTGGTGTTATTAGTCACCCAGATGCTCCACACTACTTATCACGCTACTTTGACCTGTGCGCAACCCCTGAGTTTGCAGAAGTGAATATCAACCAAATCCCCATAACAAGTTATGTTAATCAGCTCAGTCAGATCTTGTTGCCAATCTCCCAAGGGCTTGGGTTTACCGTACTGCCAAAGAGTGCATTAGACAGTTTTGTAAATAGAGATCAGCTTCATGTACATAGCCCACATAAAGCCGTTACAGAGTCACTCTATTTAGTTTCTAAACGAAATAGAGAGCTGCCTGCACGATATATTGCCGTGAAAAACATCTTAAAAACGAGTCACAAAATATCATAACAACTCGGACCAATCTTGTACTCCTAGCGTAAATTTTATGTATTGATAACGATAGTAATTAGTTAACTTGCATTTTCACTCGATTCAGTTCAAGAAGTGTTAAATAGGTCTAATTGTGTAATTTATTTACACAATTAGACTTGAAACACTATTTATTCACGGCCTAAGTATGCGAAAATACCATTAATGAGTGGTTAACTTTCAGTTCGCCACTCCTTCAGTCGCCTTATAGCTTACAAGCCTACTTTTCACCTACAAGCCAAAATTAGACCTGAAATGAACTCATATTCGCTCAAGAAAAAGATCCTTCTATCAGTTGTGCTAGCCTTTTCCGTCGTAATAGGACTGCTATCATGGCAAAGTTATTCCAGTCAAAAACAACTGTTAATGAAAAGCAGTACCGATCAAGTACGCCAACTTGGCGAGCAACAAGCAAAACAGATCGAGGAATGGCTAGCCGATCGTAAAAGAATCGTAGCCGCAATGGCTGAAAAAGTTAATGGTGATAGCCTAAGTGTTCTGCAGCAGGCTCAACTATCTGGTCCTTTTGAATTGTCCTATTTCGGCTCTCAATCTGGCCAAATGTTAGACTCTGATCCTAGTATCGACCGTACTGGCTACGATCCTCGCAGTCGCGGATGGTATCAGCAGGCCATCACTAAGCAAGGAGCCATTCTAACCAAGCCTTATATCGATGTTGCCTACAACATTCTTGTCGTTTCCATGGCACAACCCGCTAAAGGCGGCGTTGTGGGCAGTGACCTCTCCATTGCGAGCCTGGTAGATAATGTTAACAACATGAACTTACCAGCCAAGGGTTACGCCATCATGATGCATAAAGATGGCACAGTTATCGCCTATAAAGACCATGCTAAATCCATGGGACCAATACAAAATATTGATCGTCAGCTTAACGCTCAAATTGCTTCTAAAAGCCGTCAGGCAGGTAGCTTATTGCCGCTGTACTTTGAAAGTGAGGGGCGAGATAAATTACTTTGGGGTGCAGAGATCCCCAATACCGACTGGGAACTGATCTTTGTTCTTGATAAAGAAACCTTAGAAGCGCCGTTAAGTAAGCTGCTGATGACGCAACTAGGTTTGTCTGCGCTCGCTTTGTTATTTAGCGTCTTAGCTATCTCTTGGTTCTTAAGCATTCTACTCGCCCCTTTGAGCCGTGTATCACAAGCTTTAGCCCACATAGCAGACGGTAATGGTGACTTAACCCAGCGTATTGAAGTCGACACTCAAGATGAAGTAGGTGTATTAGCCACAAGCTTTAACCGTTTTGTAGGTAGCCAACATCAACTCATCAGCCATATTCGTCAACTAGCCAGCGAGCTAGATAGCGATGCTCAGCACAGCTTAGTGACCAACCAGACGACGGTTGATGAACTACAGCGTCAACAGCAAGAAGTCGCCATGGTTGCAACGGCGGTAACCGAAATGGCCAGTGCGACTCACGAGATCGCAGCCAACGCAGAAAACACTGCTACTGCGGCACAGCAATCTGCCACCAGTAGTGAGGAAGGTAAAGGCTTAGTCGACAAAACACGCGGTACGATTAACTCGTTAGCCAACGAAGTCGGTGAAGCGACTAATGTGATTGGCGAATTAAATCTTCATGCACAAGCTATCTCTGGCATTTTAACGACCATTCAAGGCATTGCGGAGCAAACAAACTTACTGGCATTAAACGCAGCTATAGAAGCGGCTCGCGCGGGTGAGCAAGGCCGTGGCTTTGCAGTGGTTGCTGATGAAGTCAGAGTGTTATCACGTCGAACTCAAGATTCGACGCAAGAGATCTACACCACTATTGAAACCTTGCAAAACACCACCAAAAAAGCGGTGTTATTAATGGAAAGTAGCCAAGGACTTGCCACTGACAGTGTTACTGACGTTAATGCAGCGGCCCATGCACTTGAAGAGATCACTCAAGCTGTTAATGTCATTTCAGATATGGCAGGCCAAATCGCAACCGCGGCAGAGGAACAAACTCAAGTGACCAATGAGATCACACAAAACACGGTAGCGATTAAAGATGTGACTGATGACATTACTGAATCAGCATTAGCGCATCTCGATCAAGCGCAAGCACTCAAAGATAGAGCCGATAATCTTAACTCGAAGGTAGCAACCTTTATCTTATAATCGCTAAGTTACGATAAATAGAGTAATAAAAAGGGAAGCCTAAACTGTGGATGACACAGCTAGCACTTCCCTTTTTTATTTCTAAACCGATTAACGCGGCGTTAAGTTCGCCACCCATCCGCCACTTGGTGCAAGAGTGATGCTTACTTTACTCTTTGATGTCACCGTTTCAGTTCTAGTTTGATAATCACTGGCATATTTATCGGCATTAATACCATCGGCGAAACTGCTCATCTGATATTTCTGTGTCTCATTCAATCCGAGCAAACTCAAGTCCAAGGTAAATTCACGCGCCATTGAGTTGCCCATGACACCGATAAACCACTGCTCACCTGAGCGCCTCGCGATAATAATGTGATCACTTATTTTGGCAGACAATACCTTAGTTTCATCCCATACCGTTGGTACTCGGCTGATAAACTCAGTGCTCTCATGCTCACGAAGATAGTGCGATGGTGTATCGGCTAGCATCTGCAGCGGGCTTTCAAACACCACATACATCGCCATCTGGTGCACTCTTGTGGTTTTACTCATTGGACGATTAAAATTAATCCTGAAATTATTAGGCTGAGCATTCACCATCGCGCCAGGAGTGTAATCCATAGGGCCTGCAAGCTGGCGGATAAAAGGCAGAGTTAAGTTGTGCTCAGCGGTGATGTAATCGCCCCATTTGTTGTGCTCAAGACCACGTACGCCTTCTCGAGTGATCACATTTGGATAAGCACGGCGTAGACCCGCTGGCTTATATGAACCATGAAAATCGACCAAGAGTTTGCGCTTAGCAGCTTGCTCAGCAATCTTCCAGTAATAGTTGACCATGGCTTGATCATCTCGCTGCATAAAGTCGACCTTTATGCCCGCTGCGCCCCACCGCTCGAATTGTGTTAATGCCTGCTCAAGTTCATTGTCTAACGTCTTCCAGATCACCCAGAGGATCACATCGACATTTTTACTCTTGCCATAGGTTATAATCTCCTTAATATCAATATCATCGACAACATTTAATACGCTATCTAAATGGTGCCACCCCTCATCTAACACTATATATTCGATACCATACTTGGCTGCAAAATCGATATAGTACTTATAGGTCTGGGTATTAATACCCGCTTGAAAATCGACACCAAACACATTATTAGCATTCCACCAATCCCACGCCACTTGCCCAGGTTTCACCCATGAGGCATCGATTGCTAACTCGTCTGCTAATAAATACGACAACTCGTTGGTGAGCAAGTCTGCATCAGCTTGGCCAATGGCAAAAATTCGCCAAGGAAATACGCCCGCTTTAGGTGCATGATCTATCACCAGCCTCTTAGCAATATAGTCTGCGCGCTTGAGGATATTCTCGTTTCTATCAGAGTCTTGTTTAAGCTCACTGTCGAGTACGACAGCAGGGAAGCGTGCATTAAAGCCCTGCTTATCACTGCCCTCTAGCCACAATCCAGGGTAATCCCTCAACCCTGTTTCGGTAATGACCAGCTTAATGCCATCAGCATCGACTAACAGCGGCAAGCTAGCAAACTGCTTAGGCGTAATTTCAGATAACTTTTTAGGTAAGTACAATCGCTCATTATGGCTAATAAAGCTGGTTTCTTCAGGAAACATTACCGAATGATCAGCAGCAAAATTAACCCCTACCGTTTCAGCCATCACCACTAATTCTCCGTGCTGTTCAGTGCTAAAGCGGTAGGCTAAACCTTGATCAAAGAGTCTAAAAGTAAGTGTTAGCTGGTTATCAAAAGTCAGTGCTAATTGGTTGTATTGCTCATCTATCCATTTAGATTTTTGCTGTACATGGGGCTGCAACTGACGCTCGACACTCGTACGCGCCAGATCAACAAGTTTCGCCTTAGATAAATTAGCCTGCATATCTTGAATCATTATGTCGGCAACGGCATTTTGCAAAACGAGCTTATCCGATACGATTAATGAGTAATGAACCCCTTGTTCGACATCTTGAGCAACACGCAATTGCAGTTGTCCATTGGGAGAGGCTAAGGTGTATGGGTCCGTGTTTTGACCGGCGTTAGCTAGATTAGCGGCATTAACCAGAACACATAGCGAAAGGGCCAAATTGATAACAAACAAAAACAGTGCTGGAAATTGAAAGCGTTGGGTAATCATAGCGATCTCGTAGGCAAGTTTGAGTCAATAACGTCGAAGGTAGTGTCAAAGCCAAATGATGATTAGGTTAAGTCGTTGCGACTTAACCTAATCTGTTTAACCTTTTTATAGGCTAACGCTGATAGGTGATTGTCCGTCCCAGTTGATCTGCTGCAATTGACCTTGCTCCTGCTCAATGGTGACGCTAAACCCTTTATCGGCGCCTTGTACGCGGCTCACACAGACATCGAAATTACTCTCAAACGCGCGAATATGCTTCAGGCACATATTGTTCCAACCAGTAGGTAAATACGGCGCGACATCGAAACGTTTGAAGCCTGTCGGCTCTATACCAAAAATGCCTTCTGTAACGACTCGAGCATAAAGGGCACTCTCAGCTGATAGATGGCGCTGATCGCCTTCAGGCCAAGCTTCTACTGCGTAAGGTACATGCTCGCCGAGTAAACGTTTGCGCGAGTAATACTTAAAGTAACGCATTGCCGTATCAGTCTCTTGAGCCGCAAAAATGCCTCTAAACGCATAGAGTGTTGCCCTATCCCAGAAAGTCTTATTGCCCGCCTCACTGTAGATCCCCTCAGGACTCCACAATTGTTCCGACAGTACAGCGGCAAGAGTTTGATCTTTGCGGTCAAAAATGCCAAATGAAAACGGTAGTGCAATCCAAGCTCTTAACTTATCGTTACCCTGATAGTATTGATAAGTATCGAAGCCTTGAACACTTGCACCGAAGTAACTCTCAATGTCTTTGGCAAGTTTAGTCGCACGCTGCTGATATTCAGCAGCGATACCTGTTCGCCCAAGCTCATTATTCAAGTGGCTGGCAGAAACCAGAGCGCCGTAGGTCAGCATATTGGTACTTAAATTAACATCACCTGCCGGGAATCGTCCTTCTAGCTCGTCGCTATCCGATGCAATCACTCCCTCGCTTGTTTGCTTGCCGTAACTAAAGTCGATACACCAATCAATCAAAGGCAGTAGCGCCTTAGCTTGCTCTTCATCGCCATAAGCCAGAGCAAATCGACTAGCGCCATAAGCGATCATGGCACAGTCGCCTCTGTCGCCTGCGCCGTTCCAGATATCATCCCCCTCGGCAATAATTGAGGATGGAATAGCCTTGCCTTCATCATTCATAAAGCGAGCAAAGTGCTCGAAACTATTAATCGCCGATTCATTACCGACTGCATTGCCTAAAAATGGGAAGAAAGGGTTGATATATTCAGCCTGATCATTAGCCCAAATAGCGGCGTAATAACGTCCGCCACCGGGAGCATGCATCAAACCTCCCTTAGTTCTAAAAATTGATTCAGCGCTACGAATTTTGGCGAACTCAAACATCTTGTTGATGTTTTCATCCGGGGTGACTAATTGAAGATTGTTATTCAAGCTAGCCACATAGGCTTGACGCAGTTCAAGTTCTTTTGCGGCATCAAACTCGCGCTTTTGACCAGCTTTAGTGGCTTTGAATTCTAGGTAAACCGTTAATGTATCACTCGGTGTTAATTCAAATACCCCGGATTTATCGCTAGCCCCTTCTATGCGATAGCTACCATATACCCCATCTTTAGCTGGAGTATCAACGCGATAATTGAGCTCGCCGATGCTCAGTTTTACGCTTTCATTACTCCTATTACTAAAGGTCAAAGCTTCAACCATTACTGGCTGAGCCGTACTTGGTGATAACAGACGCGTTATTTCGATTCCTTCGGCAATTTGACTCGTCAATGACAGTCGGCCATCGATACGAGCCTGCTTCAGCTTCTCTTGCGTAATAATCTGTTCATTGACGGTAATAGACGGCGAAACTGATAACGGGAAATCATGAATAAGACTGGCATGGGTATCATTTGGAATAGTGCGCAGCATAGGCCACACCAGCTTTCGCGTTAAGCTCAAATTTCCGTTAGCGTCGCTGCCATAGTAGATAATAGCTGAGGTTTGTTCGCCACTCATTTCAATATGATCTTCATGGCTATCTTTCACATTCCACACTAGACCATCGCCAGTTTGCTGCCAGCGATCGGTCAAGGTATCCGCTAAACCATTTAGATACTGCTTAGCTTGCTCTGCTTTGAGCTGTTCAGCTTTAATTTGTTCTTGCTCGGCTTGAGCAACTGATTGAGAGTCATTTGAACAAGCAGATAAAATAGCGATGGCACAGGCTGAGGTGGCAAATAGTTTTCTCATAGTTATCTCGTGATATAGGGCAATATTCAAGTCAGCTACTTAGCTAATAATCCAGCAATGTCATCGCAGGTTATTAAAACTAATCAAAATTAATTAAAACTGATTGAAGCACGAACCGTCACAAGCACTCTTACTATAAAGCCGTTATGCCTTCCTAGAAAATCACCTTACCCAATCACTTTTCGTCTGAACTCCAGAGGTGACATGGAAAATTCACGCTGAAAAATATCATAAAAGCGACTCACAGAGCCAAAGCCTGCTTCCAGCGCGATATTAAGCACAGGGCTTTGAGTATCTATGAGTAGCGCCTGAGCATGTTGTAGCCTCAGCTGATTAATGTACTGCTTAATCGACACCTTCATCACGCGGTTAAACAACTTCATGGCGTAATTTTTATGTAGCCCTGTTGAGCTTGAAACATTTTCAATTGTGATTTTTTGATCGTAATTATCGGCAATATAACGCAGCATAGTTTGAATATGGTTTAAGCCACCAAAGACCTGCTTATCTTCCTGCAGTTCTCCCTGCTTAGTCACTCGATTCGCTAGTTCGAAGGTACTGTAATCCTCTATAGACATGCGTCGAATACGACCGCGGATCTCATTAATTACCTGGCTAGTTAACAGGGGGGCATTTCGCTTAACATCAGCTTCCCAGATCTGCGTCAGCTGCTTGTCACAAGCATATAAGCTGTCAGACACAATGACCTCGCCATGTAACAACTGGCTCACAAAGCTACTTGGTAGCATCCAGGTTAGAAAGGATTGCAGAGGGATATAGATGTTGACCAACTCGCCATCTCCGCGAGAGGCGGTCATTTGGTGGGGAAATGATGCCCAAAAGATGATCATGCGTCCCTCTGGGACAGTGATCTCTTGGCCGTTAATCAAATAGTCTGCAGAACAATCAAACAGATAATTAATTTCGATATGACCATGCCAATGACTGTGTTCCATCACAGTAGGCTGCTTACGGTGAAAGCCAAACTGCGTATCTTGCGCCTGTACCGTTAAGGGACTAGCCTCATTAAAAGCAATTTTTTCAACCCATTCAAACATCTGTCTAACCCCATGGCTGCTGTCAGCTGTCAAGCTAACCCATAGGTCTTAGTTAAACAATTGAAAGTTACTAAACAAGAAATAGGGATGAGTTTTTAGGAGTCTTTATGAGCTTGTCTTTTTCCGTACAGCTGGCTTCTTCGCTGCGGCAGCTCTCTTAGTTGTTACAGCTTTATTCGTTGCTGACGCCCCCTTCTTTCCCGCATAGCGGCGCTTCTTAAAACCACCACCAGGTGATTTAACACCTTGCAACGAGGTCGGTAACTGCGCTCCAGCCTGCTCGATTAGCTGCTGCAATGATGCTAATAATGGGGCCATAAAGCTTTGGTATTTTGCCTCTTTACGGCTTATAGCATCGAGGTTATTTTCCCAAAGCGCCGTCATATCTGGCGTTGTTGCACTCTGTGGTAAGCTGTTTATCAATCCCCTGCCCACTTCGGTGGACAAAATAGACTTACCTTGCCGAGTCAAGTAGTTACGCTTAAACAATAGCTCTATGATCCCGGCTCGAGTCGCCTCAGTACCCAGCCCATCAGTCTCCTTTAAGATTTTACGGATTTCAGAATCGGTCACATAACGACTAATCCCAGTCATGGCACTGAGTAGAGTGGCATCGGTAAAGTGTTTTGGTGGCTGAGTCTGCTTTTCCAATAACTCACCGCGCTCACACAGCAGAACTTGGCCCTTTTTCAGTGCTGGAATATTGGCAAGATGCTCATCATCTTCGGTCTGCGACTTATCAATCGAGCTCCTGTTATCTTGTTTTTGATTGGCGGGCTGCTTAAGTAACTGCTTCCAGCCTAGCGCCGCTTCCTGTTTGGCTTTGGTTTTAAATAACCCACCAGCGATGATGATCTCAACTTGGGTCTCTTTATAAAGATAAGCCGGATAAAACTGCATCAAGTACTGACGAGCTACCTGTAAATAAAGCTGTTTCTCGGCCTGGCTCAGAATTGATAAATTCGCGATTTTCTCGGTCGGCACTATCGCATGATGCGCATCGACTTTCTTGTCATTCCATGCCTTTGATTTAAGCTTGGCATTGGGCTCATCACAGCCAGACACTAGCTCACTGGCTCCACTCAGTACGGCAGCAATGACACTCGGTGCTAATCCGTGTTGCTCCACAGGCAGATAGCGGCTATCTGAACGAGGGTAAGTGATCAGCTTATGTTTTTCATATAACGACTGACAGGTATCGAGTACCGACTTTGCGCTCATGCCAAAGCGCTTTGCCGCATCAATCTGCAACGCCGATAAGCTATAGGGCAAGGGTGCATTTTGTTTCTTGTCTTGAGCTGTTACCTTCTCTACTGTGCCGTTTTGGCCACTAATACGCCCGACTACGTTTTGTGCTAACCCTTTTGAGAGCACTCGTCCCTCTTCATCCATATAGGGTTGGCAGGCATCACTAGGTTGCCATTTTGCGCTAAAGCGATCCTGATTATCGGTAACTAAGTGAGCCAACACCTCATAGAAAGGTTTAGAGACAAACTCATTAATTTCAGCATCGCGACGAACCACTAAACCCAGTACAGGAGTTTGAACTCGGCCAACAGATAACACGCCTTGATAGCCGACTTTACGGCCTTGAATAGTATAAGCCCGGGTCATATTCATGCCGTAGAGCCAATCGGCACGAGAACGTGCCAGTGCAGAAGTCGACAATGGAATAAACTCACGGTTTGAGCGCAGTTGCCCCAGCGCTCTTTTAACCGCTTGCGGATTTAAGTCGCTTATCAATAACCTTTGTGCATTTTGTAATTTTGCTCCCTTCACACCAAGGTGAGCAATGATCTCATCGACCAATAGCTGCCCTTCTCTATCGGGATCGCCTGCGTTAACTAGCTGACTCGCCTCTTTGACTAGACCTCTAAGCACCGCTATCTGGCCGCGCATCTTATATTTAGGCTTCATCTTCCAAGTTTCAGGCACTATTGGTAGATGCTCGAACTTCCATGACTTGTACTCTGGTGAGTAAGCATCCGGCTCAGCTTGCTCAAGCAGATGGCCTACACACCAAGAGACACAATCGCCATTGGCTGCACGAATAAAGCCCTCACCTTTTTTAAGTGGCTTAGGTAACACATCGGCAATGGCTCTACCAAGGCTTGGTTTTTCAGCAATATATAAGATCATGAACAAGAATAAGGATTACTGTATAAATTAACAGTAACTGTACCCTGAAGCATCAAAGGGTGCAAATGAAAGCCGTCTGTCAAAAGCCATTATTAGTTACATGGCTAAGTTTTGCTCAGACTAGCAAACTTTATTAAGAACACTTCTCATTAAGAGTTTAATTATTTGCAACATACAAGGAGGGTAAAGATGTTAGTAACACTCAGTAGTCAAGGCATCAGGCTCGATAAAACCATGCTTTTTCATTTACTTCTTATCGCATCATGGCTGTTAATCATCGCTGCATTTCTTCAGTCAACTTTTCACCAGAGGCTCGTATTACTCGGCTGCGTATTGGTCTTTCTGACTAATAACAGTCCCTTAATCTTAAGTTAGGCCATGCTTTTAACAAGGTAGCCTTTAACAAGGCGGTCTTATCGCTTTTTATGTTCAAGTTGGATGCTAGTCTGGTTAATAAATCGACTTTAACTGCTGAGCTGTAAGTACAAAAAAGCCGAGCAAGTGCTCGGCTTTTAAAAATAATGACTAACTTAAGCTTGGCTTATGGATGACAAACGTTATGCATCTCTAAGTTAGTGCCGATATCTTTGCTACGATTCGCCTTCGCATCATCATTACGTAACTGTGTTAAGTGATCTAAATAATCTTGATCGACATCGTTAGTCACGTATTTACCGTCAAATACTGAGGTTTCGAAACGCTTAATCGACGGATTACCTTTACGTACGGCTTCGACCAGATCTTCAAGCGACTGGAAAATCATGCCATCGGCACCAATCAACTTAGTGATCTCTTCAACGTCACGCCCATGAGCGATCAGTTCATTGGTGGTTGGCATATCGATACCATAAACGTTCGGGAAGCGGATCTCTGGCGCAGCAGAAGCAAAGTATACCTTCTTCGCACCTGCATCACGTGCCATCTCGATGATCTGCTCTGATGTCGTACCACGCACGATAGAGTCATCAACAAGCAATACGTTCTTACCTCTAAACTCATCGCTAATCGCGTTTAGTTTACGACGCACTGACTTCTTACGCTCTTGCTGACCCGGCATAATAAAGGTACGGCCGATATAGCGGTTTTTCACGAAGCCCTGACGGTATGGCAGATCCATATGGCGTGCAATTTCGAGCGCGATATCACAAGAGGTTTCAGGGATCGGGATAACCACATCAATATCATGATCTTCCCATTCCTTGTTAATCTTTTCACCCAGCATGGTTCCCATGTTTACACGGCTGCTATAAACAGAAATGTTATCTATGGTTGAGTCTGGACGAGCAAAATAAACAAATTCAAAGATACATGGTGAGTAGCTTGGAGAGTGTGCGCATTGGCGAGTATAAAGCTCACCGTCAAGGGTAATGTAAACCGCTTCACCCGGTGCAACATCACGCATAAACTCGAAACCAACCGCATCTAATGCAACGCTTTCAGATGCAATCATGTATTCGGTACCCGACGCAGTTTCATGCTTACCTAGCACTAACGGACGAATACCAAATGGGTCTCTAAAAGCAACCAGGCCTTGGCCGATGATCATGGCAGCAACCGCATAGGCACCACGAGTAATATCGTGTACCTTGCCGACGGCATTAAACACATCATCAGCGCTAAGATCATCAGTAGTTGTACGCTGCAGCTCATCGGCAAGTAAGTTAAGTAACACTTCAGAATCTGACGTGGTATTAACATGACGACGCTGCTTCACTAGACGCTCATGCAGCTCAACCGTGTTGGTCAAGTTGCCATTATGCGCTAGAGAGATACCAAAAGGAGAATTAACATAAAACGGCTGAGCTTCAGAAGCGCTAGAGCTTCCTGCCGTAGGGTAACGAACGTGACCTATGCCTGCATTGCCTTGCAGACGCTGCATATGCTTTGGTTCAAACACGTCTTTCACCAAACCATTGGCTTTACGCAGTCTAAACGCGTTGCCATCGACGGTCACAATGCCAGCAGCATCCTGTCCACGATGCTGGAGCACAGTCAGTGCATCATAAATGGTTTGATTAACCGATGACTGGCCAACTATTCCGACAATACCACACATGGGTAAGCTTCCTCATTGTAAGATGTTCTATTATTTAATATTTTTTGCTTTAGGCGAATATTAATACTCGCCTAAAACTAAGTAATGCTTTAGTGCATTTTATATTTTGGGTACAAAGCTTGAGGTGTTTTCCAAGTAGTCAAAGAACCACTGGATCACAACTCCAAATTCGGGCACGAGTGTAGAATCCTGCCACCAATCTGCGTTGGGTGCTCCGGTAAAAGCATCCATAAAAAACAGTAACGCGCTCACGATTAATGCACCTCTAAGGGCACCAAAACACAAGCCGAGCACTCTATCTGTTCCTGACAATCCGGTTTTAGAAACCAATTGACCTATTAGGTAATTAACGAGTGCACCGAGGATAAGCGTTGAAACGAACAAAATGGCAATAGCAACCCCATTTCGAACCATTTCGTCTTGCATCTGGGTAAGATGCATAGCGAGCTTGAGATAAAACTGACTGGCAATAAAAAAAGCGGCAAACCAAACAACGAGAGACATGGCTTCTTTTACAAAACCACGGACCAAACTGATCAAAGTTGATAGTCCGATAACGATAATGATGGCGTAATCAATCCAAACCATTTAAGAGGTAATCCAGCATAGGGTTTAAGACGGCGCGATTCTAACAGAGACAGAGTTATTTCTCACGCTTTCGCGGCGAAATAACTTTTTCTCAGACAAAGACAATCACAATTTATTATTTTTCAACGGGATTATAGGCGATAACGCGCCCTTTCAGTTGAGTCAGTTTTTCGATATCGCTTTGCATCCGGCTCAGCTTATCTTTAGATGCGTTAGGGCCAACAAATACCTTAGTTAACTGACCGTCGACAGGTTTTGTCGGCAAGGTATAGGCGGTGAAACCTTTCTCGCGAAGGCGTTTCACTAGACCTCTAACATTAGCTGCATTATTAAAACTGCCAAGTTGAATTGTCCAGGCATCCTTTACTTTAGCTTCCGCTTTAGGTGCAGGTTTAACGACCGATTTAGTCGAGCTGACTAACTTAGGCTCCTGCTTGGTTGGCTGCCCAGCCTCTTCGGCAATATGCCAAGAGGCATCACCGGATCTATCACCATCACCGGAACCATCGGTCGATGAAATCTTATCAGCAGATAAAGAACCTTCTGTATTTGAATCATCGTTCGCACCAAGATCGACCGTTTCAATATTCTGAGCAGGCAAGGTACTCTCTTGGATCTCGGGTCTCAGAGGAATTTCAGCAAACTGCTCTTCTTCGCGCTGTTTTTTACCATCTAAAATATCAGGCAAAAAGATCACCCCTAATGCCACAATAACGATGACACCCACAAGACGGTTTTGAAATTGACTAGACAAGGTCCCCTCCCTTAAACAACTCTTTAAAACCTGCAACTGTGTAAAATGAGCCAAATACAATAACAATATCATCGCTCTGTACTTGTGCTTTGATCGCTTGCCAAGCATCGCTCATTTTCTGATAGGTTAACGCTTCCACATCATTCGGCATCAATGCATTTAACTCTACAGCCGATGCGCCACGGGTTACGGATAAATCGCATAAAAACCACTTATCAACATCGCTTGATAGCTCAAGCAGCACAGAGCGAGCATCTTTATCTTTTAACATGCCACAAAGTGCAAACAAACGCCCCTTCGGCATAGTTGCTAATCGAGACTTTAAATAGCGCGCCGCATGAGGATTATGGGCTACATCCACTATTACTTTTGGTGAATCGTTCAGAATTTCTAAACGCCCCTCAAGCTGGGTGTTACCCACCGCTTTGGCAATATTCTCGGCAGATATGCTCGGGCAAAGATGCTCAAGTACCGCAATAACGGTAGCCGCATTAGGCTGGGGCAGATATGGCAGTGGCAAATGAGATAAATCGAAATGCTGACCTTTGAAATGCCAATCTTTGTCACTGCACTGATAACTAAACTCACTATCGACTCGGTAAAGCGATGCACCGACTTGGTTAGCGACATCAATCAAAGACGATGGGCACTCAGGCTCGCCTACAATTGCAGGCCGTCCTTGTCTAAATATACCCGCTTTTTCTGCGCCAACCAGCTCTCTGGTATCACCAAGGTACTCTTGATGATCAAGATCGATAGAAGTCACTACCGCAATATCAGCATCGATTAAATTGGTTGCGTCTAAACGCCCCCCTAAGCCGACCTCGAGTAACACCACATCAAGCTTGGCTGCTTTAAAGAGGTAAAGACCAGCAAGTGTTGCGTACTCAAAGAAGGTTAATGAAATCTCGGCGCGGGCAGCTTCAATGGCTTCGAATGCACCAACTAAAGCCGCATCCGTGGCATCACTGCCATTAATCCGCACGCGTTCATTGTAGTTAAGTAGATGCGGTGAACTGTATACGCCAACTGTTTTTCCTGATAACTGCAACGCAGCTTCGATCATGGCGCAGGTGGTACCTTTACCATTAGTGCCTGCAACTGTAACGATTTTGGTATCACCTAAATGGTTCAATCCCATTCGAGTAGCGACGCTTGATACCCGTGCAAGGCCCATATCAATTTCAGTTGGATGAATCGCTAATAAGAATTCTAACCAAGTGCTTAATGCCGCTCCGGACTCCGGTGCAGCTTGCATTAATGTGTCATTTTCAATCACAAACAAGTTATCCATTTAAACCGTCAAAGACGGTTCCCTATAAACTAATTTCATTCCGAAATAGCGCTAAACCATCTAAAACCTTGCTGACTATCCATCAACACTATAAAGCTGGACTTAATCCAACATGAATAGCGGACCAAGTGACAACTTAGGCAATTGATAGCTTTCAGGGTAAGTCACGTCCACTAAATACAAGCCATTCGGTTTGGCAGTAGCAGCGGCTTTATTTCTGTCTTTAAGTGCCAACAGTTGCTCTATCCATTCAATAGGTTGATTACCTAAACCAACTTCTAATAGCGAACCGACAATGTTGCGCACCATGTGGTGCAAGAAGGCATTAGCCTTGATGTCGACACAAATATACATGCCTTGACGGCTAACATTGACCTCGTGCACACAACGAAATGGTGTATTAGACTGGCATTGCACAGCCCTAAAACTGGTAAAGTCTTGCTCGCCAAGCAGGTATTGTGCCGCTTGATGCATCTTAGTTTCGTCGATATCACCAGGATAATGGCTGACACCGCTGCGTAAAATGCCAGGCCGCAGTTGATGATTGTAAATCATGTAGCGGTAACGTCTTGCCGTCGCGGTGAAACGCGCATGAAATTCATCATCAACGATTTTCACCCAACGCACTGCGATATTGTCTGGCAGGTTAACATTAACGCCTAAGGTCCAAGCAGTATCTTTGCGCACGGCATTGGTCTCAAAGTGCACCACTTGCCCGGTAGCATGAACTCCTGCATCGGTACGACCCGCACACTGCACAGCAATAGGTTCGTTGGCAACAATAGAAAGCGCTTTTTCTAATCGCTCTTGCACTGTGTCAACTTCCGCCTGACGTTGCCATCCGAAATACTGACTACCATCGTACTCTATACCTAGCGCAACCCGCATCCCACACCTCTATAACTCGGTTAAACTGTTATTCGACTGCCAGTGTTTTTAAGGCTAGGCAATCGGATAAACAAAATCTTTTAATAGCCGGCGATTCTAGCATACTCAAGCCAAACGATAAGTATAAAAAAGGCGCCAAAGGCGCCGTTTTTAGTTGAGGTATTTACACTAACTCTTTGAGTAAGCCCAAGGCTTCAGCTTGTTGACGATCGTTACCGTCAAGTTCGACCTCTTTTAGTAGCGCTCGAGCACTGTCACTATCATCGATCTCAATATAGGCGCGAGCTAAATCCAACTTAGCATTAACCGAGTTTTCTTCATCATCGACATCGACCATAGGAGTATTGCCCTTCACAGAGTCTAGCTCACCCATGTCGACATCAAGTTCTTTATAAAGATCGATTTCACCGCTATCTTCATCGGCTTCGCTCAACAATCTATCGATATCAATAAAGCCGTTATCTTTTTGGAAGCTGGTTAAATCGTGCATAGCAACCGCGCTCTTGCTCGGTTCATTACCACCTAACTCTTCTGCATCCAAGGCGGCTAGCGCCTCGTCAACGGTCATCTTACTATCTTCGTCGAGTGAGAATGTCTCATCTTCAAGGTCAAGGGGCGTATCTTGGGCAGCGCCTTTCGAGACTAAGTCGCTTAACAGCTCGTCATCAGAAAGCTCAACTCTTTCAGCTTCTGCAAAACCCGGTTCATCTCTCTGGTCAGCATCGTCATCATTACCACTTAGAGCGGCAATACTTTCCCAATCTAAACTGTTCTCTTCTGTTTTCTTATTACCTTTCAGATCATCGAAGAAACCACTTTCTTTATCGGCCTTTTCGATTACTTGAGGATCTAACTCTGCGGATAATTCTTGTTCAAGCTCTGGCTCTGGCTCTGGCTCTGGCTCTGGCTCTGGCAGTGTAAACTCAAGCAACTCCTCAACATCATGATTGTTACTAGGCTCTGCATCAGTGTTAGCTTTAACGCTGCTCGGCTCAAAATCACTCAAATCAAAGTCTAAGCTATTGGTATCCTTAGCGCTTACCTCAGGAGTCTCTTTTAGCTCATCCAGCGTCTCATCAATTGCAGCAGATTCAGTTAGAGCAAGCTCAATTTCACTAGCATCTTGTGCCTCTTGCTCCTGTTCGCTATCAGCAGCATCAGTCGGTGCATCAAGATCTGCAAGCAGCGCATCAAGTTCACTGTCTAGCTCACTATCAGGCTTAGCTTGCTCTGCATCATCCTCAGATAAATCAAGTTCTGCCGCAATTTCAAAACCTAACTCCAGCTCTGCTGCCATCTCATCAGAAAGCGCATCGATATCTTTTGCTACATCGTCGTCTTGAGGCTTATCATCGAGCTCAGCTAACAATGCATCTAAGTCATCCTCGGCTGCCTTAACTTCTGCATCATTGGCTTGATCCGACTGCTGTGCATTGTCAAAATCGGCAAGCAAAGCATCAATATCATCTTCTTGAGCGTCTACTGTCAGCTCTGCTGGTTCATCGAACCCTGCCAGCAGCGCATCTAAATCATCATCTTGACTGTTGTCTTGAGTGACAAAAGACTGCTCATCTGGAGTTAAGTTGTCATCAGCTTGTTCAGTCGACTCATCGAAGCCTGCTAGCAGCGCATCGAGATCATCATCTTGAGCACTTTCTTGCATACTATCTTGAGTAACGTCTTGATTAGCAAAAGACTGCTCATCAAGAGTGAAGTTATCATCAGCTTGTTTAGTCGGCTCATCGAAGCCTGCTAGCAGCGCATCGAGATCATCACCTTGAGCACTTTCTTGCGTGCTGTCTTGAGTAACGTCTTGATTAGCAAAAGACTGCTCATCTAGAGTGAAGTTATCATCAACTTGTTCTGTCGGCTCATCGAAGCCTGCAAGCAATGAATCCAGATCATCTTCTTCTGCCAATTTAGACTGCTTTTGAAATGGGTCAAGATCATTGGCTTCATCTTTCTCTTGCTCACCCATAGCTTCAGCCCATAGATCATCTAATGACTGGCCTTCATCGTGAGAGTCCTCAACGACAATATCTTGCTCTTCTTGCTCGGCCTGACTTGCTGCGCCTACAACCGCAAGATCCTTCAATGGAGCTTCTGCAGCATCATCGGTATCTAAATGAACCGCTAAACCATCGGCATCATCTGACTTCTCATCGATGGCAGTGTCACCTTTCATGCCACTGAGCTCTTTCTCAACAGCCTCTTCATTTTCCTGCTGCTCAGCATTCACATCATTCTTGCGGCGAATAAACAACCAGAATAGAGCCACCACTAGCAAAGCCGGTAAAACCGCGCCGAGCACCAATAGCAACGGGTTATCCATTAAGCTTCGCCAAAGATCTGATGTCGGCTCCTGCTTAGGTGCACTTAATGCGGCAAGCTGTTGCTGCTTGAGTTGTACTTCTTGATTTAGGGCTTCATTTTCAGATTTAGTATCTTGCAGTGCCTGTTTTAATAGCGCATTTTCTTCTTTAAGCTGCGTGATTTCTTGCTGAAACGCCTCAGTATCTGATGAGCCAACCACTATTTCATCGCTTGCCCTTGCAAGTTCATCGGTTAATTCTAAGTTTTGCGCTTGGATCTCTTCCATTTGCTTGGTTAACGTATCAACTTCGGCTGATAACTCTGCAATCAATGGATTTGGCTTTGCGGCAACCGCTGGCTTAGTAAGCGTGGCTTTTGGCGTCTCAATCTTTTCAGCCACAGGCGCTACACGAGGTTTAGCGACTGGCTTAGCTGAAGCTGTTGACCAGTTTCTATCGTTACGCTCAGCACGAGCTTTGGCATCAGTTTGAGAGGTTTGTTGCATCACAGCTTTAGTCGGCACCAACAAAATCATGCCGCGTTCTAAGCTGTTATAGTTCTTACTTGAAAATGCATGAGGATTGGCGTCATACAGCGCCGCCATCACTTGGTAAACGCTGACGCTATTATCAGGCTTTACGGCCTGTGCAATACTCCAGAAAGTATCTGACGAGGTTGTAGGGCCGTATTGACGAATGCTTTGCTTTACTTGGCCATCGGGCCCTGTAATTTTTAATGGCTCAGCAACAACCGGGTTAATCGAAGGGGCAGCAATAGCCACTAACCCCGTGGCTAATAAGCCGACAAGATGCGATGTGCGAAAGTTCATCAATCCTTCCCTTTAAAGCACGCTGGAGTCACCACTCTGGTGACGAGCTTTAGGCAATTGTATTTATTGAGATTACTATAAACTAGATTCTGTTGCCCTGCTACTGTTCACATCTTTAAAACATAAAAAGCCCGCAATTAGCGGGCTTTTAGGTTCTTTAATTTAGTTCTAATGAGAAATTAATAATAATCTCTAATCAAAACTTCAGCGATTTGCACACTGTTCAGTGCTGCGCCTTTACGAATATTATCTGATACAACCCAAAGGTTTATGCCATTGTCATGGGAGATATCTTTTCTCACACGACCAACATACACAGGATCAGTACCCGCACCTTCCGTTATCGCTGTAGGGTAATCTTCATCACCTTCGAACAGCTCAACACCTTCTGCGCCACGTAATACCGATTTAACATCTTCAGCATCAACAGGTTGTAATGTCTCTAAGTGAATCGCTTCTGAGTGACCGTAGAAAACAGGCACACGCACAGCCGTTGGGTTAACAACTATGTTGTCATCACCAAAGATCTTCTGTGTTTCCCACACCATCTTCATCTCTTCTTTGGTGTAACCGTTGTCCATAAACTTATCAATTTGAGGCAATACGTTAAACGCAATTTGCTTAGGATAAGTCTTAGGTTCAACTGGCAAACCTTGTAGCAGCTTAGCGCACTGGCCAGCTAACTCTTCAATGGCTTGCTTACCTGAACCCGATACTGACTGGTAAGTCGCCACGTTAATACGTGAAATACCGTACGCATCATAGATAGGTTTAAGCGCAACCAACATCTGAATCGTCGAGCAGTTAGGATTCGCAATGATGTTACGGTTTCTGAAATCGGCAATCGCTTCAGGGTTTACCTCAGGGATCACCAGTGGCACATCGATGTCGTATCTGAAGTGCGATGTGTTATCGATAACAACACAACCGTTTTCTGCAGCAATCGGTGCCCATTTAGCTGATACGTCACCACCTGCAGAGAAGAAACCGATTTGAGCTTGTGACCAGTCAAAGGTATCTACATCTAAAATCTCGACCTGTTTACCGTGGAAGCTGACCGTATTACCGGCGCTGCGACTGCTGGCTAAAGGAAATAAATTAGCAACCGGAAAGTTACGCTCTTCGAGGATCTCAATCATTGTTTGACCCACTGCGCCCGATGCACCTAATACGACAACATTAAATTCCTGCGACATAATTACAGCTCGACTCCTGAAAACCCTAAATTGGATAACCAATTTACATTAGTTTGCCCCGTGTTGCCTACCTTTAATGCACTAAATTCGCGGCGATGGGTGTGATTTTTTCTCATATGATCAAACCCCTGGTTATTTAGAAACATTTTTCTAAATAATTCGTCATCATCGCGCAAATCGTAGACAAATCTAGCCAGCTGCAATAATGCTCTTTCATCGCTGATTTCCTGCACCAAAACCCGCTCACTCCAAAGCGGCGGCAGTAATGATTCCATCTGTTTGTCGGCCTCAATACCCAAAACCTCGGCTAACTTTTGATACAGCATATAAGTGCCACGAGCCTTACCTTCTAGAGAGTAGCCCGCAATATGTGGCGTACAAAACTCCACATACGGCACAAGTTCAGGCATAGGATTTGGCTCGGCCTCCCACACATCGAGCACGACTTTTACATCGTCTCGACGCTGCTTGAAGTTTATTAACGCTCGATTGTCTATCACTTCGCCACGGCAACAGTTAAGTAGCCAAGTATTTTCAGTTAGGCTATTTAAGCGGTCCTCGTCAAACAGGTACCAAGTTTTATGCTCACCATTTTTAGTAATAGGCACATGCAGACTAATCACATCACACTTTTCAATGAGGGTTTCTAGCGATACAAAATCACGAGGGTCGCCACTTTCCTCTAACAAAGGATCATTAAGCAGAACCTCAATACCATAAGCCTCAAGGCACTTAGCCACTGCGGTGCCCGTATTACCTGCACCAACAATCCCCACCACCTTGCCTTTTAGTGGACTGTTATAACGCTGCGCCAACTCAAGCATGGCGATAAAGGCGAATTCCCCCACTGCTGTGGCGTTACAACCCGGGGCATTAGAAAAAGGAATGTTGCAGCTTGCGAGATAATCTAAATCGATATGATCTGTGCCTATGGTGGCACTGCCAACAAATTTAAGTTGGTTGTTCTGTGCTAACAATGCTTGATTCACCTTAGTCACAGAGCGGACGAGTAACACATCGGCATCGTTAACTTGCTCAGGCGTTAACTCTCTGCCGTTTACGGTTTCAATCGTGCCTAAATCACCAAATAACTGCTGAACATAAGGCATATTCTCATCGGCAAGGATCTTCATCGGGTTTCCCAAAAATGCGCTGATTGTGTATGGCTGCATTCTAACAAGATGGACTCGCCATTAGAAACAAAGGATTGAAAAATATACGGAGTCAGCGTCTGAGCATTAACAACAAAACGCCCTTGCTTTGAGCGAGCTTTTCTCATTAAAAATGATGAGATGCTTATTCCAATATAAACACACCATTTTGTAAACGTCATGCAAAGAACGGCCTTTGAAAGTAAAGACTCTTCATCCGTCAGTTTGTACATGCAGAGAAAAGAAACGTCTCACTTTTGGCATTTAATAAATTACATTCTCACCTAAGCCCTTAAAACCTTTGAGTTGTTCAACAAAGTGATAAATGCTAAGTTGCCAAGATGTTAACCCGTTAAGCAGACAAGTAGCTAACTCATTGTGAACACATGCTAAAACTTCACTATCGCACGCTATTTTACTGAGTATACCCATAGGATTTCACGCTAAAGCGCTGTTATAAGCTAAAGCGATCAACAAAAGGTCTAGGCAATTGAAGTTGAACATAGTTCGTAAGGATAAATTATCAGATGAAGAGCAACAGGCTCTTTGGGATGGAATAGAAAGTTTCACCCAGCCTATCGTTGGTGATACAGGCCGCCATGAATTAGCTTTTTTATTGCACAATGAAAATGCTGAAGTTGTCGGTGGAGTACAAGGAAATTACGATAACTTTGGTTGGCTTTGGATAGATTCATTATGGGTATCACAAGGTGCAAGAGGCCAAGGTTTTGGAATAAAGTTGCTCAATCAAATAGAAGGCACGGCGCTAGAGAATGGCTGCAGTCATTCTCATTTAACAAGCTTTAGTTATCAGGCTGCTGATTTTTATATAAAACAAGGCTATGAAATATTCGGCAAGCTTGAAAATTACTCTAAAGAACATAGTCGCTGTTGGCTAAAAAAAGAATTAGCACTTCACAGCGAATAGCAAAGGATCAGATAAAGGAGAGTATCGATGTGGGAATTAGTCTCATTCATGTTAGCTTTCGGCGTATTTATGCTAATCATGCATTATTGGATGGATCCAAGAAAATTAATTGAAGACATTCGGTCTCTAAAGCAATCTAGCGATAGAATTGATTTACTTGAGCAGAGAATTATCGAACTCGAAAAGACCGTTAATGCAACAAAAGATGATTCCTCTACCTAAACCAAAGATAAGGTTTATCCATGAACAAGGCTAACGACTTTTAGTTAAAGCGACTTCTCGTTAAGGCTATAAATCACTAAAGCTAATCTTTGTTAAGAGTATGAACAATAATAAGCCAGCAGCTGTTACTACTGGCTCTTAGCTCTTCATTTCGCTCTTTAGCTGGACTCATTACTTAGTGCTAGCAGTTTAGCAGCAACAAACAAATCTTGAATGGCGATGCCTGAACTATCAAAAATAGTGATCTCAGCGTTATCAACACGGCCAACCGAATGGCTCGTTATGACGTGACCTATTTCTGTTACTAACACATTTTCTGAGTGCTGAAGTTCGCCAATCACCAGCGACTGCGCTTTATAGTCACAAAATAAACTTGCGTCGTGATAAAGCTCCACAGGTAACTCCTGCTTACCGACTTTATCAGCCCCCATCGCTGAGATATGGGTGCCAGCTTTAACCCAGCAAGCTTCAAATAGCGGCGCTGTAGCTGTGGTAGCGGTCACGATAATGTCTGCATTTTCGCAGCCATATTGGGCGCTGCCGACTGTACATTCTGCCTGTAAGCCTTTATCCACTAGGCGCTTAATAAAGGCTTCACAGCGATTGCTATCTCGGCCAACCACAATCACCTTAGTAATGTCGCGTACTTCTGCGATAGCGAGAACTTCGTATTCTGCTTGGTGTCCGCTGCCAAATACCGTCAACACAGTCGCGTTTTTTCGAGCTAGGTAATCGACTGCAACGGCGTCCGCTGCCGCAGTGCGGTAAGCATTAACTTGTGTTGCAGCAACCACAGCGACCAGCTCACCAGTTTCAGGGCTCAATAAAAACACATTGGTGCCGTGGCATGGCATGTTTTTAGCCTGATTACCCGGCCAATAGCTACCCGTTTTCCAACCAACCAATGTTGCCGTCGAGGCTGACTTTAAAGAAAACATAGAGTCAGTTTGAGGCCCAGCTGCGTTGACCACGGGAAACAAGGTTGCTTCGTCTGTGGTGGCTGCAATAAACGCGTCTTTTACAGCCGAAAAGGCCAGTTGGTGCGTAATGAGGTTTGCGGTTTGCGCTTCATTTAAATATTGCATATTACCAGCCTTGAATTCGGTTCCAGATCTCATAAGTTTCATTTTCTGTATCAAACACATGGTAGTGCTGATGCATAGATGCTGTAGCGCAGCCATGATTAGGTAAAATATGTAGTCGACTGCCTACTGGGAAGTTATCTAGGTTCAAGACACTATTATCCACCGCGCCAATAATGCCGTGCTCTTGGTTAACGGTGATAACCTGCAAGTCATCAAGCACAGCTCCGTTGCACTCTGTCACCAAACCATAATCACAATCTTTGGGTTGACCTGCTGTGCCGCGATCTCCCGACAGCGCCATCCAGCCCGCATCGATAAATATCCAGCCCTTTTCTCTGTTATGGCCAATAACCGTCGTCACTACGCTAGCAGCGATATCCTTTAGCTGGCAGACGCCAATTCCTGTCATGACTAAATCGAAGAAACCGTAAACCCCCGCTCTAACTTCTGTGATCCCCGTAAGGTCTTGATAGCTATGGGCGGTCGGAGTCGAGCCAATACTCACGATGTCACAAGGTATAGCTGCTGCGCGAAGGTTATTAGCCGCTTTAAGGGTCATTTTAACTTCATTATTGGCAGCCTCTGCTAACGACTCTGGATCGAAACAAAGATAAGACTCACCCGCATGGGCAAGAACGCCATGGAAGCTAGCAGCGCCTTGATGCAATACGCTGGCGATTTCGATTAGCAGAGGGTCATCAGGATGAATACCGCCTCTATGTCCATCACAATCAACCTCAATCATTGCAGGGATCACACAGCTATGCAGCTCGCTATATTGACTGACGAACTGAGCTTGCTCTACGCTGTCGAGTAATACTCGTACTTCTGCACCTTTGGCAATAAGCTGAGATACTCTCGGTAATTTGCCCTCTGAAATACCCACTGCATAAACGATATTGCTATATCCCTCTTCTACCAGCGCCTCGGCTTCTTTTACCGTTGATACCGTAATTGGAGATGTTTTTTGCGGTAATAAATGCTCAACAGCTTCGATTGCTCTTACCGTTTTAAAGTGAGGTCTTAATTCTGCCCCTAATCCATCTGTCTTATTGCGTAATCGAGCTAAATTTTTCAGCATGATTTGTTTATCGACCGATAAGAAAGGCGTATCGAGACTCTGGTACTTACTCATTAGTTCTGGGTTTTGGTTTTCTTTGGGTAACATGATCATATTCCTGATCCATCAATTTGTTTATTTCTGAAGTGATGCACGTGAGCAACATCAAATCAGTAGTAGAACAAGAGTATCCAAGAAGTATGTTTTGTTTTACATTAATACTTATTAAGGTACAGATTAAGCTCAAACCAAATGATCACCACCGAAGATCTAAAATTCATCACCACAATAGCAAGCCATAGGACCCTAGCCGATGCCGCTAGAACCTTAAATATCACCCCTCCATCGGTGACGCTTAGATTGCAACATATTGAAAAGAAACTATCGATTAAACTTATCCAGCGACCGTCGAGAATTGTGAGCCTAACCGAAGAGGGGCAACTTATACTGGATAAGGGCTTGCCGATCCTTCGTGGACTCGATGAGCTGCAAGAACAGCTAGATGAACTTAAAGAGCATGTGTGCGGCAAACTAAGAGTATTGGCCCCCTTAGGTTTTGGTAATGACTATATCGCGCCTTTATTGGGTGAATACAAGGTTCTGCATCCTCAGCTTGATATCGAACTTGAGCTATCCGATAACCCTAATTGGTCTAGCCATCATAAATGGGACATCATTATCTATATCGGTGCGCTCAATGACTCTTCACTAAAAATGATCACTTTGGCAAGCAATCAAAGGTTTATCTGCGCTTCTCCAGCATACCTTCAGCAAATGGGCGAGCCAGAGGAGCCTCAAGACCTGCTTAACCATCGATGCATCGCTTTGAGGGAAAACAACGAAGATGTTACCTTGTGGCCGTTTACCAAGCTATCACCTGAGAAGCTTCCACATGACAAGCTAGCAAGTGAAAAACTTGAAATGGTTAGGATCACGCCGACACTCGCCAGTAATGAGGGGCGGGTTATTAAAGACTGGGCTATGGCAGGGTTAGGCGTCATTATGCGCTCAGAATGGGATGTGCAACCGCAGCTCAACAGCGGTGAACTGGTGCGCATATTAGCCGATTATTCTCTGCCAAACGCTAATATCGTCGCGCTATTATCAAGCCCTGAAAAAGAGCGTTCTGCTCGCATTTCTGGCTTTATTCAACTGTTAAAAGAGCGACTAAACCCGCTTCCCTGGCGGTAGTCAACAGATTCGTTTGCAACAATATAGCGCATCGATTAACTAAGTGGCATACCAGCACAAGCAAGATAGGCAGCTCTTAAAGCTAAATTTATATTTCTCCTAAACTTCAAGCTGAGACTAAGCTTTACAGACGAGTTTTGTTGCAGTTTAAATGCTACGCCAAAGCTTAAACGAGCTTGTCGCTCACATACATTTCTTTACGGTGATAATCAGTATTTTGAGAAAAAACGATAACTACAGTATTTGAAACGAACGGTACAAAAATAACCCTAAAGGTTCTCAAGGTAAAGAATATGAAAACAATGACTTGCAAACAACTCGGTGGTGCCTGTGATAAAGAGTTTCACGGGAATACTTTTGAAGAAATCGCTGAGCAGAGTAAGTTACATGGTATGGAGATGTATCAGCAGCAGGACTCTCCTCACTTGGCCGCGATGGCTGAAATTCAGAAGTTAATGCAAGATCCTCATGCGATGAAAGCTTGGTTTGATAGTAAGAAACAAGAATTTGAAGATTTATCTGAAAATTAATCTAACTGTTTTATCCAAGCATTTTACCAAGCTGGTGCTAGATAATGTTACTTCTCTAGGGCTGAACCGTGACTGCTGACTCCTGACTAAAGCGAACAAGTAACAACTGAGCATGGGATTTTTTGATTATAACCTGTGTTAATCTAGGTTTAGCGCACATTTTAGACTGTTTTAGAAAGCACTACTCCACTGCTCAGTATCTATGAACCATCTTTCTTCGTAGATTTTGCTTGCTTCGAACTTAAACAGCACACACAAATTCGATGCTGCAACCTTATCGGATTTCCACTCAAGAACGGAAACCACCTCATTTTCTCCTTCAATGTGACGAAGCTGTGTAATTTCAAAACCTGGGGGAAGAATTTTACCAAGAGAGTCTAGCGCACGACGAAAAGCCTGCCGCCCCTCGAGTACATCGTTTTGCCCAGGCATAATGAATGACATGTTCTCAACATAGTCAGCAACCAAAGTATCGAAATTTCCAGCACCGACAGCGTCCCAACCCCGCTGCACTATATCTGCTAAATGCATAGTTCTCTCCTGTATTGTTTACTTCATGCAATTGATATAACTATAGGAGGGATCCAGTCTATTTGGGATGGGAAGCTAAACAAGGTACAAAAAAAGGAAGCCTAGGCTTCCTTTTCAATTTTATCTTTAGTGAGTGTAAGTATTACTTACTTGTACTTACGCATAACTAAAGTTGCGTTTGTGCCACCAAAACCGAAGCTGTTGCTCATCACAGTGTTAAGCTCTTTCTCGGTCATTTCAGTCACAATCGGCATACCTGCAGCTTTTTCATCGACATTATCGATGTTGATGCTTGGCGCAATGAAACTGCTTTCCATCATGATCAAGCTGTAAATCGCTTCGTGAGCACCTGCAGCACCTAACGCGTGACCCGTCAGAGACTTAGTCGATGCGATGGCTGGTAAGTTATCACCAAAGGTTTCACGTAGTGCTTCAAGCTCTCGCATATCACCAACAGGTGTTGATGTACCGTGAGTGTTGATGTAATCGATAGGTGTATCAACATCGGCAAGTGCCATCTGCATACAACGTACCGCACCTTCACCCGATGGAGCAACCATGTCATAACCGTCTGATGACGCACCATAACCGATTATCTCAGCGTAAATTTTTGCGCCACGTGCGAGTGCGTGTTCTAGCTCTTCAACAACAACGATACCGCCGCCGCCAGAGATAACAAAACCATCACGGTCAGCATCGTAAGTACGTGATGCTTTGGTTGGCTCATCGTTATACTTAGTCGATAGTGCGCCCATAGCATCGAAGCCCATGGTTAGCGTCCAATCAACTTCTTCTGAACCACCAGCAAATACCATATCTTGCTTACCCATCTGGATAAGTTCAGCCGCATGGCCGATACAGTGTGCACTGGTTGCACAGGCAGAGCTGATTGAGTAGTTCATGCCTTTAATCTTAAATGGCGTAGCCAAACATGCGCTAGCAGTGCTCGACATGATACGCGGCACAATATAAGGGCCAACGCGCTTAACGCCTTTTTCACGTAGCGTGTCAGCAGCTTGAACTTGGTTTGCTGAAGATGCGCCGCCGGTGCCTACGATAATACCGACACGTGGGTCTGAATACTGCTCTTCAGTCAAATCAGCATCTTTAATCGCTTCTTGCATTGCGATATGTGCGTAAGCTGCTGCATTACCCATAAAGCGCAGTGCTTTACGGTCAATATATTCTGATGGGTCAATCTTAATGTCGCCCCAAACATGACTACGCAGCTTCATTTCTTCAAACTGATCAGAGTGGGTAATACCACTACGACCCGCTTTTAATGATTCAGTGACTTCTTGCTTGTTGTTACCGATACTTGATACGACACCAAGTCCAGTGATCACGACTCTTTTCATTATTAACTTTCCATTTTGTACATCTAGTACCAATTTTGCTGCACCAATGGTATCGCTTTTCATCCATTTAAGTGGTCAGCTTTCCATAAGGAACACAAAAATAATGCTCATTATGAGACCTTACATATAATCTTTGCCAAAATGTGCCCATAAAAATGTACAATTTCCGCAAGTAAAACCGATTATAAAGCATATTTGTGTGTGCTTAATTTAACATTAAAGACGTAACCATGACAGTAAGTAAAATTCTTAAGCAGATCATCGACAGTAAAACCACTAAAAATTTGGTCATTGGCCAGATAGGTTTAGGTAGCATTGCTAAGCTTAAAGAGTTGGTCACTCTACTTTCTCACCAGCAAGAGAAGCTTACGTTAAAGATGTTTGTCGATATAAACGAGACATCACGTACCCTGCTGACTGATAAAGAGCTATTGAAATTGCTATGTCCTTTGGCAAGCGTTTCTTTAACCGCAATTGAAGGCTGTCAGCGAGTCATCGTTAATAATGGCAGCCTCACTCTCGATTTTTATTTGGGGCAATACCTAACGCAACTGCAAGCTTTGCCTATGGTTAGCGATGGTTTTGTCGATGGCTGGCACATTGCAAGTGATGCAGAGCAAACTCAGATTACGCAACCACTGTTTTGGCAGTTGGCAAAGTTAAGTAAAAATGATGCCCTATTTTGCCTTGATGAAGTTTTTAGCGCCGAACAATGCCAATCACTCTACTCTCAGGCCAAACAAGTGGGCCTTTTACGCTTTGCCAACAACCTGGCAGAGAATTCACAGTACAACGATGATATCTGTTTTCAAGAAAGAGCCGCTATGCGCTCTCAGAGTCGAGCCTTACAAGCACCTTACCCCGTTTGCGCAGCAAATGAAGCCAGTGCGAACCAAGGTATTGCCATCATTGGCGGCGGTGTTGCCAGTGCGTGTTTGGCCTTATCATTAGCCGAACGAGGTCAACGAGTCACCCTATTTTGTGAAGACCATGATTTGGCGCAAGCCGCGTCGGGCAACAAACAAGGAGCGATCTATCCGTTGCTCACCCCTGATAACAACACCCTAAGCCAGTACTTTCAACAGGCTTACCTGTTTAGCTTACAAAGACTCAAGAGCCTAGCAGCACAAGGTCACCCAATTGATTTTGACCTGTGCGGCGTCGTGCACACAGGGCATAATGAGCGTAGTCGCAAGCGAGTGGCTAAGATAATTAATGGCCAAAACTGGCAGCCGAGTATCGCTCAGTCCATTACTGCCGAGCAGGCCTCTGCTATTGCAGGGGTCAAAGTGGATGACGGTGGTATTTTCTATCCCCAGGGTGGCTGGGTGTCACCACAAGACTTTACCCGGGCCGCATTTAATCAGGCTAAGACGATTAGCGATGCCACACTTAAGCTCAACACACAAATCATCGATATTCACTACAAGGATGGTGGCTGGGAGCTGACAAGTAACACTGAGCGCTTTGGCCTCTTTAAGGCACTCATCCTTGCTAACGGTAAGTCGATAACTCAGTTCCCTCAGAGCCAATACCTACAAGCCACTGGATTTAGAGGTCAGGTCAGTCATGTTCCTTCTCGCACAAAACTGTCAAAACTTAGCAGCGTTTTGTGCGCCCATGGCTATATGACACCGAGCAATAATGCCCTACATTGCCTAGGCGCAAGCTACGTTAAAAATGCGACGGATACCGATTATAGCCCGAGTGAGCAAATCGAGAATTTACACAAAATTCAGCATAGCTATGTTGGCCAAGATTGGGTGGAGGACATTGATGTATCCGGCCATAGTGCTCGAGTTGGTGTACGTATGGTGACCCGTGATCATGCTCCAATGATGGGCCCAGCCCCCGATCTCGACTCAATAATGAATTTGTATCAAGAGCATCAGCTAACACCTGAGAGCCGCAAATACTGGCAAAGCCATAATGCACCAGTTCATCAAGGTTTGTATGTGCTGGGAGGGTTAGGCTCGCGAGGATTAAGCTCAGGGCCACTCGCAGCAGAAGCGCTAGCGGCGCAGATTTGTGGCGAGTTAATGCCTATTAGCCGTGATTTTGTGGCGCTACTCAACCCTAATCGAATGTGGATGCGAAAACTACTTAAAGGTAAAGCACTAGAAGTAGGTGTCGAGGTTTAGCCCGCACCATGCCAGCCTTAACACTCAAGTCTATAAATCTGAGCCTATAAACCAAAAAAGCGCCTAATTGGCGCTTTTATTTTTATGACTTAGGCCTGCTACTTAGCTCCTGCGTCCATAAGGGCGTTCTTAAAATCATTCACCCAGCGGCGATAAACGGTTTTGACATCCCCCCAGTTAAACACTTGAGTATTTTGACTCCACTGATTAAAACCTTGCCCTCTGTCAGCCGCCTTAGCTAACACCTCACCAGTTTCGCCATCTTTAATCACCGCGAGTAACATCATAGAGCCGGAGTTCTCTGTATAGGTTCGTCCCATAGAGTTAAAACTTCTTCGACTCGATTCTAATGGTGCACTGAGGCGAATGTCGGTAACCGCCGCTTCAATCACTAAGGTATTAGGACCAGGTTTAGCCACCAACTCAAATGGTTGCTCACTGTTAAACACTTCTTTTACCGTAAGGCTAAACTGCTCTGACATTTTATCTAGCGCCTCCTGAGGCAACTCATAAGTTGCATTCAGGCCTTCAGCTCTTTTATCAATCCTAGGTGGTTGGTAATCGGCAGGATGATCGTTGGTGACTTTTACAGGCTCAAAATAAAGCTTAGTGTACTTGCTCCAGTTTACATTGGGCCTAGCATAAGAGAGATCTAGCTTAGAGTGGTCGACTCGCACTAAGCCATCTTTAGTCATCTCAGCATCGGGCCCTTGCTGTAGACTTGCAGGCTCAGAGCTGCAGCCAGCCAGTCCAAGCGTTGCCGCAACGATGGCACCTTTAAAAAAAACACCTTGCTTATTCATGCTTGTCAGTCGAACCATGGCTATTCATTCCTTAATATTTAATCCGTCAGCATCAATTCGCTAATTTAGTGACTATTTAATATGGATAGAAATTTTGCGGGGGTCAATGAATACCAATCAATTGATTATAGGAAATGTATAACGCCGAAGATTTAATCTTGATACAAAAAAGCCAGTCGGGAGTTCCAACTGGCTTAATAAACCATCAACATATTGTAACATTAGATATGCTAGCGTTTTACTCTAACTCTGTTGTTTGTATCTCGGCTGCTGCGAATAAGCTCGTCACTAGCAATCGAAGCCGACTTAGCGAGTCTATCGTAAAGTAACACATTCACCGAGGCCGCAAGATTCATACACCCTACCGTAGGCACATACACTACCGCATCGGCGCCGTTAATCACTTGCTGGCTAATGGTGCCATCTTCAGGGCCGAAGATGTAGATCGCTTTATCAGGATGCTCAAATTCCGGAAGCGGAATAGCCCCTTCTACCAGATCGACACAGACTACTTTAACATCAGGCTCTATCGCATCGAGCAATGACTCGACTTTCTTTAACGGAATAGAACTACTGGCACGTTTAGTGTCGGTATTGTACTGCGCCGTACCATTGGTGGCGGCCAGCTCATAACGTTTACCAGTGTAAAATACAGCATCGGCGCTATAGCAACCCACGGCGCGCATGATCCCGCCTACATTTGTTGGACTTTTCGGATTGACTAGACCGATTGCAACAAAACTAATCATACTCATAAAAGCTTAAACTCTCATCACCCTATCGATAGTACTCAGCAGTGTTAAGCTGCGAGCTTCTCACTTAATTGTGTCCAGGCTTCATCAACCAATGCGTAATCTGTATCGCTTAGCTCATCTCTTGCCAATGCTAAACACTCGTTCATTTTAGCATCTAACGCGCTAAGTCCCTGCTCGCTCTCTATTTCAAGCTGCGAAAGCACAACCGCCACATGGCCTTGTAAATAGCCACTTGCAAATAACGCGTCATCATCACCTTCGGCAACAATGGTTTCAATCCAGTCTTGTAGTGTTTGCTCGTACTGCTCTATCATTGAGGGCTCCACATGCTTATCGGTTGGAGGCTGGTCGATAACCGTTCGACCGAGTCTCTCCAAACATCTCTTTAAATCGTAATTAAATATCACCAAGTGCGGTTTACAGCTAACTCAGTGATGAGTGTTATTATGCTAAATCTGGATTAGCGACTTGGTACATCACGTAATCGTGATACCCAGTAATCACCTTATAGTAACCCGTCAATGCTTTATCTAATTCAGGGTCGCCACTATCCACAATTAATGGCCTTCCATCAAGTGCTTTTAACTTTGTTTTTGTTGCCAGTATAACAATATTATCTTTACCGACACGCCTTACTAGCTCTGGGCTTAGCTGCTGATTGCCTCTGCCTAATACATGCCCTTGACCACCGATCAGGGTGATAAATAGTTTTAGTGCTTTATTTTCAGTCAGCTGTAATAACTCATTGGCAGAAAGGTCGCTGGCAACTAAGGCTTCATTTTGAATTAGATCGACGCCTAACAGAGTGTTTTCAAGCCCTAACTCACTCATGACTGCAGCAAGCGTACTACCCGAGCCAATAATACAAAGATTATCTTCCATCAGCTCAATCGCTTCAGCAGCGATATCGGCAAGCACTAGCTCATCACTCTCTTTACCGCCCATCTTCACCGCTTGTACATATCTTGGTTCTGCTGGCACCAGCATCTCACCAAATCGCTTGGCGCGAACCACACCCGTTCTGAATGCCGCTTCATCGATATCCATCACATCGGCGCTCATCAGGCTGACTAATTCCCCCTCTAACAGCATTTTGACCACCATGCCTGAAGCATGAGGTGTTATGCCGTACACGCCAGAGTGAATTTTAACACCAGCAGGCACACCTAATACGGGAATATTATCATCGGCGATGGCATACACATCGCGAGCGGTACCATCGCCACCAGCAAATAGCAGCAGGTCTAAGGTCTCGTTTAACAGCTCTGCCACCACCTTTTGGGTGTCTTGTGCCTGGGTTTGCAACGGTGTTTGATAAACAACACGAGTCGTAAAGCCCATCTGTTTAGCGATTGTCTCGCCCATATTGCCCGAGGCCGTAATCACCTCGATACGGTCTTTATAGGACTCAATCACTGCTAGTGCTTGCTGCATTCTTAGGTGCGCTTTAGGCACTGCGCCTTTGGCAAGTGCCTGTGCAGCAACACCATCACTGCCTTTTAGGGCAACACTACCACCAAGACCAGCTAATGGATTGATGATTAAACCAAGACGAAACTTCCCCACAATGATGACTCCATTTTACGTTGTAGGTTAAAACCCGTTAAGCAGCCACCGCTTTGGGTTTAGGAATAAAGAACACGGCTAGCATAGATAAAAATGCACAGGCTGCTGCAAATATCCAGGTAGACACTGCGCCAGAGCCGTCACCCCAGATGATGCCACAAAGCCAAGTCCCAAGAGCACCACCCACACCGAAACTCAGACTGGCATAAAGTGCTTGGCCCTGACTGCGACGGCTTATATCGAAATGTTTATGAATAAACTGTATCGATGCGGCATGAGTTAAGCCGAAGGTAAAGGCATGCAATAATTGACTAATGCTAAGGTAGACAATGTTCTCTACGCCGTATGCGAGCAATAGCCAACGCACTGCAGTTAAACCTATACTCACCGCCAGCAATAGCTGCACACCAAAACGGCCAAGTAACTTTGGCGCATACATAAACATGACAATCTCGGCCATCACACCCAGTGCAACGAAAATCCCCGCCGTAGCCTCGGTGTAACCCGCTTGCTTTAAATACAGGACGAAGAAACCATAGAAAGGCCCTGCGCTCATCTGCAACAGCATGGCAGAGATCAAGAACCAAATAAGGGCTCTATCGAAGACTAAAGGCTTACGCTTCTGGGTTTTATCGACGATGGCGCGATTAGACGGCAGTGGCAAAGCGCTGACTAACATGCCGATAAATAGCGTCATACCGATATAAGGTAAGATCTGTGGCCCAAAGTGGTCAATGGCGAAGCCGCCGCTGATCACCAGTACGATATAACCGATACTGCCCCAACTACGAATAGCCCCATATCGATTGGCATCATCACCTAAGGTTTCGAGGGTGATCACCTCAAGCTGCGCCAATATGGCGTTCCAGAAGAAGGTATAGACCGCTAGACTGATAGCCAAATAAGTTAAGCTGCCATCATAGAAAAACGTCAGATAGCTTATCGCCGCAGCACCTGCACCAATTTTAATCAGCTCGGAGCGCATACCCGTTTTATCGGCAACGATAGCCCATAGATTGGGTGCGATGATCCGCGTAGCCATTAAAATAGCGAGTAGAAAGCCTATTTCTTGGGCGTCAAAACCACGACTGTCAAAAAACACCCCAAGATAAGGCACCATGATGCCAAGGATTGAAAAGAAAAAGAAATAACAGGCACAGAGCCAGCGAAGTTGCTGCTCTGTGCTTTTGGGCTGAAACATTAACGCATTCCGATAATAGGTGTACTGCTATTCACATCCATATTTTGCGCGCGGTGACGTAATAAGTGATCCATCAGCACGATAGCCAACATGGCTTCGGCAATCGGTACCGCTCGAATACCCACACAAGGATCATGACGCCCTTTAGTGATAACTTCGGCAACTTCGCCCTGGGCATTCATGCTTTCACCCGGCACGCTGATACTCGACGTCGGCTTCATCGCAATATGGGCAATGATTGGCTGACCTGAAGAGATCCCGCCTAAAATCCCTCCCGCATGATTTGATGCAAAGCCTTCTGGCGACATCAAGTCTCTATGCTCAGAGCCTTTTTGATTAACGACTTCGAAACCATCGCCAATCTCAACACCTTTAACCGCATTAATCCCCATTAGCGCATGTGCAATATCGGCATCTAAGCGGTCAAATACAGGTTCACCTAAGCCTACTGGTACACCCGTTGCAACCACAGACACTTTAGCGCCAATGGAGTCACCACTCTTTTTAAGCTCGCGCATGTACTCATCTAATGAATCGAGTTTTGATGCATCAGGAAAGAAGAAAGCATTTTGCTCTATTTGTTCGAAATCAACAGTCTCGGCCGCAATAGGCCCAAGCTGTGACAAATAAGCATGGATCTCTACGCCGTGAACTTGTTTTAGATACTTCTTTGCCACCGCACCAGCAGCGACTCGCATTGCCGTTTCGCGAGCAGATGAACGGCCGCCACCGCGATAATCGCGTTGACCGTATTTTTGTTGATAGGTGTAGTCGGCGTGCCCAGGGCGGAATAAGTCTTTGATATTTGAATAATCTTTGCTGCGCTGGTCGGTGTTTTCAATCAACAAACCAATTGAGGTGCCCGTGGTTTCACCCTCAAACACACCAGACAGAATACGCACTTCATCAGGCTCTCTGCGAGCCGTTGTATAGCGTGAGGTACCTGGACGACGGCGGTCTAAGTCGTGTTGCATATCCGCTTCAGTCAGCTCAACGCCTGGAGGGCAGCCATCAATAATGCAGCCAATAGCGACACCGTGACTTTCACCGAAGGTTGTTACTACGAAATTTTGACCAATACTGTTTCCCGACATTCGTCTTTAGCCCTCTATCTCTTTGTTCTAATTTTTTATTTACCCGCGTCTTGTCGGTAAATTACTTATTTTTATACCAACCTAAATGTAGGTGTACTGATTGGCATAACGCCGCAGGCAAGCCTGCGGCTAAAGTCTATTATTCACTATCTTTATAGATGGCGAAAAGTGATTCATTTTCAACTAGCTGATCGCGAGTTAGTACAAACACACCGTCACCGCCATTCTCAAAGTCGACCCATGTAAATGGAATTTCAGGGAATTGCTCGTTCAGATGCACCATAGAGTTACCCACTTCAACCACAAGTAAGCCATCTTCAGATAGGTAATCTGCCGCATTGGCAAGAATGCGCTTAGTGAGATCTAAGCCATCGCGACCCGAACCTAGACCGATTTCTGGTTCATGATGATATTCCTCAGGCATATCGCCAATATCTTCCGCATCGACATAAGGCGGGTTAGAGACGATTAAGTCGTAATGAGGGCCTTTTGGAATCGCAGAGAAGAGATCAGATTCCATCGGGAAGACTCTATCCATCACGTCAAGGGTTTCGATATTGATTTGTGCGACTTCTAGCGCATCGACACTGATATCTAAGGCATCGACTTCGGCATCTTCAAATTCGTAAGCACAAGCGATAGCGATACAAGCACTACCGGTACATAGGTCTAGTACGCGGTTAACAGGCTTGTTGTATAACCAAGGGCTAAAGCGATTGGCGATTAGCTCAGCAATTGGTGAGCGAGGAACCAGTACTCGTTCGTCAACATAGAACTCGAGCCCAGCAAACTGCGCCTTATTGGTAAGATAAGGTACAGGTAACCGCTCTCTTACGCGGCGAATGATAAGCTCAACAATTTTATGCTTTTCACTGCTGGTTAAATTAGAGTGAATCACTTGCTGACCGATCTCTTCCGGCAGATGTAAAGCGTGGAATACTAACGCAATAGCTTCATCCCATGCGTTATCAGTACCGTGGCCATAGTAAATGTTTGCATCATTAAAACGACTGACGCCCCAACGTAGCATATCGCCAATAGTACGTAACTCTGTTACCGCTTCATCAACAAAAATCTTATCCAAAATTCACTCCAGCATTTTAATTCCGACTCATTGTAACTGAAGTCTATTCATATGGCATCGGATTCAATAAAATAGAAGGATGAATAAAAGCAAAGATAATGACGATTTGGCCCTTTTCGCTGAGTTAACGAAAGGAATTAAACCTTTTCAGCAAAATAAGCGCCATTTTATCGCGGCTCCTAAGGACCGAAAAATCATTGAAGAGAAAGAGCAGCAACTGCATGCAGACAGCTATTTCTCCGATACCTATCAACCTCTTCTGCCAGTTAATGGTCCGATGAAGTGGGCGCGAGATGACGTGGATAACCATGAAGTCAAACGCTTACGTCGTGGTGACTACGTACCGGATCTTTTATTAGATATGCATGGTATGCGTCAATCAGAAGCGAAACTCGAGCTTGCTGCATTGATTCAGGCCTGTATCAAGCAACAAAGCCATTGCTGCTGTGTAATGCATGGATATGGGACGGGGGTTTTAAAACAAAATATTCCAATGTGGCTGGCCCAGCATCCTCATGTCAAAGCCTTCCACCAAGCTACCAAAGAATGGGGCGGCGATGCTGCACTGTTAGTGTTAATTGACATTGGCGATCAACCCTATCGTCGCTAAAATGAAAGTTAATCGGCATAAAAAACTCAAATTAGAACGAGAAAGAATAGAGCCCGAAGTTATAGGTCTGAAAGCAAAAAAGTGAGTCTTCTATATACACTAGAATGACTCACCTTTTTTATTATTTATACACCTAAATAGGATTGCGCTTAAGTTAGCTAATCGAATGTGGTGCGTGCTGCCAAACTAGATGATTTCTATCGTTCACCCTTTCAATCAAGGTCACTCCAGAGGTGGCAAACAGTGGTGGTTCAATACCTGGTACTAGCTCACTGACTAGGTAACCTAACAACGGCATATGAGCAAGGACTAATACATTCTTAGCCTGATACTGCTCGGCGTAGGCAAGCACTAAGTCAGCTACACGACTTGGATCACCTGATGGAACTAATTCATCTAATGTGATCCACTTATACGGTTCAGGAAAGTGCTTACTCACTTCTTGCCAGCTTTGCTGCGCTCTTAAGTAAGGACTGACCAATACCAAGTCAAACTCTTTGGTAGTAAGCCCTAACCAATTGCTCATAAGCCCTGTGTGATGACGGCCAAGATCAGTAAGGGTACGCTCCCTATCTGAATGGGCATGATAACCCGCTTCACCGTGACGCATTAAAAATAGCTGCATACAGCTTGGCTACTCCCAATTCTTTATTGTTATTTTTTAATTGTAGTCCGAATCTAAGCGCCAACATACCGTTATTTCATTAATAATTAGTCGAATAGATCGATAGCGACTAAAATATTTCCTAAATGCTATGGCAACCTTAACGCGATTCTGCGAAAAATTTAATCAATTCGTAATTAATTTCACTGATGCAATAGGTTGTGTTTGAAGATAAGTAAAAATGATGGCAAGTTAAGCCCTAAAGAGTAACTATCTTTTTACTCAATTAGTTATCTTAAAAAGCATGCCGAGTCAGGCATAGACGCAAATAAGCTACCCCCTTTGTTTATTCGTGATATTGGAGCCACTCTTTGTCAAAAGCTAAACAGATTAAAACCAGTCCTAACGATCACCGACTATACCGCCATATCACACTCGCGAATGGCTTGTCGGTGTTGCTGGTTGAAGATCCACAGGCAAGCCAAGCTGCAGCCTCGATGGCTGTGGCAGTCGGTCATTTTGACGATCCAGTTTCACGCCCTGGTATGGCCCATTTTCTTGAGCATATGTTGTTTCTCGGTACCGAAAAATATCCAGAGTCTGGTGAATATTCCGCATTTATCAATCAGCACGGCGGCACTAATAATGCTTGGACAGGTACTGAACATACCAACTTCTTTTATAGTATCAATGCCGAACAATTCGAAGCCTCGTTAGATCGCTTTAGCCAATTCTTTATCGCACCTCTGTTTAATACAGATTTAGTTGACCGAGAGCGGCAGGCTATTGAGTCCGAGTTTAGCATGAAGCTAAAAGACGATATTCGCCGTGTATATCAAGTACAAAAAGAGACGGTTAATCCTGCTCACCCCTTTTCAAAGTTTTCCGTTGGTAACTTAAAAACCTTAGCAGGTGAAGAAAGCGCATTAAGACAAGAGCTACTGCACTTTTATCAAGAGAAATACAGTGCCAGTATCATGACGCTGTGCCTAGTTGCTCCCCTAGACCTAGAAAAGTTGCAAGAACTGGCGAAAGAGTACTTCAGTGATATTAGCGACCATATCCGTAAAGACTCCTATCCGGATATTGCTATTTATTTACCTGAGCAGCTGCAGACACAAATCAATATTGTGCCACTAAAAGAGCAAAAACGCGTGGCTATCACCTTTGCCCTGCCCGCACTCGAACACTTTTATCAACACAAACCGCTGACTTTTATCAGCCACTTACTAGGTTATGAAGGTAAAGGCAGTCTACTGTGCTATTTGAAGGAGTTAGGGCTTGCTGATAATCTCTCTGCGGGAGGCGGCGTCAATGGCTATAACTTTAAAGATTATAATATCAGTATTCAGCTGACTGATCGGGGGATTGAAGAATTAAATACCGTTATTGAAGCAACATTTGAATACATAGAATTAATCCGTCAACAGGGCTTACAATCTTGGCGTTATGATGAACGAGCAACATTACTAAAGATTGCCTTTCAATACCAAGAGCAGGTCAACTCTTTAGATTTAGCTAGCCATCTAAGTATTAATATGCATCATTATGATATTAAAGATATTATTTACGGTGACTACCGTATGGATGGTCTCAATCTAATAGAAACTGAGCAACTACTTTCCATGATGACTCCGCAAAACATGCGGATACAGTTGATTGCACCAGAATTAGATACCAACAAACAAGCCGATTGGTATCACTCTCCCTATCAGATGACCACCATAGCAGCAGAGAAAATAGCTAAATGGTCAAAGCTCTCTGTGCGTAAAGAGCTAAGCCTACCGCCAAAAAATCCATTTATTAATAATGAGTGTGTTGCTCGTCCTGATAAAAGTACCACTAAGGTACCTGTTGTCGTTGCACAAAAACCTGGATATCGGATCTGGCATCGAAAGGATGATGAGTTTAATGTCCCTAAAGGACATTTATATTTGTCGCTAGATTCAGCACAGGCAGCGGCTTCACCTAAGCACGCAGCGTTAACCCGCCTATATGTTGAAATGCTACTCGATTATCTGACTGAATATACTTATCAAGCTGAAGTTGCTGGTTTAAGCTACAATATTTACCCGCATCAAGGCGGCATCACGCTGCATTTAACAGGGTTTACTGGCAAGCAAGAGGCGCTGCTGGAGTTAGTTATAGCAAAAGCAAGAGAGCGTAACTTCACTCAAAGTCGCTTCGATCTAATTAAACGCCAAATACTACGGGCTTGGTATAACCATTCCCAAGCAAAACCCATTTCTCAGCTATTTACGAGCTTGACGGTAACATTGCAAAAACGCAGCTTCGAGCCATCTAGAATGGCCGAGTTACTCGAAGAGATTACCCTTGATGATCTACACGCCCACGTTAAAAACTTCTATGAAAAAATTCATTTAGAAGGACTCGTTTACGGTGATTGGCTAGAGAGTGAAACAAAGCTGTTGGGTGAACGTCTGGAAAAAGTGTTATCGCTAGTGACTACACCGAGCCAAGAATCATCACGGGAGCTAATAGATCTATCAGGTAAAGGCTCCCTATTGCGGGAAGTCCCTGCATCACATCCAGATAGTAGCATTATCGTTTACTACCAATCTGATGTAGCGACGCCTGAAACCATGGCACTGTTTAGCCTCCTGAACCACACCATGTCTTCGACATTCTTCCATGAGTTACGAACGCAACGTCAGCTAGGTTACATGGTCGGTACAGGCTACCTTCCTTTAAACCGTTATCCCGGTATTATTTTTTATATCCAGTCTCCCACATCCGGTCCGAAACAATTACTAGAAGCGATAGATGAGTTTATCGCTGACTTTACCTATGCCGTATTGCAAATCACCAACCAGCAGTGGGAGTCCACCAAACATGGACTTATTAATCAATTACTTGTAAAAGATTCGAGCCTTAAAGCTCGCAGCCAACGTTACTGGTCAAGCATAGGCAACAAAGACTATGAGTTTAACCAAAGAGAGAACGTTGCAGAACAAATAACGTCCCTCACCCGCGCAGACTTGATTAAGTTCATCATGCAAAAAATGCGCACCAAACATTGCGACCGTTTGGTTTTGTTTAGCAGTGGAGACTCACACTTAGAACAGACACCTCTTGAGTCAGACAAGATGATCACCGATCTTCGCGCTTTCAAACAAGGTGCCCAACAGTTTGATTATTAGAAAATTTAACGACTAATAAAACGTCAACAAACAGGCTTGCCTTAGCAATATAGATTTTTATTATAAATAACGAAACACCACAAAAAGGTCTATATCGCTAAGCAACCGCCATATTTCAATACAAAAAAACCATATACAAAACAGAACCGAGCGTAAATTACAGGGGAACTTGCAGGAAAAGAATGATTATCTGCTACAATAAACGCTATAGTTTTTGACAATGCTGTCACTTTCTGAAAAGGTGGTGATAACAAGTAGTTGCCTTTCAATATTGGCTAATAATCAAACAAATAATATGCCTAGAATTCTTATCAAAATCGCGACTTTTCTACTCTTTTGCATTTCTATGGCAAATCCTGCCTATGCATTAACCTTAAACTCCACTTCTTTAGGGGTTCAAGATGGTCTGTCACAAAGTAATGTGACCTCCATTGTTGAAGATGCCGATGGGTATATCTGGATAGGCACTGTCAACGGCCTTAATCGATATGATGGTAAAGAATTCCGCCACTACTTTCCCTCGTCAGAGAATGAGCTGCCTAGCGCATTCATTCGTAGTCTGTTTATCAGCGACACTGGTGTGATGTACATAGGCACAGATAAAGGCTTAGCTGTTTATGACTCATTAACCGATAGAGTCGTCTCATCAGAAAAGCTCGGATTAAGTTTAAATGAGCCCATCTGGTCAATATTTAAAAATAAAAACCAACTATTCTTAGGGACCGAAGACGCTATCTACACTGTCGATATAACTAAAACAAAAACCTTAAGCCTTTCAATAGTTGATAGCTATAAGGGAAATTTTAATGGTGTTAAAGAGTTTGCTTTTGTAGGTGAACAGACTTTCTTTAGGAATTACTCTGGCTCTGTTATAAATATCAGCGACTTAGAAAATATAATTTCCAACGATGTTTACTCAATGCAACAAAAAGATAGCAGGCTTTTATTATTCACCAAAAGTGGAGTATATCAGTATAAAGAGCAAGTCATAGAAAAGCTAAACGACTCTTTATACTCCAGTGTCAGCAAAGCTGAAAGTGGCTATCTTGCATTATCAAAAACGGCTATTTACCTACTTGATAATATCAATAAACCTGTTGTCATAGGCTATTTGGAAAAGCCTATTCAAAAAATAGAATATGCAAAAATAAGCAGAGGAAAAAATAGAACTTTCATATCAAATCAAGACAATGGATTCTTATTAATTGATGATAAGAGTAACTTAGTTCAAACAAAAGTTGTTTCTACTGGTAATGTATGGTCTATATCAAAAACAAATGCATCAGATATTTTAGTCACAACAGACGCCCCAAACATAAGGCTTTATGACTCCACGTTATCGTTTAAGGAAGAGTATGCCTCTAATATAGAAGGCCCTAAATCTGCATCTATCTTAAATGGAAATATATATGTAGCTAGTAACGATGGATTAGTTGCTATAAAAACCATTTCAGGTGAAACAACAAAAATTATTGATGAAAGACTCTTCATAACTAAGCTTCACAGCGATAGCAAAAGCATTATTGTTGGCTCTAGTACTGGTGAAATATATTTTTATAATACCGAGACTAAGAAAGTAATAAAGTACACTGTCGACAAAAACAACCCCATATTTGACATAAAGGAATATAAAGGCCAAATATTCGTGGCCACGCAAGGGGGACTATTCAAGGTTGATAAAAGTGATGTGCAAACGTTATACAAAGATCAATTAGTCGCAAGCATTGATATTGTTGATGAAAAACTGTTTTTTGGCACGGGTAAAGGCCTCAACCTTTACAACCTAAATTCAGCAACAGTAGAGACCCTATACTCCAATAACAAACCAGTATTCTCAATATCACACAGTGACAATCATATAATAGCCTCATCACTTAACGAATTAGTTATTACCGATAGAAAAAATGGGCGTATATCCATTATAAATGACGAATTTGGAGTTCAAAACGAATATAACACTCACGCAATTTTAAAAAATAATAACCAGTTCTTAATTGGTGGAATATCAGGGTTAAGCGTTATTTCAACAGAAAAGCTAAATAGTTACTTAACGGCGAATAAAGCACCCAACACCGTTCTTGAAGACCTGTTGATTTTTAACATCCGAGAAAATAAAGATGGAATAGTATTAGATAAACAATTATCTAGAACGAAATCAATAAAACTTAAATATTCAGACTACCCTTTTACAATTACATTTAATAGTCCAAGCAGCTCTTTTAAAGACATAAACTACGTATATCAAATGCAGGGACTTTCAGAGTCATTAATCCAATCAAAAGGTACCAATTCGGCAACCTATACCAACCTATCTCCTGGTGACTATAAGTTTTCCATCTATGCTATCGATCCTGTTACTGGCCAGCATGGACAAACTCGTGAGTTAAATATTGAGATCACGCCGCCTTGGTGGTTATCAATCACGGCGAAGTTTATCTATTTCCTCTGTTTCGTATTCATCTCTATCTTAATCATCAAAACTGTATTGCGCCGACGAGAGATTCAAAGACAGATAGCTAAGAGTGAGGAGCGTCTTAAACTTTCCCTTTGGGGTAGTGGCGATGAGATGTGGGACTGGGACATTGAGACGGGTCAAATCTACCGCTCAAATATCTGGGGCTCTCTAGAGTTCCCTCAAGATGGACAGCGTTCGGGTCAGCAGGGGGAAGAAAGTAATATTCACCCTATGGATCAGGAGCGTGTTCGCGAAGCATTAAATAAACACTTTTATGGTGAAACTGATCACTTTGAAGCCGCCTATCGAGTCAAGGGCAAGTCAAACGAATGGGTTTGGATTTTAGATAGGGCTAAAATTGTTGAACGCGATGAAGACGATAATGCACTCAGAATGACGGGAACCATTAAAAACATCAGCAACTTTAAGCAGGCAGAGGAACAATTAAGGCTGTTTGAACGAGCAATTCAGAATATCTCTGAAGGTATGTTTATTCTCGATAGAAACTTTAAGTTTGTAGAAGTGAATGAGGCATGCTGTGACTTGTCTATGATGAGCAAGAAGGAGCTAATTGGTACCCTATTTAATTTTGATCTCTATCCAGATAGCTACTCAGAGCAGATCCGTTCAATCCTTAAGCAGCAAGGCCGTTGGAATAATGAAGTCGAATCAATACGAGGCAACGGTAGTAGCTTTTTAATGGAGCTCTCCGTTGATGCAATCTACGATGAACAAGGCGAGCTTTCACATTATGTCGGTGTATTTTCCGATGTCAGCCGCCGCAAACAGCAAGAAGAAGAGCTTAGAAAACTCACCAACAACGATCTTCTGACTAACTTACCTAATCGGTCTAACTTGATGGTAACCCTTGGCAACTTAGTCAAAAGGGACTCTCATCACACCCTAATGGTTTTAGACTTAGATAATTTCAAGAAAATTAATGACTCATTAGGTCACCAAGCAGGTGATGAGCTTTTAGTACAAGTGTCTGAGCGTATTCAAGTCGCCGTACCTAGTCATACCAGCATCTATCGCTTAGGTGGTGATGAGTTTGCCATATTAGTTGATAAGAACCCAGATATAGGTACTAGCGCCATCATTGCTAAAAACGTCATTCATGCCTTCGAAACCCCCTTTGATCTGAGCAATGAAAAGGTCGTCGTTGGCTTAAGTATTGGTATTGTGTTGTATCCAGAAGATGATCAAAACGAGCAAGCACTCCTAAGAAAAGCTGATATCGCTATGTATCACGCTAAATCAGCAGGTGGTAACCGTTATCAGTTCTATTCTGAGTCCTTGAATAAGAATGCCATTCGCCAGTTAGAAGTAGAAAACCTGATTAGAGACGGGCTTAAAGACGATCTATTTGAAGTCTATTATCAACCTAAGGTCGATTTAAAAACGGGTCATATGGCCGGAATGGAAGCTCTGGTTCGCTTAAACCATCCCGAGCTGGGCTTAATAGCACCCAATGAGTTTATCCCATTAGCTGAAGAGAATGGCCTGATTGTTGAAATTGGCGATGTCGTACTCAAGAAAGCCTGCTTCGCGGCGCAAAAATGGCGTTCACAAGGATTGTTTAACGGACGAGTTGCTGTCAATTTATCGTCGAAACAGTTCGCTTTACCTGATCTACAGCAACGAGTCGAGTCAATTTTACGTCTAACTCAATTACCCGCCGCTAATTTAGAGCTCGAAATAACTGAAGGTACAGTGATTAAAGAGCCAGAAAAAGCCATTAAAGTCATGCAGCAATTATCTAAGATGGGTGTAAGTTTGGCCCTCGATGATTTTGGTACCGGTTACTCATCACTTTCTTATTTAAAACGCTTTCCAATTCACACCTTAAAGATAGATAAAGCTTTTGTTGACGATATCGATAAGTCAGATCGCGATCTGAAAATGGTCGACTCTATCATCACGATTGCCCACAACATGGGACTTTCTGTGGTTGGTGAAGGGGTTGAAGAAGCATCTCAGCTTAGTATATTACGCGCATTAAAATGTGAAGAGATCCAAGGCTACATCTTCAGCAAAGCAGTGACTGAACCCGAATTTACCCAGCTACTTCAGCAAGACTCGAATAACCAACCTATGACCGCACTCCCCGCTAAAAGAGGTTAAAAAACACAACAAAACAAACATTGGCACAACAACTGCAAAAACCTTCTCATAAGTCAAAAATATTACTTTATATTTAATACTCTACGAGAAGGTAAAAAATGAAAACGATAATTAAAGGATTAGTTACTTCAGTTGCAGTTACATGTGCCCTACCAGCCTATGCTTCTGTGAATACGGATCAATCCCTACTTACCAAGTATGAGATTAACGATCATAAACGATTATTAAAATTAGCAGGTTTCCCGAATATTAAATATAAGCTACTACAAACAGCTGGCTTCCCTAATATTAAGTATGAACCTCTGCAAACTGCTGGCTTCCCAAACATTAAGTATGAACCTCTGCAAACTGCTGGCTTCCCAAACATTAAGTATGAGCCTCTGCAAACCGCTGGCTTCCCAAACATTAAGTATGAGCCTCTGCAAACCGCTGGCTTCCCAAACATTAAGTATGAGCCTCTGCAAAC
>NZ_CANMIO010000012.1 GCF_947497935.1 uncultured Shewanella sp.
TGGTGGGCTGTGAAGGATTCGAACCTTCGACCAATTGGTTAAAAGCCAACTGCTCTACCGACTGAGCTAACAGCCCCCTTGGGTATTGCGTCTCTGAATTCATCTACTTTATAAGTAAACCCACTTTCAGAAAAGTGGTGGGCTGTGAAGGATTCGAACCTTCGACCAATTGGTTAAAAGCCAACTGCTCTACCGACTGAGCTAACAGCCCCTCTGGTACTACTGGTGTCTTTTACCTAATTCATTAGAAGACTAATTTATAGGTTAAGACCCCCTCAAACGACTGTGTCGCTCTGAGGGCGCCTATAATACCTTTTTCATCTTCGCATGCAAGCGCAAATTTACCATTTCACTGCGTTTGTCTGAAAAACAATCTAAGAGATTGTTTTATGAATAAATCAGCATCAAAGTGATGAAAGTTGCTGCAATGCAATTCGGGCAGCGGCGCTGTTCGCATATTCCTGTGTGACTTTTTGATAATAAGCTTTGGCTTTAGCTTTATCTCCGGTCTTTTCTGCAATCATACCCAGCTTGACTAAACTTTCGCCACGCTTACTCGAATCGGTGTATTTTTCAACAACGGTAGTAAAAGCTTTAGAGGCTCCCTCAAACTCATTCTTATTATAAAGTAGCTGACCTAACCAATAATTAGCGTTAGGTGCATAGCTAGAGTTTGGGTAACGTTCAATAAATTGTGCAAAAGCAGGAATAGCAGCTTCGTACTTTTTCTCTTTCAATACTAAATTGACCGCTTGCTCATAGCTTGCAGTTTCACCTAGGCTTGAAGATGTAGAAGGTGTGGTGCTACTCGTATCAACTGCGACAGCAACCGCTGGCTTTGAAGAGAGCTTAGCTATGTCTTCATATAATTGGCGCTGTCTTTGTAACATCTGCTCAATTTGATACGACTGCTGTTCACTAAGGCCGCGTAAGTCCAAGACTTCTTGCTGCAATGTCTCTAAACGCTGCTGCATTTGAAATTCGCTTTGTTGCTTAGCTTTAATAACTCGCTCTAAACGAGCAACTCTATCGTCTGTAGAGCCACCAGCAATATCCTCAACAGGTGCAGGAGCTGCATAAGCAGAACCTGCAACTAGGATGATTGCCGCTGATAAAACGGCGTGCTTCATAAGGTAAACCTTTTACCTGTGATATTAATAAACGAGTACTGCACGACGATTTTTAGCAAAACCGTCATCTGAGCGAGAAAAATCTAAAGGTTTCTCTTCACCATAACTCACGATGCTCATTTGGCTTGGTTGAACACCCATGCCTTGTAGGTATTTAGCTACCGCTTTAGCTCGGCGCTCACCTAGTGCGATGTTATATTCTGGTGTACCACGCTCATCCGCATGACCTTCAATCATCACTCGAACATTTGGATGCTCAACAAGGTAGTCACCATGAGCGTTCAAAACCTCAGCGAATTGCTGAGAAACTGAGCTTCGGTCAAAATCAAAATAGATAATATGTTCTTTTCTCAACTCTTGGTACTTAAGGCGTTGCTGCTCTTCAGGAGTCAAGACTGGTGCAACTCCACCTGTTTCAACGCCATTGTTAGCATATTCACTCGATGAAGAAGACTCAGTAGAGCTCGTTGCATCCGTTTCAGACTCAGAAGTTGAGCTACAGGCGCTGATAGCCATAATAGGAAGTACGACTAGCATGGCTTTAAATAGCTTATTCAGATCCATTTTTTAAATCCTTAATCTTTATAGTTAGAGAAATGGTGACCAAGATGGTGATTTAACTTCACCCTGCCCTGCAGGCAGTCTTGCTTTAAAACGTCCATCCATAGAAACCGCAGCCAATACCTGCTTCCCTTGATATGTCGTTCCATAAATAACCATGGTGCCATTAGGCGCCACGCTTGGTGATTCATCTAATCGCGTACTGGTCAGGACTTGCATAAAACGTGTCTCAAGATCCATACGAGCGATATTAAATTTACCGTTAGTGCGATTAACGAAAATAATACTGCGTCCATCGGGAGAAATCGAACCGCCTAGGTTCCACTCACCTTCAAACGTTAAGCGAGAAATTTTACCTGAATCAAGGAAGACGCGATATAACTGTGGGCGTCCACCACGCTCAGAAGTAATAAGTAGCGACTTACCATCAGGGAACCAAGACGGCTCAGTATCGATAGCATAGTGATTCGTCACTCGCTTAATCGCCTTAGTCGCAATATCAACTACATAGACTTCTGGCTGACCGTCCTTCGAAAGTGTTACCGCCAGCTTCTTACCATCAGGTGAAAATACTGGCGCGCCGTTAATACCATCAAAACTAGTTATCTTAGAGCGTTGCTGGGTATAGATGTTTTGCACAAACACCTCGGCTTTACGGTTCTCAAAGCTAACATAAGTTAAGCGCTGCCCGTCTGGAGACCAAGATGGTGACATCAATGGTTCAGGGGAGCGTAACAACATCTGCTCATTATAACCATCATAATCAGCAATCATCAGTTTATAAGGAGACTTTTCACCGTGATTAACAACAACATAAGCTACGCGAGTTAAAAATGCGCCACGAATACCTGTCAGCTTCTCATAAACCACATCACTGATCCTGTGGCCGTACTGACGAAACTGCGCCGCACTAATCACGGTTTCACGGCTGTCAATTACTAGATCTTTAGTCGACTTAGAATCAGATTGAAGTTGGGCTTTAACTAAGTCAATGAGCTCAAAACTCACTAGGTATTTGTCGCCACCATAAGGCTTAATCGACCCCATCACCACAGCTTCTGCAGGCTGCGCCATCCAAGCGGATGCATTAAATTGAGCTAAAGTACTAATTCCACGTTGTGGCAAGCTTAACTCATCGGCAGGGCTAAACGTGCCACTTCGCGCAAGATCAGACATCACCACGTCGGAGATCTGCGATGGCATTGGACCGGTACCTTGCCAAACAAATGGTATAACCGCGATGGGTCTCGCTGCATCAACTCCTTCGGTAATGATAATATCTAATGCGGCCTTTACCGGCATGCTGCAGATAAGCAGGCTTGTCAGCAACCATTTTCCCAAATTTTTCATGAGACTCCTTTAATCAAACTCAGGTTGAACTGTTAAATTAATTTCTTTTAGCTTGTTATAAACGTCGGGTTCGCTCGATACTGGTAACCTGCCCGCTTTATTAATCGCAGCTTTAGTCGCACGGCAAACTACGCTATCACCATCAAGTGTTTGACTCGCAGTCACAAATCCATCGTTAGCTAATCGAATGAATACCCGACAACTCTTACCGCGCATCGATTCATCAACAACTAAGTTACGCTGAATGGTTGCTCGGATCATAGAGGTATAACGTTGCACCTCACTCATCACTTGTTTATTTCGTGTTTGAGAAAGTGCCGCTTGCTCCGCAGCTAATGCATCTTCCATCATCTGCTCTTGCTCACGCCTAGCTTGCTCTTCAGCTTTGCGCTTACGTTCAGCTTCAGCTTTACGTTTTCGCTCTTCTTCAGCCTTTTTAGCAGCTGCTTCTTCAGCTTTACGTTTCTCAGCCGCTTTTCTTGCCGCTTCTTCTGAGGCTTTACGTTCTTTCTCTTTCTGCTTACGCTCAGCTTCGGCTTTCGCCGCCTTCTCTTTTTCCTGTTTCTGCTTTAACTGTGCAGCCTTCGCTGCATCGGCGGCGTTCTTTGTTTCAATCTCTTTTTGCTTACGTTCTTGCTCAAGTTTCTTAATTCGAGCCTGCTCTCGTTCGCGCTCTTTACGGGCTTCACGTACTTGTCTATCCGCCTCATCTTGGCGGGCCTTTTCTTTACGTTCAGCCTCTCGTTTTTCAGCTTTTAACTTTTCAACGTGTTCAGCAACCTTTTGCTGATCGACAACCACAGCCTGGACCGCTGGCGCACTCGCTTGTGGTTGAGGCTTGGGCTTATCTGAAAAATCGACACCTAAGGCAAGAATAACTATCACGCCAATATGAATCCCAGCTGAAATCGCAACGGGAAGGGTTAAATCAGATTTAGCCGCCACTTAGTTATCCTCCGGCGAATCTGTCATTAACCCAACCGAAGGTACCCCAGCACCTTGCAAGGTCACCATCAGTTGGATCACTTTCTCATAGGGGATTGAGCGATCGGCCTTAACAACAACTGGACGCTCTGGCTCTAACTGAATAATTGCCCCAACACGTACAGCAACTTCATCTAAGTCTAAAACGTCTTTGCTGCTTGAGCTGCCTACATCTAGGTAATACTCCCCCATGGCATCAATTGATGCGACAACAGGAGGTTTACTGTCTGCAGGTAAAGATTCGGCTTCACCTTGAGGTAAATCGACCTTAACACCTTGGGTCACAATAGGTGCTGTAACCATAAAAATAATCAGCAGTACCAACATCACATCGATATAGGGCACCACGTTAATCTCAGCAACCGGACGACGGCGCTTCCTTTGGTAGCCTTGATGCATTATGCCTGTTCCTTCTCGCTGTATGCTTGGCGATGCAAAATGCTAGAGAACTCTTCCATAAAGTTGGCATAAGACATTTCAACTTTCTCGACTTGAGTTGAGAAACGGTTATAGGCAATAACCGCAGGGATCGCTGCAAATAAACCCATCGCCGTTGCAATCAAGGCCTCTGCGATGCCTGGAGCGACCATGGCAAGTGTGGCGTTTTCAACCGCGCCCAATGCGATAAAGGAGTTCATGATCCCCCATACCGTACCAAACAGACCAATATAAGGGCTGGTTGAACCGATAGTTGCCAATAAAGGCAGATGAGTTTCAAGCTTTTCTAATTCACGAGATAGCGATACGCGCATTGCACGATAACTGCCATCCATCACAGCTTCAGGTACACGGCCATTAAGCTTGCTTAAACGGGCATACTCTTTAAAACCGGTAACAAATAAAGACGACAAGCCAGAGTTACTGTCTTGTCTCGCCGACAACTCCTGATAAAGCTTGTTCAAGTCGACACCTGACCAAAACTTATCTTCAAACTTTAGCGCTTCTTTCTTTGCTGCGTTTAATAACTTTCGGCGCTGAATAATCACCGCCCAAGAGGCGATAGACAAACCTAGCAATGTAAGCATGACCAATTTAACTAGTAGGCTTGCCTGTAAAAATAATCCAATAAAAGAAATATCAGCTTCCACCTTTAAACTCCTGCGCAATATGTTGGGGAATGGCTTTGGGTCTCATACGTGATAGTGCAACACAGGCAACAACAATGTCAGCCTCACAATACACCACACCTTGCTCGTCAATTAAGCGTTGCTGGAACACCATTGAGGCTTTCTTAAGTTGTATGACCTTAGTTTCTACAATAAGGTTCTGTTCAAAACGTGCAGCCTTGCAAAAATCTAATTCTGCACGTTTAACAACAAACGCAGTGTCCTCTGCTAATAAGGCTGTTTGACTAACCTGCATAGCGCGTAACCACTCGGTTCGTGCCCGCTCAAAAAACTTAAGGTAATTTGAGTGGTAAACGACGCCACCTGCATCCGTATCTTCATAGTAAACCGAAATAGGCCAACGAAACATAAACGATAATCGCCAATCGATGAGATAAAATAGAGGCCTACTATACCTAGCCAGTATGCAATTGTGAATCGACATATGTGATATGCCATGCGCTTCTTCATAAAATTTTGTTAATCAACTAAATCCTTGTTGGATAGGCGCCCTAGCAATGAGTACCTCGAACTCAAAGCTAGGTACACATTTTATTTCACCCATAAAAAAGGAAGCCGAAGCTTCCTTTTCAAGAGTTTTCAAATGACTTATTTGCCTATTTTAGCCGGCACTTGCAGTCCAAAATTATGCCAAAGGAAACTATAGATATCGGCAAACTCATCAATCTTCATTGAGGTTGGTTTACCTGCGCCATGTCCTGCCTTAGATTCAATACGCATAATCACTGGAGCATCACCTTGCTGTTTATCTTGCATCAAGGCGCCAAACTTAAAGCTATGCAGTGGTACTACACGGTCGTCATGATCCGCAGTCATCACCATGGTCGCAGGGTACGCTTGAGCTTTTAGGTTATGGTATGGCGAATAAGCATAAAGTGCAGGGAATTGCTCGGCATTATCTGCGCTGCCATATTCACTAGTCCAGGCCCAGCCAATGGTGAATTTTTGGAAACGTAACATATCGAGAACGCCAACAGCAGGCAGAACTGCGGCAAAAAGTTCTGGTCGCTGTGTGAGCGCCGCCCCCATTAATAAACCACCATTACTGCGACCATAAGCACCTAACTTAGAAGAGTTAGTATAATCTTGATCTATCAAGTACTCAGCGGCAGCGTAGTAGTCATCAAATACGTTCTGTTTTTTATCGAACATGCCCGCCTGATGCCAGCTTTCACCATATTCGGCTCCGCCACGAAGGTTTGGCACTGCATACACGCCCCCCATATCCATCCAAGCAATATTGGCAGGGCTAAAGCGAGGTGTTAGCGAAATAGCAAAGCCACCGTAAGCATAAAGTAACGTCGGATTTTGGCCGTCTTTTTTCATGCCTTTCTTATAAGAGATCATCATAGGTACTTTAGTGCCATCTTTGCTGGTATAAAAAACCTGCTCAGAAATATAGTCACTTGGATCGAAAGAGATCTCTGGTTTTGAATAAATGGTCGACTCGCCCGTTTCAAAATCAAATTTATAGGTTGTTTGTGGCTGAGTGTAACTATTGAAAACATAATAGAAGTAATCTTTACTGCGCTTACCGTAAGGGCCTGCGATTTTACCTTTACCCGGTAGAGTGACATCTTGGCGCTTGTCACCATTCATGTTGTAAACCGTCAGCTTACCTAATACATCATGCAGATAACTCACTACAAAATGGTCGTTAATAATCTTTATGCTGCTGATAGGATCTTTTAGCTCTGGAATAATCGTTTTCCAATTATCTTTGGCGCTATTGTTTACATCGACCGCAATAACTTTACCGTTTGGCGCGTTATAGTCGGTTTTAAAGTAAAACACTGAACCATCGTTGCCGATAAACTGATACTCAGCTTCAAGCTCGGCAATAAGCTCGACTACTTCAGCCTTTGGATCGTTAAGAGACTTATAAAAGAAGCGATTACGGCTGTCTGTGCCTTGTGAAATATAAAGCAGCAGATAGTCACCGTTTTCCGATACTTCTATACCAAAACCCCAATCCTTATTTTGTGGTCTTTCGTAAACTAAAGTATCTTCGCTTTGACTGGTGCCAATCTTATGGAAGTATACTTTTTGGTTAAAGTTGACGTCTGCAAGCGCATTGCCCCCCTCAGGCGCATCATAACGGGCATAATAGACACCACTATTATCACTATTCCAAACTGCACTTGAAAACTTTATCCAATCCAACTCATCGGCCAACTTGTTACCAGTCGCGACATCAATAAAGTGCCATGCCTGCCAATCAGAACCCGATTTAGAAACACCATAAGCCAGTGTCTTACCGTCATCGCTCACAGATACACCTGATAAAGCAACGGTGCCGTCATCTGAAAAACGATTCGGGTCTAGTGCGATTTTAGCCTGACCATCTGCACCTGTGACATATAGAACAGACTGTGCTTGTAACCCATCATTACGGTAATAAAACGTGTTATCACCCTTCTCAAACGGTGCCGAAATCTTTTCAAAATTCCAAAGCTCAGTAATACGGTCAACAATCGCCTGTTTATTTTCGATATTAGCGAGATATTCGTGACCCGCCTTTTGCTGTTCAGTTACCCATTTTTTCGTTTTATCTGATTCAACTTCTAAATAGCGATAAGGGTCAGCAACCTGAACACCGTGTATCGTTTCCACCACACTGTCTTGACTTGCCGCAATAGTATTTGTTGTATTGTCTTGTGTCGGTTGTGACTGGCAACCCACTACAGCTATGCCTAAGCCTATAGCTAACAAGTGCTTTTTAGTTAGTATCGAATGAATTCGCATTTTTTATCCCTGATAAACTGACTCTTTTAACAAGCCTTATGTTCATATAGTTAGGTTTTTGTAATTAGATAATCTTATTTTGTCCCTAACCCCTTCTTCACTGCGCACTATACAAACTAAAAAAATACATCGCAAAGTTTGTTTCACTATTAGATTAAGCCTAAGCCACTAGCAACCGTTAATAATTTGGCAACATAGATGAATTAAATATCATGCGAAACTCCCGACTAAGTGTGACCAAATCCACAGTATCCGTGCTATACGTATCTTTTATCGACAAATTCATCTTTATTCAATATTAGAAAAACTAATGCATGAGTGTAATAATTCTAGTTTGTCAGTGTCACGTGTGGGCCCTATAATTCATCTCGTTTTCAGGAAGTGTCTGCTTAGCAGATTCGGAAACAAAGAACTCTTAAACTTTGGTGGTTATCCACGAAAGTTATATCCCTGGTTCTTATGCTTGACTTCCTTCCTTCAATTTGTTGATTGCAATGATTTATTTTTGCGGCCCGCTTACTATGTAAGCGGGCTCTTTTTTATCTGCAATCTGGCAAGTTTACCAAATCTCCTTATGTTTTCGCATAAAAAAGCCCAGCAATTAAGCTAGGCTATTTAAAGAGTTCTGTTCGAATATCTGAGTTCGAAAACTTCAGTTAAGTTACAGCGGTTTACTTATCCTAATCACAACACGACGGTTTCGCGAACGCTCATCGATCGTTTGATTCGAGGCGACATGCCTTTTCTCACCATGTCCCTGAGTATGTATTCGGTTTTGGCCAATACCACTGGCCACAAAAAACTCCTTCACCGAATCGGCACGCTCTTCAGACACCTTCTGATTGACGCTACGACCACCATAACTATCGGTGTAAGCATCAATAAGAACCAAATCGACGTTCTGATCGTAAGCTAGGTATTCTTGCACTCTGGCAATCTGCGACTTTGCATAACGTGTCAATTCGGTTCCGCCAGATTCATAAGTTAATACCGTAAACGCAATATCTTCAAACGAATAGGGTAATAGCGAAGACAAGCAAGACTTAAACTCGGCGTATTGACGCCTAAAGTTTACCGCTGATAATCCAACAGCTATTTTATTGGTCTCATTATACCAATCGGCATAATAAAAAGTCGGCTGCATACCACTTTCAAGTTCGGCAAGCATAGACCAGGCTGCATTACGCGGCACTTCTCCGCTAAAGTACTTTTGATAAGTTAGCTCAGTGATCTCTTTAGACAAAACACCAGGGCGCCAAGCTGGAGCCATGCTCATCAATTTTGCTTGTGTCACCTGATCAGGTTTAACCCACATATCTAAGGTGAAGTTTAAGTTGTGATCTTTACCTGCACGACTTGTAAACACCGCTTTGCCATAGGCAGGGATGTCATGCTCTAGGCGGCACATAACAGGGTTATTGCCACTCAAACGCCACTGCGACTCCTCTAAAGAAGCCACATATTGCCTCAATTCTGCACTCGCAAAAAATGGTAGACACAATAATGATGCTAAAATCACACTAAGCCGCATAGATTCACTCTCTAAATTTCTATCACTACTCTCTATCGGCAAAGATTTATCTTTCTTTAGCCTATAAATCAATCAAACGAACATGACAGTCATTATGAGTTGCCGCATAATAGCCACTTGCACTCTTTTGGGAAATTTTAATGACTGACACTTTCGACCCTAATTTATTGAAAAACCGCTTTAGAGGGTATTTCCCAGTGGTCATTGACGTTGAAACTGCCGGTTTTAACTCGAAAACAGACGCGCTGCTAGAGATTGCCGTCACTATGTTAAAAATGGATGAAGACGGTGTGCTTGCTCTAGATAAGACACTGCATTTCAATATTGAACCTTTTGAAGGGGCCAACCTTGAACCTGAAGCGTTGGCCTTTACTGGTATCGACCCAACCAATCCACTGCGCGGCGCAGTTAGCGAAAAAGAAGCATTCTTAGAAATATTTAAAGAAGTCAAAAAAGCGCAAAAAGCCGCAGGTTGTCATCGTAGTATTATTGTGGCTCACAATGCGGCATTTGATCATGGTTTTGTGACTCAAGCGATTGAGCGTAACGGGCTTAAACGCACACCGTTTCACCCATTTGCTACATTCGACACCGCAGCACTTGCAGGCTTAGCCATTGGCCATACCGTACTCGCAAAAGCCTGTGCGATGGCCGGGATCCCTTTTGACAATAAAGAAGCCCACTCGGCACTATATGATACTGAGCGCACTGCAGAGCTATTTTGCTTAATCGTAAACCGCTGGAAGGCACTGGGTGGTTGGCCGTTTATTGCTGATGAAGAAGCTTACAAAGCAAAAGAAGCTGACACAAACTCTGCTGAAGAACAAACTGAAAGCTAACTGGTTAAGTAACTAAGTGACATTTTGCATATCAATAGCTAACTAAAAGGCGAAGAATTAATTTCTTCGTCTTTTTTATACCCTTTGTCTCGTCCAGGATTGTATGTCTTATCGTAATGGGTATTAGCCATTACGTTTGTCCAAATTTTAATAACAAAAAAGCTGCGATAAACGCAGCTTTTTTTATGCTTTAACCACTCTATTTCATCAAGAAATTATAGTGCGTCAGCATTGTCTGTTAGGTAAGAAGCAACGCCTTCTGGGCTTGCGTCCATACCTTTGTCACCTTTTTCCCAACCCGCTGGACATACATCGCCGTGATCTTCGTGGAATTGAAGCGCATCAACCATACGGATCATTTCGTCAACGTTACGACCTAGTGGAAGATCGTTAACCACTTGGTGGCGAACTTGACCTTCTTTGTCGATTAGGAAAGAACCACGGAATGCAACACCCGCTTCTGGATGCTCAACGTCGTACGCTTTACAGATCTCATGCTTAACGTCAGCAACTAGCGTGTATTGAACTTGGCCAATACCACCCTTGTCTACTGGCGTGTTACGCCATGCGTTGTGAGTGAACTGAGAATCGATTGAAACACCGATTACTTCAACGCCACGCTTCTTGAATTCATCCATGCGGTGATCAAAAGCAATTAGCTCTGATGGACACACGAAAGTGAAATCTAGTGGGTAGAAGAATACTACGGCAGTCTTTCCTTTAATTGCTTCAGACAGGTTAAAGGTATCAACAATTTCACCATTACCTAGTACTGCAGCAGCAGTAAAATCAGGGGCCGGACGGCCGACTAATACGCTCATTTTATTTCTCCATCTATGGATTGCTAAAAACGCTGTTTCGTTTAAATCTAGAAGCATTATATGCAGTGTTTTGCTCTATACAAGCTATTTGCGAGCAATATCACTTTTTTAAATGATAATTCTGTTAACTGACCACTATCACGTCAGGTTAACCCTGTTTTCACTGCTACTATTTACACTTTGTTTGCATATTCAGGTACAGCTAATTCACAACTCTGTTTGAATTCAAGATATCCAGCATAGTTACTGGACATAATGCGTATTAACAGGCAAAAATGGTCTCAACTTCAAATATAAGAAATAGATTAATCATATTATGAATGCTGTTGTCATCGCTGTATGCCTAATGTTAGGCCTCAGCTTAGCTAGAGTTAATATTGTCATTGCGCTCACCATTTCAGCCTTAGTAGCCGGTCTTGTTGGTGGCATGGATCTCCATCAAACGGTCGCCGCTTTTAATACTGGTCTTGGTGGCGGTGCGCAAATAGCCTTAAGCTATGCGCTACTGGGCGCTTTTGCTGTTGCTTTATCGCATTCAGGTTTAACGACATTGATTTCGAGCAAAGTTATTAGCTTATTAGGCAAAGAACAAAACAGTACCAACAATAACTTAGTGCGCTGGGTGTTACTATTAACCATTCTTGCGATGGCTATTTCTTCACAAAATATCTTGCCGATCCACATAGCATTCATTCCTATTTTAATCCCGCCATTACTGCATGTAATGTCAAAATTAAAAATGGATCGTCGTTTAGTTGCTTGTGTGCTTACATTTGGTTTAGTGACTACCTATATGGTATTGCCTGTCGGCTTTGGCGGTATATTTCTTTACGATATTTTATTAACCAACCTCAATAGTAATGATTTGCAGGCCGTTCAAGCACAAGTTGCGCCCGCGATGATTATTCCCGCTCTAGGCATGGTGTTTGGTTTATTAGTTGCTATCTTTATCAGCTACCGTAAACCTCGCGAATATAAAGAAGAGCAAATTCTAGCTGCCGAACCTGAAGAAGCCTTAAATAAGCGTAATATTGTTATTGCGGTTATTGCGGTTATTTCTACCTTAGTGGTGCAGCTCTATACTGGCTCAATGATTTTCGGTGCTTTGATTGGCTTTATCGTGTTTAGCTTTTCAGGTGCACTTAAGCATGTTGCCGATCAAGATATCTTCAACCAAGGCGTTCGCATGATGGCCAATATTGGCTTTATCATGATATCTGCTGCAGGCTTTGCAGCTGTGATAAAAGGTACAGGGGATGTTGCGAGCTTAGTTGAGATTATGAATACAGCAATAGGTGACAATAAAGCACTGGCTGCGTTCTTGATGCTACTGGTTGGTTTACTTATTACTATGGGTATTGGCTCATCGTTTTCGACTATACCAATTATTGCCGCTATCTATGTACCTTTGGCGATGAGCTTTGGTTTCTCTGTTGAAGCGACGATTGCGCTAGTGGGCACCGCTGCTGCGCTAGGAGATGCAGGTTCACCAGCATCAGAGTCGACTTTAGGGCCTACTGCGGGTCTAAATGCCGATGGACAGCACGACCATATGAAAGACAGCGTGATCCCAACCTTTATTCACTACAACATTCCATTGCTAGTATTTGGCTGGGTTGCGGCTATGGTGCTGTAGGTCTAGGCTTGGGTATTTAAGGTCCTAGGTCCTAGGTCCTAGGTCCTAGAAAAATGAGAACAAAAAAGGAGCCATTTGGCTCCTTTTTAATGTTAGGTGATTTAATTAGCTAAAATTTAAACCACCTCAACTTATGACAACATCAGTACTTATTTAGTACCAAAAATCTTATCGCCCGCATCACCAAGACCAGGCAGAATGTAACCTTGCTCATTTAGGCAGTCGTCGATTGATGCAGTATAAAGTTCGATATCTGGATGCGCTTTTTCTAGTGCAGCAACACCCTCTGGAGCCGCTACAAGCACAAGAGCTTTAATCGCTGTACAGCCGCGCTCTTTTAGTAGATCGATTGTCGAAATCATCGAACCACCCGTTGCCAGCATTGGATCAACTACCAAGGCAATACGTGAAGGCATGTCACTGGCTAGCTTTTCAAAATATGGTACAGGCTCAAGTGTCTCTTCGTCACGGTAGATACCTACAACAGAGATACGTGCACTCGGAACGTGCTCAAGAACGCCGTCCATCATACCAAGACCTGCACGAAGGATTGGCACTACAGTGACCTTCTTACCTTTGATCTGTTCAATTTCAACAGGACCATTCCAACCTTCAATCGTTACCTTCTCAGTTTCGAAGTCAGCCGTTGCTTCATAAGTCAGTAAACTGCCCACTTCTGCCGCTAATTCGCGAAAACGTTTGGTACTGATATTACCTTCGCGCATTAATCCAATTTTATGACGGACTAAAGGATGTTTAACTTCAACGACTTTCATCTTGTTCTCCTGATTTTCTAACGTATTTTTCACGGTAAATTTTAACGATTTTAGTAGATTTGTTCATATAGGAAAACTTAAAGTTTCAAAAAGGCGGTAAATCGTGACCTCTGTCGCTAAGTTTATTGAAAAACTAAGCTTTCGAGCCTACTCACAAGCTGATAGAATGGCGCCGCGTAAAATCCAATAATAATCTATACCCGTACCCGAGAGGATCTCCGTGAGCACTCCTACTACCCCACTAAGCTATAAAGATGCAGGCGTTGATATCGATGCCGGAAATGCACTAGTTAACAACATCAAGTCAGCAGTAAAACGTACCCGCCGTCCAGAAGTTATGGGCAACCTAGGTGGTTTTGGTGCACTTTGTGAGCTACCAACTAAGTATAAGCATCCAGTACTGGTTTCTGGTACTGATGGTGTCGGCACTAAGTTACGCCTTGCTATCGACTATAAAAAACACGATAACGTAGGTGTTGATTTAGTTGCCATGTGTTCAAACGATCTAATCGTTTCAGGTGCAGAGCCACTGTTCTTCCTTGACTACTATGCGACAGGCAAACTTGATGTTGAAGTTGCGACCGCCGTTGTTAAAGGAATTGCTGAAGGCTGTGTGCAATCAGGCTGTGCATTAATCGGCGGTGAAACTGCTGAAATGCCAGGCATGTACGAAGGCGACGACTACGACCTAGCAGGTTTCTGCGTTGGCGTTGTAGAGAAAGAAGAGATCATCGACGGCACTAAAGTGCAAGAAGGTGATGCCCTTATCGCACTAGCTTCAAGTGGTCCACACTCAAATGGTTTCTCACTTATCCGTAAGGTATTAGAAGTGAGCAAGGCCGATCCAGCGCAAGAACTTGCCGGAAAGCCACTAATCGACCATTTGCTAGAACCAACAAAAATTTATGTAAAGTCATTGCTTAAATTGCTTGAACAGCATGATGTTCATGCAATGTCGCACATTACAGGCGGTGGCTTCTGGGAAAATATCCCACGCGTATTGCCAGAAGATTGCAAAGCAGTGGTACAAAGCGAATCTTGGCAGTGGCCAGTCGTGTTTAATTGGTTGATGGAAAACGGCAACATTTCACAATTTGAAATGTACCGCACCTTCAACTGTGGTGTTGGTATGGTTGTCGCCTTACCAGCTGATAAAGTCGATTCAGCCTTAGAACTGTTAAAAGCAGAAGGCGAGAACGCTTGGTTAATCGGTAACATTGCCAAGCGTAACGGCGAAGAAGAGCAAGTGGAGATCCTGTAATGCCCCAGAGTTGTCGCGTTTTAGTATTAATTTCAGGTAACGGCAGTAACTTACAAGCCATTATTGATGGTTGTGACGATAACCTCCAAGCCGAAGTTGTTGGCGTGATCAGTAACAAGCCCGATGCCTATGGATTGGTTCGTGCGCACCAAAATGAGATTGATACCAGCTGCGTGATAGCTCATACCGGCGAAACAAGACAAGAGTACGACGCAAGACTGCTCAATGCGATAGAAAAGTATCAGCCAGATCTTGTGGTATTAGCTGGCTTTATGCGAATTCTAAGCGACGAGTTCGTACAGCGTTTCGAAGGCAAGATGGTAAACATCCACCCTTCTCTCTTGCCTAAATATACAGGTTTACACACTCATCAACGTGCTATTGATGCAAAAGATACTGAGCATGGTGCAAGCGTACATTTTGTGACACCAGAACTCGATGCAGGTCCGGTGATCTTGCAAGCTAAAGTACCTGTTTATGAAGATGATACTGCCGATACTGTGGCAGAGCGTGTTCATGAGCAAGAACATGCTATTTACCCGCTTGTGGTTAAATGGTTCAGCCAGAATCGCTTAAGCATGGTAGATGGCGCTGCTCAATTAGATGGTCAAGCGCTTCCTGCGAATGGTTACGCTGCTGACTAAGCAAATATTTAAATAGCAAAAATACAAAGGTACCTTAGGGTGCCTTTTTTATTCAGCTGTTTTAATAACCAACGTTATTCACCACGTCGATCGCGCTTTTGTATTTCCCGATAAAAGTGACTGATAAACTCAATATCTTCTTTTGGCGCTGCTAGCATTTGATCTAAGAAATTCAATGTGCTCGCCGTAAGTGGTAATTTCCCTCCGTGCTGCCGTTCAAGATCTGTCATTGGGAACAGCTGCAAAATACTGATATCAAGCGCTTTAGCAATACGAAAAAGATCAAGTATTGTAAATACGCTTCGCCCTTCTCGATCCATTTTTTCATAAAATGAAGAACGGCCCAGACTGGCTTTCTGTGCCAGTGTATTTTTAGACAGCTTTGAATGAACCATTATGGCCTCAATGCGTTCAATCACCATCATGCGAAACACAGCTTCTTCAACACCGAAGAACTCAAACCCTTCTGTTTCAATCTCAGCCATAAACAAACCTTTCCATAATTCTGGATTTAATCCTAGCAGTTTGTCCGAATAATGGAAAAACGTTTCGGTACTATGTTCTCAACGTGAGAAGGATAGCAATTGCTATTCATTAACTGAAGAGGATTAAATCATGCTTACCGTTAAATCAACACTCATTGCAGCGACACTTGGAATGTTAATACTATCAAAGGTTGCAGGTGCCGTTTCATTAGAGCCAGCAGAAGGTTTAAATGTTCAACAGCCATACTACTCGCCTGAGAAGTTTATCCAACAAACCAGCATGCCAGTCGTGGATATTCGTGGTGTATCTCCTGCTGATTACGCTGGAACATTTGAAGTTCAGATTGGTGAACAGGTTCGTCGTGGCATTAAGGAAGCCAAATACGTTTACCAGCTAGCAGGGATCGATTTAGCGCAGTTTGAAATGCAGTCGGAGAAACTATTAGAAAATTCTCGAAAATTAAACCCTGAATATTTTGATGTGGTTGAAGCGTTAGCCACTGTTGGTGGGATCACCATTGAGAAAATGTTCACCCTAAGCCAGTTAGATGCAGCCTTGGCATCAGCCGCTAACGCTTCTCTAAGAGGTTGCACAACCGTGAGCTTTAAAGGGACTGGGGTTGTAGGACAAGTCAACGATACCCCATCTTTATCCGGTGGTAACTATTGGATCCTTCAAGACGATGACTTTATTCAGGTTATGGCATCAGGCTTTTATGGTTCAGGACAAACAATGGGCAAAGAGTTAGGTGTAGTAATCAATTTTCAAGGCTCTGATTCTGTGGGAGTCGGACTTGACTCACCAATGGGCATAGAACTCGGGGCACTACAGAATTACATCGTACGACATGCAAATACAGTTGATGAAGCCGTAGAAATTTTAAATAAACATCGCACAGTAGTCGCTTCACACTTTAACTTTGCTGACCGCCAAGGCAATACTGTTGGTGTTGAAATGCTAAGTGGAGATAATTATGTGATCCGCCGTGATGCAGGAGTTGGACATGCTAATCATTCTGAGCGACTAGGCGTTATGCAAGCTTTTGCTGAAACGGTAGGCTTACCGAATAAGAGTAATGAGCGTACTATTGCAACGGCTTACACGGAATGGAGGGCTCAATTTGCTCAGTTATTTATTGATAACACACCTGAAGGCAGTATCGATGCCGCTAAATATGTTTTAAATAGCAAGCCCATCGCTCAACATGCAGCATATGGTTCAGACTTTATAACCACTCTTACAGCAGTAATGGATACAAAAGCGGGTTGTATGGAAGTGGCACCAGGTGTTGGAGAGTGGAACACGTTTCAAAGAGTTTGCTTTTAAATAAACAGTCTCTTCAGAATCTATAATAGAGTGCGGCAACATAAGTTGCCCGCACTCTTTAAATTATGACCATGTCTAATCAACATGACGCTAGCAATTGCGCACTGAATAAATCACTAACAAAATCGGCACAAAGCTTATTGACTACCGAACCTCCCTAAGGGTTAGTTCGCTAATACAACACAATTTCGCCCATCCGCTTTCGCTTGATAGAGCGCCTTATCAGCCTCATCCAGTACCTGATGCCATGATTCGGTCAGAACAAGTGCCTCTAGAGGTTGTGCTCCCCCCATTGATATCGTTACCTTCAATCGATGCTCGCCAACGACAATATCTGTATTCTCTACCGCCAAGCGAACACGCTCAAAATGTTCATAAAAATCAACCGTAGCAAGAGGGTAAGAATAATTTGGCCAACACAAAAGTAATACAAACTCTTCCCCGCCCCACCGAATAATTAAATCACATTCTCGGATGTTTTTATTGATCACATTACTGACCTGAATAAGTACCTCATCTCCGACATCATGACCAAAACAGTCATTAACACTCTTAAAATGGTCAATATCAATAATGGCTAAACTCATCATGCTTTGATTTTGTGGCAGTTGACGCTGTTGTTCCAAAAAGTCAGAGAAGTAACGACGATTATATAAACCTGTGAGCAGGTCGATATGTGACTGTTTATACAACTCAAGGTTAGAGGACTGCAGATTCTTTTTATCATTTTCTAAACCCAAGCGTTTTTTTATCAGCAGAAGAATCGAGATAACCGAAACAAGAATAACAAAGAATAGGAACTTCTCCCGTAACTCTTGCTCTGCGAGTCGGGATTCTTGTAAATCATTTTCGACTTTCAAAACGGCTAACTCCTGTTGACGGTACCTCTCTTGATAACGTTGACTCAGGTCGAATGTCATCTTGGCTCGTCGATCAAACAATAATGCCTTATCTTCCTCATTAGCCTTTCGCTGATAGTCCAATGCGGCTTTATAATCCCCCTTTTCCTCATAGGCTAACGCATAAGTATTAAAGGTATCGGCTAACCCTGAGCGCTTTTCTATTCGTTTATATAATGCTTCGCTATGGGCTAAAAATTGCAGTGCTTCATCGACTTGCCCAACTTTAATCATGGCTTTAGCTAATATTCGACTACAATCCCCTTCGAACAATGGGTATTGATTAGCCAAAGCAATGTCCACACATTCTAGCCCGTCTTCAACGGCTAAACGATACTCACCTTGAGCCAGGTAATATTGAATCCATGAAGTCTGAGCATTGAGTTTAACTCGCAAATTACCACTTAGTAGTGCACTTTCTCGTGAGGAGATTAAGTAAGGCTTACTCTCACTCCAGCGTCCTAGTTTTCCTAAAATAAAGGAAGCGTTATTATTGAATGCTGCAATTTGCTCATAACTGCCCCCATATTTATCAACGTGTGCCAAAGCATTATTATTTGCCTCTAAGGCCTTTTCCCAATCTTCTAAATCAACATAGATAATAGCAACATTAGACAATACCTTACTAACATAAGGGTCCTCTGGGTTTGCTATAAAGATATTCAAGGCCCTTAAGTAATATTCAAGCGCGATATAGTACTGATCTTGAAAAAAATATAGCGCAGCCTTGGCATTGTATGCACGCCCTGTCAGATGGGAGAATTTAGCGACTTTCGACAATCCAATAGCCTCATCAATTAATGCTAACCCCTCATCAAAGCGGCTCTGTTTCGCGGCAAAAGTGGCCTGCCACATCTTGGCCTCGGCGATCAACCAGCCTGTATTCAGTCTTTGCCCAACTAACAGCATTTTTGCTATAGCTAGTTCTGCAGCTTCTGGCGCAGAAACAGACAACTCTATGTCATGCAAGATCCGGTAGTAAGCAAAGGCATAATAAGCAGACTGATTAGCTTCAGTCGGTGAGATCAACTGATTTAATTGCTGACGCTTCGACTCTCCATCCAGGTTTTGTTTAGCAAACAAGGCCATAATTTGCTGACCATTTTCAAGCTTTACGATGCTATTAAGCGGAGAGAAATCGGCAGGATGGACTGAAAATGAGCACAGCATAGTGCTCAATAAAATAACAAATACAATGATCTTTTCCATAAGAATATCGCTAATTGTGGTTTTATAAGCAGTAATAGCCTTGATTAAACAAAACCTAATATAACTTTATAAAACATAACCTTACATTCATTTTTTGTCATTAATAAAACTCATACACAGTAGCTGAAATATTAGTAAGGTCAACATAATTGTGAGCTTGCGCAATTTTATTGCCGATTAATGACGCAGAGTCAGTTAACCACAAGTCTTGCCCGAAAATACGCTTGAGCTACAAGTTGCCGACTTGTCTTTAACCCTTTGAGTTAGTGGTTCTAATTTTTTTATCTCAACAAGCGATAAAAGACATTGTTTTTCAACTCCAATTAGCATTAGATTAAGGTCACTTATTCGGCAAACTAATGTGAAGTAAGAGAGTCAGATGAAAAATATTATTTGCGATATCGATGGAGTTTTACTACATAACAACAAGCTTATTCCTGGCAGTGACAAGTTTATTCACCGCATACTGGAGCAAGGCAATCCACTTGTCGTGCTGACCAACTATCCTGTACAAACAGGTAAAGATCTGCAAAACCGCCTAGGTGCCGCGGGGCTCAATGTACCTGAAGAATGCTTTTACACCGCAGCCATGGCGACCGCGGACTTTCTAAAACATCAACAAGGTACCAAGGCCTTCGTGATTGGTGAAGGCGCATTAACCCATGAGCTATATAAAGCGGGCTTTACCATTACCGATATTAATCCTGATTTTGTTATCGTGGGGGAAACCCGCTCCTACAACTGGGATATGATCCATAAAGCCGCAAAGTTTGTTAATGATGGTGCTCGCTTTATAGCGACCAACCCAGATACTCATGGCCCTTCTTTTAGCCCTGCATGTGGCGCCTTATGTGCCCCAATAGAAAGGATCAGCGGTAAGAAACCGTTCTATGTCGGAAAACCAAGTTCATGGATAATACGTTCGGCGTTAAACCATATTGGTGGACACTCTGAGAATACGGTAATCATCGGCGATAATATGCGAACCGATATTCTGGCAGGTTTTCAAGCGGGCTTGGAAACCATTCTTGTTACCAGCGGTGTTAGCTCGCTAGCCGATATCGACAAAGAGCCCTTTAGGCCAAATCATATCTTTGACTGTGCTGGCGACATCGACATTATCTAAAGCTAGTTGCTACCATTATTTCGCCTCTAATCCCTTAATTGAGTTGATTACAATGGATTAGAGGCTTTGAAGGTTTAGCCACTAAACCTCAAGCACTTTAGCTTTGGCTGCCTCAATCAAAGCCCAAAATATGCTATATCCACCATAAGCGTCATCATTCACGCAATATTAAGTAACATTTTTAGCAACAGATTACCGACTCGCCCCCTTGCTATAGAGGTCAACTTTCCTCCATCATGCTCCTTCGCTTAAAAGTCTAAAACAATAATAATAGGACCTATCATGCGTTCAATTTTCCCCCTATGCGCGCTCGCCTTACTCAGTGCTTGCAGCCAGCATCCAAGCAATCTTAATGATCCAAGCGACGTCAGCTTCGATGAGAGCCGTTTCCGCCAAGATATTAAAACACTCGCATCTGATGAGTTTGAAGGTCGCGCCCCTACGACAAAAGGCGAGCAATTAACTCTTGAGTATCTCAGTGACGCTTTTGCTGAAATGGGTCTAGAGAAACCTAATGGCAAAGATTATCTGCAAGCTGTGCCTATGGTGAGCTATACCGCGTCCGAACAGCAAACGGTGCGCTTAGGCGATCTAAAGCTTAAACACCGACAAAATGTGGTGCTAGGTAGTCGCCATGATGTGGCCAAAATTGATATCAGTAATGCTCCGTTAGTGTTTGTTGGCTATGGTATTAATGCTCCGGAGTATCAGTGGAACGATTATCAAGACTTAGATATGACAGGTAAAATCGCCATAATTTTAGTCAATGACCCAGGTTTTGCTCGACCCGACTCAGGTAAGTTTAACGGTAAGGCCATGACCTACTATGGCCGCTGGAGCTATAAGTTCGAAGAGGCCAGCCGTCAAGGAGCATTGGGCGCAATTATCATTCACGATACTAAGCCAGCCTCTTATCCTTGGTCTGTAGTAGAAAACAGTTGGACAGGCGCTCAACAGGATCTTGTTCGTCATTCCTCAGAGCAAAACCGACGAGTCCAAGTCGAAGGTTGGATCAGTTACGACACAGCGACGACATTATTTAACAAGGCTGGTCTATCCTTAGCGACAGTGTCAGATAGAGCTGCGGCAAGTTCACTGAACCTACCACTAAACCAAACTGCATCTATCGCCTTTGAAAATAAAGCCGAGTATGCCAATAGCTATAACCTAGTTGCCACGTTACCCGGTAATAGCCGCGCAGATGAACATATTCTGTTTACCGCTCACTGGGACCATATAGGCATAGATGCTAACAAAACGGGCGATCAGATCTACAATGGTGCCCTAGATAACGCTTCTGGCACCGCCGGCATTTTAGAGATTGCGCGCCAATTTGCGGGGCAAGCTAACAATGGTCACCCACTCGCTCGCTCGCTGACCTTTATCGCCACTACAGGTGAAGAGCAAGGCCTATTGGGCTCACGCTATTACGCTGCAAACCCTATCTACCCGCTAGATAAGAGCGTAGCGGTATTTAACTTAGATAGTACCAATATCTATGGCCGCACCACAGATTACACCATAGTAGGCAAAGGTAAATCCGAGCTTGAAAATTACCTTATTGATGCACTTAAGACCCAAAATCGCACCGCCAAACGCGAGAAACATCCTGAATCTGGAGGCTTTTTCCGCTCCGATCATTTCAGCTTCGCCAAAGAAGGCGTGCCGGCGGTATTTGCAGGCGGTGGTAGTGAGCCTCTTGATGAAGCAACCGCACAATACAAGGCAGCAATGAAACTGAAAATGAAAGGCTGCTACCACAATGTTTGCGACGAATATCGAGAAGACTGGGACCTATCGGGAGCACTTGAAGATTTAGCCATCTTCTACCATGCCGCTGCTAGTTTAGGTAACAATCACGACTGGCCTGGCTATTATATAGGCACAGAATTTAATGCACTGCGGCCCGCTCAAGACACCATAGAGCAAGCGAGTAAATAGTAATGAATATGGCCATTGCCATTATCGTTTAAATATCTAACCGATTTAATACGACAATAAAAAGTAAAGCTTTGCCAATTTGAACGTTTTCAACCAGCCGACTTGCCACCCACTTGTCGGCTTTTTTTTACCTAAATTATAAGTGAGGTTAATCAAAGCCACGCCTCTCTCCTGTTGATGATGTTCAATTATGGTCAAAATTAGTCCAAAAACGTAACTACTATCAATAAACTTACTCAATTGGCTTTAATTGAAACTGCATTACGATATATCCAATCAAGCTTAACTATAATGCCACCACAATTATCGATAAAACAAAAAAACAAGCACAACAATAAACATTCCTTACCACAGCCATTTGAAAAACAACTTTTACCCAGCTAAAGCAGCGCTTTTAACAGTGATTATTCAAAATCAGGTTTGTATTCTTAAATATTCGATGGCAGAGTAATACTCAATTGAGTTTAAGACAGAATTTTTTTGGAGTGACCTATGTGTTCAATTTTTGCAATTTTAGATATTCAATCTGACGCGACTCCACTGCGTCAAGTCGCTCTAGAGATGTCCAAGCTTCTGCGTCATCGCGGCCCGGACTGGTCAGGGATTTACAGCAGTGATAAAGCGATTTTAGCCCATGAGCGTTTAGCGATTGTCGATATCGAACACGGCGCCCAGCCACTTCTTAGTCAAGACGAATCCATCGTATTGGCCGTAAACGGTGAGATCTACAACCACAAAGAACTTAAGGCTGAACTTGGCGATAAGTACAGCTACCAAACAAACTCAGACTGCGAAGTGATCTTGGCGCTTTATCAAGAGTACGGCACCGAGTTTTTAGATAAACTCAACGGTATTTTCGCCTTCGTGCTTTACGATAAGTCAAAAGACACTTATCTGGTTGGCCGCGATCACATGGGGATTATTCCGCTTTACACAGGCCACGATGCAGAAGGCAACTTCTATGTCGCATCAGAGATGAAGGCACTGATGCCAGTATGTAAAACGGTAGAAACCTTTACTCCAGGCCATTACCTCTCGAGTGAGAAAGGTGAGCTGACCCATTACTATCAACGTGACTGGCGTGAATTTTCAGCAGTACAAGATAACCCTGCAAGCGCTGAAGATGTACGTGATGCATTGGAAGCTGCCGTAAAGCGCCAGCTAATGTCTGATGTGCCTTATGGTGTATTGCTATCGGGTGGGCTGGATTCATCAGTGATTTCTGCCATCACCCAAACGTTTGCTAAACGTCGTATCGAAGATGACGGTGAAAGCAACGCATGGTGGCCACAACTTCACTCATTTGCCGTTGGGCTTGAAGGTGCACCTGACTTAATTGCCGCGCAAAAGGTCGCCGATGCTATTGGTACCATTCACCATGAAATCACCTTTACTTTCCAAGACGGTATCGATGCGATTAAAGATGTGATTTACCACTTAGAAACGTATGATGTCACCACTATTCGAGCGGCGACGCCTATGTACTTGATGGCACGTAAGATCAAGGCTATGGGTATTAAGATGGTATTATCAGGTGAAGGCGCCGATGAATTATTTGGCGGTTACCTCTACTTCCATAAAGCGCCAAACGCACAAGCGTTCCATGAAGAACTTGTACGCAAGCTTGATAAACTTCACCTATTCGACTGCTTACGCGCTAACAAAGCGATGGCAGCATGGGGACTTGAAGCTCGCGTACCTTTCCTAGACAAAGAGTTTATGGATGTTGCTATGCGCACTAACCCTGATGCCAAAATGTCGAAGAACGGTAAAATTGAGAAGCATATCTTGCGTGAAGCCTTTGAGCACAAATTACCGAAGGAAGTGGCTTGGCGTCAAAAAGAGCAGTTCAGTGACGGTGTAGGTTACTCTTGGATCGATGGCCTTAAAGATCACGCAGCAGAAAGAGTGGACGATTTGAAATTGGCAAACGCTAAGTTTAGATTCCCATACAACACGCCAGAAACCAAAGAGGCTTATTTCTACCGTACTTTCTTTGAAGAGCTGTTCCCATTGCCAAGTGCCGCGGAAACGGTACCAGGCGGTAAGTCGGTAGCCTGCTCAACTCCTGAAGCCCTAGCTTGGGATGCTAGCCTACAAGGCATTATCGACCCATCGGGCCGTGCGGTACAATCGGTACATGACAGCGCCTACTAGGTCAAAGCTCAGAAGTTATATCACAGAAGCAAGCCACTCATTTTGAGTGGCTTTTTATTGACGCAATGACAACAGGAATGACAAGACTGTTACCAGTAGTTATTGATCTAGCGGCTAATTGAGCGCGCTAAAATAGTGCTGCTGCTTGATATCCACCACTTCTATAGTCACACTATTTACCGTTGAAGTAATTAAGGCGATGGCATCATAGACCCGCTCAAACAGCATAGCTTTCTGCTCATCGCTGCGGCCGGGCATGATAGCAATATTAAGGTGAATAAATTGAGCGCCCTCTTCTTCACCAACCTTGAAGAAATCACAACAAAGGGCCCGCGTCTTTATCGTATGAGGTTCAAATAACTCTGTTTCACTCAAGCCTCGATGAGCGGCACTGACTAATGCTTCAATCGATAGCACCTCGGCTAGTGGCGCGGAATATTCAATCGTACAATGTGGCATATGCTGCTCTTCTCTTTGCTAGTATTGGTTTTTTAAAAATCAGTTGATAGAAGCTATATTAGTCACTGCTGCTAATCCATTATCTGCGGCAATGGCACATCACTCAGACCAGACGGCGTACTCATTACCATTGAGATCGAGAAAATGGAATCGACGTCCACCGGGAAAAGAAAAGATAGCTTGTGAAACTTGACCTCCCCCCTGAATAACTTTGTTCTGAGACTCTTCGAGATAACGCGAGTAGATCACAATCAAGGGGCAGCCAGCCCCCGATGTAAAGGACTTGTCGCTAGTAAAGAAACCACCCGTTATGCCCGCATCGACAAAGCAGCTATAGTCAGGACCGTAATCGACAAACTTCCAACCGAAAACTTGACTAAAAAAAGCCTTCGCCTTATCGATATCCTTTACAGGGATCTCAAGGTAGTTAATGCTATGATGTTGGTTTTGCTGCATCTGTCACTCCTGTGAACATGTGTTTACCCTAGCCGCCATTGATTAAAACATATTCAGCTTTAGATAACAGCCCCAGAGTTTGTAGCAAATACCGTATCAATAGCAGCAACAAAAAAGAGAGCCGAAGCTCTCTTTTATTTTATCAGTGTTAACACCTAAACTTCTGGCGTTAATTACCCCTGAATAAGCGCCGCTGCTAGGCCTATTAGCCCACCAAAGACCCCGCCCCACACCACTAACCAACCTAAGTGTTCACGGATCATCTCTTGTACTATCTCTTTAACAAGTTGCGGGGTTAACTCATCGAGTCTTTGAGTCACAATCTCTTCAACTTTTGCGCGCATATCCGCAATCATATTAGGTTGCTCAAGTTCGGCTTTTAGTAATTCATAAAAGTCATCACCTTGGGCTATTTCACTCAATGAGCTCTTCATTTTCTCTATAAAAGGTTCACGAAGCGGCGTAATGGCGTCAGAGCCACCAAACATAGCTAACATCCCACCGAATGAAGATTGCTCAACGGTCGTCACTAAGGCGTCAAATGCAGGTGATAAATCAATATTATCGATAACAGGTTGTAAGTTTAATTTTTTTTCTATGCCATCTTCACCCGATAAAAAACGATCTATATTTTCTTCGGTAAAAAACTGCTTCATCATCAAGTTCGCAATAGCTTGTTTGAACTCCTCAAAGCGTGAAGGGATAACACCAGAGCCATATAAACCTGGCACCTTCTCAAACAGCATATGAATAGCTAACCAGTTGGTCACCGCACCAGAAAGTGCAAATAGACCGACCGTTAGTACAATTGGTAAGGCAAACAGATAACCCACTGCAACTAAAATGGCTGCAAGCAGATTAGTAATCACACTCTTATTCAAGCTAATTCCCCAAAGCAAGACTGAAAACGCGCTATGGTACCAATCAAGAAAGACTGGAGGCAATAGATTGTCACTGCACTTATAGGCTTATTTCTAATAACAACGGTTAACGCCACTATCATCGCAAAATGATTATCTATTAGACTTAAGCGCTGAGATTAAAAAATGCTCGTATCTATAGGCTATCAGCCCCTCCACATCGCGAAGTAACAAATATTTTCACCAAAAACGTCAGAAAGAATATGATAGCAGCTTCATTTCCATGATAATGAACCTAAAATTAAAATAGGTGTATCAAGTTTTATCAGGCCTTTCTGTTAAAACAAAAACACTCTGCCACATTTAATTCGACGAAGGTCAGTATGTCTTTTAACTCAAAATTACTTAAACCTATATTCAACGGCTATCGACAGCGCCCAAGATCTCAGCGCTTACTGATCATAGTGTCAGCCATTTACTTAAGCTTTACCGCCCTTTTAGGCCTACTGGTTCCCTACATTATTGTTAAGCAGGCACCTAAGCAATTATCAGAATTCCTGCAGCGACCAGTCACATTAGAAAAAGTGAAGATTAACCCTTTCACCCTAGAAGTCGCCGTTGATAATTTCGAGCTTCACGAAACCAACAATCAGCCCTTTGTCGGCTTTAAGCAACTCAGATTTGAGTACCAATTTTGGAACTCGCTATTCAATACCGCGTTCAGTGTTGCTGACGTCACCTTAACGGCGCCTTCGATAAAGGTTGAGCGAATAAATGCGCCGCAAACTTTGCGCTTTAACTTTTCAGATATTCTCGACACGTTAGCAAGCCGCCCCAAGACAGAAGAAAGTGAGCAACCAACAGAGTCGACGGGGATCCCTCATTTTATCGTCACTGACTTAGCGATTGTGAACGCCGATTTGAGCTTCATTGATCACGTTACCAACAGTCAGTTGCGCTATCCTGCGCTGAACCTCAATGTAAAATTCTTCGATTCCGATCATGTCATCAAATCGACTCTGGAAAACTTAGCTGACAAGCAACAAACTAACCACTATGCAGTACATGTTGTCGGGCGTAATGGCGGTGAGATTGACACTCAGGGCATAGTGCAACTGTCTCCCCTGAATATTGTCGGCGATGTGCAACTCACTAACATCCAGCTACCACAATTTTGGTCGTTTATCTCTGAGCAATTTGCGCCAGTGTTAACCTCTGGCCGTTTGAGTCTATCGAGCAATTATCAACTACAGATGCAAGACGATAAGTTCGAAATCACTACAGACCTTGGTCTAGTCCAAGTCGAGGAGCTTAACTTCGACTACCAGAAACAGTCGATTATCAACCTGCCGATGATAGCCCTTAAAGGAATAGCCTTCGATCTTCAGCAGCAAACGGTAGCAGTAGAAACCTTAGATACTCACGGTTTAGTGCTTAACGCCAGAGTAAATAAAGAAGGCGTCGATCTTGCCGCTATCTTTACGCCTATAAGTGAAAAGACGCTAAGCACGCCAACACCGAGCTCTGGCACTGTAGATTCAAAAATAATTCGTTCAGAGTCGGCAGTACCAACTGATACAGGCTCTGAAACCAATATTGCTAAACAAGCAGATAAAGATACGGCAAAAACGCCAAAGCAGAGTTGGAGCGCTGTGCTCAAGGCCATAGAGCTTAAGGATTATCAGGTCAATCTGACTGAGCAATTAGTGACTAAAAATACCCTTTGGCAGATAGATGATATCAATTTAACCACAGGCGCAATCGATGCAAGTCTTGCCACCCCCATAGACTATCAACTGTCGCTTAACGTCAATCAAGAGGGAATAGTTCAATCTAGCGGCAGCATAGATGCGTTAAAGCAGTTAGTAAATGCTAAGGTCTCAGTCGCCGAGTTTGCTCTGCCGCAATTACAAAGTTATCTGAAACCTTATGTGAATATCCAGCTCCAGCAAGGTGATTTCAATACCCAAGGAGAGCTGGTTATCGATGCAAAAGCCGAACAATTAAGCTATATCGGCAATCTGGCAGTTAACGATCTACTGATTAAAGATACTGTACAGAAAAAAGAGTTGCTCAAGTGGAAAACACTCGAGGTCAATCGCCTTGCGTTCGATAAGCAGGATAACCGCCTCGATATTGACCAGGTAAGCCTTAACAAGCCCTATGGTCGTATCATTATCGCCAAAGATAAGAGCACCAACATCGGTGATTTAATTGTGGTACAAACGGCTTCTAACAAAAACGCTTCCGCCAAAGAGGGGCAAAAAGCTGCAGTCAAAGCTAAGGTGTCGACTCAACAAGCTGACAAAACAGCGGCTAAACCTTTGGCGTTAACCATCAATCAAATTAACTTTAAAGATGGCTCGACCTTCTTCGCTGATAACTCATTAACGCCTAACTTTGCTGCCAGTATCGAGCATTTAGACGGTAAGATAAGCAAGCTATCTTCAAGCAGTAAGCAAACCGCGTCGGTGGATATTAAGGGTAAAATCGATCGCTACGCACCAGTCAGCCTAAAAGGTGACATTAATCCACTGCTAGAGCAGCCTTACTTAGACTTAGCTCTGAGCTTTAAACATGTCGAGCTCACATCTGTTAACCCATACTCAGGCACCTACGCAGGTTATTACATAGATAAAGGGCTATTGTCGTTAGATCTCAATTATAAACTCGATGACAGCAAGCTCGTTGGTGATAACCATTTAGTCGTCGATCAATTAAAACTGGGGAAACCCAGCGACAGCAGCCTAGCCACCACCTTACCTGTCACCTTAGCCATTGCCCTCCTGCAAGACAGACACGGCGTAATTGATTTAGGTCTGCAGGTCTCAGGCGATGTAGACGACCCAAGCTTTAGTATCGGCAGTATAGTAATGACCGCCTTTACCAACGTCATCACCAAGGCGGTAACCGCTCCGTTTAGTCTGCTCGCTAATTTACTTGGCGCCGATGAGGGTGAGTTAGATAAGATCAATTTTGCAGCGGGTATTGCAACTCTAGATCTCAAGGAGCAGGAAACATTAGATAAATTAGCGAAAGGACTGAGTGACAGACCTATGCTGACCCTCAACGTTGAAGGCGGCGTTAGTATGCTTGAAGACAGTCAGGCTCTGAGCGAGCAGCAACTTAACAGTAAGCTAGCTCAAACTGCCAAACTTAATATCACTGATATTCCAGCGGATCTTGCACCAAGTAACTTCCCAACATCCGGGCCACTATCTGATGCACTCATTAAACTCTATGAAACTGAACTTGGTAGCTCGGCTCAAGCGGTGAAAGAGAAAATAGAGAACGAGCATCAAGGTGAAGACAAGCTCAATGATGAGCAAATCTCCCAGCGCTGGCACATTGCCCTATATAACTTTACCTTAGGGGCACAACGTGTAGCCGAAGAGGCTCTCGGAGAGCTGGCACAAACTCGTGCAACGGCAGTCAAAACCTACTTAATTGACAAGAAGAATATTGCACCTCAAAGAATATTTTTGCTTGATAGCCGAGTGGAACTCAATACGGGGGCAAGCCAAGCTTTGTTAACCTTGTCCGCTAAATAACTCAAATACCAAAGATACACGAAGACACACGAACCTTAAGATCCGTGTGTCTTTTTCATTACGCTTCAAAAAGAGTTTAGCTTTCGCATTATTAAAGCGGATCCGTTACAGTCAACATATAAGCTAAATGTCATTATCGATATACACAGAATACATGTGTCGCATCGTCACACACGATCAAAGGACTGAATATGAAACTCGCCCTACTGAGTGATCCAAATACTGCCAATGCCAAAATGGCGCTCAAGACTTTGCTTGCAACACTCACTAAGCCGAGCTCTTCTACAGGTCTTCAAGCAATCACTCCAATCAAGGTGGGTTACATAGCATCACAACCCGATCCTCAAAGAGAGTATTTTCAGCAAACAAAAATACTATACCAATCATTTGGTGCAGAGCTCAGCGTCTACCTCGAATTAGAAGCCGATTTCTCACAAACTGCGCTCGAACAATTGCTAAGTTGCGACGCCATTCATCTGTCTGGTGGCGACACCTACCGTTTCTTAAAGGCATTAAAATCCAGAAAGCTACAGCCGGTTTTACGCCAATATGCTATCAATGGAGGCGCTCTCATTGGCGTAAGTGCTGGCGCGATGATAATGACGCCCTCAATAGCGAGTGCACCTCTGTGCGGCGATACCAATAACTGTGAACTCGAAGACTTAAGCGCACTTAATTTAGTGGATTTTTTGTTTGCCCCCCACATCGCACTTCATGTTAGCCAAGAGCATTCACAAAGCGGATCGTTTGAGCAGCAGCTTGCAACATTCACCCAGAAGATCTGCTTATGTCCAGACGATGCAGCCCTCTTGTGTATTGGCGCCGAACTAAAGCAACTGGGTCAATGTCATTGGCATTTGTCGTGAAAATGAAACTCGTTTTTTAATCATTACTTTCAACCCTGTAACGCTTGAGTTAAAATCTGCGCGAATATCAATACATCAGAGGTAGTTAATGTTTATCATTCGTTGGGTATTAGGCCGTATCATTTTGTTTTTAAACTTTGTTTTTGCGCCTAAAAAACTAAAGCGTCCACAAGAAGAACAACAAAAAATCGACAACGCAACCAGCAACATGACTATTTACGAATACAAGGCTTGCCCATTTTGCGTTAAAGTTCGCCGCTCACTGCGTCGCCAAGGTCTAAATATTGTGACTCTCGATGCCAAGCAAGAGCCCCACAAGAGTACACTACTTAGCGAAGGCGGAAAGTTACAGGTTCCATGTATGAAGATTGATGAAAATGGTCAGTCAACTTGGATGTATGAGTCATCAGAGATCATCAATTTTCTCGATAAAAAATTTGCTTAATCAGTAAAGCCCTTCTCATGCCCTAAAAGGTGTCAACTTACCTTTGGGCAAGTACGGAAACAAAAGAAAAGGCAGCATATATATGCTGCCTTTTTCATATCAATTTCACGCTTGTCGCTCTGTTGATCCTATTTCAGTTGCCAGCAACCATTATTCGTTGCACAAAACTCTATGCAATAGACAGAGCTCATACAATCGTAACACCTAGCGGGCATTCGTTGGCGCTGTCAACGTGGCCTTACCGAGAAGGTGTTGATAAATATTGTATCCCGCCAAAGCCGCTGTTGCGTTATCAGGTAACTCAATATGAGCGACATCCAGTGCATAGACAGTGATCTGATAATGGTGTGGCGCTGAACCTGCTGGCGGACAGGCGCCGCCAAAGCCCTTAAAGCCAAAATCATTATTGACCATGCTGGCCCCCTCAGGAAGATTCGCCCCTCCCTTTAGCCCCGCATTAGCAGGCAAACTTTGAGTGTTTGCAGGTAAGTTAACGACCAGCCAATGCCACCAGCCACTGCCAGTAGGCGCATCTGGATCGTACATGGTCACAGCGAAACTTTTCGTACCGTTAGGGATCTCACTCCAGCTCAGTTCCGGGGACTTATTTTCCCCGCTACAACCCCATTGATTAAATATCTGAGCCTTCTTAAGTGTCTTACCCTCGATGATATCTTTACTACTCAACTCTATGGCTTGTATTGAGAATGCAAACAAACAAAACAGTGTCAGCAAAATCGCTTGATTAAGTCTCATATTATTCCTACCTATGATTGATTCGAACTCTCTAAATAATCGCTCAATAAGCATAGTTGAAAATATGATTTATTTTGATTTAACGGGTCAAACTCACTATGCCACTATACAGATAACCATTTACCAAAGGAGCATTATTCAACTCATATAGATATTTATCACTACTCATCATCTAGTCTCATTGCCTCTTTGATTTCATCACTGCTGAAACCTTTACGAGATAAATAGGCGTAAGCTTTCGACTTTTCTTTATAATCCGTTAAGTCATATCGTTTCTTAGCTAACTCATCTTTGCAGCTTTGATAAAAATCAACATCACCAGCTAGGGTCAATTGGTACAAGGTATCTTCAAAATCGCTTAAATCTATAAGTCGCTGTTTAAGCTCCTGCTCTATTAGCGTTTGCCCTTTGCCTTTGTTATATAGCTTGATTATTTCGGTAGTTAAATCCGCTTTGTCAGCTTTAACGGCTAATTTGCTACGCAGTGTTTCACGCATCGGATGCAGTGAAATTGCATGCTCAATTTCTACTCGAGAAAAACCTTTTGCCGTCATCTGGGCATAGACTTTTTCTTTGTTAGTGCCATAAAAGTTTTCAAATCGATTTAATAATCTAGATGCTGCCATCTCAAAGCTATCTACCTTTTGCTCATCCATCACCCGCTCAATGGCGTTGTCAATCTCAGTAAGGGATACTCCGCGCTGTTGTAGTTTGCGTCTTATGGCGCCAGCACCGACTTCATGACTAAAAGCCAGCTCGCAATAGCGCAGTGCAAAGTCAAAATCATTTTTTAGGTATCCGCCCTCTATTAACCTGGCGAGTACAGTATCAATCCACTCTTGATTATCAGTTTTACGCTCAAGCTTGCTGCGAATTTCATTAATGGTGAAATCTTGCTGACTCAAATGCCAATAAGCACTATTAAAGACATTGTCGATGGTTTTGGCTTGCCGTAATGGAGGGCGCTGCATAACGAATTGAACTTTAATTGAAAATAACCAAAATCAGTTTAGCAGATCCATGTATTGTTGAGGAGTCAGAGTTAACTTTAGTGAGTTACAGCTTTAATCCACTTTAAACTAAGAGCAAATAAACCTAAAACGAGTGAAACCGAGTAAAAGGCCAACTCGGTTTACTCGAAGATTGGTACAATTAACTGATTTTATTAATCATGCCTTTAAGCACGATTTCATGATAACTCACCAATCCAGCGATCTTCCCCTCTTCAACCACTGGCGCCTTAGTAATACCGAATCGGTCAAATAAGCGTGCACTGTAACGTACATCCATACTGCCCGGCACACATAGTACAGGCTTAACCATGATCTCATACACATTGACTCGCTCAGGCGATCTGTCTTGTGCCAACACTTTTTTGGCAATATCACTCATCAGCACCATGCCATATTCATCATCATCATGGCGTTTATTCACAAATAGCACGTTTACCCTGCTTTTCACCGCGTGTTCAATTGCTTCAGCTACAGTTTGCAGCCCATCGATCATGGCATAATTTTGACTCATGACATCATGATTTCTAACCAGATTTTCAGTTTTCATATTTGATCCTCAATATCATGAGTTAACTTTTGTACTTGGTGGGCGACCCCGACGGCGTCTTCCACATCAATTTGAATAGCGATGCCTTTACCCGAGTCACGATCAAACTCGCCAACTTCACTCACCGTTTCTAAAATAGTCCGGCATAAATGCTCTTCAACAAGCAGCAACACCACATCACGCTGGACATCTAACGACAAGCCCATAAATGTTTTCTGTTGTTTAAGGCCTTCGCCACGAGCATGGTTGATCACTGTGGCACCAGTAGCGCCTTTACTACGAGCCGCATCCAAAATGGCATCGGTACAGGCATCATCAATAAACACTAGGATCAGTTTAAAGCGCATTATCTCGCTCCTTTTGGGTTCTGTTCTTAAATTCCACTAATTGGGCATAGCCCATCACAGTGATCATTGGAAACAAACTAGCAAATGCAATCAGGCCAAAGCCATCAATCAGCGGGTTACGTCCCTCGACATTAGTTGCTAAGCCTAAGCCTAATGCAGCGACTAACGGCACGGTTACTGTAGAGGTGGTCACGCCGCCAGAGTCATAGGCAAGCGGAACAATCATTTTTGGAGCATAAAAGGTTTGGATCACTACCAGTACGTAGCCCGCCATAATGTAGTAATGAATCGGATCCCCCACCACAATGCGAAAACAACCTAGCGCGATACCAAAAGCCACTCCAATCGCGACCGATATACGCAAACCTTGAATACCTATGGTGCCACCGGATACTTGGTTAGCCTTTATCGCAACCGCGATAAGTGATGGTTCAGCAATCGTAGTACTAAAGCCTATGGCCGCAGCAAAGATATAAACCCAATAATAGTCCTGCCAGCCATTGACGGTGTTTTGCAGATCGTCTTCATGAATAAACTCATGGGAGGTGAGTTGCTCGGCCATACTCTCGCCGATAGGGAACAGCGCCATCTCAAGGCCAACTAAGAAGAAACTTAGCCCTAAAATCACATAAACAAAGCCAGCGGCAACTCGGCGCCAATTCGCTACAGGCCTTTTCAGCACTCCTAACTGAAAACCAAATAGAATAATAGCAATGGGAACCACATCACGTATGGTTACCAGCAAGGTATCAAGTACTTGCTCAAGCAGTTCCATTAAAGCACTCCTATTAAAAGCGCTACCATTTAAAGCACCAGCATTCCGTAGATAAGCACAAAAATCATCGGCATTAAGCTGGCAAAGGCGATTAGACCAAAACCATCAAGCATAGGATTACGCCCCTTAATCACAGTGGCTAAACCAACCCCGAGCGCAGTCACTAAGGGAACTGTAATGGTCGATGTCGTCACTCCACCGGAGTCATAGGCAATACCGATAATGTTTTCAGGCGCAAATGAGGTCAGCACCATGACGATGATATAACCCGAAATAATGAGATAGTGGATAGGCCAACCTTTTAAGATCCGCACCACGCCGAGCAAAATAGCCAGACCAACCGATAGCGCCACCGTTAACCTTAGTCCCATGGCGTAGCTATCCATCGCTTCCTCTGAGGTTTTAATCGCTCCAGCCTCCGCCGCAACTTCCGCCGCCTCATTTGCGACTGCGGTTAATGCAGGTTCGGCTAATGTTGTGCCAAACCCCAATGAAAATGAAAAAACCACCAACCAGAAAACACTACCTTTACGCGCTAGAGCATGTGCTAAAGACTCACCGATAGGAAACAAACCCATTTCGAGGCCGAAGACAAAAAAGGTTAAACCGACCACGATGAAGACAAGGCCGATTAAAATCGAAAACAGATCATCGGGCGCTTGCTGCAAGACGAATATTTCGAAAAAGCAGACCACTAATATGATAGGGATCAGATCCTTGAAACTATTGAACAGTGCTTTTAACAACTGATTGATTGAAGCCATACTCACTCCTTTGGGGCCACATTTTTAGTGTGCCAAAACCAGTAGAGATCACAACAAACAATTAACAAACATTACAATAAGTTTGCGCTGGATCAAATATCAGCTATTTCGTCGCTATCGTTAAACTGTTAGGCAGTAAAAATAAACAAACGGCTTATATTTAGAGCAGTAACACATACACTAGAATCCTACCTTCTCACTCCCAAAGTGAACAATTAACCTACGAGTTACTCAATTAACCGCCAGTCACACACAAACAGCCAAAATCTACAAAGCCAATTTTTAGCAAAATCCCCTCAAAAAACACCAAAAAGCCCCTATAAAAATAAAATCCAAGAAAAATTTTCACTCAATTAGTGAAAATCAGTCAAAAACAGCAATATTCAATTGACAGCTTTCACCCGCAAATGTTTTTATATAGCCACAGAAACAAACAAGATGAATTTTAAATGACACAGTTTACGACTTTCCAAAACATTAATTGGTGGTGGCACTTCCCAAATTAGCGGGTGGTGTGAAACTGTGTGCTCATAAAACTGAGCCAAGATTCAACAAGAAAGCCCGCACACACTGCGGGCTTTCTTGTATCTAAGCGAAAATAAATCGGCAAGAAGAGAGAAAACCCAGAGCAGCAGGCTTAATATAAAGTGAGATAAAACAATGAATAATGCGTTACCCTACAAGGCAGGAGCATAAGCATGACAACCGATACTATCGCTAAAGTCGTCACTCAAAAACAGGAGTTGGCCTATCACGATGATCCGCTGCGCTTATACCAACATGTGACTCAAAACGCCCCTCACACCATGCTGCTGGAATCTGCTGAAATTGACAGTAAGGATCACTTAAAGAGTATCGTGCTGACTCACGCTGCCATGCAAATTCGCTGTGACGGTTACCAGCTCAAATTTAACGCTTTAACAGATAACGGTAAGACCCTGCTCTCACCAATACAGTCCTTCTTCAAAAAAGACTTTCAGGCCACTATCATTAACCATTGTGATGAGTCCAGCTTAAGTCTGACTCTTCAAAAAGACTCTAGTCAACTTGATGAAGATGCGCGTTTAAAGTCAGCTTCTCCGCTCGATGGCTTAAGAATGCTGGTAAAGCATATTCGCTGTGATGAAAGCCCCAAGTTTGAAGATCTATTTTTAGGCGGTGTGCTCTCTTATGACTTGATTGATACGGTTGAACCACTGCCAAGCGTGCCAGAAGGTGATAATACCTGCCCTGACTACCTGTTTTACCTCGCCGAAACCTTAATCCTTGTGGATCATCAGCAACAAAGCGCTGAAATCGTCACTCACCAGTTTGTACAGCCAGCACAAAATGCTGTTGATAGCACTACAGCCTCACTCGCTCAGCGTATGACGGAGTTACAACAAGCTTGCCACTCATTAGCGCCCATTGCCGAGTTACAAGCCATTGAAGCTCAAACCCAGGTCAATATCTCAGATGACGACTTTAAAAACACAGTTAACGACCTTAAAGAACACATTATTGCTGGCGATATTTTCCAAGTCGTGCCGTCACGCAGCTTTAACTTACCTTGCCCGAACACCTTAGGTGCCTACCGTGCATTAAGACTGACTAACCCAAGCCCATACATGTTCTACTTTCGCGGCGATGACTTCACCCTATTTGGCGCGTCACCTGAAAGCGCACTTAAATATGAAGCCGCAACCAATCAGGTCGAGATCTACCCCATTGCTGGTACTCGCAAGCGCGGCAAGACTGCCAGCGGAGAAATCGATTTCGATCTCGATAGCCGTAACGAGCTTGAACTACGCCTTGATAAGAAAGAGCTATCAGAGCACATCATGCTAGTCGATTTAGCGCGTAACGATATCGCCCGCATTAGCCAAAGCGGCACCCGTAAAGTGCCAGAGCTATTAAAAGTCGATAGATACAGCCATGTTATGCACCTCGTTAGCCGTGTCACAGGCCAGCTTCGCAGTGATTTAGATGCACTGCATGCCTACCAAGCTTGCATGAATATGGGCACCCTAACTGGTGCGCCAAAAGTCAGTGCAGCGCAACTTATTCGCGGCGCAGAAAAAACACGCAGAGGCAGCTACGGCGGCGCAGTGGGTTACTTAAACGGCCTAGGAGATATGGATACCTGTATTGTTATTCGTTCTGCCTTTGTCAAAGATGGCACCGCCTTTATTCAAGCCGGCGCTGGCGTGGTATTCGACTCAGATCCACAGGCCGAAGCCGACGAAACTCGTCAAAAGGCCCAAGCCGTTATTTCAGCGATTAAGATGGGAGGTGGACGATGAAAATCTATCTACTCGATAACTTCGACTCATTCACCTACAACCTAGTGGATCAGTTTAGAAGCCTAGGCTATGAAGTGGTGATCTACCGCAACGATGTAGACGCAGACTTTATTGCCAGCAAATTATTAAACGAAACCGTACCAGCAGCATTAGTGCTGTCGCCAGGACCCGGCGCGCCTCATGAAGCTGGCTCGCTAATGGATCTAATAGCATGTGTCGCCGGTAAAGTGCCTATGCTAGGGGTTTGTCTTGGACACCAAGCCTTAGTTGAGCATTACGGCGGTAAAGTTGAGCGTGCGGGCCAAGTGATGCATGGTAAAGCCAGTCCGACGTTCCATAACGGTCAGGATATCTTTAGCGGCTTGCCCTCTCCGCTTCCTGTTGCCCGTTATCACAGCTTAGTGGCAACCCAAGTGCCAGATTGCTTAGAAGTGATTGCTACGACTGAAGAGATGCCAATGGCTATCATTCACCGCCAAGATAAAGCCGTAGGCTTTCAGTTTCATCCCGAGTCAATTTTAACGACTTTAGGTAGCCAGTTATTAGTACAAAGCTTAGATTATTTGTCTCGTGCTTTGAATGAAAACAGCCAAGATAACGAGCAAGGATAAGATGATGACTCAACCAGAAATCAAACCTACAGCAGCCCTTATCGAAACACTTTATCAGGGTGAAAGTTTAACTCGAGCTGAAGCTAAATCACTATTTAGCCAGATTATTCAAGGCGAAATGAATGAAGTCACCATGGCGGGCATGCTAGTCGCCATGAAAATGCGCGGCGAAACCATTGATGAAATATCCGGTGCAGCCGATGCCCTGCGCGCGGCCGCAAAAGCCTTTCCAACGCCGAGTGAATCGACCGTAAATCAAGGTATTGTCGATATTGTTGGTACTGGCGGCGATGGTCACAACACCATTAATATCTCAACCACTGCAGCCTTTGTTGCTGCGGCCGCGGGTGCCAAAGTCGCTAAACACGGTAACCGCAGCGTATCGAGCAAATCAGGTTCATCAGATTTACTGGCGCAATTTGGTATCGATTTAACCATGGCACCAGAAACGGCGCGTGACTGCTTAGATGAGCTAGGATTGTGCTTCTTGTTTGCACCGCACTATCACGGCGGCGTAGCCCACGCAGTGCCTGTACGCCAAGCACTTAAAACTCGCACTCTATTTAATGTATTAGGGCCGTTGATTAATCCATCACGCCCAGACTTTATGCTACTTGGGGTGTATAGCCCTGAGCTGGTTGCACCTATCGCTCAGGTTGTAAAAGCCCTTGGCATTAAGCGCGCCATGGTAGTTCACGGTAGTGGCCTCGATGAAGTGGCGCTGCATGGTGACACCTTAGTGCATGAGCTAAAAGATGGCGCAATAACCGAGTACCGCATTACACCAGCAGATCTTGGTGTGGCTCAAGCGGAACTGACTGATTTAGAAGGCGGCGCACCTGAAGAAAATGCCGAGTACACCCGCGCCATATTGCAAGGTACAGGCAAAGGTGCCCATATGAATGCGGTTGCTATCAATGCCGGCTGTGCCCTTTATGTGGCCGGTGTTTGCGATGACATCAAGTCAGGCACAGCTTTGGCGTTAGAGACAATAAACAGCGGTAAAGCCTACCAATTATTGACCCAGCTTGCTAACGCTAGCCAAGCCGGTAAAGGAGCCTAATGTGAGCACGGATTTAAGAGAAGCACCCGCAGTAAAAGAAAGCAATGTACTGACGAAGATTGTCGATACTAAGGCGGCGCATATTGCCTCACTCAAGCAGCGTTTTGCTGAAAATGACTTATCGCCAAAAGTGTCTGATAGAAGTCTATTTGATGCCCTTAAAGCGCCAAATGCAGGTTTTATCCTAGAGTGTAAAAAAGCCAGCCCATCGAAAGGCCTAATCCGAGATGTGTTTGATGTCGACGCAATTGCCGATGTCTACAATCACTACGCGGCGGGTATTTCGGTATTAACCGACGAGCAGTTCTTTCAAGGTGATATGGACTATATCCCAAGAGTACGCGCTCGCGTCACTCAGCCCATTTTATGTAAAGACTTTTTCGTTGATGAATACCAAGTCAAGCTGGCCGCTCATCAAGGCGCCGATGCGATATTGTTAATGCTTTCAGTACTCGATGACAATCGCTATCAAGCCTTAGCCACCGAAGCGGCTAAATATCAACTCGATATCTTGACTGAGGTCAGCAATGAAGCCGAGCTAACTCGCGCTATTGCGCTTAATGCCAAGATTATCGGGATTAATAACCGTAATCTGCGCGACCTGTCTACCGAACTTGCGACCACAGAGGAACTTGCGCCGCATATTCCAGCAGACAGAGTGGTGATTAGCGAGTCAGGTATTTATAACCAAGCTCAGGTTCGCCGTTTAGCCCCCTTAGTCGATGGTTTCTTAGTCGGCAGCTCGTTAATGGCAGAAGACGATCTAGACCTTGCCTGCCGCACATTAACCTTTGGCCACAACAAAGTCTGCGGCCTAACCCGCATCGAAGACATGCTGGCAGCCGCAAAAGCAGGCGCAATTTATGGCGGCCTCATCTTTGCGCAAAAATCACCACGTGCGGTAACAGCCGACCAAGCTAAAGAGCTGGTTGAGCAGTTAACGCAGAGCGGCACTAAACTCAACTTAGTTGGTGTGTTTGTCAATGAAGCGGCCGATGTGATTGCCAAACTCGCGGTCGAGTTAAACCTGTTTGCTGTGCAACTGCACGGCAAAGAAACCGCGCTCGAAATTGATGCATTGAAAACAATCTTGGCCACAAACAATAGCCACACTCAGATTTGGAAGGCAGTTGCGGTAGATGTAGAAAATGACAATGAATTAGTCATTCCAGTGGGTATCGACCGGGTGGTTTTTGATAGTAAGTCTGATGGTCAATTTGGCGGCACAGGCCAAAGCTTTGATTGGCAAAAGGCACTTCCCAGTAAAGAGCTCGCACTACTGGCTGGCGGACTCAGCCCAGGTAATGCAGCACAGGCCGCTAGCCAAGGTTTTTATGGCTTAGATTTTAACTCCGGACTTGAGCAAAGCCCTGGCATTAAAGATCCAAGCAAAATTACAGCAGCGTTTAACCTTTTGCGTCAGTACTAAACTGGGCTGAACTAAAGTGAAGTGAACCAAACAAAATTATCGCCATAGGCAAATTGCCTGTGGCCACAAATTGAAAAGAAATAGGACAAGATTATGAGCAAGCTAAACCCATACTTTGGGGAATACGGTGGTATGTACGTACCGCAAATTTTAATGCCAGCGCTTAAGCAACTAGAAACGGCTTTTATCGAAGCCCAAGCAGATGAAAGCTTTCAAAAAGAGTTTACCGAGCTATTAAAGAACTATGCGGGTCGTCCAACCGCATTAACCTTAACGCGCAACTTAAGCCCTAATCCGCTGACTAAGATCTATCTAAAACGTGAAGACTTGCTACACGGCGGCGCTCACAAGACTAACCAAGTATTGGGTCAGGCATTACTGGCTAAACGCATGGGTAAAAAAGAGATCATCGCCGAAACTGGCGCGGGGCAACACGGCGTGGCAACCGCCCTTGCCTGCGCATTACTAGGCCTTAAGTGCAAAGTTTATATGGGCGCCAAAGATGTTGAGCGTCAATCACCAAACGTATTTAGAATGAAGCTAATGGGTGCAGAAGTTATTCCGGTAACGTCAGGGTCAGCCACATTAAAAGATGCCTGTAACGAAGCGATGCGCGACTGGTCTGGTAGCTACGATAAAGCGCACTACCTACTTGGCACGGCAGCTGGCCCACACCCGTTTCCAACGATTGTGCGTGAATTCCAACGTATGATTGGCGAAGAAACTAAGAGCCAAATTCTTGAGCGTGAAGGCCGCTTACCGGATGCGGTTATCGCCTGTGTTGGCGGTGGTTCTAATGCGATTGGTATGTTTGCCGACTTTATTGATGAAGAAGAAGTGGCACTGATTGGGGTTGAGCCTGCGGGTAAAGGTATTGATACCCCAATGCACGGCGCGCCGCTAAAACACGGAAAAACCGGTATTTTCTTCGGTATGAAAGCGCCACTGATGCAAGACAGTGAAGGCCAGATCGAAGAGTCTTACTCGGTATCTGCCGGTCTTGATTTTCCATCGGTTGGGCCGCAGCACGCGCACCTTGCCGCCACTGGCCGCGCGACTTATGAATCTGCGACCGACGATGAAGCACTTGAAGCGTTTCAGTTACTGGCACGCTCTGAGGGTATTATCCCGGCGCTTGAGTCTGCCCATGCGCTTGCTTATGCGGTAAAGCTTGCCAAAGAGGCCACCAAAGAAACCCTATTAGTGGTTAACCTATCAGGCCGCGGCGACAAAGATATCTTCACCGTCGCGGACATCCTTGAAAAACAAGAAGCTGAACAGCAACAAACTAACAATCAGAACAACTAGGAGAGTGGCAATGAGTCAACGTTACCAGGCAGCCTTTGCCGCCCTTAATGAAAAACAGCAAGGCGCATTTGTGCCATTCGTGACCTTAGGCGACCCATCGCCTGAGCTATCACTAAAAATCGTCGACACCTTAGTCGAAAACGGCGCCGATGCCTTAGAGCTAGGCTTTCCATTTTCAGATCCATTAGCCGATGGTCCTGTTATTCAAGGCGCTAATCTACGCGCCTTAGCCGCAGGCACCACACCAAGCCAGTGCTTTGAAATGCTAGCCAGCATTCGAGCAAAATACCCAGACTTACCGATTGGTCTACTCCTGTACGCCAACCTCGTATTCGCTAATGGCGTCGATACCTTCTACGCCAAATGCCAAGCAGCAGGTGTAGACTCGGTATTGATTGCCGACGTACCTGTTGAAGAAGCCGCACCGTTTATCGAATCGGCAAAAGCTCACGGCGTCGCCCCTATCTTTATTGCACCGCCTAACGCCGACAGTGAGACCCTTAAGCAAGTGAGCGACAAAGGTGAAGGTTATACTTACCTATTATCGCGCGCAGGTGTGACCGGTACTGAATCTAAAGCAGGCATGCCAATTAGCGATATTCTAAATCGTCTGAAAGAGTTCAATGGCGCGCCGCCACTACTCGGCTTTGGTATTGCCGAGCCGAGTCAGGTGAAAGCCGCTATCGATGCAGGTGCTGCAGGTGCTATTTCAGGTTCTGCGGTAGTAAAAATCATTGAGGCGAATAAAGACGATGAAGCAGCGCTGTTAAACGCCCTTGCTGAATTTACTCGCAATATGAAAGCGGCCACCGCTCGTTAATCAGTCGTCGAACACGCTCTACTTAAAAAGTTACAGATACAAAAATAGCGCCTGATGGCGCTATTTTTATTTGTGAGCTCGATTCTTTAACCGATTACTTCAGCACTGAATCACTTTAGCATCTCACTCTTATTTCAACATCTCACTCTTATTTCAGCATCTCATTAGCCCGAATAACCTGAGCGCGGTAACCCGTCGCAAACATATCGTGGCTGTCGATATTGATGCGAACAGCAGGCTTAGTTTCGCCATATCTGTGCTCAACTAAGATAGATTGCACCTTACCTGTGGTGTCATCCATCTTTAAGTTGCCGTAGCCGCCACCTAAACCAAACAGGCCAGCAGAGGCAAAATAGCTCATCATGCTGTCTTTATCAGCTTGGTATTTAACAATAGATGTCACTGGCGAGTAGCCTTCATAACCCAGCTCATCTTTACCGTATTCCCACACTTGCTGAACCGTCATGTTTTGCTCATCAATCTTATACTCTACCGAGCGAGAGTACTTTTCATTAGCAAACATAGGCTGACCTAAATCACGGCCATCACCGTTATCAAACACGGTTAAGGTGCCTTTTTCTGGTACGAGATAGGCGGTGTGTGATGTCCAGCTAAAGTCAAAATCTTTGTCCTGACAAGCGCCTTTCTCATTACACCAAATCGGCTCACCGTCAGAGGTGATAGGCTTTAGTAATTTATCTTGGAACTTGTCACTCCAGCCCTTGCTGGCACTTAAAATCCACTTAACTTGCTTGTCACGGCCAATTTTAATCACCGCTGATTGATGGCGTGAGCTAATAATAATGCTGTCGTCGGTTGGATCATATTCAATCGAGTTAACATGGGCCCAGTTACGGCCAGTTGCAACGCCATGAATATCACCATAAGGCGCCTTGGCTAAGTCTTCCTCTGTGGTTTGATGACCCGCATCGTCAAGGTTGATATTTAGACAAACCGCACCGGCATCGAGTGACAACAGCGCAGCGTCACGCATAGGATCTAAGATGGTATTCAAGTCCCAGTAATCCACCAGCTTACCTGTGTTATCTACTTCTATAATCTGATCACGCACAGTATTCACTAAGCGGCCATCTTTGGTGCGGTAATCTTTGGCTGCGGCACGGATAAACACGTTACCGTTGGCGCCTTCGATGCCTTCATGAGAGGCATCGATAAAATTCCCCGGCAGATTGTGCTCAGAGATCATCCGCCCCATGATAGACATCTTCTTCCAGCCTTGGCCCTGTACCCATACCATGTTGCCGTCTTTAGTGACGTTCATGCCCATGGCGTAACCTGCGTTATCGTAAGTTTTGGCGTCATGAGTAGTGTATGGGTTCATGTACCAGCGGATATCACCCGCGGTATCAATAATGAAAAATCCTGGCTTACCGTCCCAAGAAAAGGCGCCCGGTGCATCCGAATTGTTGTGCATTAGCGGAGAGGCCTTACCGTCGGCATTGGTCCAGTTAACAAAGTACAGTCTGTCTTTAAAGTCAGCATCGACATGCTCAACCTCAACAAGTGGTGCTTTCGCCCACTGGCTTTCAGAAAAACCCATGTCGATATCAGGTGTGAGCATTTGATAATCGTGAGACTTTTGCTCACCGTTTTCGGTCCATTTAACGGTAAAGGTGTTCATAAAGGCTGGGTAAAGACCAAAGATGGGCACCCCGCCCTCATCCATCACTCGCATGTCATCAACTTGATAACTCAGACTCACGCCATCTGCATCATTAGCATGGACGGTCACTTCAACGCCTGAAATGGTATGGCCAGCAAGAGTTACCAAGGCCGTAAGTGGCGCATTCTCATAGGGGTTATGAATGATATAACCTAAAGGAGCCCCTTCAACAGGCTTAGGTTTCATGCCGTCGATAGAAGCAAAAACTTGGCTACTACAAAGACTAAGTGATAAGGCTAGTGCCGATAGAATTAACGAGGGTTTAGACATTTAATTGATATTCTCAGCGAGTCAAAAACTGAGGCGGATTATAATCAGCAAAAACAATAAAAACTGCCAGCCAATTAACACTATAGCGAGTATATTTCGAGTTTGGATTAGCGATCACGGTTTGTCACTTTAGTTTGCTTTAGGTGCAACTTTTACAATATTCAAGCATCATCAGCACGCCACGAGTGAATCGCTATCAAAAATCGTTTGTCACAGCTTTTAAAAGCGTGTTAAACCTTGTTGCTCAATATGTTTTAACAGAAAGCGCTTTTATCGTGAAAGCGCCATTACACTATCAGCAAACCTGCAGTTTCTGGTTAAAGGTTCCAGCTTAAACTGCCTGCTCAAAACTTCAGTCTAAATCTAGCTTAACAGCCCCTGTTTATAGTTTGCCGATAGCGAATGGAGGTTACTTTTTAATGTCGATGACCACTGCGTGCTTCTTGAAATACCAAACCGCAATTGGCACTTCTATTACCGCGTACACGATAAAGGTAAACCAGAACCAATTGGCAGTAAACAAAAGTAAACTGAACTCATATCCAGAGCCCCAATACTTAAGCCCGACCAGTATCATCACAAAACTCGAGCTGGCGATATCACACAATGAAATTTTGTTGAAATCATTGCCAGCAAGCTTGGGATAAATTGAAAAATACCCAAGTACGACAACCGCCAGCACTAAGCCGATTATCGATAATTCTGCCATTCCCATCACTCACTCCAAATTGATGTAGTGATACCAGATAGGCCTGCTATCACTACGTTTATAATTACCGCACATGCTTAAGCATGTGCATGGTCGATAACTGTTATTAAAAGTCTTTTTCACCTTTTATGATCTCTGGGTAACCACAAATCGCTTTAGATGTTTGCATGCCCGCCATGGTCGCAGCTTCAACGCATCCTGCGTTAATCCCTGTCTTGATCCAATCACCAGTCACAAACAAGTTATCTATACCTGTGCCGTCAGTGTCGACCCTGTATTGAGTACTGCCCTTCACCGACATCACATAACGCTCAGACGGATCGACATTAGCGCGCCAATATTGGCTATCAAACCTAGCCTTGCCTTGTGCCTCACTGTCATCATGTAGCCAGTGCCATGGAAAATCCGAGCTTGCTTCGCCCTCAGGTGCAGGCACATTATCCCACAATTTATGGATCTCATTCTCTAGCTGAGAAATCGCTCCCTGTTTAGCTGCTAAGGTTTGTTGCCCTTGGAACCCAAACTCGGTTGCTGGCGGATAATTATCGACGGGTAAGGCCGAGCAGAAGTAACTGGCGTTTTTGGGCTGAGCGCCCTGCCAGTCCTCTTTATCGATCAAATGAGTCAAAGACGCCCATGTGTCGAAAGGCTCAGTAAAGCCTGACAATACTGGCTCCTCACCATTGTCTGGGCGAAGAGGCCAGCCTATGCCAGCTAAATCTTGATCCATCCATAATTGATACGCCTGAGTCGCTACGGTTTTAACCTTATCGACACTTTGCGATAGCGCCTGACTTTGTGCCATCACTTCACTGGCAACATGGGGCACAGAGCCTATCGACAAGCCAAAAATTACCTTGTCGAAATCCTGCCCTTTAACTAGGCGCTTCTTTGGCAGTGGCTTATTGAATTTCTGCTGGTAAACATCGTCCCAATTACACCAAAAATGCTCCAGATTAATGTTATTGGCTTGCAGCAATTCGGCTTGCTCAGTGTCAATCTGCTCATAATTAGGCTCACTCGGCCAGCAAGCTAAACCTTTTACATCGACAAAGGGATTATAATCCTGGCACTCAGGCTGTAAGGCGACTTGCTCTGTTATTTCAATCGCTTCAATGCTTGAGTTATTACAAACCAGATTGTCGACTTTATTAAAGAAGTGGAAATTAACCCCACGGCGTTTCAGCACCTCATAGTAAGGCGTAAATACCGTATCGCCCATACCTGCCTGCATTTCCCACATTACCCCGCCTTGATAACAAAAAGCGATGCGCAACATAGAGCGGATAATGGTGCCCGCCTCTAGATTAGGCTTATCAAAGTTGCCTTTCTCGTAAGCAAAAACTAAGTCATAAAAACCACGAACCGGCGCTGAATCGACAGTGAAGGTTTGGTTTGCGCCATGCTTAGTTAACCATTCGCGGTAATCATAGTCATTGATCACATCAAACCCGTGTTTAAAGACATCATCAGCAAACATGCCTTTGAGTATGGTTAAACCAAGATCGGCAGCAATATAAAGTCGTCTTAGCTCGTCGTTGGATTCCAATCTATCGACAAAGCGCTCCTCTAGACGCGCTCTAAAGGCATCTACTGCAGATTCAACAAAGCCACCTTCATCTTCTGTATCATGATGATGCTCTAAACAATCTCGGCCAATCATCTGATTAAAGTGGCACTCTAACTTATCTGCCAGTGAGCTGATGCTTTCTTTAGCATCATCAATTGAATCTTCAATTTTATCGTTAAGATCAGCAAACCACTCTTTACTAAACCAATGCACAGGACGAGCCGACTCTTTGGCGGCACTATCAAGCGTATCAAGCAGGTCATCCATTTCGGTTAGCCAATGACGGATCCAGCTAAATGCAGCTTTCACCACTTTCCAAAGCGTCAAAACTTGAGTGCTGTCTCCCGGCAAACCGCTGCGCTCAGGAAATTGGATTGGCCAACTATCGGAGTCACCGCCGACATCTTCTTGCAGCACAATAAAATTATGCGGTTTAAACGCATCGAGGAATGTGGCTAAAGGCGCACCTTTTGGCCGGTCGAGTTCCTCATAGGCTTGGCGCATCAAGCTAAAGGCATTTTGATAGAACCCGAACCAAATATGCAGTCCATGTTCCTCAATTCGCTGCGACTTTTCAGCATTTCGACCACTGGCACCTTTGCCTCCTATGCGCCAGCCCATTTGATATATGTCGATTTGGTAGCGGTTTTGCCAACCTGGCTGCTCAGTCAAGCACATTGCAGAAGTGATGGCAGCGACGCCGCCGCCCAGTATGGCAATTTTCTCTCTCTTTACTATCGTGTTATCGACCAGCACCTCGCCTTGAGGCACCTCAAAATCAAAGTTCACATGGTAAGGGAGTAATACATTTTGCTCGCCTAATTCAACCCCTAGTGACTCTTTGAAAGGGAAAGAGTCATTATCAAAAATGGTTGCCAACAGATCATTTTCAAGCAAAGACACTGAGTGTACTTTATTGATTTTGGCTGGTGCCGCCGTAATGGCTTGATACACTGCTTTGTCGCCTGCGCTGTCTGGAAGCTGCTTTAAAAAAACCTGATCGATTGCGGGTTTAAATAGCAAGCTATAAAGCTGCTCTTCACCAAGTTTGTCGAGCTCTGGAATAAAATCAGTTTGCTCTTTAAACAGTTGCCATGTCTGAGTCATCGCCTCAATCGTCGATAATTGCTGCTCTTCTTTGGCGTTACAATCCACGCTTAATAGCGGATGCATAGCAAGCTCTGTGTCAGGAGAAAAATGCTTAAAACTTTTAGCCGATAGGCTTAATTTCGTCAGCGGCTGCCCTGCCTCTGGCATCTCATACTCGCACATGTATTTAGGGTAACCGAACAGCTCTCGACCATTGATTAATGCCATGGCGTCATTAACGAAGATGTGCAGCGGATGAAAGTACACATGGCTAATATCATCACTATCACTACTATTTTGCTGCCCTACCATTACCCAGGTAACAATATCCGTTTCCTGGATCCATCCTTTGGCTCTGTCTTGTAGATTTTCAGAATATGCCTTATCAACCCGGGTAAAACTGGTCAGCACATAAGGTGATAGCACCTTGAAATACATAGCGGTTCCAGCGACTTGGTTAAGACAGGTATCGATAGATCTCTGTAAGTTTTCAAGTTTGCCTTTTAAGAAAAAACCATACATATCGGCTTTACTGAGCACTAATGGTGAGTGCATTAACATAGAACCTGGTGGGTAAATAAAATTGGGGTTTTGTGCTTCCATTGCTTACTTCCTGTAATTCCAGAACAAACATACGTTTTACATATGCGGGACATATAATAAGCAATTAAAACATGGATAAAAGATCAACACAGCATGATGAGTTTTTTTCGCTTAAAAATCGTTCAAAGGCGGCTCAAGATTCAAAAGTCTGGGTTAAAAAATTTGCATAAAAAACGCAGCCACAAGGCTGCGTTTTTTATGTTCAATCTTAAAGCGACGACTTAGAATCGGCCTGTCAAGCCTAAACCTAGACCAACACCATCGTAGTCAGAATCAAGCACCTTAGATACATGGAAGTTTGCCGAAATATTGTCAGAGAGCCGCAACCAATAAGCAGTACGCACATCAAACGCATCATCGTTATCACTATTGATGTAACCAGCGCCGACAGACCAAGCATTGTTAATATACCAGTCAGCACCTAGAGTTAGCACATCATCAAACTCGTTGTGCGCCCAGCTAGCATTGAAGTCAATACCTGCTGTAGATTGCAGTGACAAATAGCTACGTGCTCTCAATCCATAAGTTTCAGTAAAATTATCATCACCGTCTTGGTAAAACGCTGATACTGCAGAACTGTCGTTGAAGTAATAACCTACTTCAGCGCCATAAGTATTGAAGTCATAGCTAGCAATATCAAACTTTTGATAATTTGCACCGACAAACCAATTTGAATCGAACACAAAAGTGCCATCAATACCATAGCTGTCACTATCTGCCGGATCGAAGTTTAGGTAGTTTGCGCCAATATTTGATTCTTGAGCTAAAAAGCCATTAAGCGCATAAGGTGTTTTACCTTGCTCTACACTTTTGAAGTAATAACGGTAATTTGCATTCCAAAGACCATCACTCACTTCTTCAGAGTTAGTCTGATAGCTTAAATTAGCTTCGTGTTGATAGTTGTTATCTTGGACTGCAACGGCACTTGCACTTGAAAGTCCTAATAAGATAGCTAAAGCAGTAGTCGATTTTCTCATCAATTTATTCCCTTATATTGTAGTGTGATGCTAAGAGAGAAAATGCGCAGATATAATTCGTGATAAGCATAAAATGCTATATGCGTCCTTGATATAGTTCAGTGATTAACAACGCTAAACACTGCAGCCCTCCTAGCGCAGCAAACAATAATCTAAATGGCAGAAAAATGAAACACTAAAACAGCATGAGACGTCATAAAAACGTCACAAACCCAACAGTCACTAGCACTTTTGACTCAGTCGAAATTGAACTACACACAAACAACTGCATCTTCTTGACCGTATTACAATATTAAAAATGGCAAAAAAAGTGGGTACCATGCTCATAATGTGGTCTTAATAGCAGGTCTTCAGATATAAAAAAACGCAGCTTTATCGCTGCGTTTTTATGGTTCAATTCGGACTTTATGCCTCAAACCATCTAGTAGTACTAGTCACCAAAGTCATCAAGGAGGATGTTTTCTGGCTCAACACCTAGGCTTTCTAGCATAGCGATAACTGACGAGTTCATGATTGGAGGTCCACACATGTAGAACTCACAATCTTCTGGCGCCTTGTGATTTTTAAGATAATTCTCATAAAGCACATTATGGATAAAGCCAGTGTATCCGTCCCAGTTATCTTCTGGTAATGGATCAGACAATGCCACATGCCAGACGAAGTTATCATTTTCAGCCGCTAGCGTATCAAAATCATCTTGATAGAAGACTTCACGGGTTGAACGTGCGCCATACCAGAAGCTCATCTTACGCTTGGTTTTAACACCTTTAAGCTGATTAAAGATATGTGAGCGCATCGGTGCCATACCTGCACCACCGCCAATAAACACCATTTCAGCGTCAGTCTCTTTAACGAAGAACTCACCGAATGGGCCTGAAATAGTGACTTTATCGCCCGCTTTTAGGTTAAAGATGTACGATGACATCTTACCAGGAGCGATATTGTCGCTTGGCGGCGTAGCAATACGCACGTTAAGCATGATGCGACCTTTCTCATCTGGATAGTTCGCCATCGAGTATGCACGCAATACGTCTTCATCAACTTTTGAAACCAGCTTGAATAGGTCGTACTTTTCCCAATCGTCACGATACTCGGCAGGAATATCAAAATCCGCATACTTCACTTCGTGAGCCGGCGCTTCAATCTGAATGTAACCACCAGCCTTAAACAGTACGTCCTCGCCTTCAGGCAATTTAAGCAGCAATTCTTTAATGAAGGTCGCTTGGTTATTGTTAGAAATAACCTCACATTGCCACTTTTTCACACCGAAGATCTCTTCTTCTACTTCCAGTTCCATATCGGTTTTAACCGATACCTGGCAAGCTAAGCGACAACCTTCTTTGGCTTCTTTCTTGTTGATATGGTCACGCTCTGTGGCTAAGATCTCGCCGCCGCCAGATTTCACTTTTACGCGACATTGACCACATGTACCACCGCCACCACAAGCCGATGGGATAAAGATATTCTTGCCCGCTAACGCGCCTAATAACTTATCACCCGCTTGGGTCGAAATACTCTTATCTGGATCGTCGTTAATACGAATATTAACGTCACCCGTAGAAACCAGTTTGCTCTTGGCGAATAAAATCACCATAACCAATATGCTGACCACGAAGGTGAACATACCGATACCAATTGCCATTTCCATCGAATCTACCTTTTGTTTAATTCGTTTTCATTAAGGGGTTAATGCGAAATCGCCCTTAAATAGAAATTCCGGAGAAAGCCATAAAGCCTAATGCCATCAAGCCTGTGGTAATAAACACAATACCTATACCTTGCAAACCTTGAGGAATTGCATGGAACTTCATGCGCTCACGCAGGCCCGCTAGCATCACAATCGCCATTGCCCAACCAAACCCAGAGCCCATGGCAAACACCGTTGACTCGGCTAAGGTGTAATCGCGGTTTGCCATAAAGATAACACCAGCAAAAATCGCGCAGTTCACGGTTAGCAGCGGTAGAAAAATTCCTAACGAGTCATAAAGAGCCGGGATGTACTTATCTAAGAACATCTCCAAGATCTGTACTAACGCTGCGATAACACCGATAAAAGTGATGAGCTGCAGATAACTTAGATCCAGCGCAGGATACCCAGCCCAAGCTAGCGCGCCCGGAGCTAACACATTGGCATAGATCAACTGGTTAAGTGGCACCGCTAATGTCATTACCACAATCACGGCGATACCTAGGCCAAAAGAGGTCGACACCTTTTTCGAAACCGCTAAGAAGGTACACATGCCCATAAAGAATGACAGCGCCATGTTGTCGATAAACGCAGCTTGTATAAACAGATTAATATAGTGTTCCATAAAGCCTCTTAACCTCGCTTGCGTTGAATGACGTTAATTGACCAGATCATCAGGCCAATTAAGAAGAACGCACTCGGTGGTAACTTGAACATTTCGTTCGCTAAGTACCAACCGCCATTTTCCACAGTCTTTAAGATCTCATGGCCAAACAGTGTGCCGCTACCCAATAACTCACGTACAAATGCCACACCAAGTAAGATCACGCCATACCCCATGGCATTACCAACTGCATCCACAACCGCTAAGTGCGGCGGGTTCTTCATGGCAAAGGCTTCTGCACGGCCCATGATGATACAGTTAGTGATGATCAAACCAACGAAGACCGATAGCTGACGCGACAGTTCATACGCCACGTCTTGCAACACCATATCCACCACAATCACCAATGACGCAATCACTGTCATCTGGGCGATAATACGTACACTATTTGGAATGAGTGAACGTATGCTTGAAATAATTAGGTTTGAGAACACCAATACAAAAGTCACAGCTAACGTCATGACCAATGCTGTCTGCATCGAATTACTGACCGCTAACGCTGAGCAGACACCCAAAACTTGCATGGCAACTGGGTTATTGCTGAAAATTGGCCCAATTAACATTTCACGAGTCGAAATAGATTGAGTACTCATCCTTTATACCTCCGACGCTTTTAATTTTTTAAAGAAAGCTTCGAAACCTTCGCTACCAAACCAGAATTGAATCGACCTTTGTACGCCGCGCCCTGTCATGGTTGCACCGCTCACAGCATCAATACCGTGAACATCGCCCTCTTTTGCGCCACCTTTAACGACTTTGAAAGAGACTTTACCCTTCTCGTCAAAGATCTGCTTGTTATGCCATTGGTTTGTCCACTCAGTATCATTAAGGAAGTCACCAATACCTGGCGTTTCACCATGTTCATAAAACACGACGTTTTCAATGGTATTCAAATCTGGTTTTAGTGCCACAAAGCCATAAACCATTGACCACAAACCTTTGCCATAAATCGGCAACACAAGACTGGTTAGCTTGCCATTGTCATCAAAGACTTTAAACACACGCACTTGATTCGCGCGGGTTTTGATCTTGGCTTTGTCTTGCTTCTTCTCAAGCTTCACCGATGTTTCAGGATTGATAGACGCCATACGTGGGTCAAAGTCCATCACATTGGCACCGCTAGTATCAACATCACCAGTATCGAGTGACACCAACAGTGGCTTAACGTCTTTAGCAAACAAGGCTCTGAAGTCTTTATCGCCACTTAGATCGACATCAGCCGCGATTAACACATTACGCATCAACTCATCGCGCTTCTTCACTAACTTGCGCTCTTTAAGGACTTCTGCGGTACCTGTGATCATAAATGAGCACAGTAAACATAGGGTCACGGTAAAAATCATGGTGCCCATAAAAGAATCTTTCTTAAGTGCCATTACGCTTTCTTCTCCGTATTGACCTGACGGCTCGCACACTTTGGCGTTCGATAGATGACGTATTCAAATATCGCTTCCCAAATATTGGCAATTAACATCAATGGCAATGCTGAAAATGAAGCGCTGCCTCTATGCATAGAATTAGCTCTATTATCCATGACGTTTAAGCCTCCGCTTGATGTTTGCCTTGGCGACTAGGTAATCGAAAATCGGTGCCCATAGGTTAGCGAACAAGATGGCAAGCATGATGCCTTCTGGCATTTTCGGGTTAACCACACGAATAAGCACGGTCATAAAGCCAATCAGTAGACCGTAAGCGACTTTACCTTTGCGGGTATATGAGGTGGTTACCGGATCGGTTGCCATAAACATCATACCCAAAGCAAAACCACCGGTGACCAAATGCCATGTCCAAGGCATTGCGAACATATCGTTTTTGCTTGAACCGATAAAGTTGAACATGGTGGCGGTTAAGATCATGCCAAATAGCACGCCAGCAACAATGCGCCAGTCTGCTAAACGAGTCAGAATTAAGAAACCGCCACCAATCAATAAGGCTAAAGTACTGGTTTCACCAATCGCACCCACGGTAAAGCCGAAGAAAGCGTTCCACCAATTAGGGTCGCTAAAGGCGTTAAACCAAGCGTAATCAGCAAAGCTCACTTTGCCCGCAGCGGTTTGCATTAAGGTGGTTGCGCCAGAGAAACCGTCAACCGCGACTAGCTGACTTACCGCTGTCACTTGTGATGGGTAGGCAAAATAGATAAACGCAAGGCCTGCAAGCGCTGGGTTTAAGAAGTTGTAGCCCATGCCACCAAAGACTTCTTTCGCCATGATCACGCCAAAGGTGATACCCATGGCAACTAACCAAAGCGGAGTCGATACTGGCAGAATCAAGGTGAACAATAACGCGGTAACAAAGAAGCCTTCATGAAGCTCCTGACCACGCACCTTAGCAAACACCACTTCCCAAAACAGGCTGACTGCCAGTGCAGTTAGATATATTGGCGCGTAAAAGCTCAGACCATAAGCAAATAAGCCAGCAATACCCGTTTGCTCGCTAAGGCCGCCAAAGACAAAGTTAAAAATGGCTAACTGCCAAACATCAGCCGTTGCAAGGCCAGAAGCCACTGCAATCTGCGCTTGTAGACCAATGTTGTACATACCAAACAAAATGGCAGGCAGTAAACATAAGCCAACAATTGTCATAGTACGTTTTACATCAATCGCATCACGAATGTGCACCTTACCTTGGGTACTGCGACCATGGGCGATAAGCAGTGAGCTTAAATAACCCTTTACCGAGTTACCCGGCGCATAATAATCCTCTTGGATATCAGGCTTTTTATCTTGCTGACTCATTACCCTTCCCTCTCAATAATCTCTAAACAAGCACGTAGTTCTTTACCGAAGTCGTACTTGCCTGGGCACACGAATGTACACAATGCTAAATCTTCTTCATCAAGCTCTAACGCGCCTAGCGCCTGCGCTTCATCTGTGTCACGTACCACTAAGTCCCTGACTAAGAGTGTCGGTAAGACATCCAGTGGCATCACACGATCGAGCTGACCATAAGCCATCATGGCGCGAGCCGAGCCGCCTGTGTGAGTGGTGAAATCAAATAACTGTTTAGCGCCTTTTAGACGAGACGTTACCGCGCGAGTAATGGAGAACTTCTTTGAGCCGCCACGTACCCAAGGCAATAGCTGATGCTTAGCATCTTCTTGTAGTACACTGATTTGATTATGGAAACGACCAAGAAAGTCAAGCGATCCAGTCGCCGTATGACCAGACAATACCGAGCCCGAAACGACGCGAGAAAAGCCTTCTTTTAGCTCACCAGCGATCACTTCAGATAGCTTTGAGCCCGCTTGAATACGCACAAGACGCGGATTAATTACATCTGGGCCAGCCAGTGCGACTACGCGATCGGTATAAATCTCGCCCGTAAGGAATAACTTGCCGTAAGCGATTACGTCTTGATAACCAAGGTGCCACACAGGACGCTCAAGGCTAGCCGGTAAAACAAAATGGATATGAGTTCCAACGAGACCCGCAGGATGCACACCGGCAAAGTAGTGATTGCTAACTTTAGGTAAGTCATGACCAGGTAGTGGCTCACCTTGCTCTTGACAGAGATGTACTTTGCCATCGGTAAGCTGGCTCAATACCTGTAAACCTGCTGCAAATGCTTCTGTCTGCTCAGCAATAACCAGTCTAGGTTCTGCGGCCAATGGGTTGGTGTCCATTGCGCTAACGAAAATGCCGACTGGACTACTGTCTAAATGAGGGACTTTAGAAAAAGGACGAGTACGTAGCGCGGTCCATAAACCACTCTCTACGAGTTTATCTTGCACGGCTTGACGACTTAATGAAGCGATATCTTGGCATGGAGTGAAATGCTTCGCCTCGGCGCCATCACATTCAATAACGATTGATTGGAAAAGTCTGCGTTCACCTCGGTTAATGGCAATAACTTTACCGCTTGCGGGCGCGGTATAAATGACGCCAGGCGTTTTCTTATCTTCAAAAAGCGCTTGGCCCTTTTGAACACACTCTCCCACCTCTACCAGCATAGTTGGTTTTAAGCCAACATATTCCTCTCCGAGCAGAGCTACATGGGACGTTTTAGGTCCATCATGGATCACTTGAGAAGGTTCACCGGCTATGGGCACATCTAAGCCCTTTTTTATCGTTATCACTTGGTTTGAGTAACCTGCCATCACTAAAATCAACCGTTATAATTTTGGATGCCCAATAGTAAATGTTTGTTAACTAATATTCCGAGTTAGACTTCACACTTTCCTGCCAAAGTTGTAAGTTACCTACAAAAAACGTTGATTCTCAAGCTGTTTTCGTGACGCAGATTCAAAATTATAGCGTAAATAAGTATTTATGTAGTTTTATCACGTAAGTGAGTTTTCTCCACCCTATCTAATTGCAACAGCGAGTAAACATGACACCAAAAACAAAACCCATTAAAATTAAAACTTTACAACCAAAGATGCAAAACACACCGCCACGCCACACAAGCAAAGCAAGCTCGTAACCAAATTGACAACTTGTAATATTACATAAATAAAAAACACAAAGAGAAATGTGAACCATAGCCAATATCAAGATGAATTTTCATGATCCTTCCCTACCAAATTTGAGAAGCATCCACTTCGTTCTCAAAACGACTATGAACTATATATGGCTCTCAGCCACTTCTGGTCAATTTCTTCCACTATGCGAATAACGTGAGCTGCTGATCTACTGCGCTATAAACTAACTTTGCCCTCAACTTTAAATGACTCATCGACTAGAACCCTAAGCCTTAAGCCTAAAACCAATCATGACTTGCACTGCCTAGTGACTTAAATGCGGCCAACAGAACGCAACACTTCAATCTAAACATCAATCTCAGCATCAATACCACAAAAGCTGCACTAAACTTAACCATAAGGCTGAATAATGGTGACTTATTTTGCTATCAAACAAACTGCCCGCATATATCTCATTACTACTGGTTACAGCTTTACTGCAACTGTCATTTTGTTGTGCCGCTAGTTATGCCAGCAACACTCAAGAACCCGCTATCGAGGCTCGGCCACAAGTAATGGTCTTGGAGTTTGAGGGGGCTATCGGACCAGCCACCAGCGAATACTTAACCCATGGTATCGATCAGGCAAACGCAAGCGCGGCACTCGGAAATGGCGAGATAGAGCTCATTGTTATTGTGATGGACACACCTGGTGGACTTGTCTCCAGCCTAAGAGATATCAATCAAAGCATTTTAAACTCCGAAGTTCCCATCGCCTGTTTGGTCGCGCCGCCCGGTGCAAGAGCGGCCAGTGCGGGCACCTATATTCTTTACGCATGTCATATTGCAGCCATGGCTGATGCCACGACTTTAGGCGCGGCGACGCCTGTCAGCATTGGCCCAGGCAGTGCCCCAACTCCTGCGCCAAAACAAGATCCCAAAGACGATAAAGAGCCCGCTCCGGCCACGCCCAGCGCCATGGAGAAGAAAATTCTCAATGATGCCATCGCCTATATACGAGCGCTGGCACAGCTTCGGGGCCGCAATGAGCAATGGGCTGAGCTCGCAGTAAAAGAAGCGGCGACTCTCACCGCTAAAGAAGCCCTCGAAATGAACGTCATTAATCTCATCAGTCCCGATGCACCTCGACTAGTCGCCGAGCTCACAGGCTGGCAAGTTGAGATAGAAAATCGACAACTAACATTGGCTTTAGATAATGCCGAGCTGCAATATTTAAAACCCGATTGGCGCAACCGAATTATCTCTACGATCACCAACCCCAATGTGGCTTACATTTTAATGTTGATCGGAATTTATGGCATTTTGCTGGAATTCTATAGCCCCGGTATTGGAATTGCGGGGATCACCGGCGCCATTAGCTTACTGGTCGCCCTTTATGCATTTCAGATGCTGCCGATTAGCTATGCGGGCTTAGGCCTTTTACTACTAGGACTGGCATTAATTACTATCGAATCCTTTGCACCCAGCTTTGGTATTTTTGGTTTAGGGGGGATTGCCGCCTTTGCCATCGGCTCACTGTTTTTACTCGATACCGAAACCGATCACTTTGCGCTGTCTCTGCCACTCGTCGCCGCCGTATCGGTCGCTGTCACCTTAATGTCATTATTAGTACTCGGCACATTATGGCGAAACCGAAAATCGCCTATTGTCAGTGGTGATGGTCAGATAGTGGGGCAAACAGCCTTGGTGGTCGATGACTTTACCCCTTCAGCAGAACAGATGAATGCGGTAGAGAGCAGCGCTTCTGCAAGCCGTCCTCTTAAACACAATGGCTTTGTGCTGCTCAATGGAGAGATCTGGGCGGCGAGTTCAGACTATCCACTTAAAAAGGCGCAGCAAGTGACTGTAATTGTACGTCACGACCTGTCATTGGAGGTCGAACTGACTCCAGTTTCTAATCAAGAAGCACTAAATAGTTAAGGAACCGAATATGGAACCCATCGTCAGTAATGGCAGCGTGTTTATAGGCATATTGACCTTCCTACTCGTTGGCCTACTCGTGAGCATGTTTAAGATCCTAAGGGAGTATGAGCGTGGCGTGATCTTCCTATTAGGCCGTTTTTATCAAGTGAAAGGGCCGGGACTCATTATCGTGATCCCCATCGTTCAACAAATGGTGCGAGTCGATTTACGTACCGTGGTGATGGATGTGCCGACTCAAGATGTGATCAGTCGCGATAACGTTTCGGTACGGGTCAACGCGGTGATCTATTTTAGGGTGATCGATGCTCAAAAAGCGATTATCAATGTAGAAGATTTCTTACAGGCCACCTCGCAGCTTGCCCAAACCACACTGCGCTCGGTACTTGGTCAACATGAACTCGATGAGATGCTAGCCAACAGAGAGATGCTCAATACCGATATTCAGGCCATTTTGGATACCCGTACCGATGGCTGGGGCATAAAAGTATCCAACGTCGAGATCAAACATGTGGATCTGAATGAAACCATGATCCGTGCCATCGCGAGGCAAGCCGAAGCCGAGCGTACTCGTCGAGCAAAAGTGATCCATGCATCCGGTGAGATGGAAGCCTCGGCAAAACTGGTTGAAGCCGCAGAGAAATTATCTTCTGAGCCCAACGCCATATTACTACGCTACCTGCAAACGCTTACCGAAATTGCCGGAGAGAAGAACTCCACAATACTGTTTCCCCTGCCCATGGATCTGCTCAAGGGGGTGTTAGGCAAACAAGATAAAAAGCCCTAATCTCAGATAAGAAAAAGCCCTCAACTATCACTAGATATTCGAGGGCTTTTAACGATAAAAGGTTAAGCGTTAGCTGTTAACTTTTACTTGGACAGGCTCAGCTGAAATCTCTGTTTCTGGGTTAAATTTATCGATAACCACAGCACAAACCGCATCGCCAGTGATGTTTAACGTGGTTCTGATCATGTCAAACACGCGATCCAGCGCAAACAATAATGGTAAACCTTCAATTGGAATTCCTGCAGCAATCAATACCGCAACCACTAGGAATGAAGGACCAGGTACACCCGCTTGGCCAATTGCGCCCAGTGTCGAAGTAAAGATAATCGCAACGTACGCACCAATACTTAGATCAATATTGAACATCTGCGCGAAGAACACCGCAACTAGACCGTAATAGATCGCGTTACCGCTCATGTTGATTGTCGCACCTAATGGCAATACAAATGAAGCCGTTGACTTAGATACGCCTAGCTCTTTCTCACACACCTCAATGTTCACAGGCAATGCAGCCATAGATGAAGCAGTAGACATAGCCAATGCTTGAGGCTTCTTCATTGCCGATAGGAACTTACCAACCGGAACATTAGAGAAGAACTTCACCATCAATGGGAAGAAGATAAAGCCGTAGATCAAGATAGCCGCAACATAAACTAGGAATAGGTTAAGCACTACAGTCAATGACTGGAAGCCGAAAGTCCCCACAGAGTCAGCCATCAAACCAAACACACCTATTGGAGCAATCAACATCACAATGTTAATCATCCAAATAAAGGCTTCAACGATAGTATTTAGTGCTGAAGTAATCGGCTTAGCCGCTTCTTGATTTACTTTCGTCAGTGCGATACCAAAGAAGATACAAAATACTAAGATCTGTAGGATATTACCGCCAGTCAACGACTCGAATACGTTAGTTGGGATCATACCAATAATTGTATCAGCCACACCTGGCAATGCACCTTGCTCAGCGGTAACCGCTGCTAAGCCAACACTGTGCTGTGAAAAGTCCATGCCAATACCTGGCTGGAAAATCTCACCCATCACAAGTGCTAAGGTCACAGCCAATGCTGATGTCACCATGAAGAAACCGATAGTACCAATACCAACTTTACCCGCTGATGGACCTGCACCTAAACTCGCTGCACCGGCAATAATCGAAACGGCCACTAGAGGGATCACCAACATCTTAATTAAGTGAATGAAGAATGTTCCTAGCGGAGCGAAGATTGAAGCATCTTCTCCCATCATCACACCAACGATTGCGCCTAAAACCATAGCGACAACCACTTGGAATCCGATATTTTTATACCACTTACTCTTTTTGTTCAACACCATAGCTCCATCACAGACATATTTTATTAAGAGGTATGAATACCCCTCTGATTATTTAATAACAAAATAACACGCTGAATTGTCAATTAATGTGATTCACTAACGAGTTATGACCCAATACGACAAATAACGAAATAAATCCGACCTAACATGAATAATCCTCAAAAAAAACACCCATAAAAAAGAGATAATTCATTAATTAAAAGTCTGTGTTAAAAAATATAGAGCCAAGACAACCACTAGGCAACCTTAAACACAGATAAACAACACAATAACGCCCCTCCCCTTACTTCATGCCCTAGTAATGTTAGCAACTCAATCTAACCGCAGACCCAGTAAACTTGTTCTTCTATTGAGTTAGCTACCATAGCCGTCCTATTCTTCATCTAGGCTTATCAACGACAAAGCATCGCATTAATTACCGTGCATGTATGAAGTTAAGCATGAACAGAGCTAATGACAGTCACAACCAAGTATTGGCACTAAAACGATGTAAATGCCGATGCTATCGACAATAGAAAAAGCCCCTTAATACCCAAGCGTTTTCTAAGGCTAACAGTCAAAATCCTGTCTATTATTAAATATGCACCTAGTCGCTTTATCCCCCCTCTTTTAGGGAGAATAAAGTAAGTTATTGATGATATTTCACTCCTTTTTTCAAGAGGGTATTATTATGCGTACTCGCCAGATCTTATGCCCTACAGACTTCTCTGAAACGGCTTCCCACGCCTTAGGTTACGCCATTGAAATGGCAAACTTATATCAAGTAAATATCCGTTTGTTACATGTAATGAGTAAACCCTACGGCGAACACCATTACGACATCGTGGTAGAAAGTATCGAGGAGCTGGAGACTCAACTTGAAGCCTATTCAAAAGAAAAGCTCGATGTAATAGTGAAGGAAGTCGAGCCACAGCTAAATAAGACACTGCAGGTTAAAACAGCTATCAGGAGTGGGGATACCTTTGCCCAGATCCTCGAAGACAGCATCGAAAATAACGTTGGCATGATAGTTATCGCCAGTCATGGCCATACTGGTCTGTCACATATGCTCAATCCTAACATCTCAGAACAGTTAGCAAATAAAGCCAAATGCCCGGTACTGGTTGTTAAGTGAACCATAAAAGGTTCTAGGTTAGAGATTTGAAGAACCTAGGACCTAGGACCTAGGAAAAGTAGGTTAACGCCAAGGCGAAAAAGCATAAACGCAAGAGCAGTATGTGTTCTTTAGTATCCCCCAAAACCGATGCGTCCTAACCCATAAAATCTAGTATCTAAACCAACGATATGTTTAGCTATCGATACTCTAAATGACTTTCAAGTGGACTATCATGAATAGCGGCAAGGATGTAAACAATGAGCCAGAGTTAACAACTACACTAAAACAGCCAGTAACACAGCCTCTAACAAAGCCAGAAACTGGAGGACTAACAGGCGGCTGTTTGTGTAAAAAGCTGCAATATCGAGTGATAGGCATGCCCTTCGATGCCGATTTTTGCCACTGCCGCCACTGTCAAAAAAGCACAGGCTCCGTTGTTGGGGTATGGATGGACTTTAAACGCGAACAAGTCATCTGGTTGACCGAACCACCGAAAGAGTATGCCTCGTCAGAATATGTAAGACGTGGTTTTTGCCAACACTGTGGCAGTCAGGTAAGCTTTCGTGATCTTCGTTATTCGCAATATCTCACCTTGAGTATCAGCACTCTCGATAATCCGAATATCATCAAACCTAATTACCATATCTACACCGACAGCCAACTTGAATGGTTTAACATTCAAGATGAATGCCCGAGATATGATAAAAGCAGAGGGTAAAATGAAGGTTCTAGGTCAGGCCAAATAAATCTGAACTGATACTAGATTTGTATTTTCCTAGGAGCGTAGCGCCCTAGCAGTGAGCCTGCGAACGTCCTCGTCCCTGCGCCTTATAAACCCATGAACTGTAAAATCCTGTAATCTCGCTGCTAACTTTCTTAAATTTACGTTATGCTGGCGCGTATAAACCAAAAACTAGAACAAAAAACACCTATGCGCTTAACATCACGGCTTACCACTTTATCTGTAATTGTGGCACTGAGTGGCTTACTCAGTGCTTGCAGCAGTCAGCCCGAGATCAATCCAGAAGAGTTTGTAGGCCAAGTGTCCGACTCCTTTAGAACCGATATCAAGAGTAATGGCTTAAAGCTATTTACTTACCGTGCAATTCTCACTTTAGAAACACCACAGAGCCAAGCTTTGCCCCACGAAGTACGCTCAAACCAAAAACGTTCACGCTCTAATAGACGCTACCAAGGGCCAGACTTAAGTGGCTGGACGGCACAGATTGAACATGGTTTGCAGCAAACCATCAAGATGAATGGCTATTGCCGTGAAGGTTATATCGAGCTTTATCGCAGTATTCAGACTGACCGCGGCACCATACGCGGCGAATGCAATGATGGCGCCGATGAAGCCGATCTTGCCAAGTTTGATTCTTAATAACCTCTTAGCAATTAGCTCTTTTTGATTATACGAAAGTCTGCTAGTCAAAAAGCCATATTAAACAAAAACGTTCACCGCGGCGAATATGGCGAAGCTATGCGCTAATAAGCGAGAACTAGGGATAGCGAGCTGGTCGTTAAACACGGATGTTATTGGAACACAGAGGACACGAAGAAAGGCTACAGTTCGCAGTAAGCTCAGATGTCGCTACTTCTGTGGGACGCTGTAAAGCCATCCATGGCCGATCTGCGGTTTCATCTGATGTGAATGGATTAACGCAGCTAAGACATCCAGAATTATTTGCTTCACCGCTAGGTTGAGCGAAGCATTGAACTTGGTACTTTCCATCTCATCTAAACTGCCCAATGTTTGCAGCATAAGCTACGCTATCGCGACCTGAGCATGTTTTACGAGTAGACGATTAACAACTAAAGTGAAATTCATACAGCAGAAATACCAAACATTTGTTTGGTAATGAAAAAGTGAGGGAGGGTGTTAAGCTAGACTAACTACAATCAAGCCATCGGTGACAATTGGCAGCACCTTGTCGTCGTTTCCGTTCAAGGTGTTCACAATAAGCCGTTAACTCTTGTGTATTGCCCACTGGGCCTTTGAAGATTTTCGTGAACTCAGCAGTCATTTTAAGCCAGTTTTCAGCGGGAATATTCAAACGATACAGCAGTTGCTCTGAAGAGAGACTAATAGCCCCTCTTTTATCATGGCGTTGAATACGCCCCGTATCATCAATCAGTTGAAGGTAATCTTTAGCATTAAACATCAGCCCTTTAGGCATCTCTTGATGTTCATTTCCCACAAAAGGCAGTAACGCTTCAGGCTGCTTCCCCTTAACCGCTGCTTTTATACGTAATTGAATACTCGTGAAGTCTGAGGATTCTGGTGAATCAGCCATCTTGGCTCGAATAGGGTTCAAATCAACATAGGCCATGCAAGCCAAGACTGCAGCCTCATCAAGCAGTGCTTGAGACTTAAACCGCCCTTCCCAAAAGCGACCTTTACACTTATCCTCGGCATTAGCCTTTCGGGCTATGGACTCGTTCAACGCTCGCATGAACCAGGATATATCCATCAATCTCAGTCGATACTCTTTAACCCGTTTATTGATGATGGCTTGCTGATAGGATTCAAGTGGCTGACCTTTAACAAAATATTGATTCAAGCTGTCGCCTTTAAACAGCTTTTGCCATTGCGCAACAACCTCGATATCTGACCAAGACTTCGCTAATTCAGCATCTATCCGTAATACAAGGTGCAGGTGGTTGCTCATTACCGCAAACGCACAGATATCAATAGCGAAAACCTCTGCAATTTGCAACAGTCGTTGTTCAACCCAGTCACGCCTATGCTCATAGGATTGACCTGTGTATTTATCGACACCACATAAAAATGCCTTTCTAACACAGCGAGATATGCAGTGATAAAATGGCGTATCCTCTAAACTGACTAGCGCCTTTCTTGCTGTAGGCATAACAAACTCCTCTATTTAGCCTTAACTAAAGCCTAGTAGAGGAGACGTGCATTCACAATTGTGGGTGTCTCAATTATTTTTGGAAGAATAAGGATAACGGTAACACTGAGTAAAAAGAGGAGGAGTAAATACAACACACTGATATAGCGGAACTTATTTGATTGGCTACTTTGCTAAGGGCTAGATATGTTCTGCTGAAAACAAATCACTGACTAATCATTGAAACAGACCGAACTCTCTATCTGCTATTTACTATATAAAGGTATCACTGCAACTAACCCGGGCTTGTTCAACACTCGGGATAAGGACGCGGCTACGCGCGGCCTATCCATATTTGTTAGGTATCGTTAACACTAGACTCTGCATTAGGCTCTAGAGTTAAAAGCTGGTGCACCGCTAATCCGACACAAAATATCATTGTAATCCAGAAAGCTATAGGGTCATCATCAATTGATAATCCTCCGTGTTTCCCCGGTATTTCACCAAAATAAAGACAAGCGGCTGCTGCAATAAGAACTAAAGAAGATGTTATTATTTTTTCTTTGTTCGTACGTTTTCTTTTTGGCTTTTTAATTTCTTCGGCTTCGTCAGGCTCTTTGGTTGCTTCTTCTTTTTCTCGAGAAGCGAGCTCTTTCAATAGCTCTTGATAACGTTCTGGGTATGCATCCTTGTCAATATTTTCATGCACATCATACAACTCTTCTAATGTATAAGAACAATAATCAACTTTCATATAATCTATCCATAGATACCTAACAGCTTATTATCCAGCGTCTCGGATAAATCCCTGCACTTTTTTAATTTACATCAAAGTTAGCAACGTAACTCATTGATGTAAAGCCGTTAATCTTGCTGGTGTTAACAAATTTGAATTTATCTTCTCCGCAAAGTAATGCAGAACATTTATCGGGTCTCTTGTAAGATTAAAGCGGAAATCTAACTGCATGATAAGCAAGTGCTATTTCAGATGTTAAAAATTTATCGATGCAATTATTTTACTTTTTAGCATCGATAAATCTGTCTGATTCATCAAGCTCATTATACCTGTACAGGATTACAGTTATTTTAGTTTGCTATAGGAAGGTAGAATCGGAAGAATTGAGCTTAAAGAAAAAAGACAGGCATTACTTATGGTGTACGCAAAACCTTTCACATTAGCTTTTCTATAGTCAAAGCTTACTTGTGCCATTTACCATTTAGATTCGTGAAAATAATATTGGGGCATTTCCAAGTTAGAGCTGAAACCACTCCGCCTAAATGAAGGCACCAATTACCTCGTGTAGATACGGCTGCGGGCTTCGGTTTCAGGGATGAAACCGCAGAGCGTATAGGGACATATTCACAGCGTCTCGCAGCAGTGTCTGCACATACCCCGCTGGAGGCGATTAATAGCGACTAAGCTACAAGCTCAAACGGGCTACCCCATAGCAATGATACAAAGTTAATGTAACCATCCTTCATTCGAAGGCTAACCTGCATTGGGGCAAAAGCGTCTTAGTTTGATCGCTGTAAGAAGTTCCTGAACAAAAGTGACTTAGAGCCAGAAGCTCACTCTCGGGCAAGAAGCTGAACAGTGAATACTGCTAAGCTTCACTAATGTTCTACTACGATGCAGTTCTAAGCTTCAAAGTATTCGATTAGATAATCAATAAAAGCACGTATACGATAAGGTTGATATTCTCCCGACTTATAAACCGCATGCATAGGTAAGCTTGCAGCCGTGTAACGCTCAAACAGCGGCACCAGTTGCTTATTATCTAGATATGGCTGGACCATCCAACTTGGCAATGCTCCAATCCCGTGACCCGACAGCGCCATTGCCAACAGCATATCTGCGCTATCACTTTTAAAGACTTCTTTCACCCTTACCTTTAATTGTGGGGCCGTTTTTTGTTCAAACACCCAAATATTTGAAGGCGTGGAGAGAGAGTAAGTAAGGCAATCATGTTGTGCTAAATCGCTAGCGAACCTTGGAGTAGAGCGTTTGCTCAGATAGTCTGGAGAAGCAAAATATACCAACTGATTATCAAACAAAAAACGGGCTTTGTAATCAGAATCTTCCAGTACAGAGACACGCATAGCAATGTCAATACCGCTCTCAATAAGGTTGATCTGTTTATCATTAACCGACAAATTGATCAACAGCATTGGATGCTTAGTCATAAATAGTCCGATAGGTTTGGCAAGTAATCGCGTCGCCATGGCACTTGGCACTGATAAAGTAAGCTCTCCTGCCACCTCGGAGAGCTCGCCTTTTAACTCCGCTTCCGTGGACTCCATTTCTTCTATCACTCGCTCACAATACGCAAGGTAACGACAGCCCTGCTTTGTTAGCTCGATTCTTCGACTATTACGATAAAACACTGAAAAGTTAATATCACGCTCCAACCACGCAATTTTTTTGCTGATTGAACTTTGTGTCACATTCATCTCATCGGCAACAGCAGTAAAGCTCCCTAGGTGAGCAGTACGGATGAATACTCTCATGCAGGTGATCTTGTCCATTTTCATTCCTTCTGGGAATAGCTACCATCACAATAACACTATTCAACACTACTTAGTGGAATGATTAAATAGTCGCAACTGATTAAGGAGTCTATTTATGAATACTAAATTACAGCCAATTGCGATAGTGACGGGTGCCAACGGCGGCATTGGAAAAAACTACACTCGTATGATGCTCAACGATGGATATCGAGTGGTGATGGCCGTTCGCAATAAGTTAGCTGGTGAATTGGTACGAGAGGAGTTACTCCAATCTCATCCGGACGCAGCAATCGATGTGTTAACTGTGGATATGGGTAGCTTGTCGTCAATTAAGGCTTTTTCTAAACAGGTTACCGAAAAGTATACTCGGATTGATGTACTCGCTCACAACGCTGGTGTCTACTTTTTTGATAACAAGCGTCGAGAATCTGCTGATGGAATAGAGCTAAATATTGCGATCCATGTGGTTGGCCCGTATGTATTAACAATGCATTTGCTACCACGACTAAAAGAAACCCAAGGCTCACGAGTGATTACCATGTCTTCTTCTGAACATCACGGGGCTGAATTGGATCTTAGTGATCTCCAAATGACAGAAGGTTTTGAATTACGGGGCAACATGATCGCATACTCACGTAGCAAATATGCAGCGCTGGCACTGAGTCACGCGATGGGGCGCCAGTTTGCAGCAGACGGGTTAGATATACAGGTATTGGCGGCACATCCGGGAATATCTATTACGGGCATTCAGCACAAGGGCAACCCCACCTTTATGCAACGTTGTGCCATTTGGATATGTGGGAAAGTACTCGCAGCAACCCCAACGCAGGCTGCTAAGTCACTTTATATGGCTTCGACAGTTGGAAACATGGGTGAGTTTTACGGACCGACCGGGTTTAAGGAAATGAAAGGCAAAGCGGGTCTCGTTCAGCCAGATCCGGGGACTCTTGATAAAGAAGTTGGCGCTAGCCTTATGAGTCAGGTGGCCGCTCTAGGTGATATTGATTGTAAATGACTATATGACAATCATTTACTAAATAAACTAGACACCATACATGTAATAAAAATTAAGTAAGACTTTGAATTATTTAAATGACTAATACGATATCAAACGATGCTTTAATATCGTCATTATTCGATGAGGAGTTAAACCAATGTTATTTTTCCAAGGGTTATTAATCGCTTTATTCTTGTTTGCTAGTTCTATCAAAATCTTTGGCTGGGTGAATAAAATATATGAACCACAATTAGCATTTTTTCACCGCTATGGACTGAATCGTACGGCAATGTTCGCGGTTGGAGTGATAGAAGCAACCGGTGCAATACTCATGCTAGTTGGTATAATTACTGAAAACTCATTGTTTAGTGCAGTTGGTGCAAGTCTCATTACTTTTACTTCAGTAGGCGCAATATTCTTTCACTTTCGATTTGACACTTGGAAAGATGCAATACCTTCGATATTAACGCTTCTTCTGTCAGTTCTGGTTTTGTCATCACAACTAGAGCTGTTTTTTATATAACTCAATTAGTTTATTAGTACACATTCCGCTGGGGTACTTATGATTTATGGAATGCGCCTCCGACTCAACTTTAAGTATTTGGGAATTACAGTAACGGGCGTGTTTCTTCCCTATAGATAAGTTTAGTCCCCCAGCACCTAGTCAGCCAATGCTTCCAGAACGGGCCAAGATACACGAAACGGATCTGCCGTTAACTTACCCAAAAAGCAATCACGGTAATCAGTTTCTTAGTAAGGAATAATGTAATAAAAAATGGCTCTAGCGCAATGCAGAGCTAATCGTTCCGACTACTAAAAAGGCGCTAAACCATCAGGATTAGCGCCTTTTTACAATCGGTGAGCAAAGCTTGATTAGGCCTCTAATGCCTTAGTATTTTTATTCCTGCTGGCCTGACTAAAGCTCACTTTGCCAAAGTCTTCTAGAATCGCGTAACAGGCTGGCACCATAAACAGTACCAGCGCAGTTGATGCGAAGATCCCGAACACCATAGACACCACCAATGGCTGCAGTACCTGAGCCTGAATACTGGTCTCGAGTAACAGCGGTAACATGCCGGCAGCCGTGGTTAAAGACGTAATAAATACTGCTCTAAAGCGCTCTTTGCTAGCACTCACTACCGCTTGATGCACCGATTGGCCCTCTTCTACGTGGTAACGAATATATTGCACCAGCAAAATCGAGTCATTAACCACTACCCCAGCCAGTGCCACGAACCCGAGTATTGATGGCATACTCATGGAGTAACCTAACAATAAGTGGCCCCACAATACGCCAATAAGACCTAGCGGAATAACCGCCATCACCACTAACGGCTCTATGTAGCTCTTAAACTGTAGGCTTAAGATGGCAAAAACTGCCAGCAAACCAACAATAAAGCCGCTGGCCATAGAATTTTGCGTGGTCTTGCTTTCTTTTACCTCCCCTTCATAGCTTACTCTAATGCCTGGATAACGCGTTTTAAGCTTGGGTAATAGTTCATCCTTGAAGGCATTATTGATTTCACTGGCATTCGCTAAGTGAGTGTCTACTTCGCCGGTAATAGTCACAAAACGCATACCGTCAAGCCGTGAGATCTTCACATACCCTCGCTGCCACTTAAAATTAGCGACTGCCGACAGTGGCACCTGCTCGCCTGCACTACCTATGGTGATTGGGAAGTTAGCCAGGTTTTCAAGCTTGGCCGCATCGACTTTATCTAACTGGACATCGATTTGAATGCTTTCAGGCCCCACTTGAATATTGTCGGCCGTTTGGTGGAAGTACGCACCACGCAACTGGCTAGCGAGCATCATGCCGTTAACCCCAAACGCCTCGGCGCCGGGTTTTAATGTCATTAATATTTCCGCCTTACCCGGTCTCATACTATCCATCACACCAGAGACGCCGTTAAAGCCTTGCAAGTACTGCTGTACATCGATTGCGGCAGATTTAAGTTCATCTAAATCGTCACCGCGCACGCGAATTTCAATTGCGCGGCCCGCAGGCCCCATTTTAGGCTGCTTAAACACGATAGCAATCGGGTCGACCATCTCCCCTACGCCCTGCTGCCACTCACGGATAAAAGTACTCATCAGGGTTTGGCGCACTTCAGCGCTCAGCAAATCGATTTTCACCGTGGCCACATGGGCGCCACTCTCTCCCGCATCGGCGTTAAAATTAAAGCGCTCGGTGATGTGCTGAATAAGCCGATGACCGTCTTCTCTATCACTATATTTTTCATCTAACGCCTTAGCCACACTGACGACGCGGTTCACCACGTTCTCGGTCTGCTCCAGCGTTGCGCCCGGCGGCAAGATTATTCGCGCCTCCGCCACATCACCATCAAGTTCAGGAAAACCGACAAACTTAATCGCGCCGCCCGCGGCCAATGAAATAGAGATAAACAACAGGCTGACGACCGAGCCCATAAACACATAACGCCAATTAATAACCCACTCTACCGCCGCGACTAACTGCACGGTTCTGAAGTACTCAAACTTTTGATTAAACTTTTGCTTAAAGCGACTGGTTTTACGCTCTTTGCCTTTAGCTGCATGGGCTAAATGATTAGGTAAAATTAAAAAGGCTTCAACTAAACTCACGGTTAAAATAAGCAGTAAAGTTTGCGGAATAACCCGCAGCACCTTGCCCATGTCCCCTTCCATAAAGGCAATACTGGAGAAGATAAATACCGTGGTTAAAAACGATGATACCACGCCCGGCAATACACGCTTTACGCCTTGAATAACCGCATCAGCCTTATTCATACCACGCTCAATATGTGCAGCGATGGATTCTGCAATCACAATCGCATCATCCATCATGATGCCAATCGCCATTAAGAATGCCACCAGCGTCATAATGTTTATGGTAAGGCCTACTTGCGCCATAAAGAACAGGCTACCCATAAAGGCGACAGGCAAGCCCATTGCCACCCAAAAAGAGTAGCGCAAACTAAAAAATAGCCACATACACAAAAACACCAGTACCACCCCCTGCCAACCATTCTTAACCAGCATGGATAGTCGGTCCCACAGCAGTGAGCTCAAATCGTTAGAGGTACTGATAGTGATGCCATTAGGCGCGCGCAGCTTCTCTGCGTCTAAGAAGCCGATGATCTCCTCTTTAAGGCGCAGTGAATCTTGTGACTTATTCTTGAACACGGTCAGAATCGCCGCTTGTTCACCATCGAAACGAATGCTCTCTTCATCGAGTTCAAATCTATCTGTGATGGTGGCAATATCACGAAGACGCACCACCCCACCCTGAGCATCGGAGCGAATGACGATATTGGCAAGACGTTCAGGCTCAACTTCTCGCTGATCGAAGCGAATAAGAATATTCTTACTTGGCGTTTCAACGGTACCGCTAGGTAGCTGCACGTTTTGCTGTTCAATCTGTTTAGCGACATCGGCAACGCTCATGCCTAAACGCTTAATTGCCCCAAGCGACACCTCCACTAATAGCTGATGGGATGAGAAACCTGAGATCTCAACCTGACTGATACTGGTATCGAGTTTTAAACGGCGCTTCAAATCCTCGGTATAAGCTTTCAGCTCAGGCTTACTCGTCGATGCTGACACGGCGATATCGATAATTCGCTCATTAAAATCAAGCTCTTCGACAATCGGCGGTTCAATTTCGGCAGGGAAGTCTTTAATGGCCGAGATCTTAGTTTGTACATCCACGAGGCTCCGACTCAAGTCTGCCTTATCATCAAGCTTGAGCGTCATGCGTGCTACGCCCTCTAAGGCGTCACACTTGGTTTCAACAATGCTGCCTAGACTGTCGACAGCATCTTCCATTCTTAGGCAGAGATTTTCCTCCACATCTTGCGGTGATGCGCCGGGTAGCACTACCTGGGCGGTAATATAGCTCTTGGAGAACTCAGGAAACGTTTCGCGCTTAAGCTCAGGCATCGCCTTAATGCCCAGCACGATAAAGGCCAACATCAGCAAGGACGTCGCCGTAGGATGGCGAACAAAAAAACCGATCACGGCTGCATCTCCCCAGCCGCTTGTTCAGCACTGTGGTCAGATCCTGTTGCATCATTCGCTTGAGTGCGTAGCGCCATTCCATTAATGGCTGGAATAAGGTCAGTTAATACTAACTGCATCCCATCAACTAGATCCCCCTGCACCGCCGCATGGCCCTCTTGACGGAACAGCACTTGAACATCCACCAGCTCGAGACGCTTCTCTTGGTTCATGATGTAAAGCTTTTCACCGTGCAGTGCACGCTCAGGCACCATCCAGTAATCACGCTCGCCACCTTTAATTCGGGCACTAACAAACATGCCGTTCACCAATGGAGGTGACTGGCCAATTTTAAGCTCGCGGTACTGCTGCTCGACCTGCAAAACGATACTGACGGTGGCTAATGTTGGGTCCACCGTTTCGCCAATTCGGGTGATCTCTGCTGGCCAGCTAAAGGAATAAGTCGCCCCCTTTAAGGTGATCTCGGCACTTAAGCCCAAGGTTTCGGCGCGTGGTAACTGTTGTGCTAGGCCCTGTGGCCTGTTAACCGTTTTCATCAAGGTCATCATATCGCCAAGCGACACCTGCGCCTCGACTTCCATCACCTCAATACCATTGATGCGTGCTAGCACCTGCTGAGGGGACACCACCTGACTGCCTTCAACGTTAACCTCGGCCACCCGGCCTTCAAAAGGAAGACGAATTTCGGTCTTAGTCAGCTGGCTTTGGGCTTCCTGCTCACGGGCTTCGGCTTGCAGCAACTGCGCCTCAAGGATCTGCGTCTCATTTGGCATCAGGTTCAGGCTATTATCTAGCTCTTGCAGTTTCTGCTGCTGACCCAGTAAGTTTTGCCGTTCGCCATCGAGTTCAGACTGAGAGATAAGATTCTGCTTACGCAGTGTTTCTTTACGCTTTAAGTCAGATTTAACCAAGTCGTAGCGATTATTTTCAATCTCAAGCGATAATTTAAGGTTTTTAAGTTGCAGCTTCTTACCTTCTAACTGCCCTTCAAGCGCCTTACGGTCGGCCTGAGCTTGAGCCAGACGAATTTGATAATCCAGCGGATCGATAGCCAGTAACAGGGTATTTTTTGCGAGGATTTTACCCACGGCAAGATCCGGGTGCTTGTACACAACACGGCCGCCAACTTCTGGCAATAACTGCCATTGAATTTTAGGGCTAACACGGCCAAAGGCATCGACCTGTGCCACCACAGGGCTTTTCTCTAAGAAAATCACCTCAACTAACTTGCTTGGCTCAGCCTGCAACTCTAATGGTGGATGGCTGCGCAGTTTGACCACTAACACCAGCACTACAAAGCCCACGGCTACCGCAGGAAAGAAATACCATCGTTTTCCTTTATAGCTAGACATTAATGCTTTCCTCCAGACAAACCATGTTCGAGCAGAGCAATATTGTGTTTGGCCAATTGTTGATAAAATTCTTCATTAAGTTGATAACCATGTAGTTTTGCCATTGGAGTTGGCATGACAAAGGGAAAAATCATTAAGCTCAGTAGCGACATCTTTAGCATTTGCGGATCAAGTTCGCCCGACTCTTCTAATAGTTGTTTCGGCATAGGCGTGAGATCGGCGATAGGTTCAAACAATTTGTAAATCACCGCCTTTGCCTCTGATGAGTGGTCTGAACTCATCAGTTGAAACAAAAAGCGCGGAAATTCTGGATTGGGGATCATTGTTTGATAAAACTCAGAGACAATATCAGCCACCGTAGGCTTACCGTGAGATTGTTGTAATGCTTTTGCGCGCTGATGGATAGGATGGATATGTTCAGTCACCATCGCCTCAAACAAACCCAGTTTATTACCGAAGTAATAGCGGATCATCGCCATATTCACACCGGCTAATTCGCTAATTTGTCGGATACTGACTTTGTCGTAATCTGCGGCAGTAAAACAGCGATACGCCGCGCGAATAAGACTCGCACGAACATTATCTTGTTCTGCTTTTTTGGAAGTATCTTTTGTCATCAGCGACATAGACTTGTGTTATTCAGTTGAATAACACAAGTCTACTGTCTGCCTTGGGATTTTGCATGAACTATCGTTATTCAAAAACCAGAGTTTTGAATAACTGCACACTAAAATAATTTAGTGAAAAAATAACAAGTAAGAAGTTGAACTAAACCAATTTAAAGTGAATTAAACCAATTTAAAATGAATGAGATATAGAGCTTCAATTCCCGGGTAAATCTGTCTAATTAAGGTTTTAAGCTCAGCTAAACTCATATTTTCTTGCTCTGCGTGCGTATCATTTAAGTCATCATAAGCAACGCGGCTAACAGAAAGAATATCAAGCTCGCCATAGCAGCGACCATCTTCTAAATTAGACACACTCACCCGCTGTCCAGCTTGGTAATAAGACTCGGACTCGTCACGTAAGGTGATGGTTTTCTTACCGGCTAGAATATCAGTCTCAAAACGACTGAAAAAAGTGATATTGCTTGGTGGATTCATGCGGCTGTATTACTCATCTTAAGACTTTCTCGTGCACCACTATTGATGCTTTGTCGCCATTTTATATCAAACCACAAAAAAATCAGTATAACAAAGTGCTCGAATCTGAGTATTTTGGCAAATTAAGTAGGATGAAAGACGTCATGCCTATGGTCTTGCGGTGCAATTTCGCGCCGAACTCACAAGCTAAACAACCTTAGGTTCTTGGAGGCGATATTGTTAATCACAATACGGCGGTAGCGGTTACGCCTTGTTTAGGGTAAAATTCGCGTCCGATTTCTAGCTTGGCGCAGAATGTGCCACAATAGACATCATATAGACGTTATTAATAGGCATATCGTAGAGAACTCATGAACAGAAAACAGAAGATGATCAAAAAGACTGCAAAACGTGCTAAGGCTCGCCTTAATAAGCACACTGCACCTACGATCAAAAAATACGTGTCTAAGGCTGAGCGTGCAGAGCAGCAAGCAAAACTTGAAGCCGAAGCGGCAGAGCAAGCGGCTGCAGCACAAGAGACAACTGATGCGACAGATGACGCACCAGTAGAAGCAAATGAAGAAAAAGCGGCGTCAGCTAACTAAATATCGGCTCACTGCGCAATGTTTCTTGTTTGATTGAGCTTATTTGCTAGGAGTCCTCTCCTCTTTAACGCCAATAAGCTCAGCTACTTCGTTACTTCCCTCGCAATCCTGCTCCTCATTGACTATTGCCATATTGGCACAAGAGGAAGAAAGCGGACTCTGACCACTCAAACTTAACTCCTCATCAAACTCATTTATATCTTCCGCCACTGTATGGATCACAGGTTCAACAGCCGCAGCCCTGACCCTGTCCACCAGTCGATAAGCGACTAAGACACCCAGTACGCCGAAAAGTATCGAGCCTACCGCTTGGCCAATCAACACACCGTAAACCCCTCCCCATTGAGCACCAAAATAAACAAAGGGAATGGTACCTAATGTTGCCTTACCAACATTAAACAGGGTCGAATACTTGGCTTTGCCTAAGTTATTAAATGAGGCATTGGCGACAAATAAAATACCTGAGAAAATAAAGAATACCGCTATAAACGAGCAGAAGAACAAAATCAGATCCGCCGCATCACCTTTCATATCGAACACACTGACAATTTGATGACGTGTTAAGAATAAGAGTAGAGATACAACCAATACATAGACGGCGCAAAATTGGATCGCTCGAGTCAGTGACTCTTTCACCCGTTCAAACTCCAATGCGCCATAGTTTTGTCCAACAATCGGTCCGATGGCACCCGATAGCGCGAAGATCATGCCAAATGATACGGGGATGAGACGGCCTAGAACCGCCCAGCCAGCCACATAGCTATCGCCAAAATCCGCGATGGCGCGCGTCACTACCGCATTACCGATTGGAGTCGCTACATTGGTAAGCATAGCGGGACCTGCGATGGCGAAGATGGGAGATAAATCTTCAACAAAGTGATCGGCATTAAAGCGACCGAGTAAGTTGTGTTTGACCACAACGCCTCGAGCTGCAACCGCAAACACGGCAAAGCGTGCCATGACCGATGCAACGGCCGCGCCTTCAATTCCCATGGCAAACATGAAAATAAATATTGGGTCAAAAACCGCATTCACCCCCCCTCCGATTAGGGTCGACACCATAGACAACTTGGCATCACCTACTGCTCTTAACGCGCTACCCAGCGCCATCGCAAGGCAGATAAGAGGTAAGGAAGGGACCAAAATATTAAGATAACTCTCGGCAAGTTCAGCTGTTCTGCCCGTTGCCCCTACCAGGCTCAATAGCTCAGGAATAAACATATACACGCTGAAGGCAACAAACAGGCTCACCAAAAAAGTCACAACAAGACTGTTTAACAGCAGCCGCTTAGCTTTTTCGATCTGCTTTGCGCCAATGGATCGCGACACCAACGCCCCTAGGGCAATAGAAAGGCCGATACCAATTGAGGTGGTAAAGAATGAGATGGTGCCAGCGTAGCCAACTGCCGCGGCAAGTTCCTGCTCCCCCAGTAAACTGAGAAAGAAAATATCCAATAAGTCGACCACAAACAGCGCCGAAATACCGATAGCCGCGGTAGAGCTCATCACCAAAATATGGCGTAAAATCGATCCCTGTACAAACTTGGCTACAGCCATAACACCTCTAATCCTTTAACTTTATTATTTTACAGTTCGCTCTCTAATTCACTGCCACATTGGTCGCAGTAGAGCGCATTATTTTCATGGCCAACTTTCAAGCAGTTACTGCAGCGTCTTAAGTCTCGTGTACGGCCAATCTCTTGCGATATTTCGGCGGTTAAAATACCGGTCGGGATAGCAATAATCGAGTAACCCAGCAGCATAGTAAATGCCGCTATAGCCTGACCGAGGGGCGTACCAGGGGTAATGTCGCCATAGCCTACGGTAGTGATGGTCACTATGGTCCAGTAAATCGACTTAGGGATCGAGGTAAAACCGTTGTTCGGCCCTTCAACCACATACATAACGGCACTCAATACCACAACGATAAGGCTCACCGAGAAAAAGAAGATAAAAACCTTACGACCCGATTGCATCATGGCACGCAATAGTAAGTTACCTTCGCTTAAATAGCGTAGTAACTTCAATACCCTGAAAATTCTAAACAGGCGTAAGATCCTAATGACCATGGTGAAGTTTGCCCCAGGGAAGAACAGAGCTAAATAGGTCGGTAATACCGATAATAGATCGACCACACCATAGAAACTTCTCGCATAACCGAGGGGGTTGGCCGAGCAATAAAGCCTTAGCAGATACTCAATAGTGAAGATAATGGTAAAGCCCCACTCCATAATGACAATAATATCGCCATAACGCTCATGAACGGAAGCCACGGTATCGAGAAAGACAAGTAGCACACTCATCACGATACAGACCATCAAACTGATATCAAAATAACGCCCAGCTCGAGTATCGGTACCAAAAATTACCCGGCGTAATTTGAGCTTTAACAAACTTTCTGGATCTTTCTCTGTTGCCATTTTTACAACAAATCCTTGCAAGAATTTAGCGATGAAATCGTCGGTTTAATCTGACTTATCAAGGCATTTAAGATTGGTGATATGAATAGTGTGACACGCATATAGGATGAGCTCAAAAATAATCTTAGCCTTTATCATCAACAGCCGTGTTATTTTAAGGTAATATAAAGCCATTCATTCATCGATTTTTAGCCGTTTCGCTCAAGGTTTTTCATGCGTTTTATTGTTTTATCGCTCAGCTTGCTGATGCTAATTTTAAGCCCCCTCTTTTCAAGCGCCACTTTTGCGAGCGCTATGACCAGTGGTAAAGCCGACTTAGTGATTGTGACTAAATCTGAAGCAAGCATGGCGCTTCTTCGCCAAGGAAAGGTGCTAAAGAAATATCGTATCGCCATGGGTGATAACCCCGTGGGCCATAAGCTCACCGAAGGCGATCAACGCACCCCAGAAGGCCGTTATATACTCGATTATAAAAAGTCTGATAGTGCTTACTACCGCGCGATCCATATCTCCTACCCAAATGATGAAGACAAATTACGTGCTGATGCCCTCGGCATTAGCCCAGGCGGGCAAATTATGATCCATGGCGAGAATCCCAACTCTAACCTAAGCCCAGAAGAAGCGCAGATGTATAATTGGACCGATGGCTGTATCGCAATTACCAATGCCGAAATGGACGAGCTTTGGCGAGCAATTGAGCCAGGTACTCCAATTGAGATCTGGCCTTAAGGCATCTAGCCACAGACCCATTAACACCTCTTTTTCACTTTTATTCCATGCCCATTTAGCATTAAGGCACACCTATGACATACCAAGAATTAATTAGCAGTTGGCCGTCATTTAGCCAACGCATACAAGCATTTACTCAAGAGCTAGGCCTAGATTCACTCACACTTGAATGTGATCATACAGCGCTTCGCGTCAATAGCGCAGAGGCCGCCGATGAACTGCGTCATGAGTTTGCCAAGGTCGGTAATATCATTTCAGACAATATGATTAACGGCCGCCCAATTCTAATCATTGAGCTAGCGACGCCTTTATTGATGGGCAATAGTACGATTGAGTGTGTCGAGCTACCCTACCCAAGCGATAAAGTCTATCCTGTTGAAGGCTGGGAGCATATTGAGTTGGTACTCGAGTGCGGCGCAACAGATTGCGACGAACTGAGCCAAGCGTTACTGGCTCATGCACCGCAACTCGCCGCTGTTTTAGCGGGAGACACCGAGGTTAAGGTGAAAATGAGTTCACCCAAAGGTGATAAAGAGCGCCTACCAAATCCAACTATCGCCTTTAAGAAAGATGGTATTTGCGTCAAAATTCACTCTCAGGGCATTAAAGCGGTTATCGCTTCAGAAGCGGAATAAAGTATTGTAGGTCCTAGGCCTAGGTCCTAGGTCCTAGGTCCTACAAAGTTTTAGCCGATAACATTAATCATTGCCCAAATAAATATCGTCCTTAATCAGTTTACGACAAATCACCAATAAGCTATCGCGCTCCTCGGTGGTTAGCGGTTCATAGAACTGTTCAATGATTTCAGCAAGAATCGCACTTGCTTGCTCTTTTACCTGTAAACCTTTTTCGGTAATGACTAAGTACTTGGCTTTTTTATTGGTTTCAGTTTTATAGCTGGTTATTAATTCGCGCTTAATACAATTATCCACTAAACGCTTAGTAGCCGAACGTTCACGCTGTAACCCTTCGGCAAGCCCCTGCTGAGGCATCTCACCGCCATGGGCTAATACCTTGAGCGCACCTAACATCTCTAAGCTGATCCCAAGCTTTGCCGACAAGGCTTGGTTAGCCAGGGTCCTGAATTGCTTATAGGCTAATCCCATTATAAATGACGTACTGGCTTCGAGTTCAGGCACAATTTTGATTGTCTGTGACATGGTGTTCTCTTTTGTTAGACAACTGAAATAATAGAAATAATATAGCTAAAGTGACCGCCAGTTCCCATGCTCTTAGGAAGATACTCTCTATGCCCATACTCGTCGTACCGATATAGAGCTGAATGGGTAACACTGTGGCTAAAAGAGCATCAGCGTGGATGTCTCGCTGTGCATTCTCCCCTGTAACCATCATCACCGCAATTGCAAAAATTGCCCCAGCAACAATCAGTCCGTAATAGCCAATAATGGCTTGATGTTCTGCAAGTAAAAGACTCACTAACACGGCAACGGAGCACCCACCTATTTGGGTGATGAATCGGCGCGAAACCACCTCTTTATAGGCGCGGCGGTCACTCTGTGTTGCCGCAGCAATAACGGGGACCATACAGAAGGTTGCCGACAGCAGGTTGATATTCATCAACAGGGCTAACCCACTGCCAATCAGGCTTAAAGTGATAAGTCTTTGCTGGTAGGTCACTTTTTGCGGCTGAAATACCATAGGTTTTGTCTTGCAGTGTAATGGGAACAGCTTCACAGCAGCCTTTGCGACACACACAGTAATCACCATAGACAGCAAAATTTCGCCGATTCTATCGGGCATACTTTGGCTACTAAATTGTGAAAAAACCACAATCAAGATCCAGTTAAAAATAGGCATTATCAGCCCACTACGCTTAATCGGGGTATCGGCTTTTTTACGCATCCAGTCAATAAAGATTAAGCTGATTGTCCAGACAACAAAAGGGTGAGACTGAAAAAGTTCTACAACCAACAGTGCCACGCAAGCTGAAACAAATGTGGGGGCAAAAGTACTAAAAAGCTTGCCCCAGGAGTAATCTTTCACTTTGGTCATAGCTATAGTTGGATACAGAGCAAGGTAAACACTAGAGTCAAAATTAAAGACTTTGGCAACCAACATACAGAATGTAATGACGAAGGTAATTCTGATCGCTTCATTTCTCTGATCTGTACTGTTTTCATTAGTGTTAAACATACTTAAATCCAAAGACTATCTCTGACTGTGCTAGATCGCATTGATATCGCGAGCACTGATATAACGAGCACTGATATAACGAGCACGACAATCTCTATCGCTGAAATACCAACGAGTAAAATCTGCGCGACTGATACATCTGGCTCTTAGATAAGTGCAATTAAGGTAACTGCTACGGGGATAAATCGTCCTGTTCTACAGCTAATTAACATGTGAGGATACTAATATATATAGTGAAAATAGCTAACTAACTGCATCCAAATCTCGGCGCAAGCATCCACCAGCCAATTACCGTTCTCGACCATCACACTGGCCCTAGCCCCCGAGATAAGTTGCGGGTTTTGCTCATTGACGCTGACGCGAGTACGAATTTTCTGCTGTTCTCTGATCCAGCGATCGCTGTTCGTCACATCGGCTAACTGACTACTTTGGCTTGATGCATCATAAATGGCACTATCTTGATTAATGATTTTCCCCTGAAATACTTTACCGGGCAAGGCATCAAAAACCACAGCAACTCGGACGCCAGCTTGCAAATGAGCGATACCTTTTTCATTAAAGTCCGCATTGAGCCAGGTGTCTTGCTCGTTGACAATGAACATAGCGCTCGCCCCAGCAGCTAAGTAGCTACCCGTTTGTAGCTGTAAATTACTCACAGATCCCGCAAGCTTTGATTTAATGACGGTATGCTCAAGATTGAGTTGAGCTTGAGCCAGCTTAGCCTTAGCGAGTTCAATCGCTGCATTATCTTGCTCTGTTGAAAGCTCAGCCTGAATACGCTTCACTTCAGCTTTGGCCGCTGACTCTGTGCTGACAGATACTTTATAAGCCAGCTGTGTATCTTCTAACTCTTGTTGAGTAACAGTGCCCTGAGTTAGTAACGACTCATAGCGCTTCATCTTACGGCTGGCATTCAATTTTTCTAAGGCTCGTTGAGAGGTAATCTGCTCAGCCGAGACCAGCTCTTGTCCTTTTGCAGAGTTGGATTCCAGAGCTTGATCAAGCTCTGCCTGTGCTTGCTTTACCGCGATAAGGTATCGAGTTTGATCGATGGCAAATAATGCTTGGCCTTTATTCACTTGCTGGCCATTTTTGACATAAACCTGAGTCACCACCCCCTCGACTTCGGCAGCAATCGTCGCCACGCTCTTATGTACGGCAGCCTGTGTAGTGAAGGGAGCGATGTTGTCTGTGGTGACCAAAAATAGCGAAAACAGTACGGCTAATCCCAGTACTGCATAGCTAATATATTGGTATATTTTGTCTTTCATCTTCTCTCCACGAATATCACGAGATCTAGAGCCAACATCTTTATGTGATGCAGCAACGGGCTTATGAATGATAGGTCTGTCTTCAACAGACTCATTGACTGACTAGCCACCTGACCTGCTACTTTAAAACTTATTGTTGCACATGCAACAACTGTGAAGTTTAGTTCTATTTTGTTGCACAAGCAACAATAATCTTACTGATATTCATTTTCTATCCAATAAAAACGCAGCCACCTGATTGCAGGTAATGGCTGCGTTTTCTTTTTTTAAGCTATGTTATAACTCCGGCTTGATGCCACCTATTAGTCAACCTATTGATATATAGTTACATCTTCAAACACTTTCGCCGCGATACAGATGTATCAATGACTGCTAGCGAGTCTGAAGTCAGTTTAACTTAGCCTGCAAACCTTACTTTTGCGCGGCTCAATGCTCGGTAAAACTCAGAAGCAGTGCAAATAGCCAGAGCTAAGCTCACCACTAACTCAAGACGCTCAGGCGCAGTACTCAATGCTTGTAATAATGGTTCAGAGCGATAAATCAAATGGCCGAGTAATCGACCAGTATTGAAGACACTCGCAATAAAAATGATTGGGCAAATGATTAAGCCGAACCAAAACCAGAACTGGTTGAATACTCTCATCGCGCTTTCCTTGCTCATTTCTGTTAATGCTCCACTTAATGCTCGTTTTAAGTTATAGATATTGCTTAAACCAAGTGACTACCTCTTGGTACGCTTGCTCTTTATTGCGGGTTAAGCCGTGATCATCCTTATCATAAACAACCAGCTTATGACTCAAGTTATGTTGTTTCAGCTTCTCGGCAAATGTAATTGAGTGACTGACATCGACTCGCCTATCATCACTGCCATGTAACAACAGAATGGGGACATTAGTCGGTAACTTATCGACCCATTTAATCACCGATCGCTTTTCAAGTTCGGCGTCTTTATTTTCACTGTAGTCTGGAATACGCTTCTTATATACACGCTCCATATCAGGGCGCTGGCTAAGACCCGCCAGCAAATCTGTGTCCCCGGCGACAGTCACAACAGCTTTAATATTTTCAATCTGCTTTAACACCAAATAGCTTTGCATTCCTCCTCGGCTCCAGCCAAATAGGCCAATACGCTTGGAGTCTGCACCAGCAATACTCGGAATATAGTCAAGTAAAGCCATTACATCTTCAATATCTCTACCACCGAACTCATCCTCGACACTCACTCGGCCATCTGCTTTTAAGCCTGATTGAGAAAGGGCTTGAGCGCTATAGGAGCCTCGATACTGGCTGCCAATAATCACAAAACCCTCTCGCGCGATGGGAAAAAGAGTATGCATCATAGCCTTGAAGCCTACCCGGCCAAAGTCACCATTGCCGCCGCGATTAAAAATCACCACTGGCAAAGGTTTTATCGAGAACTTGGGTTTAATCACAAAGCCATCGACGGGGATGCCATCGACCATATAGGTAAACGTGCTGCAAGCTAATTCGCGCTGAGCATCATTAAATTTATGCCGTGGATATCGAGCTTCGAACGCGCTCATCGCATGACTGATCTGTTCTTGGGTATGGTAGTGCGGTTGGTATCTTTGCTTAATATTTTTTTGCCAAACATTGTAGCTGGAGAACGTTCCGCTGAAGCAATCCTGCTGCTGGATAACATTGGGGTTTTCAATAAGCACCGATGAATCACCGTTAAAAGGCGCAAGTACTGAGAGAGATAAAGCAAAAGCTGAGGTAGCTAAAACTATACTCATGAGCAAATTTCCTTTTGCTGTTTTTTGTCATTATTATCGCAATCAGGTTAACTTAAAGTGACCTTTTACTTCAAATACATTTCTTCAACATGATGAAAATACAGGCATAAAAAAGCCTCGTCTATATGACGAGGCTATTGTGATAAAGCCGCCCTTGTTACTGCAAAATGCTAAACTAGAACCTTAAACTAGAGTCATAAACCAAAGCCATAAACCAAAGCCTAGGGTCACAGCTAAGCAGCAAAAGCTACAGGCTCAGCAAGTAATCCAGTCCACCGGTTATCGCAGCGACCTGCGCCACAATGCAGTTTTCAGCATCTGATAATGGGCTGTCTGGATAGACTTCTGTTGTGGTGACATATTTTGCATCTGTCACGCCTGCACATAAACCTAACGCCTTAGTCGCATAGTTAATCACCCCAAATTGAGATAATTCGACGCCGATTAGCTTACCATCGTCATCGGCTGGTGCGATATGAGTCACCTGCTCTACCGATTTAATCATTGCCGTTTGAAATGCATCTTGTGGGTTGATGGTATCGCCAACTAAGTAAAAGCCATCTGGAATGTTCCAGTTGGTGTGCTCCACAGCATCACGCGCCGCCAATGCGGGTCTAAATTCGCTGTTGTCGGTATCTGTGGTTTCGTGTAGATCGATATGAGCAAAAACCTCAGCGCCAAGTCCCGCTACAAGCGCCATCAAGGCCGCAGATTCTTCGGCTGGGCTATCCTGATAGAAAGAACGGTTAGGATCGACCGCTTTGGGATTCCAGCGGTTAATGGTTTCATAACCCCAAGGACTAATACAAGGCGCCACTAAGATATTAAAATGTTTAGCGTAATCTGCCGCCTTGGTTTCAATAAAACGAATTGCGCCTTGAACACCGCTGGTTTCGTAGCCGTGGACACCACCCGTTACTAAAATGGTTCGCTTACTCATATCCCAGTCTAACGACTTCACAGCAAACAGCGGGTAGCGCTCAACATCGTAGGAAAGAGCGCCATACTGTGAAACCTCAAAACGGTCTTTAAGCCCAAGAATTTTGGTCACGACCTCATCTTGGTATAGGCGTTTAACTCCTTGAGCATTAAGCCACTGAGCCTTCTCAGCTTCGCCCCACTTCTGTCCCTTCACACCGATTGCATATGCTTGCTGATCCATTATTATTCCTTTTGACTTGGTTTTATGCCCAAGCTCTTCTATACCTACATTCAAACTCAAAATCTTAAGCTCGTATTCTACGTTTATATACTAAGCTCAAACTCATAAAGCAGGTTTGCTCTGACACGGGTTACTAAATTGATCGAAAGCATAAACGCGATACCATTCGATATCAATGTGATTAGCCGCTAACCGCTTGAATCTTCCTTATGCAAACGAATGAATTAAAGAACAAACCTTAGCGTTAACCAAGTTAACTACTCAGTCACCTAATCAAGGAGAGTGCAATGACAGCCCTAAGACATGGATTTTCCATCGGGATCGAGAGAATGAATGATGAGTTTTTTCTGACACTCAAAGCCAAAGGTAAGCTCACCCATAGTGATTACCTTGCGATTACGCCAGTGATTGACTCGGCACTTTCAGAGGTCAAACAACCAAAAATCAAGGCATTATTTGATGCAACTGAACTTGAAGGCTGGGAACTCAGCGCCGCTTGGGATGATTTAAAGCTAGGCTTAAAACATGGTAATCAGTTCGTCAAGATTGCGCTTTATGGTAATAAGGGCTGGCAACAGATTGCCTCAAAAATCGGTAACTGGTTTATAGCGGGAGAGACTCGCTACTTTGATAATGAGTCCGACGCCCTCGCCTGGCTTAACCAATAACAGTAAAAAAATAAAGCCAGCATCCGCTGGCTTTATCTGTATTTATCAATCGCTTCTACCGACCCGCTAATGCTCTCGCTGGCGGTGTCTGGCTAGCCTTCCATGCTGGATACAAAGTAGCAATAACGCTCATCACAAAGGCCAGAGCTATGACCGTCACCACATCGCCGCCTTTTAGCTGCGAGGGCAAAAAGTCAATAAAATAAACATCGGCAGATAATAGCTGAATGCCAAACAACGACTCAATACCACGGGCTATCGCACTTAAGTTCAGGGCAATTAACGTTCCTAACACCCCGCCGATGGCACAACCTAAAACACCATTAAACGCTCCCTGCACAATAAAGATCAGCATGATTGATGCTTTTTTCATGCCCATAGTAAGTAAAATCGCAATTTCAGACTGCTTGTCTCGCACCGCCATCACTAAGGTCGATACGATATTAAAGCAGGCCACCGCAATCACTAACGCCAACACTAAGTACATCACCATACGCACCAATTGAATATCTTGATACAGGTGACCTTGAGTGCGGGTCCAGTCAGAAATATACACATACTGCTGTTGGCTATAGCCTAAGTCGCGGATCAATCTTGGTGCGGCAAACACATCATCCACTTTAATGCGCACACCTGAAACATTGTCGCCTAGCTTTAAGGTCTTGGCGGCATACTGCATCGGAATATAAGCCGTGGTCATATCAAGCTCACCACCGAGTTCAAAAATCCCCGAAACAACAAAACGATGACTCTTTGCCGCGCCAATCCTATTTTGTGACTGATTATTAATATTGGGCATATACAGGCTAAGGGACTGACCAACTTTTAAATCGAGACTCTTAGCTAAGCCTTGACCTAAGACGATATTGTTACTGTCTTGCTGAGCAAGACTTTGCCAGCTCTTTGGCGACATAAACTGCTTAATATTGGAGACGCTTGCCTCAGTATCGACATCGATCCCAAGTACGGTCAGACCTTGAAAGCCCCCAACCTTCTGCACGAGTCCCTGCATACGCACAAATGGCGCAGCGGCAACAATGCCGGGTACCTTATTGGCATCATCGACTATCGATTGCCAATGATGAATAGGCTCGTTAACACCAATAAGCTCACCATGGGACACCACACCTAATAAGCGCTGCTCTAACTCTTTTTCAAAGCCGTTCATTGCCGACAAGACCACGATCAGCACCGCAACCCCAAGAGCAATACCCGCCGTTGAAGCGAAAGAGATAAAACTAATAAATCGATTCGACTGGCGGGCGAAGTAAAAGCGCCACCCCACCCACATCGCTAACAACGCTTTCATCCGTTAAGTTCCTCAGCTTGCACTAGACGACCATCTTTCATATGCAGCTGTCTATCCATTCTGGCGGCTAAGCTTTGATCATGGGTCACTACAACAAATGCAGTGCCTAGCTGTGCAGCAAGCTCGGTGATCAGCTCATAAACAGCTTCGCCGCTATTTGCATCTAGATTACCTGTCGGCTCATCGGCTAACACTAGCTTAGGATCGTTAATCAAGGCTCTGGCAATCGCCACTCGTTGACGTTCACCACCCGACATTTCGGCCGGAGTATGGCTTAATCTATGGGCTAGCCCCACGCGCTCAAGCAGAGATTTGGCCTTGGCCTCGACTTGCTTACGACTCTTACCTTGAATAAGCGCCGGCATAGAAACATTTTCAAGCGCCGTAAATTCGGGTAACAGGTGGTGAAACTGATAGATAAAGCCAAGGTGCTCGTTACGTACCTGTGCTTGTCGCTGGCTCGACAGTTTATACAAGTCTTCACCTAGCATAGTCACGCAGCCACTGGTTGGACTATCTAGGGTGCCCATAATATGCAGCAAGGTACTCTTTCCAGAACCAGAGCTACCAACAATCGCAAGTTGCTCGCCTTTAAAAACTTGCAGTTCAACGTCGTGTAACACCTGAGTATCGACCGAGCCTTCTTGATAACGTTTGCTAACGTGACTGACTTGTAGCAGTAATTCTTGATTCATTTTTAATTCGCTATTCATATCTTATTCGTGGCCTATTCGTATCTAAGCGCGGTAGCAGGCTGCACATTAGCCGCTCTAATTGCAGGATAAACGGTGGCAACCAATGTCATCACTAAGGTGCCAACAACAATCCAAGTCAGTTGACTCAGCTCAAGCTGTACTGGCAAATTTTGCCCCGCGCCCAAAATGGAGATCCCAAGCGCCTGAGTAATGGTGTTGAGGTTAAGGGTGAGTAAACTGCCGACGGCCACGCCACTGATCAGACCGATGACCGCATTGAGCGATCCTTGGATCATAAAAATTCCCATCACATTCGCAGTCGTCAAACCTTGAGTCTTAAGTACCGCCACATCAGTTGTCTTATCGACTACCATCATCACCAAGGCTGAAACGATATTAAAGGCAGCAACGGCAATAATGAGGCTAAGCATCAAAGACATCATGTTCTTTTCCATCTTCACCGCCCCAAATAGATGACCATAGGTGTCACGCCAATCGGTTGTGGTCACGGGCGTGGTAAATTGCGCTACCACCTCTGGTGCCATTTTGGCAGCATTAAAAGGGTCATCTAGATATAGACGCAGCTCCTTGACCTCTCCGGACTTTTGACGCATCAGTCGCTGAGCATCATCGTGATGAACATAAGCCAAAGTCCCATCGACTTGTGAGCCCATCTCAAAAACACCTGCCACGGTGAACTTACGTTGACTCGGAACCGGACCAAGTGGTGTGTACACCACGCCATCACCGCTAAGAATGCGAATTTTATCTCCAGGTGCAACATCAAGTTTTCGGGCTAACTCGGCACCTAAAATAACTCGGTACTTTCCTGACTCTAAGGCATCAAAATTTCCTGAAAAGACTCGCTGAGTCGTATTCAATAGTGTTTTTTCCTGCTCAGGATAGATGCCATACACCTGCGCGGCACCAATATTACTCGGCGACTGCACCATGGCTTGGGTTGATATGCTTGGGGTTGCGCCCTGAACGCCAGGCAGCTGACTGAGTTTCTCGACTTGGCTTGGCCAATTTTCGATGGGGGTTTGTGAGTGCACGGTTAATTGCGGCACCGCACCTAAAATGCGTTGTTTAAGCTGATTTTCTAAGCCATTCATCACCGAGCTGACCACAATCAATGCTGCCACTCCGAGTAAAATGCCAGAAACAGAAAAAATAGTAATAAATGATGCGAATGCGTTGGCTTTACGGGATCGCCAGTAGCGATAACCAATATAAAACGATAATGAAAAATTCATTAAAAAACCTAAATAAAATCAACTGATGCAGAGCTCAATTGCCATTAGAAAACGGCGACTGAAACGAGACAAGTATTACTCAAGGCTTCACAAAAAAGTGCCAATACTCGATTAAACTGTAAGACATTTGTATGTCTAACCTTGCTAAATCATAAAGATGCGCACGATAATAGGGGTATTAGCCCCCTAAAAACAAGAGGCAACCCCCTTGTTAACCGACTCTAGCGCCTATTTTAGTATTAATCACCCATTTGATGTCTATTTGAGTCCTTGGGATGAAGCCAAGCCACTGCCATCATCTGAGCAACTTAGCGTTATGTTGCCAACGAGCTTACAGTTGATTAGTGATGTGAAAGCCCTCGAATCAGACTGCCTGCTGCAGCTACGCCACCTCGATGACGATGCAAAAACCGTAGTGGAGTTTTTAAAATTGCAATCGCGTAAAATCGATATGGTGTTACAGCACATCATGGCAAAAGAGGAATACCAAGGCACACATTACTTCGGTAAACAGTTTGGCGGCAGCGGCATCACTCTTGTTAGCCCTACGCCCCTAGACCTAGGACAGGTGTTTCAGGTGACGCTACACATAAAAGAAGAGCTCGTCGCCCTGCTCTGCTTGGCTAAAGTAAAAGGCTGCTCACTGGTCGAAAACACTGATGAATCTAACATGACGCAATATGCGGCGGAGTTAAGCTTTAGTGTGATCCAAGATAGCGATGTCGAGCAGTTGGTTAAAGCTAGCCTTAGTTTGCAGCAAAAACAACTAAAGTTAAGACAGTTATCACGCTAACCCAAAAAGAATTTTCACTGGCATGAGCTGAGACAAGCCTCTACAATACTTAGCAAGTTTACTGCTATCTGGACTTGTTTCCTCGCCTTAATGAATGCTTTTTCTGTATTGACTCCACCAGCGGTCAAGAGTGCCAAACTGGCCCAAACGCTGTGTACACTTGGCGGCGCAGCTCAAGCGCTTACCATCGCGAATATTGCTAAGCAACATCTAGGGGTTACCTTAGTGGTCACCGCTGATACGCCTAACGCAATCAGCCTAGAAACAGAGCTTGGCTATCTGCTCAGTGAGCAATCAATACCGATCTGGCTTTTTCCCGATAGAGAAACCCTTCCCTACGACAGCTTCTCGCCGCACCAAGACTTGGTCTCACAGCGACTTGAAGCTTTGTCGCGTATTCCCCAGGCGCAACACGCCGTTGTCATTGTCCCTATCACCACACTAATGGTGCGCCTGCCGCCCCAATCGTTCCTAACAGGGAACGTATTAATGCTGGAGAAAGGCGACAAATATCGCCTAATGGATGTTCGCGAGCAGCTCATAAACACTGGCTATCATGTGGTCGAGCAGGTCTATGAGCATGGCGAATTTGCCGTGCGTGGCTCGATTATCGATATTTTCCCTATGGGTTCGAGCCAACCCTTTAGAATCGAGTTATTCGACGATGAAGTGGAAACCATTCGACATTTCGATCCTGAAACTCAGCGTTCGAGTAAAGAGATAAATGCAATTCGTCTGTTACCGGCAAAAGAGTTTCCTACCGATGACGCCGCGATTGAAGGCTTTAGGCAAAGATACCGCCGACGCTTTGAAGTATTGGTCAAAGAGCCAGGCTCTATCTATCAGATGGTCAGTAAGAAGACCATGCCGGCCGGTATTGAGAATTACCTGCCGCTGTTTTTTGATGAGACCGCAACCCTGTTTGATTATCTACCGGGTAATACTCAGCTGATCACCTTAGGTGATATTGAAGCGGCGACTCACTCGCATCTTCATGAAGTAGAGCTGCGCTATGAAGACAGACGCGTCGATCCATTAAGGCCATTACTCACGCCACAAGAGTTATACCTACTTACCGAGCAGATCTTCTCGGCTTTTAAAGGCTATCCTCGCTTTGGCCTTAAGGATGAAGCCTACACTGGCACGGCTGTCCATGCTAAAGCCAGCAAGCTACCGGATATTTGCGCCAATCATAAGCTCAAACAACCTTTAGCCGAATTGGAAAAATACGCCGCCCTTGGCGAGCGAATGTTATTTAGCGCCGAATCTGAAGGTCGCCGCGAAGCACTATTAGAGCTGCTAAGTAAGATTAATATCAAACCAAAGCTATTTGCACACTTCGATGAGTTTGTTACCAGCAAGGCAAAAGTGGGACTCATAGTGTCCCCCCTTGCTCAAGGCTGCATCATTGAGAAAAAAACAGGCGGCAAGTTCAGTTTAATCTGTGAAACTGAACTGTTTGGGCAGCGGATCTCACAGCGTCGTCGCCGTGATAAACAACGTCAAATAAGCAGTGATGCCCTAGTTAAAAACTTAGCCGAGCTTAAAGTCGGCCAGCCTATTGTTCACTTAGACCATGGTGTGGCGCGCTATCAAGGTTTAGAAACCTTAGACACAGGCGGCTTAGTGGCCGAGTATTTAGTCCTTGAATACTCAGGTGGCGATAAGCTTTATGTACCAGTAGCAGCACTTAATTTAATCAGCCGTTATAGCGTTGGCCCAGATGAAGAGGCAACGTTAAATAAACTTGGTAATGAAAGCTGGGCTAAGGCGAAGAAGAAAGCGGTTGAGAAAATTCGCGACGTCGCAGCCGAATTACTGGATGTGTACGCTCGTAGACAAGCGCGCCCAGGTGAGGCTTGTCGAATCGACCAAGAAGAGTACGCGCAGTTTGCCAATAGCTTCCCCTATGAAGAGACGGTTGATCAAGAGACAGCTATCGAAGCCGTTCTGGAAGATATGCGTAATCCAACGGCGATGGACAGATTGGTTTGTGGTGATGTGGGCTTTGGTAAGACAGAGGTCGCCATGCGCGCCGCTTTCGTTGCAGTAAACGATGGCAAACAGGTGGCCATCTTGGTACCAACCACCCTACTCGCCCAGCAACATTACGAAAACTTTAAAGATAGGTTTGCCGACTGGCCATTTAAGATAGAAGTGATGTCGCGCTTTAAAACCGCCAAAGAGCAGACTCAAGTCATGAAAGATTTGTTAGACGGTAAAGTGGATATCGTGATCGGTACTCATAAACTGCTGCAATCTGAGGCTAAGTTTGAAAACTTAGGCTTACTGGTGATTGATGAAGAGCACCGTTTTGGGGTGAGACAGAAAGAGAAGATTAAGGCGCTCAGAGCCAATGTCGATATCTTAACCTTAACCGCCACGCCGATCCCACGTACCTTAAATATGGCTATGTCTGGCATGCGTGATTTGTCGATTATTGCCACGCCTCCGGCTAAACGACTCGCCGTAAAGACCTTCGTCAGAGAATACGATGAACCCACAATACGTGAAGCCTTGTTACGTGAGATCTTAAGGGGTGGCCAGGTCTACTTCCTGCACAATAGCGTTGAGACCATCGAAAAACGCGCAGCAGAAATCAGTGACCTGCTACCTGAAGCGCGGGTGGTGACTGCCCATGGCCAGATGCGAGAGCGTGAGCTTGAGCGAGTAATGTCAGATTTTTATCATCAACGCTTTAACGTGTTGGTGTGTACTACCATCATCGAAACCGGTATCGATGTGCCATCGGCCAATACGATTGTGATTGAACGGGCCGATAACTTTGGACTGGCACAGTTGCATCAGCTACGTGGCCGTGTGGGACGTTCTCATCATCAAGCCTACGCCTATTTGATGACGCCCCATCCAAAGCGTATGACCAAAGATGCCCGTAAACGTTTAGAAGCCATCGGGGCGTTAGAAGATCTTGGCGCGGGATTTATGCTTGCCACCCAAGATTTGGAAATTCGCGGCGCTGGTGAGTTGCTCGGCGATGAGCAAAGCGGTCATATCTCCAAGATTGGTTTTACCCTCTACATGGAGATGTTAGAGGATGCGGTGAAATCACTTAAGCAAGGTAAAGAGCCGTCGCTAAACCAGATGTTGCGTCATCAATGTGAAATCGAGCTACGGATCCCTGCGCTACTGCCTGAAGATTACGTGGGTGATGTGAATATTCGTCTATCTCTTTATAAGCGAATTGCTAACTGCGAAACCGCAAAAGCGCTTGATGAAATGAAAGTTGAGTTGATTGACCGATTCGGTATGTTACCCGATGCGACTAAAAATCTTATGGAGATGACACTTTATAAGCATTTGGCCACACAGTTAGGCTTAAGAAAAATCGAAATGCATGCTAAAGGTGGTAGTATAGAGTTCGGTGAAAACAATAAGGTTGATCCAACCTTCATCATCGGATTACTACAGAGCCAGCCCCAACTATATCGAATGGACGGGCCCAATAAGCTAAAATTTGCTATGCCTTCTGAAACAGCTAAAGACAGGCTCGCACTACTTAAACTGTTAATTGAGCAGTTGTTTCAACATCGTCTTGGAGAATAACCGTGTTAAGACTATCTAAAAACAAGCTAAGCGCAGCTTTAGCTGTTAGCCTTTTATCCAGCTTATCGACTGCTGTTAGTGCCGCAGAAGAGCGTTGGTTTGAGGTAGAAGTCTATCTCTTTGAGCGCACAGCTCCGAGTGTTGAGCAGTGGCCTACGAAAGCCGCAGAGACTCGTACGCGCAAGACTGTCGACTTTATAACTCCTATGGTCAGCACCGATTTAACCGCTGTTAGTATGGGACTAAACGGCTGTACTTCAAGCGATTGGGCAACCGATAGCGTGAACTGTAATGAGCAGCTTAGCAAAGCTAATCATAAAGCTTTGGCCGATGTACCGATGCAAATTGCCGCACCGCGACCTGCCGTTGCGCATTTAGGTGATGGTGCGGTATTGCTAGCCGAGACGCAAAGTCAATTCAAAGATATTATCGCGACAATTTCTCGTGAAAAAGGCACCACGAGCCTTTTGCATATGACATGGCAGCAATCAATGCTCCCTCGCAGCCAGTCGATCCCTGTCAAGCTATACTCGGGACATGACTACTCAGAGCAGTATGAGTTTAACGGGCAGCCGATTGAAGTTAACACTAACGCTGCAGAGTTTGGCAACTTCGACTTTATGGAGAGTCAATTCTCAAGTGACACCCAAAAACCTGTCTGGAAGCTTGATGGGACGATAAATATTTATCTACAGCATTATCTGTTTATTGAAACGAACTTCACCTTACGCGAAGAAGGTAATAAGACGATAACTCTGACACAAAATGAGCCCCTAATGAGCCCAAGTGCAGTTAAAAGTGCTGAAGGGAGTGGAGAAGACACATCGGCTCAAGAAGTGACGAAACCTTACCTCTACGCCATTGAGATGCAACAAAACCGCAGAGTACGTAGTGATGAAGTTCATTACTTTGATCACCCTAAAATGGGCATGATCATTCAGATTAGAAAAATGCAGCAACCAAGCGCAATGACTTACAAGCAGGCAGATGAAGTCGCGACATTGCCACAGACAGCGTATTAAAGCTGAGTAATTGAAAAGTCGAGGTAGATATCATCTGCCTCGTCCTCTTCAACAATCACCTCTTCTACCCGAGACATGGGTGAGCCGATATAACACCAACTAATAAGCTTATCCACCGCAGGATGACCTCCTTGGGCTAAGATCTGCACCGAACCATCACTTAGGTTACTCACGTACCCCGTCACTCCTAATGTATTTGCTTGAACAAGTGCATTGTCACGATAAGAAACCCCTTGTACCTTACCGTAAATTTTAATGATGACGCGTTTCATAACACATTCCTTGTACGAAAGACTCTACTCGTTAAGCACCGAGTCTAGGCAAATCGTGATTATTTCAGATTAAAAACAACCTCAGTGTATTAGAAATAACATAGCCTAAAGCACTGTCATGAGCAAAGAGTAAGCTCATATTTGCAATGACATTAAGCAGCGATAGCTCAATCTCCACTAATTAAGCGCTATGAATAAACAAACCATGGTTCTTCTTTTCTTCTAATGTAATAGAGATAAAAAAACCACCAATAACCTAATTGCTATTGATGGTTCTTAAAAACTTAACAACGAGACTAGCTCGCTTTGAACGCCTTAATGCGTTGCAGCTGACCCGCTAGCGAGACAAACTTATGCTGCTGCTCTTCGTCCCACTCTATCGAATAATAATCTTTTAGTGTGGATTCTACTTTGGGGTTGTCATTAACATCATCCTGACGCGCCAAGATGCACAGTGCTTTGCCCGTATTTAAGGCGCGAAAATCCTTAACACACTTGTTAGCAATGTCAGCGTACTCTTCAGGACGGTCAATCTGACCAACCATATTATCTTGAGGCAGCAAGTTAGGATTAATGAGCACCGATTTAATGCCATTTAAAAATCCGATCCGCTCTGCCCAATATCCCCCTAAACCCACCCCAATAATCAAAGGCGACTTGTCCTCTGAAGAGGCGATCTGCTTACTGACTTCATTTAGTAAGTACTGCATATCATTTTTAGGGTGCAAGGTGCTATAACTGACCAAGCGCACGTCATCATCAATAAACTGTAACTGACGCATTTTGTCATGATTACCTGGGCTTGTTGCATCAAACCCATGAAGATAAAGGATCATTCTCGTCCTCCAAAAATTTTCACGTATATTATTAACTGCTAAGCTAACAAGCCAAACTTGCTTGCGCGTTGCGCTAAATCAAACTTTGCGCGATGGCCTTAGCCCGCTCCCAGCGAGCGCTATCTTCTAAGGCCTTGGCCACTCGGCTCTGATCCGGTTTTAACAGGTTAGCACTCAAGCTCGTGGTTACATCGGGCCAATTAACACCATTTAGTACCTCAGTTGCCCCGAGACTATCGTTACAAACTAGAATCATATTACAGCCTGCATCGAGTGCTGCCTGGGCCCTAGCGGTGTAACCACCCGCAACCGCCGCGCCCTTCATGCCTAGATCATCGGAGAAAATCACCCCGTTGAAGGCTAGCTGCTTACGCAATACATCTTGTAGCCAAAATGAAGAAAAACCCGCAGGCTGGCTATCCACCTTAGGGTAAATCACATGAGCAGGCATGATACCCTGTAATCGATTTTTAGCGATAAGCGTCTTGAACGGCTGCATATCATTGGCAAAAATCTCATCTTGAGTGCGCTCATCAACCGGTTTCGCGATATGAGAGTCAGCTTCAACGCTGCCATGACCTGGAAAATGCTTACCCACTGCGCACATACCCGCTTGCTCCATGCCATCAATAAAGGCACTCGCAAGCTCGGCAACCTCCCCCTTGTCTGGACTGAAACTTCTAGTGCCTATCACTTGGCTAACACCATTTAAATCCAATACTGGCGCGAAGCTTAAATCGATATCGACTGCAAGCAATTCTATCGCCATCAAGTAACCAAGCTCGGTAGCCCAGCTCTTTGCCTGCGCCATATCGCCTTTGGCAGCGGGAAGAATATCTCCCATAGCTGGTAACACAGTAAACCCTTCTCTAAACCGTTGCACTCTGCCACCTTCATGATCGACTGCGATCAAAATATCTGGGCGAATAGCACGTATTGACTTAATGAGGGTGCTCAACTGAGTCCTGCTGACATAATTACGACTAAACAAAATTAAGCCGCCAATCATGGGGTGAGTTAACTGCGATGATTCCGTAGCACTCAGCTCCGTTGACTCGATATCTAACATCAAATAACTCATATAACCCTCTAAATTTTTAATCTCTTTAAAATCTAACCTAGCAAAACTTAAAAAACACATTCTATCGCTTGAACGCAAAATTCTTAAATAAACGCTGGTTAAACAAGACTTAGCACAAATTTAAAAACAAAAAATCAGCATTAGCACATCCAACATTTAATTAGATTATCTAATGTGTGGAAATTGCATACAAAAAACTAATGATAGAGAAAAAGCTAAAGTATGGGATACTTTTTAACACCAATTAATTCAAGCGACTAAGATTAACATCAAGCATAGTATTTTCACGCTCAATAAGTGAAATATACCAAGATAATGGGCATTCCTCCATTACCTCATCTCTTAGTGAAGTTGGTCATAACTATAACGACTAGAGCAATAAAGGTTTAGCATGATTAGTGTATTCGACATGTTCAAAATCGGCATCGGGCCGTCAAGTTCTCATACTGTAGGTCCAATGAAAGCGGGTAACGTTTTTATTGAGCAATTACAGCAGTTAAATATTCTCGACAGCGTTGATGAATTACGTTCAGAGCTGTTTGGCTCGTTAGGGCAAACGGGTGTAGGGCACGGCACTGGCAAGGCCGTCATTTTAGGGCTTATGGGAGAGGCACCTGAAACAGTAGACACTGACAGCATTGATGGCATTTTAGAGCAAGTAAAAAACACCGGGCAGCTAACACTTGCAAGCGGACGTGAAGTGCTCTTTACCCGCGCAGACGGCATCACTTACCACAGACGTAAAAGCCTTCCTGCTCATGCCAATGCCATGACTTTATATGCCTATAAGGACGGTGAATGCATTTATGAGCGCACCTATTACTCTGTAGGTGGTGGCTTCATTCTCGATGAAGATGAAATTAAAGCACAAGATGCATCACCAGCTGCACCGATAAAATCCGCACCTTTTGATTTTGACTCGGCACAACAACTGCTTGAGCTCTGTACTGAAAACGGTTTCAGTATTTCATCACTCATGATGATGAATGAACTCAGCATTGCCAACGCCGACGAGATCAATGATCAATTGTGGCAAATTTGGCAAACCATGAAGACCTGTGTCGAACGCGGTTACCAAAAAGAAGGGATCCTTCCCGGTGGCCTGAAACTTCGACGCCGTGCTCCTTCGCTACATCGCCGTTTAAAAGCCGAAGGCAAGAACTGCGTTGACCCGCTAACGGCTATGGATTGGGTCGATCTATTTGCCCTTTCTGTGAACGAGCAAAATGCTGCTGGCGACCGTGTTGTTACTGCACCGACTAACGGCGCGGCGGGGATCATTCCTGCAGTACTATGTTATTACGATATGTTCGTTCAAGAAGTCGACCAAGATGTTTGTAGTCGCTATCTACTCACTGCAGCAGCCATTGGTATTCTTTATAAGAAGAATGCTTCTATCTCTGGCGCTGAAGTAGGCTGTCAGGGTGAGGTTGGTGTAGCGTGCTCTATGGCAGCTGCAGCACTGACCGAAATCATGGGCGGCACGGTTGAGCATGTTGAGAATGCAGCTGAAATCGGCATGGAACATAACCTAGGCTTAACCTGTGACCCTGTAGGCGGCCTTGTACAAGTTCCTTGTATTGAGCGTAACGCTATGGGAGCGGTAAAAGCGATTAACGCCTCACGCATGGCAATGCGTGGCGATGGTAACCATAAAGTCTCACTCGATAAGGTGATTAAGACCATGATGGATACCGGTAAAGATATGCGCAGTAAGTATAAAGAGACTGCCAAAGGTGGTCTTGCTGTGAATATTGTAGAGTGTTAATCACTCGTTTTTGTTTTCTTCGCTGCCAAAGCTTTTAAACATAAAAAAACCTCGCAATCGCGAGGTTTTTTTTATGGTTTAAAGTGAGAGACTACCTAACTGGGAGCTCTATATCGGCAAACATAGCTTCAATCTGCTGGGCGTCTCTTAGCGCAACGGCTTGCTCTACCACTGGTCGAGTCAAATGCGGCGCAAAATGCTCGATGAAGTCATACATATACGTACGCAGGAAGTTCCCCTTCCTGAAACCAATCTTTGTGGTGCTATGGGCGAATAGATGGCTTGCATCAATGGCCACTAGATCTTTATCCATATGCTCATCAATCGCCATAGAGGCGATAACACCCACGCCTAGCCCAAGTCTGACATAGGTTTTTAACACATCGGCACTGGTCGCACTGAAGACCACTCTAGGCTCGAGCCCTGCGCGGTTAAAAGATTTTTCAATTTCTGACGCACGGTCAAAACCAAAAACATAAGTAACCAATGGGAAATGTGCGAGATCTTCGATACTAATATTGCTTCTCGCCGCCAGCGGATGATCACGTGTTACGACTATCGAACGATTCCAGTGATAACAAGGCAACATGATCAAGTCACTGTAGAGGTGCATGGCTTCAGTCGCTATCGCAAAATCGGCATCGCCTCTTGCGGCCAACTCACTTATCTGTGACGGCGTACCTTGATGCATATGTAAATTAACTTTTGGATAGCGATCGATAAAACCTTGAATGATATGCGGTAAAGCGTACCTTGCTTGGGTATCTGTAGTCGCGATGTTGAGCTCACCTTGATCAGGCTTAGTATACTCTTCAGCCACTTTCTTGATGCTCTCAACTTTACCGAGAATGTCGTTGGCGATGTTGATCACTTGCTGACCTGCTGGCGTAACATGGGTTAAATGCTTACCACTGCGACCAAAAATCTGGATCCCAAGTTCATCTTCAAGCATTCGCACTTGTTTGCTTATACCCGGCTGAGATGTATACAGATTTTCTGCTGTAGCAGAAACATTGAGATTGTGATTTACAACCTCAGCAATATATCTAAGTTGCTGCAACTTCATCTTATATCCTTCCGATGAGCAGGCTAAAAACCTGTCTAATATATGAGTTATGATCCATTCGAGTATAATTATTGGTTATAGTACAACGCCATAATTAAATCAAATGGAATATAGCACAATAGTTAATCTCTGCGAAGAGATTATAGAGAATGCATGATGAAGATTACTACCCTAGAATATTGATTTATAGTAGCATTAGTTGAATTGTACACTTATTGGTTTTGCTATGATATTTGCATCAGTCTTGATCTTACTCGGCACCTTATTACTCTTGGTGATCGTAATTAGCATCATTCAGCAACATAAAGCGCGTATCGAGTCTGAACGACGTAGCGAACTGGCACGTCATCGCGCAGTAATAGATGAAACTGAGGAAGTGTTGTCCAATACCGGGCTCATCCCTTGCTCTTCGAGTATCATTCTTGTTCTTTATCGAAGAGTTGAAGATGCATTGACTAGTGCACTGCCGCTTGCTCGTAACCAAAGTAGCGATTATGAACGTCGTTTAATTGATTTACGTGGCCAGATCCAATCGCTTCAGGCTGCACCTAAGCCTGCTGCAGCTATCGAACAATTTCGCTTACCAGACAGTGACCGTCAAATATTGACTCTGGTACAGACACTTAAAAAGATGAAAGCGATTCTTCGCGCCGAACATAATAAGGGCAAAGTTGAACCAAGCGTTTTTAGTCAAGAAGAGCAGCGCATCGATAGCCTACAGTTACGTATCAACGTAGATTCGATGCTGGGCAGAGGAAGAGCGGCCTGCTTTATGAAGCAGTATGGTTCAGCCAAACAGATGGTCACTAAGGCCTTAGCAACCCTACATACGATTAAGGCACAGACTCCAAATGATCCGTTTATCGGTCGTAAAGTAGAAGAAGCCAAGGCGATGCTTGAAGAGATCACTGGCGCTCAGAAATCGGCTCAACCTGTCTCTATCAGAACCAAAGAAGATGACGATGATATCGATGTCTTGTTCCAGCCTAAGAAGAAATGGTAATTCAAAAGCTTATGTTTGATTTAAGTGCCCAACGGAACACCTTTACTAAGCAATTTTAATGTCACGTTACTAATAAACAGTGACGAATGAACAGTTACTGGCACTTAAGATGAACACAAAAAAAGCCCCGCTGATCCGGGGCTTTTTTATGACTTCTTATCGCGCTTTAAACCAATTACTCGGCTTTGGTCGCCTTAGCTTTTGGTTTGGCTTTAGGTTTTGCTTTGGCCTTCGGCTTTGGCTTAGCTTTTGCCTCAGTCACCCACTTGCCATCAACATACTTTGATGTCCAGCCAGTCGCCTTACCATCAACATCAGTTGCAACGTACTGCTCTTTAGTCTTACGGCTAAAGCGTACAGACGCAAGATTACCATCATCATCAGCCACTGGCGCGTCGGCTAGGTATTGATACTTAGGCCATAACAGATCACGGTACTTAACAAGCTCTTCCACTAATGGACCACGAGTCTCTCGTGATTTAGGGAAGGTACTCGCTGCTAGGAAGATCCCCGCTGCACCGTCTCTTAATACGAAATATGCATCAGACTTGGTACACTTAAGCTCAGGTAAGTGAATTGGGTCTTCTTTTGGCGGCGCAGCTTCGCCACTCTTAAGCAGCTTACGCGTGTTCTTACACTCAGAGTTTGTACAACCAAAGTACTTACCGAAACGACCGTTCTTAAGTTCCATATCGTTTCCACAACGATCACACTCAATAATCGGTCCTTCGTAACCTTTGATCTTAAACTGACCCGCTTCAACCTCATATCCATTACACGTTGGGTTATTACCACATACGTGTAACTTACGGGTTTCATCGATTAGGTAACTATCCATGGCAGTGCCACAAATGCCACAACGATGCTTAGCACGTAGGGCTTCTGTTTCAGCGTCTTCACCGCTACTCACAGCCTCTTCACCAGGCGTTAAGTTCAACGTTGTTTTACAACGCTCCTTTGGCGGTAGTGCATAACCAGAACAACCTAAGAATACACCTGTCGTACCGGTACGAATGCCCATCGGGCGTCCACAGGTTGGACACTTGATGTCATCGGTGATCACCATTTCGTTCGGGCGCATACCACCCTCTTCCGGTGGTAATTCTGCAACTTCTAATTGCTTAGTGAAGTCTTTATAGAAACCATCGAGTACTTTTTTCCACTCAAGCTTACCTTGAGCAACATCATCTAATGTTTGCTCCATGCTTGCAGTGAAGTCGTAACTCATTAGATCTTCAAAGCTACCCACTAAGCTATCACTAACGATTTCACCCATTTTTTCAGCGAAGAAACGACGGTTATCAACTTTCACATAACCACGGTCTTGAATAGTTGAAATAATCGTAGCGTAAGTAGACGGACGGCCAATACCACGCTTTTCTAATTCTTTAACTAGAGAGGCTTCGCTGTAACGCGCTGGCGGCTTAGTAAAATGCTGCTTAGGCTGTAACTCTTGCAGCGTAACGGCATCACCTTGTGCCACGTATGGCAATGTGTTGTCTTCTTCGTTTTTCTTCTTAATGGCAGTCTGAACGCGAGTCCAACCATCGAAACGAAGAGTACGACCCGTTGCTTTAAGCTCGTAATCACCTGCTTGTACAGTCAGGCGAGTCGCATCATATTTTGCAGGAGTCATCTGACAAGAGACAAACTGACGCCAAATGAGCTCGTATAGACGCTGTGCGTCACGCTCCATGTCTGATAGAGACGCAGCACTCACTTTCACATTTGAAGGACGGATCGCTTCGTGAGCCTCTTGTGCGCCTTCTTTACTGCCATAACGAATAGGTGATTCAGGTAGGTACTTGTCACCATATTCGTTGCCAATCATCTCACGTACGCTATCGAGTGCTTCTTGGCTTAAGTTGGTCGAGTCGGTACGCATATAGGTAATGTGGCCCGCTTCATATAAGCGCTGCGCCATCATCATGGTCTTCTTAACACCAAAGCCTAAGCGAGTACTCGCTGCTTGCTGTAACGTCGATGTAATATAAGGTGCCGATGGTTTGCTTGACGTTGCTCTGTCTTCACGAGCAGCAACCACGAAGCTAGACTGAGATAACTGACTAACCGCAGTTTGTGCTTCAGTTTCATTAACAGGATTAAACGCCTTACCTTGGAATTTAACCACCTGCATTTTTAGCAAGTCGTCGGTTAAGGTGTTGAGCTCAGCGTGAACATCCCAGAACTCTTCTGGAACGAAGGCTTTAATTTCGCTTTCGCGTTCAACCACAAGGCGAACAGCAACAGACTGTACACGCCCAGCAGATAGACCACGGGCAACCTTCTTCCACAATAGTGGAGAAGCCATAAAGCCAACAACACGGTCTAAGAAGCGACGCGCCTGTTGTGCATTGACCATATTGGTATCGAGCACCGATGGCTGGCTAAATGCGTCTTGAATCGCGGTCTTGGTAATTTCGTTAAATACCACTCGCTGATAACGAGACTCATCGCCACCTATCACTTGTTGTAGATGCCAAGCAATCGCTTCTCCCTCTCTATCCAAATCGGTTGCGAGATAGATATGGTCAGCAGATGCTGCCAGAGTTTGGAGTTCCTTAACGACTTTCTCTTTGCCAGGTAAGGTTTGATACTTTGCTTTCCAGCCTTTTTCTGGATCGACCCCCATGCGCGCAACTAAAGCTTGCTTCGCTTTTAAACTCTTATACTCAGCCTTCTCCTCTGGAGACATCTTTTTGACTTCAGCAGCTGTCTTACTGACAACTTTAGCGTCTGAACTCGATGATGTAGGCAGATCACGGATGTGACCTACACTCGACTTAACGATGAAATCTTTGCCTAGATATTTATTAATAGTCTTGGCTTTGGCCGGTGATTCGACGATTACTAGCGATTTACCCATAGATTAATTTGCGCCAACGAGTCTCAAAAATCGGAAAATTGGCTCCATATATAGAGGGTTGTGTACAGAGTTTCAAGCTAATCCCTCTTTTATTTGTACTGGAGTATCAATTTTTAACCATTTTTGAAATAAATGTGAAAAAAATTAGTGCGTATTTAAAAACTAATATTTCATTATTAGTCATCAAGCAAGTCATAGTTGTGCATTTCGATTCAAATTCAGTGTTTTTGTCAATTTAAACTCGCTTGTGCGGCACTGTCGCTTAAGTATACTGGCCATAATAATTACAACTCAGAAAAGATATCACAACCTGAGCTACCCTTAAGGAAAACAAGAATGAAGCATTTTGAAGCGAATTTCGACGGACTCGTTGGGCCAACGCACAATTACGCTGGTTTATCATTTGGTAACGTCGCCTCATTAAATAACGCCGCTGCGACCTCAAGCCCAAAAGATGCTGCTAAACAAGGGCTCAAAAAAGCAAAAGCGCTAGCCGATCTCGGTTTAGTTCAAGGCATGCTTGCCCCTCAAGAGCGCCCAGACTTACACACACTTCGTAGAATTGGTTTTTCAGGCACAGATGCTGAAATCCTCAACAAAGCAGCGAAAGAAGCTCCTGCGCTTCTACGTGCATGCTGCAGTGCATCAAGCATGTGGACAGCTAATGCTGCAACCGTATCTCCTAGTGCTGACACCCATGATGGTAAATTGCACTTTACCCCAGCTAATCTTGTCGACAAATTACACCGCAGTATTGAACCTACGACGACGGGTAACATACTTCAAGCTACGTTTAACGATAGCCGTTATTTCAAACATCACCAACATCTTCCAGAACATAGCAGCTTTGGTGATGAAGGTGCAGCTAACCATACCCGTCTTTGCAGTGAATATGGACATGCCGGTGTTGAGCTATTTGTCTATGGCCAAGAAGCCACAAATCCATCAGCGCCAAAGCCGCAAAAATTTCCAGCACGCCAAACTCTCGAGGCCTCACAAGCGGTTGCGCGTCTACACCAATTAGATGATGACGGCACAGTCTACATTCAGCAAAACCCTGATGTCATTGACCAAGGCGTATTCCATAACGATGTGATTGCTGTTGGTAACCAAAATGTGCTCTTCTACCATGAGCAAGCCTTTTTAAACACTCAGGCAAAACTGACTGAAATCAAAAACAAGTTTGGTGACTCGGCCCTACACTTCATAGAGGTTCCTACCTCTAAGGTGGCGATTCAAGATGCTGTGAAAAGCTACCTATTTAATACTCAAGTTGTGACCTTGCCTTCTGGTGAGATGGCAATTATTGCGCCGACAAACTGCCAAGAAAATCCAGCGGTATTTGCTTATTTAAATGAGTTGGTGACACTCGATACGCCAATTAAGCAAGTGCTCTACTTCGATGTTAAGCAGAGCATGCAAAATGGCGGTGGTCCAGCATGTTTGCGTTTACGTGTTGCAATGAACCAAAATGAAGTTGCCGCGGTAAACCAACATACATTAATGAACGACGCGCTGTTTACTCGCTTAAACCTGTGGGTAGATAAACATTACCGTGATCGTTTGTTAGTTGAAGACTTAGCCGACCCGCAACTTATTATCGAGTCACGTACCGCCCTCGATGAGCTGACGCAAATTATGAAGCTAGGTAGCGTTTATCAGTTCCAAAGATAAGATTATTTCTCTTTTATAGTAGACATAAAAAAACCACATTTACGGTGGTTTTTTTTATGACTTTACAACTGCTCACTCCATTTCCCGCAGAAACAGCCTCCTTATTTAGCAAGCTATTTGGTAAACATTTCACCTGTGTTTTTAAGTTAGGCATCGCTTAATCGCCAACAGAGATGCCATTGCGATAGCGACATCTATTTTGAAGCCCAACTGATAGAACTTGTTCTCAGATGAAAAAAGCCCTGCTATCGCAAGGCTTTTTAGTTAGAGCTTATACTCACAAATATCGGTAACTATCCATTAATGAATAGTCATTGGTATCGTCGCAATCAGAGTTAAATCGCCTTTTGGCGTAACAGCTTCTATCACTAGCGTGCCGGATTCAGGCTCATCAGCACCTTTAATCACAACACTGTACGACAAGGCACCATTTTTATTAGTCGAAGCAACAGTAAATGTGCCATTGCTTGCCAAACTGCCAACTGATGGCTTGAAGGTCAAAGTGGTACCAGATGGTAAAGGCTGGTTGTGTAAATCACTGACGATAATCGATACGCCACCTGTCGATTTACCAAAAATATCGAGCGTATTATTATCGTTTAGGCCATCACATGAATCGTCTTCACCTGGCTTATCAATACAGCTATCAGAAATGACAGGAGTCGATGAATAAGCATCACTGCCAGCCATCACGATAACAGCACTGGCTCTAACGTTTAATGATTTACTTGTCATTGAACAGCCAGAGTGCGCTGTACCATTGGCATCAAGTGCACATAAACTACCGTTATATAGACCATCGGCACCATCGAATACACTATTATTATTGAAGTCAGCGAATGTTTCTAAATCACCGCCGTCTTCACCAGCTGTTTCTGGGTTATAAACGCTGTCTTCGTTATGATCGACAAATGCTTCAGCCAGATCATAGCTATTACCTGAAACGTTTGGCTTGTTTTCAAAGTCGGAAACTTCGGCTGCATCAAAACGTCCATTACCATTGGTATCAGGGAATGATTCTTCACCAATAGCGGTAGCAAGAATAGTGACGCGACCACCATAGGGCTGGCCCAACTTTGGTGATTCAGAAGGAGCACTATCGAGTATTGCCCCAGTAGGTCTTGGGTTTTGGCTGGTCCACTTTACTGAACAAACGCCGTTTAACGTTACACAAGATGGGTCGATTGAGCCGCCTTCTGTCGTGAACGATACCGCCGTTCCATCTGGTACAGGGTTATTAAAGGCATCCGCAAGCCTTGCGGTTACATTAACTACAGTCCCATCATAATCCCAGCCTTCAGGGCTCGCATTATCAACTGATAAAGAGAAACTGTCTTGATCTGGCAAACCTGTTGAAATCACGAGCAAGTTTGACTGACTGGATATTTCAGGTGTTTTACCATCAACAACGGCAGTCACTCTTACCGAGGTTGCCACTGTCCCTGAGTTAACCACGGTTTGAGCGATACCATTTGCATCAGTTTTTGCGTTATCAGGGCTAAGTTCAATTCCACCGGCTTCAGTGTTTAGAGAGAAGTTTACTAGCTGGTTAGTAACAGGAGTGCCATTACTATCCAGTACTTTAAATTTAACTGTTGATGCTTCAGAACCACCAGTGCCTTTCAAACGAATACTTTCAGGTAATGCTTCAACAAAATAGATACTACCGACGCTTGCAGGTAATACAGTCAACTTAGCTGACGCCGTTAATGCTTTACCGCCTACATTAGCACTAACGTTAACTGTATCTTCCCCAACACAACCTTTTGCAAGATACGTACTGGTCGCAACCCCATTAACGGCAATAACAGGTGAGCTAATTTCAGCTTCAGGAGATGCTTTAGCTGAGCAGATAGATGAAAACATTACTTCAGCAGGTTCAGTGAACAACTTGCCTTGATCATCTTGCAAAGTCACAGAAATGCTCGACGTACCACCTGCAGATACACTGACAGGGGTAATTGACGCCACACCAGACTCAAACGGTGTACCACTTCCCATGAGGACGTTGGTTGCCCCAATAGTAAATGCTAAATTAGCGCTTTCACCTGATAATAACGTAACAATTGCATTAGCGGCCCCTGGTTCTGCGCCCGCTAGGATTTGTACCCTTGCTTTTCCATCTTCAGTAACTGCGGTGTTGATAGGGATCTCACCACGGCTTGTAGTGAAAGTCACAATGGTTTCTTTAGAAAGTCCAGTAACATTAGCAACTAAAAATCCAGGCGATAAACTACTGATCCCTGATGTCGGCTCACCATTTTCATCCGTTAGCGTTATAGACACTGAAGGGCCATTTCCAGCATCACCACCGTCACCAACCATGGTCACATTAATACTTGCTGTTTCTCCAGTTGAGGTTTTAGCTGTAACTGTAGCGCCAGTATTAATAGAAGCAGTGCTTAAAGTAACAACGGCATTACCTTCATTATCTGTAGAGACTTCACCAGTGGCAGGATCGAAAGAGCCATAGGTTGCATTATTTAATGAAAACGAGACTAACGTGCTAACCGCAGCCCCATTTGAATCGGTCACCTTAGCTGTTATCTGTGCATTTTCTGCAACCGAAATAAGCGAATTGGTTGTGCTTAGCTCTATTGAAATCGTCGTTGGGTCCGGAGTACTTCCCCCATCCTCATCTTCAGAAATACTACCTCCACCACTACAACCAACGAGAAGAAATGACCATATAAAAGCAATAAAAATGCTATAAGCTGACTTCATTGTCAGGCTCCCTGTTACTCAGATTATTATTTTTGATAACGCTTAGGTTACCCAGCACCCCACATTACACAATTTTCCCATAACTTTTCCACAATAAACATCTATTTATTTGCAAGAACACGGCAAAACTTAACTTTTACCCCATTTCCTCGCTGTCACTTTCTTGCTAGGCTTTAGAACGCAAATTGAAAGCATAAAAATTATACAGGAAGCACTATGTCTGCTACGAAAACCAAAAAACTCGGCCTCACGAGTAAGATTATTATCGGTATGTTTACCGGTATTATTCTCGGGCTGTTATTACGCAATCTGTTTCCAGAGAGTGATTTTGTCAAAGAGTACATCACCGAGGGCTTTCTAAATGTCATCGGCACAATCTTTATTTCAAGTTTAAAAATGCTTGTTGTTCCCCTCGTATTTGTTTCATTAGTCTGTGGTACCTGCTCCTTAAGTGAACCTTCAAAAGTGGGTCGTTTAGGTGGTAAGACAATCGCGTTTTATCTATTTACAACCGCGATAGCCCTTTCGATGGCGATTCTAATTGCTATTGCCGTTCATCCCGGCAATGCCAGCATGGTAACGGAGGGGATGCAGTTCGATGTTAAACAGGCGCCGAGTCTATCGGACGTCATCATCAACCTAGTACCGACTAACCCATTACACGCAATGAGTGAAGGCAACATGCTTCAGATCATCATCTTTGCGGTGATCTTCGGTTTTGCTATCTCGCATATCGGTGAGCGTGGTGCTCGCGTTGCTGCGCTGTTTAACGACCTTAACGAAGTGATCATGCGCGTTGTTACGTTGATCATGCAGCTTGCTCCTTACGGTGTTTTTGCTCTGATGGCAAAACTTGCGCTCACTCTGGGTATGGAAACCTTTGGCAGTGTCGTTAAATACTTCTTCGTGGTACTGGGTGTATTGCTTGTCCACGCGTTCGTTGTTTATCCAACACTACTTAAAGTGTTCTCTGGACTGAATCCATTCACCTTTATCCGCAAAATCCGCGACGTACAGCTATTTGCTTTCAGCACCGCAAGCTCTAATGCCACATTACCTGTGACCATTGAGACTGCAGAGCACCGTATGGGTGTGGACAATAAAATTGCCTCTTTCACCCTACCACTTGGTGCAACCATTAACATGGATGGCACCGCGATCATGCAAGGTGTGGCAACCGTATTTATTGCTCAGGTATTTGGTATCGAACTGACCATCACCGATTACGCCATGGTTGTTGTTACGGCAACACTTGCTTCTATCGGTACGGCAGGTGTTCCAGGTGTGGGTCTTATCATGCTTGCCATGGTCCTTAACCAAGTCGGTCTGCCAGTTGAAGGTATCGCGCTGATTATCGGTGTCGATAGATTACTGGATATGGTACGAACTGCGGTTAACGTCACTGGTGATACCGTAGCGACAGTGGTGATTGCCAAGTCTGAAAACGAGTTTAATGAAGAGGTGTTCAACGATACTCAAGCGGGTAAAGTGGCTCCAGGTTTCAACGCTCAAGTTCATGCTGAAGAGAATAAGTTAAATCGCTAATTAATCGTTTCGCGACTAACAAAAAGGGCGCCTATTGGCGCCCTTTTGATGTTCTGCACTAGACCATTCACTTGCTAACGTTCTAACTTTCTAACTTTCTAACTTTCTAAATTATCAAATCGGTTCGGCATTACTTAAACTAAGAAAACGTTTAAAAACTATTTCAACATCTTAATTAGTTTTGCTGGTACGCCGCCAACCATACTATCGGGCGCAACATCTTTGTTTACGACTGCACCAGCGGCAATAACCGCTCGAGCACCAATAGTCACACCTTGGTTAATCACTACATTGCCACCAATCCACACATCATCTTCAATGGTGATCGGTAAGCAAAATGTCTCCCAGCGGCGGCGACTCATATGATCTAGAGCATGAGAAGCGGTATAAAATTGGCAACTTGGGCCAATCATTACGTGATTACCTATCGTTATTTTTGCTCCATCTAGCATCACCGCGCCAATATTGATAAAACTCCCCTTACCTATCGTGATCTGTTTACCGAACTCACAGCTAAACGGCTCTCTGACTATAGAGCCTTCACCGATATTATTGAGTAATTGCTTTATCAAGCACTGGGTTTCGCTATAGCCTAAACTATTGCTAATTTGCTTTTGCAATAAATAGGCATTGTCTCGTACCGCTGAAATTTCAGGATCTGCGCCTTCAAACACTTCACCATTGAGCATTTTTTCGTATTCAGTCATAACTTCATTCTTCTTATATTATTCCAGAGTAGATTCAAAAAAGGCATAACTGGGAATTCCAAGTTATGCCTTTCAAAATTATTTAGCTAATTGCCAGTTAGGGCGTCTCAGCTTATCGTTCCCAGTACGACTCTTCTAAGCTGTCTTCACGCTCAGGTAAGCCACGAGAAAGCCTTGGGCTATGCTGCGCTAACACTTCATAAGCCACGCGGTTAGCGTACTTACAAATTTGCGAGAACGACGAGTAGCACAAACCATCACGCTTATGCTTGCTTGAGCCTGGCACGTTAGTTTTATGGAAGGTATTAGACGCTAAGTCATGCAGTAAAGCCGCTAACGCACCATCGCCGGCGCCGTTAGTGTTGCGAATAACTTCTGGACCGCCCATATAAGGAGAGATATGTGCGTAAACCTTTAGTGGCGAGTCACAATCTGCTTTTAATTTAGGGCGAGAGAACTCGTAACGGTTAAACTCTGGAATTGAACCCGGTAATAGGGTGTGGCTTGTTTCACGCTTTTCAGAGTCTTCTGTATAGCCTGCGGTATAAAGACCTAAAGGACCAGCTGTGGTCAACACCATATCACACCATTCAAGCGCAGCTTCACTCGCTTGCAGTGGATCGCTAAAGCCTGTTAATGCTTCACCTTCATCTTCGTTCATCGCTAAAATCGTGACGTGCTCTTTAATAAACTCCTGCCACCACTTTGGATCTTCTTCAATTAAGAAACGAGTACCTAATGTTAGTACCACTGGCACTTCAGCTTCTTTTGCGTAATTGATTGCGGTCATTGCGGCATCGGTGATCTGATCACCACCACTCGCGCGCATTAGGTATGCAGTCAGAATTAGCGCAGAGCCACCTTGAACGACTTCTTTGTCAATATAGGTAGGCGTGAGTTGATCCATTGAGCCCTTGCTGATCGCAAAAGTACGCTCACCGCATTCAGAGATCAAAGTAAAGCAACGACCAATTGGACCCGCTACAGGTTGTAAATAGTTTAGATCCACCTTAGATGAGGTATTACAAAGGTAACGATAGGCATAGCTACCGACTTCAATATTTTTGCTCATTACGCCAAATAGCACAGAGCGATCATCGGCTAAAATTGAGTAGTTGTGTACCGTGTTTCCGATAGTACCACCAGCGAATTCATCGCTGATCAACTCTTTGCTTTTAAGCTCAGTATAAAGTGCATGGGCCTTGTCATCATCGATCAAGGTTGAGTTGCCTTTAGGCAGCTCATAGCGGCTCAATAACTCATCTTCCACTTTCGCCTCAATGTCTACAAGCGTCTGATCGATGCCAGAGATGTAGGTTGAAATCGGTAGAGGCTGTTGGATCAACTGCGCAAGCAATGGATCACGGTTTTTCACTGGAAAATAATGTTTAGACTTACGCTGACCTGGAAACTTCATATTGAGCTCTCTTTCATTCGGCATCCATGCAAAATATAAATTAAAACGGGTAAGTTATCTCAAGCTGTTTATTCTTATTCGAACAAGCAGACACTGCACTTCTAGCAACTAGTCATAATAAAAACTCTACCCTCACTATTTGTTTAGCTTAGTCACAACTTAAGCAAAATAGTGAATTTAAAGGGCTAGATGCGAAAAAAGGTGGGGGATTTTACCACACCCCACCTCTTTCGCTAGCTGAAATCACTATAGAAGTTAGAAAATTTAATACCAACCCTTAGTTTGCTGCTGAACCAGCTTAGTTAATAGTTCAATGTGAGCAGGCGCATCGTTGAGGCAATCAATAAATTCATAGCGCTCACCACCAGCAGATAGGAACTCCGCTTTGCCCTCTTGGGAGATCTCTTCCAAGGTTTCTAAACAGTCAGATGAAAATGCTGGGCACATGATATCTACTGACTTAACTCCTTGTTTAGGCATAGATCCTAACAACTCATCGGTTGCAGGTTTTATCCATTCCTCTTTACCAAACTGAGATTGAAAGCAAATGCGCCACTGTTCACTCGTTAAGCCTAGCTCTTTGGCTAACAGCTCAGCAGTTTGTTGACATTGTGCTTGGTAAGGGTCGCCCTCAGTAATGTATCTAAGTGGCACACCGTGAAACGACATCATCAACACATCAGCCTGACCTTTTGCTTGCCAATGAGCCTTTACCGACTCCGATAGCGCTTGAATGTAGGCCGGATGATCAAAATACTGCTTATTGATGCGGATTTCAGGAATATTACGCTCAGCCTTTAATAGCTCAGCGATCGCATCATAAACTGGTGCAACGGTCGAGCAAGAGTATTGAGCGTAAAGTGGCAAGACAAAAATCTTTTCAGCCCCTTGAGACTTTAGGCTTTCGATCCCCGATTGCAATGACGGATTACCATAGCTCATGCCAAGTTCCACTGGAATGGTTTGTCCGAGTGTCTCATGTAATGAAGTTTTAAGTTTATCGCGCTGTTTCTGGCTAATCACCATTAAAGGTGAGCCTTCATCCCACCAGATAGATTGGTAGAGTTTAGCCACTTTAGCCGGACGGGTATTCAGTATGATGCCGTTTAAAATCGGTTTCCAGATCCAAGGAGAAAGATCGACCACACGAGGATCGCTCAAGAATTGCTTCAGGAATTTTTTCACATCGGGAGCGGTAGGTGAATCGGGGGTACCTAAGTTTACTAATAACACACCAAACGGTGGGGGTAAGTCACTCACATGAATTCTCTTTTTCGCAAGATATTCGCATCAGGCTATCACCGCAAAAAGCATAAAAAAAGCCCATTTAGATGGGCTTTTTAAAATATGAGAACTAGCTCATAAACACATTGTTACTCTGGCTTTATTTAGCCGAGTATCAAGCAAATTAGCTTAGTACTGTAACGATCTCTTCGCTTACAGTTGCTACAGACTTAGTACCGTCGAACTTGTTGTAAGTCACGTCGCCTTTAGCTGCTACCGCACCGTAGTATTCTACTAGTGGCTTAGTTTGCTCATGATAAATATCAAGACGCTTACGTACAGTCGACTCTTCATCATCTGGGCGGATTGCTAGGTCTTCACCAGTCACGTCATCTTTACCTTCAACCTTTGGTTGGTTGAATACGATGTGGTAAACACGACCAGAACCAGGGTGAACGCGACGACCACTCATACGCTTAACGATCTCTTCGTCTGGCACATCGATTTCAATCACGTGATCAAGAGCGATACCGCTTGAAGCCATAGCATCAGCTTGTGGAATAGTACGTGGGAAACCGTCTAATAGGAAACCTGAAGCGCAATCATCTTGTGCAACACGCTCTTTTACTAGGCCAATAATTAGCTCATCAGAAACCAACTGACCAGCATCCATGACTTTCTTAGCTTCTAAGCCTAGTGGTGTGCCCGCTTTAACTGCTGCACGTAGCATGTCGCCTGTTGAAATTTGAGGAATACCGTACTTTTCCATGATGAATTGGGCTTGGGTACCTTTACCGGCACCTGGGGCACCTAATAGCATAATGCGCATCTGAATCTTCCTCTTAATTTCGCACTGTGATACCAACATCTCTCTAGGGCGTATTAAAAGCTGCCTAGATGATGGGTATTGTTCTGTTTAGGGCGGCGATCTTCGCACAAATAGCCGCTATTTTGAAGTTATTTTCATTCGACTTTAGCATCAGTCACGATAAAAACCTTGCGAGTACTCAGTAAAGCAAGGTGTAAAGCTTACGTCTATATTGATTAGCTAGAGCGTTACCTTGACCCAGTGCGGTTAAGATCTCTAGAAACAATGCCTTTACCTTGCCATCTAATACAGCAACATCTTGCTGCAGTGGGGTAAATAATAAGGACAAGGCTTCATCATTACGCCCTGCTTGATGCAGTGCTTTAGCCAAATCTAACACTAGGACTAAATCATCAGGCGCATTGTCTACTGCTTGCTGTAGCTTTCTAATTTCTGGCGTGTCAGCGGCATCAAGCGCTAAAGCAAGCTTAGCTTTTAAGCTTTGGTAATAGCTGTCTTGATCGGCAAGCCCAACTGAATCTAACAAGGCTTGCGCATCTTCAAGCACACCTAGAGATAAATACACATCAGCTAAGGCTAAAGCGATTTCAGCTAGTTGTTTTTCGTTGTAGGCATCTTTTAGCAGTGGCAATGCTGCAATAGCATTGTTTTCAGCTAAAAAGACTCGAGCCTGATTTAGCTTTAGTTGCCACTCAGCAGGCAGATGCTTGTCGAGCATCTCAAGAATTTGCGGCGCTTCTTGCACACCTGCAAAGCCGTCTACCGGTTTACCTTCGTGTAATACCAAGGTTGTCGGCAAACTCTGGATCTGGAAGTAATTAGCGATTTCCATTTCCGTTTCACAGTTAACCTTAGCTAACACAAAACGTCCATTTTGCTGCTGGGCGATACTTTCAAGGGTTTGCATTAAACTTAAGCTTTCTGGACTTTGACTCGCCCAAAATGCCATCACCACGACCTTCTCCATCGAAGCGTCGACCACTTGTTGGATGTTTTCTTTAGTCAGCTCTAGAATCGATTGCATAACTTTTCCTTCGCTATTAGCGAGTGACCATAAAAAGAGGCAGTAATACCAATTAGTATAACTGCCTCTTTAATCATAGCTGTTGATTACTTCACGCTAGCTAATAGCATTTGGTTCATCAGCTTAATGAATGCAGATGGGTCAGCGAGGCTGCCTTTTTCAGACAATAATGCTTGCTGTAGTAATAGCTCTGACCACTGTGCAAATTGTTGCTCATCTTGCTCGTCGTTTAAACGGGCAACCAATGGGTGTTCAGGGTTTAGCTCAAATGTTGGCTTAGACTCAGGTACATCTTGACCAGCTGCTTGCATCAACTTGATCATCTGGGTCGACATTTCGCCTTCACCAGCAACCACACAAGCAGGGGTATCAGTCAGACGGGTTGTAACCTTAACGTCAGAAACCTTATCACCTAGGCTGTCTTTAACACGCTTAACTAGACCTTCCGATTCAGTTTGTAGCTTCTCTTGCGCTTCTTTTTCGCCAGCATCTTCTAGCTCACCTAGCTCAAGGTCGCCACGTGTTACTGAATGTAATTTCTTGCCATCAAATTCAGTTAAGTGATTAATCAACCACTCATCGATACGCTCAGACATCAATAATACTTCGATGCCTTTCTTGCGTAGCAACTCAAGATGCGGGCTGTTTGCCGCAGCTTCATGACTATCGGCAACGATGTAGTAGATCTTAGACTGACCTTCTTGCATACGCTTGATGTAATCAGCTAGCGATACATTGGCCGTCGCTTCACCAGTGTGAGTCGATGCAAAACGCAGTAGACCAGCAACACGCTCTTTGTTAGCAAAATCTTCAGCAGGACCTTCTTTTAGCACTTGGCCAAATTCTGTCCAGAAAGACTGATACTTTTCAGCATCGTTCTTAGCAAGCTTTTCAAGCATGCCTAATACGCGCTTAGTCACAGCGGTGCGCAGCGCAGTGGTTACCTTGTTATCTTGTAAGATTTCACGAGATACGTTTAGCGGTAAGTCGTTAGAGTCAATGAGACCTTGCACAAAACGCAGGTAGCTTGGCATAAATTGCTCTGCATCATCCATTACGAATACGCGTTGTACAAACAGTTTTAAGCCATGCTTGCGGTCACGGTTCCACATATCCCAAGGCGCTTTAGCAGGGATATACAGTAGGCTTGTATACTCTTGCTTACCTTCTACACGGTTGTGGCTCCACAGCAGTGGATCAGCAAAGTCATGGGAGATATGCTTATAAAACTCTTGATATTCTTCGTCTGACACGTCGCTCTTGTTACGAGTCCAAAGTGCAGTCGCCTTGTTCATCGGCTTCCAGCTACCTTCTATAGCAGGCACGGCTTCAGTATCTTCAGTTGCTTCAACCGCTGGGGTGCCCTCTTCGAACATCTCAACAGGAACAGAAATATGATCAGAGTACTTAGTGATGATTGAGCGTAGACGGTAATCATCTGCGAACTCTTTTTCATCATCACGTAGGTGTAGCGTAATTTCAGTACCACGACTCTGCTTAGAAATGGTCTCAACAGTGAAGTCGCCTTCACCGGCAGATTCCCAAAGTACCGCTTCATCGGCACTATGGCCAGCAGCACGAGTGCGAACAGTTACTCTGTCGGCAACGATAAAGGCTGAGTAGAAACCCACACCGAACTGGCCAATTAATTGCGAGTCTTTAGACTCATCGCCAGACATGTTCTTAAAAAATTCTGCTGTACCCGATTTTGCGATTGTACCTAGGTGCTCAATCACACCGTCGCGGGTCATACCGATACCGTTATCTTCGATAGTAACAGTACCTTTTTCTTTATCAGCGCTAATGCGAACTCGTAGCTCGCCGTCACCTTCATAAAGGTCATCGTTTGTTAGGGCTTCATAGCGTAGTTTATCTGCAGCATCGGCGGCGTTAGATACTAACTCACGCAAAAAGATCTCTTTGTTTGAGTACAGAGAGTGGATCATCAAATGTAATAGTTGTTTGACTTCAGTTTGAAAGCCATGAGTCTCTTGTTGTGACATGAAATGTTCCCTTTAAAAAATCAGTTTTAATAACGCTTGCTTAAGAGATGGGGCTAGAAAAACGCTTTTCAAGGGAGAAAAAGTGCATTGATGTTGATTGAACAAAAAAAAACCAATCGGTGGCGATTCACTGACTGGCTTTTAATTTATGAAGCTAAACGATATCACTACAATTTTTAGCAAAACGGTATCACTAGGCTTTGCAGCTAGAAACAGACTAGATAGGCAAGCGTCCATTAAAGGATAAAGCTAAGGTCGTGCTGTCTACATACTCAAGCTCACCACCAACTGGCACGCCATGGGCGATACGACTCACGGTAAGGTTATGACGCTTGGCCATATCGGCAATGTAGTGCGCGGTGGCATCACCTTCAACGGTTGGATTAGTCGCTAAAATAAGCTCACCCACATCACCAGACGCTAAATGCTGTTCTAGTAAATCAAGACCAAGCTCATCAGGGCCAACACCATCAAGTGGTGACAAATGCCCAAGCAAGACAAAGTAACGCCCCGTAAAATGGCCACCCGCTTCAATTGCTAATACATCGGCAGGTGTTTCAACCACACAAATCACCTCTGAGTGGCCTCGCTTAGTGCTCACACAAATTGGGCAATAAGTTTCTTCCGTAAACGTACGGCATGACTGGCAGTGCCCCACATCAGACATAGCTTTGGCTAACGAGTCAGCCAATTTAGCGCCCGCTTTTCGGTCTCGCTCTAGCAGTTGAAACGCCATTCTTTGCGCAGATTTTGGGCCAACGCCTGGTAAACAACGAAGTGACTGGATGAGCTCATCAACGAGTGGACTAAATTTCATTTAACGTTCCGCTTATATAAGACATCTTTATGCCTTAGAAAATAGCCAATAACCTGTACAGCATGGGAGAAAACCACCCGCTAACACAAGCCATCATAAAATTAGCGTCAGATACTAGCATAGAATATGAAAGTTTTACCCCTATCTGATAACCCAGACAAGTTTAACATTCACCGAGACGCGTTTATTTAAGCTCGATGGCTTTCACGTCAAAAGCAATCACCGAAGACTCTCCTTGTGCAACAGCTTGCATACCGGGACGGATTATCTTCCAGTAAGCTCTATCTTCTAAACAGAGAGTACCTGAGAAGTGCTCGATATTAACCCCGCCCTTGCAGTTCTTTCCCCAATAATCTTGGCGCTTATCGGAAAAAGTAATGTCTATCTTGCTAGGCTTGGCGCTAACAACATGCATTAAATTACAGCCACCCGCCACGAGGGCGAAGCTAAGCACGAAATTGCCGATAATTACAGCTAGCACTTGCTTAACTAAACTCTGACCGACTTGTTGAGCCCGCTCTCGACTATCCCGAGATAGAGCTTTAAGCAGCAATATCGGCAGCGTAAGAGCATAAGTCACGCCCCCAGCAATGTAAGCAGAACTAAAAATATCATCATGCCAGATCAAATCTGAGAAAAAGATAAAAGACAGCAAGCCTAAACAAGCTGCGCTGATGTAGGTAATTCCAGAATACTTAACCACTTGGTCCAAATGGGAGTTTGCAGGGAAATAACACTCGATAAATTTCTCTTTGTTCAAACTCAAGAGTCGCTGTAGATGCTCTTCTAATTCATCAAAGCTCACAAAGCCAAATTCCTTTTGTCGCTCTCGACCTCCTTTCGAGCAGGTGAAATACAGTGCCAATAAACCTTCTTCTTTACTGAGCAGATCATAGGTAAAAGTGATCTCAACCTGGTGCACCTTTGCCTGAACGATTAGCATCGGCATGGTGAGCGCTTCACTCCCATCAACGCTCGATTCTTCAAAAACAACACCATCGAGCACCTCCTTGAGACGATGCTTTAATCCAGTCTTACTCGTTACCGCACCAAACTCTTGAGTTTGACCAGATGCTAACTCCAATGACAGCGAACTTAACTTCATGGTTAAAATACCTGCTCTAACAGTGCGCTAATATGATTGTTGTCATTATCCCAAGAATGCTTTGCTTTAGTGTTTCTAAAGGTTTGATCAGCGTTAGCTTTCTCTTGTGGTGTCAAGTGTCCTGCGGCTTGTTTAACTAAGCTTCGAGACTGAGAAAAATCATTAGCTCTAGCGTACAAGCCCCAAAGGTACGCTTGGCTATAATCACCAAGGTTAAAGTAGTGAACAGCCAAATTATGTTGGCCAGCAGGGAAAGATTGTACGGCGGATTTTTCAATCCAAAATAAGGATTTAACCTGACTTTGAGGTACGTAATGGCCAAAGTGGTATAACAAGCTTAAATAGTATTGAGCGAAAGCGTTATCGCTGTTTCGACTAAACCAATAATACGCCTTTTGATAATGTCCAACGCCAGAGTTATCGTAATAATAAAGAGTAGCCAATGCGAGTTGACTGCCTATATCACCTTGTCGAGCTGAGGGTTCGAAAAACTCCCGCGACTCATTGTAGCGCTTATTGTTAAACAGGATAAAACCCAGCTCACGAGCCTCTTCAACCGCTACTTTATCACTGTATTTTTCAATACCACTAAGGGCTATAGGCGGCGCACCAAACAGCGAATCGAAGATGACAATACCGATGAATATGGCTAAGGAGAGTCCCAGCCCTTTAAGCTTTTGCTTCACACATTAATCCATTTAGGCCAATACTGATTATGGTCAACTAAAACTGTACACTAAAGGTGGCGCAGCAAAGGCGGAGAATAAGACGGCAGCAGTCTGACACAAGGCTGTTAAGCTCGCAAGATATTGAATGTAAGCGTTTGAAAGTTTGTGATTTATATTGGTGGGGCTTTCGCGATAATAAGCGATGATTAACCGCATTCCAGAATGCGAACACCAGAAACAGAAAAGCCCAAGATAAACTTGGGCTTTATTATTTACCAACAGTTGTATCAGTCAACTAGGGCTGAAATAAACCGTTAGGAAATCAGTTAGAACGGCATCTTCATGCCATCATCACTTAGACTTATGATAAGTGATAATAAGTGATGAAATGGGTGTTCCAGCGGTTACATGAGCATTTTAATAACTCATTATAAGTCTTTATAACTAAAAATTTGGCCCCTATTTGGCCCCCTAAATTTTCAGCTATAGGGAAGTGAAACATAGAGCCTTCAACAAACCAGAAGCATTAAAAACACCACTTATAGGTAATCTGCTCACCTTTCATCCTAATGATTCTCACCCTTGAATCAACCTGATTCGTCATTGCCTTCAACTTAATTTTACAAACGTGGTGTTACTATGACGTAAAGTGTAGAGTTTTAGTTACTCAGGCTACTGAGGTCTAAATCAGTCGTTGCCATTAGCAATAGTTCATAAAACGTTTCTGAGCAATAAAGTCTTGGTGATCAGATATGCAGTATCGCCGCATACAGCGGCTTATCCGCAGCAATGTGGCGTTAGCTTGCTTCCAGTTTAGCTACTCTTCCTAGAGGAAGAGAAAGTAACAAACGATTCTCGTCAGATTTAATAAAATTTTCAGCCTGTTTTTCTATGCGATGAAAAACTTCTGCCTTATTTCCTATACTTCCTAGAATCAAGCTTCGGTGCTGCTCATTCAGAAAACCTTTGTATACACTCATGGCATTTTGGTATCGCTCGGCGCCATCTAGCAAAATCAGCTCAGCCAATTGGGGCTTTCCTATTCTGGAAGCCAGCAGATACTCCGTATGCATGACCATAGGCATAATTTCCAGCATCATGTGTGCAAAATTGATAATCAGTTCATAGTGCTTATTTGTATGATCATCAGAGTTGCGCGCAAAATTGAGTACGTTATCAACGAACGACAAAGCGTGATTTCTCTTGGCTGCTGATGTTGCCAACAAAGACAAAAAGCAGTGGCTGAAAAGCAGAGGTAAATATCTGTTCAACGCTTTTAATCTCGCCAAAGTGTGGCGAACAAGATTGCTTAAACAACTGACCGAAAAACTCAACATCATGTTACCAGAACACCTGCCTAAGAAGTGGGTAGTCGATTGCCTGCATGTGGGCAAAGGCTTACCAGCTCTAAAGTACCTGTCTCGATACCTCTATAGCGGTGTATTGCCAGATAAAAGCATTATTAGTGTGACCGATGGCCAAGTCAGTTTTAAGTATCAAGACAACCAGAGTCAAACGACAAAAATACGTACCTTATCCACGGTGAAGTTCTTATGGTTAGAACTGCAGCATGTTTTGCCCAAAGGGTTTTGACGAGTCAGAGATTATAGTCTGTTGCAAAGTGGTAATCGATAGATACGCCTGCAGCTCAAACTAATGCTTAGGGTTGCTGGCGCAATACTCCCTATAGTTACAGAGCTAAAGCGAAAGTGACATCTAAATACTGGCCCAAAAATCAGCGTGAACTCCCCCGCCGCTATTAACTATATAATATATCACGTCCTACAGCTCGGGTTTGTTCAACACTAGGGATAAGGGCGCGACTGCGCGCGGCCTTTCCTTATTCATTAATTGCTATTTCTTCCGACTAAACCAATGAAACTTTTTCTCTCTAAGGTCTTTTAATTCGACACTCGCTGTACGGAAGACTCTCACTTCAACAACTGGTTCATCGGCTTCATCATCAAAAGACACTACGGTGTATGTAGCCGTGAAGCTTTCATCTGGTTGCCTTACATTTTTTGGCAATCGAAATTTCAATGGTTCGTCATCATAGTCAAGCAAGTCGTACGAAGGTGCTGTTTGTGACCAAAAAGTATTCTTATCCATTCACCGCCTCCTTAACCTGGGTCATAGCAGTATCTACTGTGTTTGTATCATTATAGACTTTTAACATGCTTGTGTATGCGATTTTCAACGAAATCAACATAGAAAGATTGTGACACAAAGGTCGCAACATCGAGTAAAAAGCCTCTGATTTAAGTTCATTCTCTAAGAAGTTAATTCTGTTAACGTATATGTTCAGTACACAAGCCGGCTGATCGTATGTAGATGGATAGGCTAATTTATTTACATTCAAATTAAACTTACCAATAGGAATTGATAATATGGATTTTGGTTTATCTTTGTCTTTTGCATAATAAGAGCGGATTGAACTTTCATAATGGCCTGTTATATGATCTTTATAATCTGGTGATTTTTTCAAATCACTAAAAAACTGATCTACATATTCAGATATATTACCAATATAAACTTCTTTATTATTCGTAATTGCTTCAGGAGCACCAAATAAATTAGGGTGAGCTAACTTACCAACTGACACATACTCATTAAATGAGACTGGCATACATATAGCTGGAACTTCTTGCTTTTCACTTTTCCCGCATTGTTCAAACTTATTATTTCTATCTATTTTACAAGTATATGATTGGTCACATGCCAATATATACTTACAGTGCTCTAACCTAGAGTGAAAGTTTGATGAGAATAGAAAAAATGGGGAGTTATCAATTGAATCCTTAGTAAAAATAGATTCCCCCTCCTGCTTATGCTCCCCTTGATTAATAAAGCTAGCATGAGCTAAATTTGAAGGTATTAGATTAAAGATATTTGCTTTTACTGTATCGCCATCATTCCCTTCGCCAATGCGCTTCGTTACAAGTAGAATCGATTCCATGCATATTTTCAAAGCACTATCTAAGCTTTCATTGTATTGTTTAGTGCTTTCACCATTAGCTAGAAAAGAGCCTTTATCTCGCTTTTCTTTAGTCACCGCATCTTTAAGATCAAGCATGCAACTGTTAACGATGCTAGTTACATTAACACTGTGAGCGCTATTTTCGTTGATTGCATTATACGAAGGGCGGGACTGACTATGTTGCTCTTTTATTTGGCTATATATATAATGTAAAACACTTAAAATTATAGCCAAAACTACTGATACACCGAATACTAAATTTTCAGCTCCCCACGTTTTGCCCTCAAACCATTGCTCTTGTAATTTACTACCAAAAACTGAAATTATAGATGCCCACAAAATACCTATAGAAGTTAACAATAACTGACCATAGGAAGAATGAGTAAATTTAGCTAGGAGAAGAGTAAAACCTGACCTTTTATTAAACAAAAAATATACAGACAATACTATACCTAATGACATGACTATTAAGAGTGGAACTCCAACATCGCCAATTTGTAACCATTTAGCTCCTAAATAGTCTAATAAACCATCTATAACTGACTCTTCCGAACCTGCATTATTTTTTTCTACTGCCATTAGCGACTCTATCTGCCCAAAGACTTAACCTAAAAATACTCTATTTCTACTACAAAAACGAGTAACCAACTATATCGACTATTCTTCATATAGCACTTAACATCATAATACTATTCTCGCGCACTTTGCTGATCTTTACATAAAATACCTCACAGCATTATTCATTAAAATTCAATTGATAACAATATATTAAGACCAAAGTTGGAAGAGCTGTATCCAATACTCTTTAGGCAAAAGTGCGTATGATAACTTTACTTAACAGTTATCCATGTTAAAGCGAGCAATAAACACCTCATCGCTACGATATCGATATCGATATAATGTATCAATACGGCTTTGGGCTTCGATGACAGAGTACTTCTACGACGTCAATGTCACTGAATAAAAATCACATCAGATGAAAACGCAGAACTTACCACCCTTTTCTTTCGTAGAAAATACTATATTTCATAGAACTACATTGCTAGCTAAAACTTGCGTGGTACGAGCGCATACAACTGTAATTTACCTCTGTTTTCCCTTATAACTGCATCGTTGCTACATATGGAACCTTACCGCTTGTTTCATGACCTTTTTCCGAAACTAGATACAGGTGCTTTCTAGCTCTTGAAGCAATGACATAAAGAAGTCTACGAGCAACATAGTTTTGATGTGCAACACTACAGCCGTATATGTCTTTCCAGTTTGGAACCTTTCCGTGTAACAGTCCAGTGCAAATAACGACATCATATTCATCACCTTTCGAAGAATGGAACACAGCGATTTTCACCCCATTTGAAGAGGAAAAAAATCTTTCAAGATCGTATGCTTGATAATTCATTTTATATTTTTTCATTCGCTCAATAGTTGCATCAATAATACTTCTCTTTGAGCTATATGCTATGGTAGTTTCATCGAGATTAACATTCAGTTTTGAGCAAAATGTATTCACAGCAGAATCAATCCAACTTACGATCTCTCTATTAACGTCCAGTGTTATCGAGTTAATAAGCTGCAGCAAGAGTCGCGGTTCCACCCTTTCATGAGTAGCGGCTGATTCATACAACTTTTCAGATAACTCTATTGCAAGACGCCTTCTTTTTATAAAGTTCCGCATATCGACTTTGGTAAGAATCAACCGAATAAGTGGAAGCCAAAGGTTATCTTGATTCTTAGGGATTGGAGAAATTAAAACTCCGTCAACTTTGAATGACTTTTCTAGTGAATCTATCTCTTTAGATAATCCGATGACATCAAACCAGCTAGGACAAAGTACAGCTATTTCTTCTGCATAAACTCCCTGATTTAGGTGTGTTTCGATGATAGCTATGACGTACGCGGCTAATTGAGACTTATCAATATCCTGTTGCAAATCAACTACTGAATTGAAATCAATTAGTTTAGAAGTTGCTTTAACCTTATAACCTGCATCTTGATATCTTATATAGTGATCAATAATCTTTTGACTGCTTCTGAAACAGCCCGTCAACATTTTTTCTTCAATACAAGACTTAAGGTCAAAGAAATTTTCTAACTCAGATTTATCTTTCACGATAGCCCCCAGCCCTGTATAAATAGCTTGTTCTACGTCTCCAATCAATGTTATTTTCGTGCTCTTATGAGTTATGATGAGCTTCAATATTTCATACTGTATTTCAGACGTGTCTTGATACTCATCAACTAAAACATGGTATAAAAGTTTTGCTAAACGAGAAGTAAGCTTAGGATTCTTTTCTAATAAGCGATAGCTAATATTTAGAATTAGATCAAAGTCGATACTATCATTGTCAGCTAGGTACCGGTGATACTCTTTGACAAATCTATACTCCTTTGTACCTTTCTGATATACAGGCTCATAGCTAAGGCTTAGCGTTGTTATAACCTGTTCATATTGTCCAATGCCATGTGCTAGTTTTAATTCACTCAGCTTTTCCTCCCTCTCATGTTGATCAATTACAATAAAGCCGCCACATAAGCGACGTATCTTATTTATATTTGGTCTAATAACCCACTGAAGACAAAAAGAGTGAATAGTCCCAATCCAGAGAGAGTTACTCTCAACGCCATAAGACAGTAACCTTTCACAAATTGTCTCCGCTGCAATATTAGTATAGGTGATAGCAACAATTTTTCGTTTACCGATAGCTAGGCTTTCTGCGTTATCAAGCATATGGTATAGCTTAGAAACTAACGTCTTGGTCTTACCTGAACCTGGACACGCAGTAAGAAGCATGTTGTCTTCATACTTTACGGCACTCATTTGCTGCTCTGTAAGGTTTCGATATGGCATTATAGATCTACGAACCTCACAAACGTATCCTTATAAAAAGTTCTGTATAAATCCAACTTACCTATAAAACAATCGATAGTATTCAGCTGTTCTTGTTCCTCACTTGTCATTTCCGCAATATTGAAATCCATCATTTTTTGATAAATATCACTTATATCTCTATCAGATAAAGAAAATTTAATTGCTCTTAAAATGTAATCCGGTATCAAATTATCGATAGTAGTATTTTGTATCATTTGTGTAGCTAGCCACCCCTTACCAATCTTATCTGCTAGTTTAAGAACTCGATGACAACGTACACTGAATTCTTTAGAGGCAATATCTTTCTTATAGTCTTCAATTTTTTTTTGGCGCTTATAGTTTTTATCAATCGCAGCTTGGAACAAGGTAAAGTTATCGTTTAGCCTAACTAATTCAGTCTCAAATGTGTTGGTTGCATAAAACGCTTCAACATAAGGGTTTCCCTTAATGTACTCATCCATTACTACTTTTCTCGCTGCACCAGATTTCTGGGCATTCATTTGAGATTTTATATACTCTTCATTAGCAAACGACTCATTCTTTTGTGTTACAAAAGCTGCATCTAAATCCGTAAGAATTGAACAATAACTTCTAATTCTGTCGGTATGAAAAAGGTCAGAAATGTACTTGAAAACCGTACCGTCCATTTTTATTAAACTAATTCCCATCTCATCTAAGCTTACACCTAGTGTTTTTTTAACCAAATCAGGGATCAATATAACCTCTGCATCACCCTCAACCAATATCACGCTTTTAGCAAAAAGAATATCGCTTCTAACTGCATCCAAATATCTTTCAATACATTTGACATGATACGGTTCTAGATTATTGGAAGGTAAATAAACCCCTGTTTCTCCATCTTTCCGAGATAGAATATTCATTGAAGATATATTTGAAACAGAACTGATCTGTGTTGAGTGCGTTGATACAAAAACTTGTGTGTTTTTGAAGTTAAAATTATCAAATAGTGTTTTCTGTATGTGGGTATGAATGTGAGCCTCCGGCTCCTCAATCATCAGAAAATGGGTAATATGGTCTTCGCTATCTCGAATAGCTTCATACTCATAGAGCTTTAGAGCCAAGTAAATGAGGTTAGCCCCCCCTAGACTAAGATCCTCAATCCTCCCAGTTCCTGTATAATTTAATGAGTCTTCCACAACTAGTCCAAGCGATTGAACAAGTTCAATAAAATCCTCTGGTAATTGAGATGACACTTGTATTTTTGGTGAGTAAGTAGAGCCAACCGTACTCAAAAGAGACTGTGAGATATCATTGCTCAAAGCTTCAATCTCAGGGATCGAAGATATTTTTGAGTTGACTTTAATAATATCGGCAACTACCTTGTTATCGTCAGAAATTTGCTTACTTTTCAGAGTAAGAAGCTTATACAATGGATTTGTTTTATAATACTTAAAATCTGAAACCACATTTCTCAGGGCTTTTACGTAAGTACAAGCAACTTCACTTACTAGTGAAAAGTAAGGAGGTTTCTTATTCCCTATGGTTGCTTCTGTTTCTAGGGTTGGATTTGGGAAAACGCACTCTTCAAAATTACCAACGACTGATTTATAAGTAGCACTATCGGTAAAATCTAATTTTGTTCGAACGACTGCCAATGCCTCATAAGTTTCTTTCGTAATGGATAAGCTTGATAAGTAATCTTTGACTAATTTTTTGCGTTCTATTGGATCTTCAAACTCTTCGGTAAGCTCGAAAAGTTGCTGGCGAATAGCGTATTTCGGCCTATAAATGAAAGTATATGAACCTTCTGAAGATGAAGTTTCCTCCTCTCCATCATTTATAACGTAATTAGCTACTACTTGTTGTTCTTCAGTATCACTCAGTCCTTCAAAAAACAAAGAAATGACAATCCAATGACCAAACGGCTCTCCCAAGCCCCTATGGAAATCATCTTTGGAAAGGAATTTAGCATTGGAAGGCATTGAATCATCCAAAACTAGTCGCATAGCTTGGAATACATTAGTCTTCCCCGATGCATTTTCACCAATAATAGTATTGACTGAATCCTTTATGAAACGGAAGTTTGAGCTCTTGAAGTTTTTGTAGTTAATGATCGAAAGTTTACTGATGTACATAAGTCAAACCTTTACCTTAATTATGGCGAGTATAATACTCTAACCGTACAACTAAGTACATGATTTTTATATGGATAAAAGTGTACCAGCTAACTAAATGAAGAGTACCGATAAAGTCATTTTTAGGCCCTTACAACTCAACTAGTTTAGCCTTAGTAAAATGATGCCAAAATCAATCAAGTTTTTATGGGCTAGGCTTGACATTATCAGCGTTATATCTCTGATACAGAATAACTAAGACACTCAATATTATTTGCTGACTGCTTGCTACAACGCGGCATTGAACTTCTTACCTTGTATCCCCCCAAGTATCCACCGCTTTGCCATAATTACCGCCACCATGCGCTGAATATGATTTATGAGTAAACTATCGCAAGTGAAATATAATTCAAACAACAGAAACACCAAACACCAAACACCAAACACCAAACACCTGCTTGGTAATGAAATTCTTCTAACTTTGGTTAAAGAGTTTAAGTTTAGAAGTGAGCGAAACAGAGTTACATTAAAAAAACCTTTAGCCTTTACTCATTAAGCGCATAACTTATAAAAAAAAAGAGCAATTTCTAGTTATTCTGGCGCATGAATCTAGCACAATCTAACCTGATAGCCAGTGCCTACATTGGATTATGTTGTCCAAACAAGCAGTAGTCTGCTTCTGCCTGCTAATATATCTCGACTATACTTTAACCGTCAGATTTCTAGTAGCGTAGATACATAAGGGGTTTTAATTCATGAACGATGAAAAATCCATTTTTTGGGTAAAGTTAATAAGAATCATAAGATCCAAGAATTCGTTCGAAGTTATATCTTTGTTTAGTTCTACTGTTGCAGTAGCTATTTCATTCTATTCTCTTTATTACTCTATATGGCATTGGGAGTCAAAGCTTGATGTTATCGTGAATGGTCCAGTCATAAATACAAAAGACAAAATGAAAATTGGGCTTGATGTCACGCTTGTGAATACAGGTACTGAAAACATCTTTATCAGCACTTTATATGGAGCATGCACCTACTCTCCTGTCGAATTGTCTGATAATGGGGAGTTTATGAACATTTACAGTCCCCTTACAGATGAGATTGCTAAAAGCCATAAAGCCACAGACTGGGATCCGGAGATTGATAAGGCTAGATATTTTTTTGCTGGTGATTCATACAAAGATATTCTGCTGAAGCCTAGTGAAATTAAGAATTTTCAGCTATTCGTCGATAATGAAAACCTTTGCGTGAATCAAACCCGGTTTCAGCCACATTTTCACATTAACTATATAATGATACCTGGTAAAGGCAAGGTGCTTAATGATTCGATTAAAGTTGGTCAAATTAGCACTGGTGATGCCGATGCAACACACTTCATGGAATTTAACTTAGTCTGGAAGTATGTATGGGATGTGAGAGGGGGGACAGTCGCTACTCTATACAATCCATTGACCAAACAAGATAAAAACCTCCCCCAATTGAAACATTACACCTTAGACTTTTATTGCTATAGCTGGAGCTTTCAGTATTGCAACAATTGACACAATATCAACTCCAAATAGAATAACTAGATAAGGAAAATGGATACAAAATAAATGTGATAAGCATCATATTGGGCATATTCAGAAACAAAACATTTAGTATGAGTAGTCATTACTAGTGCTCAACCTTTTTGTACCCACTTTGATTTCAGATTTATTCGACATCCATTAGTCAATAGACTAACCACTCAAACTAAAACATCCGCAAAGTTCAAAGACAACTGAACGCTATTATTCATGTAACTCCAGACCGTCACAGTCACAACATGTCTTACGACTTAAAATGCAATAACTAAGTCAACCAACGTTGTTTTCTGTACCTGGTTCCCATAGAACAGTAGACACTTCATCACGTTATAACGGCCTAAGTATTATCCCTCTCTATTGGGGTTCCGCTTAAAACAAGAGTTTCCTCCTACTCCTTGCTCCCCTGATCCCCGCCACGATGCGAGCTCTTCAAGTGAATCATGTGCTCGCCCTGCTCTGATAATTAATTTGGGTAATCTTATGCCTCGTTAGCAACTTCTGAAGATTACAAGCTTGTTAATAGCCATCAAACTTCATTGACTTCACCGAACGCTAACAGGCTGAATTTATTAAGATTACACTTTAAGCATGCCAAGGTGAATTATTCAAAAAATAAAAACACATCGTTCCTAAGCCGTTGTTTATCTTGTTGTTACCAACGATAATTCAATCGAATTCCTATCAAAATCCACAATTACAGCTTAACCCAGATTTATTTTTTAAAGATTTCTTTGTCACCATCTACGCATCAACTTCAATCTTATCCAAATGAGACTAGACCAATGTTACAGATACTAATCATGAGTATGTTGCTTTCAATGCTAAAGCTGACTTTTAAAGAGAAGGATCTCAATGTTTCTAGCTTATTTCTAGGTCGTATGACTGTTAACCTGTCAGGAAAAAGACCTCGCTGGGTCATAGTTAAGCAACTCCCCGCTAAACTCTATGAGTGGTTAGAGCACTCTTGCCTTCAAACAACTTCAATCCAATGGTTATTCACAAATATTACAAATCAAAGAGCCCTGAATGTTAGAGGCCAGAAAACACTTATCCGGTTTAGAAAACACCTTAGCTTTACTCATTTAAACTTCAAAGTTATTCGGCATACATTCGGCAATAGGCATACCACACAACCCCAAAACTTCGTGCTCTTACTATGGCGATTAAAGTCCATGGCTCTTCATCGCATATGCAGTACTTACTTAAAATTCGTATTTCGACTTCCTACCTATCTCCTGAATAGCAAAGACAATAGGAGAAAAGCGATGCAAGCAAGTTTTGTGAGCCAGCTAAACGCACTGGTTAGGTTACTTAACGAGGTATCGAACAGCCTTACAGAAGAGCTGCGGTATGCTGAACGAGAGCAATATAAATTGGAAACTGAGGTGAATTTCTTGGAGTTTTCACTAAGGAAACATCTAACCAAAAAGCAAATATCGCTAATACAACAAGAACAGGTAATAACTTTTTTTCGCCAACACTTCAATAATTCGCATGCGGCAATCCTAACTAATGATGAGGACAAATCATTAGTCAATTAGGAACCACTATGAGCGATAAGAAGTCACCTTTTATCAGAGAATATCAAAGGAAATCCAAGTCGCCCTGGAGCGACCACAGCACTATTTTGTTACTGGCTGGCCACCAAGTAACAGAAGAAGGCGATATTGAATTAAGTTTTAGTCAATACATCTATCAACATAGAGATTCTGCGGGGAGGGTTTTAGGTATGAGTATCAGTAAATCAATACAAGAAGAGCATCCAGAACTTGATAGTCAATATCTGGAAGATTTGGATATGTATATGGTGTTACTGCTGCTCAAAGAAGAAATACAAAGCTTCTGCGGCTTATTTGATGACGAATTCGAAGCTATTTTTGGATTACCGCCTGAAATTTACTTCGACATAGCTGAACAACATTGGACACAAAAATTAGAGGACAGTTTATAGCAACAACTCGCGAGCCATTAGGCTCGCTTTCTTGGGCGCTTTAAGCTCTCTCTAGATTAAGCAACACGGATAAAAATTAGGTTAATAGACAGGCATCAATTGCATTTTGCATCGGTGTGAATAAGGCAAATCGTACATAACGACGGTCAGTGACCGAGGCTCTATTGAGCCAAAACAACAAACACTTTTACTTATTAACTATTCTGCCGTCATCACTATATATGAGGCAGTGACTTTTACGCTTGCCCAAATCGATTGCAAGTGACTGGAACCTATTATGAACAGCAAGATTAACACTGCAGTAAAGCCCCCTTATCTCAAAGCTGAGGGTAGACTTGAAGCGACACACCACTTAACTAAATTCTCTTTAGTTGAGAATGTACTTATTTTTCCAACAGGCTTAACGCTTGAGCAAGCAAAAGACAATGCAAAAGAGCTTGAAAAGGAACAATCCCTAAGCCATGCAGAAGCCATGAAATGCATCTGTTGGGGTAACGGTATTCATAACGTGCAAAGCTTCAACGAAGCACTGCCTCAGCTTGTAAAGTCAACGTTTGGAATCGAACATACAGAGTTTGGTCTTTACTCTAATGACGATAATTACACTGGTTTTTGGTGGGTTGAAGCTGGAACAACTAAATATACAAGAGTGGCAATCCCAAGTATAAAGAATACTGAAGAAAACCTAACAATCATGCTTGTTGAGCGACTTTTACCTGTTAGAGAAGACTCCCCTAAACAAGTTAAGTTTTTACATGCCGTCAAAGACTGCCTGAATTATTTAGGGCGTGGTTACACTCTCGCTCCACACCGAAAAAACCTTAACCAAGTGCAAGACATTTATGAAATCGACATTGATATCAGAAAGCTCATATTTGACAGCAAAGGCAATGCAGACAAGCTTTTGAGCTACTCCTTAGCAAGCTGCTACAACACGCGATATACCACAGCGCTAATGATGTCTCAGACCCTTAAGGCCAAAAGTGAGTCGATTGAAATCACAAAGATTGACCTTGCTAATAAATATGAGCGGGAGGAGCTTGCTCGCGGTTTCCGCTACCCTCAGTTCGGCGACATGTGCATGCAACTCGATAATACGCAGAAGGACATCCTCAAGAGGCTACTCGAAAACTATCACGGCTGGTAAGGGGCAAGGTGTTCATCTAATGCGGTGGCTTGGGTTGATTAAGCTGTGAGCAACGCTACCACCGAACCTAAACCACCGCCCCTAATCAACCTTGAACAAAGGTGCCAAGTTCTGGGGTCCCCCTTAAATGCTCGTTATGCGCTGCCTAAATAAACATGTCTTCCACTTGCAGAGACAGCATTGATCAATGCTTTGGATGCCATATTTAAGTTTTCTACTTGATTATGTATACGGGTGATATCTTTATTACCGTGAAACAAGTTATTTCTAAGTCTGTAGACGATTAGTAAAATAGCATGATTTATTTTCACAGCATCCGTTTCATTACATAGCAAAACACTAGCAACTAAGTTTTTATGAGGGTCGTAAGTAAACCCAAGTTTCTCAAAACGTTCATTAGTTGTGCCATTATGTATGTATCGGTTCTTCCAATAGTCGATTGGCTCTTGGAAATCTACACCGTTTCTTTCAAGACGACAGGCGATATAAGCTAGTTCATCAACGGCTACATTTGCATCAGCTAGTTGGGTACATTCAAAAACGGCCCACATTACACAAAAGTCAGATATTGCAGGGTAAGTATGCTCATCGTCTAATCTAGTATTATCTATGTTTGTAGATAACCACGTTTGGACTTCTGTCATTAGATCTCCATTGGCGTATAACGCCTCGTTAGTTTTGCAGTTTACGATAACTACATAATTGTTTAACCATTATGTCCCAAATATATTTAGGGGGGTATTGAAGCCACTCTCGCAATTTACCACCACCATCTCGAGATAGCCTAACCCCTTCTGCCTCCAAGGCAGCTAATAAATCACTTTCAAATTTATTAGCATCGCTCTCACTTTCAAAGCAAATACCAAATTCACAATCAGGCTTATTTTCAAGTTGGCAATAAGGTCTCAGATACCTAGGGTTTCCTTGTTGAAGTGACTCGAGTCTTTTTAGCGGATCTTTTGTTACGCCCACTTTACAGAATGGGGTACTTTCTAATGGGTATTCTTGGATTAAATATACGTAAAACACGGTAGCCTCATATACAAACTAACGCCTCGTTAAGAGGTAATACGATAGTTGGCTAAAATTAGCGACGAAGAAGCAAAAGCCAACTATTTTTGTCCTTTTGAACGACTTATTATTTTTCGTTCCCGAATAAAGCAAGAAGATATTCACCTGACTCATTTTTATAAGAGCTACCTAATTTTTTAAAACCAAACTTGGGAAGTAAGTGTTGCATAGCAGCGTTAGAATCTCTCGTTGTAGCAAAAGTACTAGCACCATCGTTAGCTCCTATGACTGCTTGCATTAATAGATTACCGACACCTTTAACTGTTGCGTATATGTAGCCAATTTCGAAACTATAAAGATCTTTTTTTTCACTTAAGCCGGCGGCTTTGAACACCTTATCTTTGTAGGACGTTGCTGGATTTTTTAAAGCAGCTATTGCTACACAATCATCATCATTCCAGATGAACACCAACTTTTGAGCCCGTTCAACTTTTTCGCGAATTTTGTACCTAGAAACTTGCCCGCCTTCTTCAATCATTTTCACGAAAGTACTGATCTCAATTTCAGTACACTCACTTGGAGATTTGATAATAGTTTCCATAATTACCTTGATAAACATAAATATAAGCACGACCACAAATGAATAATAACTCGTAGCGGACGTGCTTTTCCATATCCAACACGTCAATGGCTTTATTAGCCTTTTTAAAGAAGCATTAGCCAACGAGATCTACAGATTAAGCAATTAGGCCTTCTTGCTGTTGTATGAATAAAGAACTGGTTTCTTATGATTGTCAGCTTTAGCCCTATTGCTTGAATTCCAAAGATTCCTATTAGCTGTAGCATTCCCGTCATGCTTATACTTCGTTTCCCTCCCCTTCTGCTTAAAATGAACTGGAAGGATAAGTAGTCCTGTCAGCTTGTACTCTGCCAATATACCTTTGGCCTGCTTAATTACCTTATTCCGTCTTAAGTCGCCATTTTTCGCACAGGTAGCAGGGGAACCATTCATTCTGATCTCTTTAAATTTACAAAGCTTAAAGAGGAGTTTATGGGCATTCTCAGAGCCCGTAATCCTCACGTTGTTCTCTTTAAGTTCATTGATTACTTCCTGAAAAGGATGGTTTTCTGTATTTTCCATCAAATTTTACCTTTTTAAGTATAACTGCAGCGATTTAGCTTGACGTTGCACATTCCATGAAACATTAGGTTGCCCTGAGCGATTAGACCAGATTACTTATCCGTAAGGCGGTATAGGCACACCTCGCCTCTTTGTAAAGAGTTCAAATCCATTGATAACCCAGTGTTATCTTTAGAGTATCGAACGCACCGAAAAAACCATTAGAAAAACAACGAACAATATGAACTTTTAATTTGTGAGTAGTCCACCACCTTACCAAATTTATTCAAAATAAAAAAAGAGCATCTATTGTAATAAAATATTTTTACTATACGGTTCTCACATGAATTATTATAAGCATAAAGAGTTATCATGATTCATTGTTAAACCTACAACCTGATGATTTATTTTCAGTTTAAAACCACCTAACAGAAAAGCTCACACAGAATATAAAGCATTTTTATCCATAAGCTCCCGCCATAAACTAACTAAATAATGGCACATAGTTTAAACTCACTTAAATATACTCAAACAAATAGTTCCCTTTAGGGGAACATACATTAATGCCACTGCCATCCATTATGAACTCAGTCTTTTCATCGAAATAATCAACAATCGATTTATAACTGTTTATAACAAACCTACGATCTTTGTTATATTGTCAGACTCTCTACTTGATTCAGATCCATTGGGTCATCTGGTGTTACGGATGATTAATATATTAAGCGGTAAATAAAGCTCATACCAATTCGGAACGCACGGAGAAAAACTAGCTAGATAATCAGTTCTAGTTCACCTCACATTGATTAGATAATTATTACTGTTTATCATGAAGACCTTATTCACTCCTGACTATTTACCATTCCCTGTTTAACTTTACTTTATTCCTAATTATTGTAGATATCCTACCAACTATATAGCTGGATTTATTTCATCTATTCAAGTTAAAGTCATATATAGATCCACAAGCCTTACAAAAAGTGGAAAGTTCTGTCCCTGACATTTGCACATCAACCTCAATGCTTTGACAGTTCAGACAGCTGGGTACATTGTTTAAGCCTTCTATATCTTGGGTTGGCGCAATATTGAAATATTTGGGCAATAACTCTTCTTTCCAATAGCGGCCTATAGGTTTTGTGAAGCCGGCATCAGCATCTTCTAGTATTAAATCAAAGAGCACTTTACTTAAGGCACTTCTGGGGCAAGCTGCGACTCTACTGTATGAGCTTAAATTCCAGCCCTCACCGAGGGCTCTCTCGCCTAACGACATCATTTTTCCCGGGATGGTATTACCAGCCCGTTTCTTACTTACGTTGCTGTGCTTTGTGTAGTACAAATGAGCATCGTTTACAGCCTTCAGTGCAAAGTAGTAAATCTGAGAAACAGAAAAGCTCTCTATAAGTATGTCTATAATTTCACGAGCTTTCTTTTTTGCCCCAAAAAAGACACCAAGCTCATCGGCTTTATAGGTAAGGTATTGTATGACCTCTGCAATGGCTATGGCATTTAGCAACTCGTAGATATCTTCTTGCCATTCTTCCTTTAGTCCCTCCCTGAGCTCAGTGTAAATACAAAGATGAACTGTCTCAAGGGCGGCGCGCTCACTGCCTTGGATAATGATGTTGGGCACCCACTGAACCTTAGAGAAGTCAAAATCCTTAAAATTTTCATCTTTGCAAAAGGCTTCTTTGCGTGAGTTAGGGTTCACGACTATAGCCTCATTACTATACAGGCGCATGATATACATAGCGGTCATTTCATTATCGGGGCAAAGTGAATCAGTCCTTGCTGAATCATCTAAAGAAAGAATGTGATTGAAGTCTCCATCTGTATGATCTCTAAACAGAGTTAACAGTAGAATCTTATCCGTGAAGGTAAGAGCAGAATACTCAATAGGCACAATTGATTCTAAAGAGTATTCCTCTTCAATCAATGCCCTATCTATCAGTTCTTGTTGCTGCTGTGCATCTAATCGTAACCGTACACAAGACACACACCTGCAGCTTTCAGATGTTTGACTGTCACCTCTTACAACATGATTACAGGCTGTGCACTCTATAGGCGGGTGACCATAACTACTCTTGCTTCTGCGTTTCTGCTGCATAGGAAGATCACAATGAGGGCAGGTGACATCCTTGCGAAGCAGAGGAGGGAGCAGTTTTATGAGCATGTTGGGATTAGCATCTATACCATACTCTTCAATCAAATCTGAGTTTTTAATTCCAATCAGGTATTTTTGATAAAGCTCATCTATTTGTTCTGTGGAAAGGTGACTAATAGCAGGTGATAACACTATTTTACTTTCAGGCATTGAGATTCTCTATGTAGTAGATAAGTAATATTGACTACGGTTTTATAAATAAGCATTTATTTTTGCTCTGACCTATTTTGAATAAATTAAAAGCACATAAAATAACTATACCATTAGCCAACGAACAATACTCCCGAAGGAAACGCAATGCGGTATAGAAATCAAATGCCACCAACTAAGTTTATTAAGTTCTCTAAGCCCCCTATTTTCCCAAGCTCTCTAAATTTATCTATAATAACATTCAACCATTTGGACATTATCTATTACTTATGCATCAAGCATACGTCCATCTATTTGCAGTTACTTTTAAATCATTAGATAAACAACTATCCCCCACACAACAAAAGTTAAATTCATTCGAACACTATAGATTACATAACACACCTAAAACCAATTCATAAATCATACGATGAATAAGCACCATCCAACTTATGATAATAAATAATAATGATAACACTTAAGGATGAGTTAAAATCAACACAATGGGTTCATTGTCATACCATACCCTGCAAATTAACCTGTCAGATTCAAGACTAATTTTCGGTTAGTAAATACAAACAAATACCCAACCTAAACATAATGAAATAATTTATATACACTATTTATTAAATCATTATTTTTAATAAGTTCACCAAATTATTAAAGAGCAAGAATCTAAAAGACTTCTATTAATCTTTTGACTTTTGTTTTTTTTAATTACTTGTGGGAATATAAATGCCAAAGAACATGGCTACAGAGAAGGCCTGAAGGCTACTCCAAATAGAAATTACAACGCTACGACTTCAACTCAATAACGTGACCCCCATCACACACCCGCCATCACTCAGAACAAATATTGTACCGCCGATTAAGGATTGCACTCCTGAAAAGCCCTTTTACCCTTCGATTTACCTACGTTTCTTCCATCTACTTTCCTTCCATCTACTTTCCTTCCATCTACTTTCCTTCCATCTACTTTCCTTCTATCTACTCCCCTTCCATCTACTTTCCTTCTATCTACTTTCCTTCCGTCTACTTTCCTTCCATCTACTTTCCTTCTATCTACTTTCCTTCTATCTACTTTCCTTCTATCTACTTTCCTTCTATCTACTTTCCTTCTATCTACTTTCCTTCTAT
>NZ_CANMIO010000013.1 GCF_947497935.1 uncultured Shewanella sp.
TTCGAACCCTCGATGGGAGTTAAAGCCCATACTCCCTTAGCAGGGGAGCGCCTTCGGCCACTCGGCCACCTCTCCGTTTCTTGGCGCACATATTACTGTCTGCCGAAAATAAGTCAAACCCTTTTTAAGAAACCATTTCCATTTGAGCTGTTTTTAAGCATCTTGTCTGTATAACAGTCTAAGTTACGGCTCAAAGGCGTTTATTTCGACATTTCATTTGGAATTTATCAATCTTAAATATACAAAATCCAGCAATGAACTGGTTGGTAAAACTGTCAAATTGATCTTATTGAGATCAAAAAATACTGCCATGATTCGGCTTAGGTGATTTTTCAAACTAAATCCGCGAGTAAACCTTAGCACTATGTAGCAAAACTTCATCCATAGAAGCTCCTAACTTCTATGACTGAGACAACTTCTATAAGTCAGACACCTCTTATATGTGGATTAGCGACCCCTCCCCCTTAAACCTAAGAGTTCATCAATTAAAGCCGAACCATAAGAAACAGGGAGAAAACTCTACATTTAAGTGGAACTAAAATTAGGAGGCTTACAATCACACAGAAGAGACTTCTTCTTTGGGAGTGGATGGATTTACACAAGACTTAAATAAAGTAGCATAGTGTTCATTTATCACCTTGCCTAAAACACATGAGCCAGAAAGCAAAAATCTAGCACCCTGAAATAAAAAACTCAGAATATAAAAAAGCCTGTTAAAAACTGGCTTCTACTGTTTTCATATTAGGCTTAAGTGATCCATGCAGATCAAAAACTATCGTCATCGACTGTCGTACCTGACAATTCAGACTGAATGCGCTGGTAAATCTCTTCACGCAAGCTCATCACACAGAAGAGACTTCTTTGGGAGTCGCTGCGTTGACGCAGTCTAAACTCTGTTAGCAGCAGAGCCAAAATCCAATACCTAAAAATAAAAAGCCCAAAAATAAAAAAGCCAGTTAAAAAATGGCTTCTACTGTTTTCATATTAGACTTAAGTGATCCATTCAGATCAAAAGTTACCGCCTTCTGATGGGGTACCTGACTTTTCAGACTGAATGCACTGGTAAACCTCTTCACGCAAGCTCATCACACAGAAGAGACTTCTTTGGGAGTCGCAGCGTTGACGCAAGTCTAAACTCTGTTAGCAGCAGAACCAAAATCCAACACCTAAAAATAAAAAGCCCAAAAATAAAAAAGCCTGTTAAAAACTGGCTTCTACTGTTTTCATATTAGGCTTAAGTGATCCATGCAGATCAAAAACTATCGTCATCGACTGTCGTACCTGACAATTCAGACTGAATGCACTGGTAAATCTCTTCACGCAAGCTCATCACACAGAAGAGACTTCTTTGGGAGTCGCTGCGTTGACGCAAGTCTAAACTCTGTTAGCAGCAGAACCAAAATCCAACACCTAAAAATAAAAAGCCCAAAAATAAAAAAGCCTGTTAAAAACTGGCTTCTACTGTTTTCATATTAGGCTTAAGTGATCCATGCAGATCAAAAACTATCGTCATCGACTGTCGTACCTGACAATTCAGACTGAATGCGCTGGTAAATCTCTTCACGCAAGCTCATCACACAGAAGAGACTTCTTTGGGAGTCGCTGCGTTGACGCAGTCTAAACTCTGTTAGCAGCAGAGCCAAAATCCAACACCTAAAAATAAAAAGCCTAAAAATAAAAAAGCCAGTTAAAAACTGGCTTCTAAAATTCTTAAGTGATCCATTCAGATCAAAAGTTACCGCCTTCTGATGGGGTACCTGACTTTTCAGACTGAATGCGCTGGTAAATCTCTTCACGATGTACAGAGACTTCTTTAGGTGCATTTACACCAATTCTTACTTGGTTACCTTTAACGCCTAATACAGTGACAGTTACTTCGTCACCAATCATCAGTGTTTCACCAACACGACGAGTCAATATCAGCATTACATTGCTCCTTTAGTTCCTAGTTCTGCTTATACGGCATAATTCCGTTATATCTGTATTATAAGGTTAGCTTAGTACAAATTAACAGTCTTCTATTAGAAAAGCGTCAAATAATTACAGCTTTTTCAGTAATAAATCACAGTTATCTACCTGAAACCTTTTTAGCCATATTAAGAATAATCTTTGCTCGGTAGTACTACTATCAAGCATTGACATTAAACTAACATGAAAGCGCACATTCCCCAAACCAAAGGCCACATTGCCGATACTTTAACCAAACAATTCACTATTTATATAAATAGTTTTTTTCTCATTGGCTAGTTCTTTTAGCCAGTAAAAGCATTGGATGAATAGTAATAAAGTTAACTAAAGCCTCAATCCTGGCCCCTGCCCTCAAGAATATTTTTGTTTATGCCATAAAAAAACGCCCTAAAGGGCGCTTCTTAATATCTCGTTATCGCTAACAATTATGCCAGCTTAGCTGAGATCCATGGAATAACTTGCTCTAAAGCAGCGTCTAGGTTTTCTGGCTGACTACCACCGGCTTGAGCCATATCTGGACGTCCACCGCCTTTACCACCAACTTGTACTGCTATAGAGGCTACAAGCTCACCCGCTTTTACCTTGCCAGTAAGATCTTTAGTCACACCAACGATCATGTTAACTTTATCTTCGCCAGCGATGGCTAGCACTACGATACCAGACTGTAGCTTTTGCTTAAGCTCATCCTGTAGACCACGCAATGCCCCAGCATCAACACCGTCAAGTTTCTTAACGAGAACCTTAACGCCATTCACGTCAACAGCTTCGCCAGCAAGATCGGCGCTAGTCGCAGCGGCTAACTTGTCTTTTAGTTGAGATAGCTCTTTTTCAAGTAACTTAGTCTTATCAAGCTGTGCTTTAAGCTTAGCAACCACAGAAGCGCTATCGCCTTTCAGTAATGCAGCCGCTTCTTCAAGCAGTGCTTGCTGCTTAGCAACATAAGCCATCGCTGCTGCACCAGTAACTGCTTCAATACGACGTACGCCTGCAGCGATACCGCCCTCAGAAGTGATCTTAAACAAACCGATATCACCAGTGCGGCCAACGTGAGTACCACCACAAAGCTCGATAGAGAAATCGCCCATGGTCACAACACGCACTTCTGAATCATACTTCTCGCCAAATAGTGCCATAGCACCTTTTTCTTTAGCGGTTTCGATATCCATCACTTCAGCAGTTAGCTCGTGGTTACGACGAATTTGCGTATTTACTAGCTCTTCAACTTCTTTAAGCTCGTGAGCTTTAACACCTTCAAAGTGTGAGAAGTCAAAACGTAAACGCTCAGGGTCAACTAAAGAACCTTTCTGGCTAACATGAGTACCTAATACTTGACGTAATGCCGCGTGTAAAAGGTGAGTCACTGAGTGATTAAGTTCAGTTCTGTGACGTAGCTTTTTATCAACATTAGCCGTCACAACTTGACCCACTTTAATCGTGCCTGTCGCTACACGACCGATATGACCAATCGCTTGAGCATATTTTTGCGTATCAGTCACGGTGAACTCGATACCATCGGCAATCAATACACCTTCATCGCCACATTGACCACCTGACTCACCATAAAAAGGTGTGTTATCAAGTACGATAACTACATCGTCGCCAGCAACAATGCTCTCTACTGACTCACCCGCTTTAAAAATCGCAGTCACGGTCGCTTGATTGTTTAACTCTGTGTAACCAGTAAAGGCGCTTTGTTCATCAATTTTCAGACCTTCATTGTAGTCAGTTTCAAATTGACCAGCAGCTTGTGCACGACTGCGCTGTGCTGCCATAGCAACTTCAAATCCAGCTTCATCAACTGTGATATCACGCTCACGACACACGTCAGCAGTTAAATCGACAGGGAAGCCGTAAGTATCGTAAAGTTTGAATGCTGTTTCGCCGTCTAACACATTAGTTGCTAGCTCATTTAGCGCCGCATCCAAAATACCTAGACCACGTTCAAGTGTACGTGCAAATTGCTCTTCTTCAGCTTTTAGAGACTTTTCAACAATCGCTTGAGTCTCTTGCAGGCCTTTTGCTGCATCGGCGCCCATGACTTCAATTAATGTTGGAACCAGTTTGTAGAAGAAGCTTTCAGTCGCACCCAACTTGTTACCATGGCGCACTGCACGGCGAATAATACGACGAAGCACATAGCCACGGCCTTCATTTGATGGCATAACACCATCAGCAATTAAGAAGGCACATGAACGAATGTGATCGGCAATAACGCGTAGTGACTTGTTTTCAAGATCCGTTACGCCAAGAATTGCAGCGGCTTTCTTAATCAAGGCTTGGAAAATATCGATTTCGTAGTTTGAATGTACGCCCTGCATAATTGCAGCGATACGCTCAATACCCATACCAGTATCAACCGATGGCTTTGGTAGTGGCTTCATCTCACCGTCTGCTTGACGGTTGTACTGCATAAATACGATATTCCAGATCTCGATGAAACGGTCGCCATCTTCTTCGGGAGTACCAGGACGGCCACCCCAGATATGATCGCCGTGATCGTAGAAAATTTCAGAACATGGACCACAAGGGCCCGTGTCACCCATCTGCCAGAAGTTATCTGACGCGTACGCTGCACCTTTATTGTCGCCGATGCGGATAATATTTTCCGCAGCTACGCCAATTTTCTTATTCCAAATTTCAAATGCTTCGTCATCTGTCTCATAGATGGTGACGCAAAGACGTTCTTTTGGCAGCTTCAATTCTTCTGTAAGGAAAGTCCATGCGAAGTGAATTGCTTCTTCTTTAAAATAATCACCAAAGCTAAAGTTACCTAACATTTCAAAGAAGGTGTGGTGACGTGCTGTGTAGCCAACGTTATCTAAATCGTTGTGCTTACCACCCGCGCGAACACAGCGCTGTGAAGATGTTGCACGAGAATAGCTACGCTTATCTGCACCCAAAAACACATCTTTAAACTGGTTCATACCCGCATTAGTAAATAATAGCGTTGGATCGTTCGCTGGAACGAGAGAGCTACTATCAACGACCTGGTGACCATTTGTGCGGAAATATTCCAAAAAAGCACTTCGCAGTGCTGCAGTGGTTTGATACATGAAACCGTCCTGAATTAGGTTGTGCAAATAGCCCTTAACGAGCTGAGATAAATTTTTATGGATAGCATTATAAGCAGAGTCATGACTAACAACCAGCCCTGTTAATACAAAACTGTGTGGCTAATAGATAAATAGCAGCAGGAAGACGATAAGAGGAGGTATAAGAGTCTGAAATTCATTTATCAAATTTGCAGCACAAGCTAAGACATTTGCTTATTCGCTTTAAAAAAAATCGCGGCGTGTTTATAACACGGCCGCGATTATCTATTCAGTCAGCTGACTTAGTTAAATCATTTAACTACTCAAGCATTCTTAAAATACTTCGCCAGTCTCTAAATCGATGTTATCACCAGCGGTGTCAGCTGAATCAGCACTCACCTTCTCACCGTTGCCTAGAAGCATAGCGCGCAATGTCGTTTCAATTTCATCTGAAATTGCTGGGTTTTCGATTAGATACTTACCCGCATTAGCACGACCCTGACCAATCTTGTCACCTTTGTAGCTGTACCAAGCGCCAGCTTTCTCAATTAACTTGTGCTGTACACCAAGGTCTACAAGCTCACCAGTACTGTTAATACCTTGACCGTAAAGAATTTGGAACTCAGCTTGTTTAAATGGTGCCGCAATCTTGTTCTTAACCACTTTAACGCGGGTTTCGTTACCAATCACTTCTTCTCTGTCTTTAATCGCACCTGTACGGCGGATATCTAGACGAACAGAAGCGTAGAACTTAAGTGCGTTACCACCAGTAGTGGTTTCTGGGTTACCGAACATCACACCAATCTTCATACGGATTTGGTTAATGAAAATAAGTAGCGTGTTTGACTGCTTAAGGTTACCAGCAAGTTTACGCATTGCCTGGCTCATCATACGCGCCGCTAGGCCCATGTGAGAGTCACCAATTTCACCTTCAATTTCCGCTTTTGGTGTTAATGCAGCTACCGAGTCGACGATGATAACGTCAACGGCGCCGCTTCGAGTTAGTGCATCACAGATCTCAAGCGCTTGCTCACCGGTATCAGGCTGTGAACATAGTAGGTTATCAATATCTACACCTAGCTTTTTAGCATAGATAGGATCAAGTGCATGCTCAGCATCGATAAAGGCACAGGTCTTACCCTGCTTTTGAGCGGCAGCGATAACTTCTAGTGTTAAGGTTGTTTTACCTGAAGATTCTGGGCCATAGATCTCAACGATACGTCCCATAGGTAAGCCGCCAGCGCCTAGAGCCACGTCCAAAGCTAATGAGCCAGTAGAAATAGTTTCTACGTCCATTGAACGGTCTTCACCTAACTTCATGATTGAGCCTTTACCAAACTGCTTCTCAATCTGTCCAAGAACGGCGTTCAATGCTTTCTCTTTATTTGGATCTATCTTCATTCCTATATCCTCTGGATCACAGCGCAAACAGGGTTGCGGTACTGATTTATCATTTGGGTGACGACTCAATTTGCTGTAGCTAGAGCCTCAATATGAAACTAGTATACTGTACAATCATACAGTATCAAGTGCTGTGTAAAAATATTTTGCAAATAACCAAAAATCAATCACTTACTAATATCGTACAGTAATACACGGTATTTTATTCAGTAAACACTGTAAGAATTACGCCTCAAAGGCACAAAATATTGTTAATATTAGCGCCAATATTGTTTAAGGCACTTTATGCTGCCACAGTAAATGACAGGCAAAACAAATCGATGACCGCTATTGATCCCCAAAGCTTAGAAAAACACACTCCTATGATGCGTCAATATTTGACGTTAAAAGCCCAGCATCCTGATATGTTGCTCTTTTATCGCATGGGCGACTTTTATGAGCTCTTTTATGAAGATGCAAAGAAAGCATCTGAGCTACTTGGGATCTCGTTAACGGCCCGAGGTAAAAGTGGCGGTGATCCTATCCCTATGGCGGGCTTGCCTTACCACGCAGTCGAAGGTTATTTAGCTAAATTAGTGCAGCTACGTGTTTCGGTAGCGATTTGCGAGCAAGTGGGTGATCCAGCAACTTCCAAAGGCCCGGTTGAGCGTAAAGTCGTTCGTATTGTGACCCCAGGTACCTTAACTGACGAAGCCCTATTGCAAGAAAGACAAGACAACCTGCTTGCAGCTCTATACCAAGGTAAAACCGGCTATGGTTATGCGACTTTAGATGTCGCATCGGGACGTTTCGTCATCACCGAGCTTGCCAATACTGAAGCCTTGGAAGCCGAGCTACAACGCACTAATCCAGCAGAGCTACTCTATAGTGAAGACTTCTCGCAGATGAGCCTTATCGCGGGTATGAACGGTACAAGACGTCGCCCCGAATGGGAGTTCGATTACGACACCTGTCACCGGATGCTGCTCAATCAATTTGGCACTAAAGATCTAAAAGGCTTTGGTATCGAAGATGCGAGGCTGTCTTTACAGGCTGCGGGTTGCTTGATGCAGTATGTGAAAGACACTCAGCGTACAGCATTGCCGCATATCAATTCGATTGTTCGCTTCAATCAGTCAGACAGTATCGTATTAGATGCCGCGACTCGCCGTAACTTAGAACTTACTGTAAATCTACAGGGTGGCCGCGAAAACACCCTAGCTTCAGTGCTCGATAACACAGTGACCCCAATGGGCAGCCGAATGCTGCAACGCTGGATCCACCAGCCTCTTAGGGATCACGACATTATTCGAGCAAGACAAGCATCGATAGAAGAACTGATGACGACTGGCGACTTTCAGACGCTATCTGAAGATCTTAAGGCTCTCGGAGATGTCGAGCGCATTACGGCACGTATTGCACTACGTAATGCTCGCCCAAGAGACTTTGCACGCCTACGTCAAGCTTTGGCCTTACTGCCTCAACTACAACAAACGCTAAGCCAAGCCAATGCGCCGCACCTTAAATACCTATCACAAGTGATTGGTGTGTTTCCTGAGGAAGTTGAGCTACTCTCTCGTGCGGTTGTCGATAACCCACCTATGCTTATTCGCGATGGTGGTGTGATCCGTGAAGGCTACAATGAAGAGCTAGATCAATGGCGTAAGTTGAGCGAAGGCGCCACAGATTACTTACATGAACTTGAAGCCCGTGAGAAAGAGCTTACTGGCATTTCGACACTCAAAGTCGGCTATAACCGAGTCCATGGCTACTATATCGAGGTCAGTCGTCGTGAGTCTGATCTCGTGCCGCTGAGCTATCAGCGCAGACAAACCCTGAAAAACACCGAACGCTATATCATTCCCGAGCTAAAAGAGCATGAAGAAAAAGTGCTATCTAGCCAAGGTAAGGCACTTGCGCTAGAGAAGCAGTTATGGGAGCAGCTATTCGATCTGATCTTACCTAAGCTGCACGAACTACAAGATTTTGCCAAAGCCTCTGCCGAACTAGATGTATTATGTAACTTTGCCGAACGAGCCGAGAGCCTAAACTATCATTGCCCTGAGCTATCCAACATATCGGGTATTCAGATTGAAGCGGGTCGTCACCCTGTCGTGGAGCAAGTTAGCCAGAGTCCGTTTATCGCCAACCCGGTGACTTTAAACGCACAGCGCAAGATGCTAATTGTCACCGGTCCTAACATGGGCGGTAAGTCTACCTATATGCGTCAAGTTGCCTTGATCACTCTTATGGCTCATATCGGTTGTTATGTTCCAGCTGAGCATGCAGTGATTGGTCCAGTTGACAGGATATTTACCCGTATTGGTGCATCGGATGACCTGGCCTCGGGTCGCTCAACCTTCATGGTTGAAATGACAGAAACCGCTAACATCTTGCATAACGCCACGCCAAACAGCTTAGTCTTGATGGATGAGATTGGCCGAGGAACGTCGACCTATGACGGTCTTTCTCTTGCTTGGTCTGCTGCCGAGTATTTGGCAAAACAATTACAGGCGATGACACTGTTTGCGACTCATTACTTTGAGCTAACCCAGCTGCCTGAACAGCTCGTCAATGTGGAAAATGTCCATCTTGATGCCGTCGAACATGGTGACAGCATCGTATTTATGCATGCCGTTCAAGAGGGGGCAGCAAGCCGCAGTTATGGCCTGCAAGTAGCCGCTCTGGCAGGTGTACCTAATTGTGTTATCAGCGCAGCTAAACACAAGTTACACCAACTTGAGAGCCGCGATCATAGCCTTAATCAAGGCGAAGCTCAGCAGCCTATCCAACAAAGCATGAGTTTCTCATCACCTGCGCCCTCTCCTGCACTTGCAGCTCTAGAGAAAATTAACCCTGATGAATTAACACCAAGGCAAGCTTTGGATTATCTGTATAACCTCAAGAAACTAGCGTTATAAGAGGCTTATTTACGCTCTAGACTAAGCAGTCGTTTATAAAGAGCAGACATTAAAAAAGCGCAGTTGAAATCAACTGCGCTTTTTATTTATCTGACCTCAGAACGAGGCAGTACTTTATGCTTTAATTCTATGCTTTAAAAATGGCTTCAACTGAAAGGCCTTGAGCCCCCAGTAAGTCTTTCAAGCGCTTGAGCGCTTCCACTTGAATTTGACGTACCCTTTCACGGGTTAAGCCAATTTCTTTACCTACATTTTCAAGCGTTGATGGCTCGTAACCCAATAAACCAAATCGGCGCGCTAACACTTCTCTTTGCTTGGTATTAAGCTCATCTAGCCATTTCACCACAGACTTAGACATATCTTCGTCCTGCACCTTGTAGTCAGGACCTACGTTATCATCATCGGCAAGCACATCTAATAATGCCTTATCACTTTCGCCACCTAACGGCGTGTCGACAGAGGTGATTCTTTCATTAAGCTTAAGCATACGGCTTACGTCTGCACTGGGTAAATCTAGCTTATCTGCAATCTCTTCAGCCGTAGGCTCATGATCTAGCTTATGCGCTAGCTCCCTTGCAGTACGCAGATAAACATTGAGCTCTTTTACTACATGAATGGGTAAACGAATGGTGCGAGTCTGATTCATAATTGCTCGCTCAATCGTCTGTCTAATCCACCATGTTGCATAGGTTGAAAATCTAAAGCCACGCTCAGGGTCGAACTTCTCTACGGCACGGATAAGGCCCAAGTTGCCCTCTTCAATAAGATCGAGTAGCGCTAAGCCACGATTGTTATATCGACGTGCAATTTTTACGACCAATCTGAGGTTACTTTCAATCATGCGGTTACGGGATTTTTCACACCCTTTAAGGGATTTACGTGAAAAATACACTTCTTCCTCGGCACTGAGGAGAGGGGAAAATCCAATTTCACCTAGATACAGCTGTGTGGCATCTAAGTTTTTTTGTAAATCATCTTGCACTTGTTGCTCTAATTCAGCTTCTTTTACATCCTGTTTAGTAAGACTATCTGATGAATCTTTTACAGAGTCACTGCTTGGTTGCTCTGCAACAACGGCACTATTTAATCTGCCCATAATATTTCTCCCAAATTTTCACATTAAACTACTGCACTTCACTATCCTCCGATTTGCCAAAATGGCGGCCCAACAACTATTGTTTAGGCAAAAATTTAACTGGGTTTACTGACTTTCCATGGTATCGGATCTCAAAATGTAACATGACCCGATTTGTACCAGTGCTACCCATTGTCGCAACGGTTTGTCCAACATTAACAAGTTGCTTTTCCTTAACTGAGATCTTATCAGCATGAGCATAAGCACTTAGATAGTCATCACTATGCTTAATGATAACTAAGTTACCATACCCCCGAAGTGCGCTACCTGCATAAACAACTCGACCACTTGCTGCGGCTCGAATCACATCACCTCGGTTACCTGCGATCTTTATCCCTTTATTTCCCTGCTCTTTGGCAGAGAAAGTTCCAATCACCTTACCTTTCACAGGCCATGACCAGCGACTTACTTTCTTTGGAAGCTCGACTGGCTTGTGGACAATTCGGTTAACATCTTGTTGACTGCTTGTTACAGAATACGCAGGCTTGGCGACAGGATCAAGCTGTTTTTTTGACCCATTATTTTGGCTTGACGCTGTAGAAACATTAGAACTAACCACTTGTTTTTGAGTGGTTTTAGCATTTGCCACAGGGCTTTTAGTGCTTGAGTTCGTCGTTTTTTTGGCGCTTTGAGTATTTGTAACATATCTTTTAGAGTTAAGACTCAATACTTGGCCAGGGTAGATGGTATAAGGCTTTGGCAGACGATTTTGCTTTGCGATATCTACAAAATCTTTATTCGCTCCCCAGGCGATAGAGTAGAGAGTGTCACCATTTTTTACGATATAGCGACTTCCAGTAATCGATCCTTTGGTGATCGATGGGGTTTGGGGACCGTTAATAGATTCTACTGGAGCAGGTCTTTCTGCCTGAAAACTACAGCCAGAAAGTAACACCACGCAGACGCAATAAAAGTAAACGAACCTCATTGTTAACTCTTCACCCCAAATTCCCCAGTTGACGACATTATTTAATTATTTGTTGCTTGCTTAAAACTGTAAAAAGCCTATGCCAGTTCGCCACTCACTAACGGTACAAAGCGGACATCCTCAATAACCTCTGAGGTGAATTGATTACCGACTCGGGTAAGCTTCAACAGCTGTTGCGATAACTCGCCAACAGGGATAACTAACACACCTCCGTCTGCTAATTGCGCGATTAAAGCTTCAGGAACTGAACTTGCTGCGGCGGTTACCATAATGGCGTCATATGGGCCTTTACTTGGCCAGCCTTGCCAACCATCGCCATATTTGAAGGCGATATTATGCAGGTCGAGCTTTTTTAGCCTCTGTCTTGCTTGGATCTGTAAACTTTTAATACGCTCTACCGTACAAAGTTGTGGTACTAATTGCGCTAAGACAGCAGCTTGATAGCCCGAACCTGTGCCTATCTCTAGTACCTTATTTGGTTTGTTCTGTAGGATGATTTCAGTCATTCTGGCAACGATATAAGGCTGAGAAATAGTCTGACCTTGCCCTATCGGCAGCGCAGTATTCTCATAAGCCTTATGACCTAGTGCTGCATCAAGAAACTGCTCCCTTGGTGTATTTGCGACCGCACGCAGTACCGCTTCATTACGGATCCCAGCCTCATACAGACTTCTTGCAAGGTTCAATGCTGATGTAGAGGCAACAGGGGTCATAGCTCTTTTCCAATATTCAATAAAATTTGTTAACGCGTAGATTGCCCGCTGATACAGGGCAATCTATAAAGTCTCTCACTCACTGATGAGTTGTGATGCTATATTCGACTGAATAACTCGCTGTTAGTCGGTCATCTCAGCTAACCAATTATCCAGGGCCTTGAGCTGCTCAAAAGCAGTTAAGTCTACCGTTAATGGTGTGATAGACACATAACCATTAGCGACAGCGTAGAAGTCAGTGCCTTCACTGGCATCTTGTTCATCACCTGGCGGACCAAGCCAAAATATCTCTTTGCCAGCAGGATCTTGTGTTCTCACCATGCCTTCGGCTCTATGCCTTGCACCAAGACGGGTTATCTTCATCCCCTTCACTTCAGACAATGGCAGATCTGGCACATTGATGTTCAGGATCTTATCTTGAGCCACTGGATTTTCCTGCAAGGCTTTGACGATTTTTAACGCATAATGCGCCGCAGTTTCGTAATGCTCATGGCCGACCAAAGAGATAGCTATTGCAGGAAACCCAAGAAAGCGTCCTTCCATCGCCGCCGCTACCGTCCCAGAGTACAGGGTATCATCTCCCATATTAGCGCCAGCATTAATACCAGAGACCACCATATCGGGCTCATCTTGATATAACTCTCGTATGGCTAAATGAACGCAGTCGGTCGGTGTGCCACTGACCGAAATATAACCATTGTCTAAGGTATTGAGTCGAAGCGGGTTGGTCAAGGTTAACGAGTTACTCGCACCAGAACAGTTTCTATCAGGACCGACCGTGAGGGTCTCGGCTATCTGGCTTAATGACCGCGTCAGAGCCGCAATGCCTATAGCGTTCACTCCATCGTCATTACTGATCAGAATCTTCATTGCTGCGCCTCTGCATTTCGTTGCTCAGCTAGCATTTGTTGGCGCGCCACTTCTTGGACATCTTGGTACACAAATAACTCACGTAGTACCGATGTAGCATAAGAACCTGATGGTAATGCAAATTTTAGAATAATGGTATCTTCATCTACTTCATATTGCAGATGTTGTGGCTCAAGTAACAATGCGCGTCTTTCTTGATTCAGTCCAGCTTGCTCCAAGCCGTCTTTATCTATAGCTAGCGATTCAAGTGCAGCCGCCTCACACTCGGCTGCATCCGCTTGTGCAAGCGGTAATCCACGTCCCCATAAAGGTGCAGACAGTTGTATGTCTTTTTTAGCTAAACGCTCGACTAAAGTTTCATCCCACTGCTCGGCCACAAAATAACTCTTGCTGCCAGCCAGCATAACGCAGTCGCCAATAAGCGTTGCTGTGCCATGTTGAGCTAAACGGGTAGATACCGCCGTATTAAATAGATTTGAGCGCACAGCAGACAGATACATGCTGCGTTTATTTCTGTCTTTGACTTTACGTCCTGTAAACATCTGACGACCAAATATAAGGTTTTTGCCGTCATGACCAAAGCGTTGTTCACCAAAGTAGTTTGGCACGCCATGCAAGCTAATCTTCTCGATGCGCTCAAGCACATCACTCATATCCGAAACATTGCGCAAGGTTAAGGTAAAACGGTTACCAGCCAGAGCGCCAATACGTAGCTTCTTACTGTGTCTTGAAGCGCTTAGTACAGTGATCTGCTCGCTATTTAATTGCTCCCAGTTTGGTGTTTCCTTACCGGGAATACGTACGCCAAACCACTGCTCGGTGATCGCGTGCTTATCTTTTTGGCCAGCGTAGGTCACCTCTTTAGGGTGCACATGGGCAAAGCTAGATAGCTTCTTAGCGACTTCGACCGTGTTGAGCCCCTCTTTGCGAATATGCAGCAAATGGTGCTCACCTTCCCCCGTAGGCGCAAAAGGCAGGATTTCCTGTACCTGAAAGTCGCTATTATGGGTACGCAAGTCAGCCGTAGAGGTAGGCTGGCCATATAAATAATGTAGTTCGCTCATAATCTGTTTATCTTCTATCTATGACTTGATTTATTTATGGCTGAGTCATCAACACGACAGCTTCGACTGCGATGCCTTCTTTTCTGCCGGTAAAACCAAGCTTTTCAGTTGTGGTCGCTTTAACATTGATATCGCAAATTTCGGATGCTAGATCTTCGGCCAACACGGCGCGGATTGCTTCGATATGCGGCGCCATTTTAGGCGCTTGGGCAATCACAGTCACATCTAGGTTTGATAGGCTGTAACCCATATCTGTCGCTAATTGATAGCAGTGTCTCAATAGCACACGGCTATCGGCGCCCTTGAAATCAGGATCCGTATCAGGAAAGTGCTTACCTATATCTCCGAGCGCCATTGCGCCAAGAATCGCATCAGAGATAGCATGCAGAACCACATCACCATCAGAGTGCGCGATTAAACCCACCTCATAAGGCACCGTAATGCCACCAAGAATAAGTGGGGACTCGCCACCAAATTTGTGAACATCAAAGCCATGACCAATTCTAATTTTCATCGGTGTTCCTGTTTATCTATCGATTATATTTCAAGCGAATAAATTTCTAACTTAGCTATTGGGCTGCGCTTTTAAGAAACAGCGACGCAAGCTGCAGATCATCTGGGTGAGTCACCTTAATATTGTCGGCGCGTCCAGCTACAATCCCGGGCGCGGTGCCCGCCCACTCCATAGCCGATGCCTCATCGGTAATTAATGCACCTGCGGCTAAAGCATCGCAGAGGTTTTGTTTTAATTCTTTAACAGAAAAAAATTGCGGCGTAAGTGCATGCCATAGTTTTTCGCGGCAAACCGTTTCGGTAATTAAGCCCTGTGCATTACTGCGCTTCATGGTGTCACGCACTGGCGCCGCTAAAATAGCGCCTTGTGGGAAGCGAGATGCCGACTCGATTAACTTATCTATGTCTTGGTGACTTAGGCAAGGGCGCGCCGCATCATGCACGAGTGCCCAGGCATCCTCGGCTGCCACAGTTAAAGCCGATAGCACTGAGTCTGCACGCTCCTTACCACCTGTGACGGCCTGTAATTTAGGATGTTGAGCTTGAGCTAAGCGCGCAAAGAACTCATCTTCAGGATTAAGCGCGACAATTACCTTTTCGATACTCGGATGCGATAATAAGCAGTCTAATGTATGGCCTAAAATGCTTTGTTCATTAAGCTGTAAGTATTGCTTTGGAATTTCTGCGCCCATACGGCTGCCTATACCTGCAGCGGGGACAATCGCGATAATTTGCTTGGGTGTTTGGCTCATGACAGAGCTCCATGTAATAGCAGCATCTTTCTAGGATCGGTTAAGCTAAAATCAGTTATCAGGTGTATCCCCACGTTCGCCTCCAACGACGCGAAAGAAGGTTTCCCCCTCTTTGACCATGCCCAGCTCGTTGCGAGCACGCTCTTCAAGTGCTTCGGTACCACTGCGAAGATCACTGATCTCTTCTCTCAGCACTTGATTTCGAGCAACCAATTGCGCATTGCTTTGCTGCTGTAGCTTTATTTGCTCCTGCAGGTGAAAAGAGTCAGCTAGGCTCTTATCCCCCAACCAAAGGCGATACTGAAGCATGGCAAGTAGAGCAATTAATACAAAAAGAAGCCGTTTCATGATTCAAAGTAGAAAGAAGTTGAGAATATTAGACAGATAGTACAACAAAAAAGGCCACCGAGTGGTGGCCTTTTTAAAGTTTATAGCGTTTTATGCTTGACCTTTGATCTCTTTAAGACCGTTATAAGGTGCTTTTTCACCTAACTGCTCTTCGATACGAAGCAGCTGGTTGTACTTAGCAACACGGTCACTACGACATAGTGAACCCGTCTTGATTTGACCAGCAGAAGTTGCAACGGCTAGATCGGCAATAGTTGCATCTTCAGTTTCACCACTACGGTGTGAAATCACAACAGTGTAACCCGCATCTTTCGCCATGCGAATTGCTGCTAGAGTCTCGGTTAGTGAACCGATTTGATTAAACTTAATCAGGATTGAGTTAGCAATATTGTTGTCAATACCACGCTTTAGGATCTTAGTGTTAGTCACGAATAGATCGTCACCAACAAGCTGGATCTTGTCACCCATGATTTGAGTCTGGTAAGCCCAACCATCCCAATCTGACTCGTCTAAGCCATCTTCGATAGAAGCAATTGGATACTGCTCAGTTAGCGACTTAAGGAAGTCAGAGAAACCGTTTGCAGAGAATACTTTGCCTTCACCAGATAGGTCATATTGACCATCTTTGTAAAACTCAGATGCTGCGCAGTCTAGTGCTAGTGTTACATCAGTACCTAAGGTGTAACCCGCTTTCTCTACAGCAACTTTAATGATTGCTAGAGCGTCGGCATTTGAAGCCAAATCAGGTGCGAAACCACCTTCATCACCCACAGAAGTGCTTAAGCCTTTAGCCTTAAGCACGCTCTTTAGGCTATGGAAGATTTCAGCGCCCATACGTAGTGCTTCACGGAAGTTCTTAGCGCCAACAGGCTGAACCATGAACTCTTGAATATCGACGTTGTTATCTGCGTGCTCACCACCGTTCAAGATGTTCATCATAGGAACAGGCATTGAGTATTGGCCAGGCGTGCCGTTTAGGTCAGCAATATGAGCGTATAAAGGAATACCTTTAAATGCAGCTGCCGCTTTCGCTGCAGCCAAAGACACAGCTAGAATCGCGTTAGCGCCTAACTTATCTTTGTTTTCAGTGCCGTCAACGTCGATCATGATTTGATCAAGCTCAGCTTGGGCCGTCGCATCTTTACCCATTAACGCATCACGGATAAGTCCGTTGATGTTCTCAACTGCTTTTAATACACCTTTACCCAAGTAACGCGCTTTGTCGCCGTCACGTAGCTCTAGTGCTTCACGGCTACCTGTAGATGCGCCTGATGGTGCAGCAGCCATACCCATGAATCCGCCTTCTAAATGAACTTCAGCTTCAACAGTTGGGTTACCGCGAGAATCCATGATTTCGCGACCGATAATGTTAATAATCTTAGCCATAATGCCCTCGATTTAAGTTTTAAAGATAAATTTAAAGATAAAAGTAAAACGAAATTCTGTGCAGTTATTACATCGCTAGAAACAAAAAAACCGCCCCCATAGCATGGAAGCGGTTTTGGCGTAATTAGTCTTCTAAATCACGTTTTTGGTAGGCTGCTGCAGCGGCAACAAAGCCTTCAAATAACGGCTGACCATCGCGAGGAGTCGATGTAAATTCAGGGTGGAATTGACCCGCTACGAACCATGGGTGGTTTGGTAGCTCAATCATTTCAACCAATGAACGGTCTGATGATAGACCACTGAAGATAAGGCCTGCTTTCTCAAGACGCTCTTTGTAGTTGTTGTTCACTTCGTAACGATGACGGTGACGTTCAACACAAGTCGTAGACTTATAAGCAGCGGCAGCTTTGGTACCTTCTTCAAGGTGACATAGCTGTGCACCTAGACGCATAGTACCGCCTAGATCTGATTCTTCATGACGCTCTTCTACTTGACCATCTTCGTTGATCCACTCAGTGATCAAGCCAACCACTGGATGTGGTGTATCTGGCATAAATTCTGTTGAATGTGCCCCTTCAAGACCTGCAACGTGACGAGCAAACTCGATCAGTGCAACCTGCATACCTAAACAGATACCAAAATATGGAAGGTTGTTTTCACGAGCGAACTTAGCCGCCATGATTTTACCTTCAACACCACGCTCACCGAATCCACCTGGAACTAGGATACCGTCCAAGCCTTGTAGGACTTCATCGCCCTTAGCTTCAACGTTTTGTGAATCGATATACTTGATGTTAACTGATACGCGGTTAAATAGACCGGCATGCTTTAATGCTTCGTTAACAGACTTGTATGCATCAGGTAGTTCAATGTACTTACCAACCATACCAATGGTAATTTCACCCGTTGGATTAGCTTCTTGGTAAATAACCTTTTCCCACTCAGCTAAATCGGCTTCTTTGCAGTCAATGCCGAAACGCTTAGTCACAAGTTGGTCTAGACCTTGTGCTTTCAATAACGCAGGGATCTTATAGATGCTGTCTACGTCTTTTAGTGAGATAACTGCACGTTCTTCAACGTTACAGAATAGAGAAATCTTAGCTTTCTCGTTTGCAGGAATAGCGCGATCACCACGACAAACCAACACATCTGGAGCGATACCAATTGAGCGTAGCTCTTTAACAGAGTGCTGTGTCGGTTTAGTTTTCACTTCGCCAGCTGCGCCCAAGAAAGGTACAAGCGTTAGGTGCATAAATAGGGTTCTATCACGGCCAAGTTCAACACCTAGCTGACGGATAGACTCTAAGAATGGTAGTGATTCGATATCACCAACCGTGCCGCCGATTTCAACGATTGCCACATCATGGCCTTCACCACCAGCAAGGACTTTTTCCTTGATAGCGTTAGTGATGTGCGGAATAACCTGAATGGTTGCACCTAAGTAGTCACCACGACGTTCTTTACGAAGTACTTCTTCGTAAATACGACCTGTAGTAAAGTTATTACGACGATTCATCTTGGTACGGATGAAACGCTCATAGTGACCTAAGTCTAGATCAGTTTCAGCGCCGTCTTCTGTCACAAACACTTCACCGTGCTGTGTTGGACTCATGGTACCTGGATCAACGTTAATGTATGGATCCAGCTTCATAATGGTTACGTTTAGGCCGCGAGCCTCTAATATTGCAGCCAAAGAAGCTGCTGCAATGCCTTTACCTAGTGATGAAACCACGCCACCAGTAACGAAGATATACCTTGTAGTCATGCTGAACCTGAGAAAATGAGTTGGAAATATGTGCTTGTAAGAAAGCACTAGGACGGGGCAATATTATACCAAAGCAACAGTGATTCGACAAACTAGAATTGAACGAAAACCTAAGTTATTTATTCGACTCATTTAGTTTCACTCGATCCCAGTAGCCGTCCAGCTCTGCTAGAGAGTGCTCATTCAGGGCGCGACCATCGGCTTGCGCATAGGCTTCAACACCACGAAATCGCCTCTCAAACTTCTGATTTGCTTGTCTTAATGCTTTTTCTGGCTCAACCCCTAAATGCCTCGCAAGATTAACCACTGCAAACAATAGGTCGCCCATTTCATCTTGTACTTTTCCGGCATCGACTTCTTCTTGCTCCACTTCATAAATGACCTCATCGATCTCTTCATGAATTTTGGCGACAACGGGCTCAAGTTCAGCCCAGTCAAAACCCACTCTAGCGACTCGCTTCTGGATTTTTATTGAGCGAGATAACGCTGGTAACGCCAGCGGTATATCATCTAGCACTGAGTTCTGAGCTCGCTGACTACGCTCTTCTGCCTTTAACTCTTCCCAGTTTTGCTTGATTTCTGCCGTGCTGGTCGTTGCCAAATTTTCAAATACATGAGGGTGGCGCCTCGTAAGCTTGTTGCAAATACGTTCAACCACGGTATCGAAATCAAATAGCCCCTGCTCTTTGCCGAGTTGACAGTAAAAAACCACCTGAAACAGCAAGTCACCTAGTTCATCGGGCAGCTCATCGAGTGCCATACGCTCAATGGTATCGGCGACCTCATAAGCTTCTTCTAGAGTAAAGGGCACGATTGTTTGAAAACTCTGCGCCCTGTCCCAAGGACAACCCGTTTCAGGGTCGCGCAACTTTCGCATAATATTAAGTAGAGGGCGGGTATCGCCAACTAACTGAGTCATTCCACTTTCCTATAGCGTACTTTAACGCTGTCACGCTAAAGTCACGATTAATAATCACATATAAAAACGGCAACCCGTTGGTTGCCGTGCATCTTCGAATTAAAGCCTTCTGGCCTGTATCACACCATCCACTTGGTTAATCTTGGATAACACTTTGGATAAGCCATCTAGATTATACAGTTCAAGTTCCAATTCGATGGTCGCGGTTTGTGTTTTCACATCCGAGGTCGAGCTCATCGCCATCACATGGGTCTTCTCTGCCGCGAGTACCGAAGTTAAATCTCGAAGCAGCCCAGAGCGATCATTGGCCAACAAGCTTAAACGAATTTTATAACCACCCGAGTAGTTCTCGCCCCAGACCACATCGACTGAGCGCTCAGGCGCGGCGCGAATTAACTCTTTAACCTGATCGCAATCGGCTCTGTGCACCGAAATTCCACGGCCCTTAGTGATAAAACCAAAGATCTCATCACCAGGTACTGGCTGACAACATTTAGCGATATGACTCATCAGGTTGCCGACGCCATTGACTTCGACTTGACCCTTAGCTTTTTTAACCGACTTACTTTGGCTCTTCTTAACTAAGTCTTCAACCACCTCTTCATCACTGAGCTCTTTAGTGCGCAGACGACTTTGAACATGGTTCACTACCTGATTAAGACGTACATCACCACCGCCAATACCCGCCAGTAGATCGTCCATACTGACTAAGTTAAATCTTTCTACTGCAGTCTGTGCATCTTTAATATGAAGATTAATTCGAGACAGCTCGGCATCAAGCATCTCTCGGCCTGCAACGATATTCTTATCTCTATCTTGCTGTTTAAACCAGTGCTGAATTTTTGAACGAGCACGAGAAGTCTGAATGTAACCCAAATTTGGGTTCAACCAGTCACGTTTTGGATTTGGGTGCTTAGAGGTGATGATCTCAATTCGCTGCCCCGTTTCCACTTGATAGGTAAACTGCACAATACGGCCGTCGACCTTAGCGCCGATACACTTATGCCCCACATGAGAGTGAATGTAATAAGCAAAGTCGAGTACCGTAGAACCTAATGGTAGATCGATCACCTCACCGTTTGGCGTAAACACATATACTCGGTCTTCGAAAACCTGACTGCGAACTTCATCGACCAGGTTGCCGCTTTCGGCCACATCTTCTTGCCACTGTAAAATTTTACGTAGCCAGTTGATCTTGTCTTCGTAGCCGCTCTGCTTGCCGCTGGCGCTACCTTCTTTGTATTTCCAATGCGCCGCCACACCAAGTTCAGCATCTTCGTGCATCTGCTCGGTACGAATTTGGATCTCAACAGTCTTACCTTCCGGGCCTACCACCACGGTATGAATAGACTGGTAACCATTTGGCTTAGGGTTAGCCACATAGTCATCGAATTCACGAGGGATATGGTGCCAAAGCGTATGCACCACGCCTAAGGCGCCGTAACAGTCTTGTAGGCGATCGGTCACGATTCGCACGGCTCGCACGTCAAACAGCTCATCAAACTTAAGCTGTTTGCCTTTCATCTTCTTCCAGATACTGTAGATATGCTTAGGTCGGCCGTAGACCTTAGCGCGGATCAGATCTTGATCTAACCTCGCTTGCAACTGACTGACAAAATCATCGATAAAGGTTTCTCTATCGAGACGCTTACCATCAAGCTGCTTAGCGATGTCTTTATAGGTTTGTGGATGCAGGTAGCGGAATGAAATATCTTCAAGCTCCCACTTAAGCTGACCAATACCTAAACGGTTAGCCAGTGGCGCATAGATATCGGCAATCTCGCGGGCGACAAGGACTTTAACCTCCTCATCGGCATTTTTGATCTCACGAAGCAAACAGATACGTTCGGCAAGTTTAATCACCACCGCGCGCACATCTTCAACCATGGCCAATAACATCTTACGAATATTATCGATTTGGGGCTCGCCGCTACGAGTCTGATTATCAACTTTCAATGCGCCAATAGCGTTCATGGTCTCAACACTCGACACCAGTACGGCTAGCTTAGCGCCAAACTCCTCTTCAACATCTTCTTGTGTGATGAGACCCGCGTCAAACACCACAAACAAGATGGCTGCCTGCAGTGTTTCAATATCCATATTCAGCGGTGCAAGAATTTCTATCATCTCGCGCGCACGTTTTAATACGGTAACGTTCGCGTCTTTCTTTTGCCCCACGAGCAGTTCGACCCGCTCAATTAAGGCCAAAAGAATTTGAGCTTCCGAAGCATCACTTATATAACGTTGCACCCATTCTTCAAGTTGAAAATCAGGATCGCTAAAATGTGCTTCACGAACAGATACCATCGTATTTAATTCCTTTACATACCTAAGATAGAGGTTAACAGCCGCTTAACTATATCTTTTTAATTTATACCCACTATATTCGCCATTCAGCGGTTATTGTCAATGTACAAAAGCTGACAATTGCGACTAAAAACGCCTATAACGCCTGAGTTTGAATTGTATGAGTTATATTTAAGCAAAAGGTTTCATTAAGTGTATCTATTTGTGTCTTTTTGTTTAATTTCCTAACTCAAACAAGGCCATCGACTCTAAGTGATGGGTCTGTGGGAACATATCAATTAAACCGATTTTTTTAAGCTGGTAACCTTGCTTTAAGATCACTTCACTGTCGCGCGCTAAGCTTGCAGGATTACACGAAACATAGACTAAGGCTTTCGGTTTAAGCTTTTTCAGTGACTGCATGCTCTCATAAGCCCCCGCACGAGCCGGATCGATTAACATCTTATCGACCTTGCCTAACCATGGTTCTTTAGACAGTTCGGCACTCAAGTCTGCATGATAGAAAGAGACTTTATCTAAGCCACTTTGCAGAGCATTTGCTCTTGCCTGCTCGACCATAGCCGGCACCCCTTCTACACCAATCACCTCTGCGCCATCTTTAGCTAGCGGCAAACTGAAGTTACCAATTCCACAGAATAAGTCCAATACACGCTCGCCAGCCTGCGGCGATAACCACTCAACAGCTTGGTTCACCATGGCTTGGTTTACCGAACCATTCACTTGAATAAAGTTGCCAGGGGAGAAGTTAAGCTTAATATCACTGCCCGATAGGGCATAAAACGGCTGCTCACCCGAACCATTTAGATGTTCACACTGAGCATCATCACCTTGCAGTAGCACGATAACCTCATGCTTATTGGCAAATTCAATTAATCGAGCCTTATCTTTATCTGATAGCGCCTTAGTCACACGAAGCACAACGAAGTTGCCGTTATCGGCTTGCGTCAGTTCAACGTGGCCTAAGGCTTTTTTACCGCTTAACTGGTTAAGCATAAAAGCCAAGTCAGGAATTAAGTCCGATAAGGCTTTAGCTAATACTGCGCAAGACTGGATCTCGACCACGTCGCTGCTGCTACTCGCCCTAAAGCCCAAGCTTATGTGCTTAGTGTTCTTATCAAACCAGGTCGCTAAACGCGCACGACGGCGATAATGCCAAGCGTCACCACTGAGTGGGGCGCAGACTTCACTGGCCTGAGTCTGAGCAAACTTATTCACCAAGTCGACGAGGGTATTGGCCTTATGTTTACGCTGAGCCTCAATCTCAAGGTGCTGCAGATCGCAGCCACCACACTTATCAAAGTGTGGACACGGCGGAGAGACACGCTCGTTTGAGCGCTGCTCAATTTTAAGTAACTTACCTCGAGAAAATTTCTTCTTCTGTTCAGTTAATTGCACCGATACCGTCTCATCAGGCAGGGCGCCATTGATGAAAACGATCTTACCGTCGTGATGACCAATGCCAGCCCCGAGGTGATCCAGCTGCGTCACCTTAAGTGACAACTTCGATGATAATTGCTTAGATCTATTTGGTTTTGCTTTAAAAAATTGTGCCATTTTGCTCTCTAAATAGATAAAAAACTGGCCAAAACAGGTTAATATCTGGCAGTCTATCGATAACTCACACTATATTAAATGGTAACCCATACAAAGAATGAATGATGCCAAGAATATGACCAAATACAGCCTTCGTTCGTGGGTTCTGGTATTGGCGTTAGCCCCTACAATTTTAGTGGGGATCTTATTGGGTGGCTATTTTACCATAAATCGTTTCTATGAACTTGAAGATACGCTCATAGAACAGGCAAGTAATATCATTGAGCCCTTGGCAATTGCCTCCGAAGTCGGCCTTGAAAGCAAAGATTTTGAAACCACCAAGAGGCTGATCACCTCGGCGCAATTGAATAAGGCGTCATTGGTACAGTTTATTGCCATCTTCGATGCCAATAACCGGGTTGTTGTCACCTCTCATCATTATAAAAATCACGAAGTCATGCGCTTCGATAAACCCTTAGCCTCGATGCTGCGTACCGAACTGGAACAAGTCGGCGACAGTATGATTTTACGTTCACCCATTTTTAAGAGCGATAATATTCCTGTTCAAGACTTAAACAGGGAGCCACACGCTAATGCTAACATTCCTAAAATTGGCTATATCGCCATCCTTATCAATAAAGAAAACGCATTGCTGCAACAGCACCGAGCAGCCATTGCCGCCTTTATTATTGTATTAATTGGTGTACAGCTAAACCTGTTCTTCACCTTCCGCCTACTTAAAAACGTAACCCAACCGATTACCGACATGGTGCGCGTGGTGGCCAAAATTCGAGAAGGTAAACTCGATACCCGTTTAACGGGTAACTTGATTGGTGAGCTGGATCTGCTTAAGCGTGGTATCAACGCCATGGCGGGCTCTTTGTCGGAGTACCACGATGAAATGCAACAAAACATCGATCAGGCCACGTCCGATCTGCGTGAAACACTAGAGCAGATAGAGATCCAAAACGTAGAACTGGATATGGCAAAGAAACGCGCTCAAGAAGCGAGTCGTATCAAGTCAGAGTTCTTGGCTAATATGTCACACGAACTAAGAACCCCCCTTAACGGTGTTATTGGTTTTGCCAAACAACTGTTAAAAACCCCACTACACTCGAGCCAGCAAGACTATATTCGCACCATAGAGCGCAGCGCAACCAACCTGCTGAGCATCATTAACGACATTCTCGACTTTTCCAAATTGGAAGCGGGCAAGATGGTGCTAGAGAATATCCCCTTCTCGCTGCGTGAGACCATAGAAGAAACAGTAACCATGCTATCGAGCAGCGCGCGGGAGAAAGAGTTAGCCTTGGTTATCGATGTCGACTCTCGTATTCCAGAGGATGTCTCTGGAGACGCCATGCGCTTTAGCCAAATCATTACCAACCTAGTGGGTAATGCGATTAAGTTTACAGATAAAGGCAGCGTACAATTAAAACTGCAACTTGAAGAAGTCAAAGATGGCAAAGTACATATACGCTGTGAGATCATAGATACGGGCATAGGAATTGATGAGCAGCAACAATCGTCTCTCTTCCAAGCCTTTGGTCAAGGAGACTCCTCAATATCTCGTCGTTTCGGTGGTACTGGCTTGGGGCTTGTGATCACTAAACGATTAGTTAACCGTATGGGGGGGCAAATAGGCTGTTACTCTGAGCCTAAGCAAGGTTCTACGTTTTGGTTCTCATTGCCGCTCAATATTAGCCAATATCCAATTCATGACACTTTGCCGCTGTCGACGCTAGAGGGCAAAAGTATCATATTATTTGAACCTAACAGCCTTACACAACATGCGATTGAACGTATGTTACAGCGCTGGGGGCTAAAAGTAACTATTGCAAAAAATATCAAACAGTTAGAGTTCATTCTAACCCAATCCAATCATGTCTTTAATTTTGGCCTAATGAGCTGCCGCGCAGTTGCCACAACCCATCAACCTGCTAATGCACTAAAACTGGCTAAAACGAAGATCGACTACCTACTGCTTATCTCTGATTGTGTCGAACAGGAAGAAGTCTTCTCCCTGATACGGCCTTATATAGATAAACAGCTTTCGATGCCTGTCGGCGAAAAGTTACTGTCTAGCTCACTATTGGATCCGCATTCAGCAACTCTTAACGATAACTTAGTCCCATTTTCGCCCCTAGTTGCTCCTATAAAACTGGAAAACTTAAGCGTACTTGCAGTCGATGATAACCCGGCGAACCTAAAACTGATTGATACCTTATTAAAAGAATTAGTCACACAAGTGCAGGTCGCTGACACCGGAGAATTAGCCGTGAAACTCGCAAAAGAGCGCTGCTACGACTTAATCTTTATGGATATTCAGATGCCCGGCACAGATGGTATTACGGCGACCAAACAGATCCGAGCCAACTCGGCAAACCGTAACACCCCCATTATTGCAGTCACGGCTCACGCAATCGCCGAAGAAAGAGAACGGATTACTTCCAGCGGCATGGATGGTTACTTACCAAAGCCTATCGACGAAGCCGCCCTAAAAGGCGTCATTACTCGCTGGAAGACCAAACCTAAATTTACCCATTTCGAGCAGCGGACACTTAATTGGGAACTTTGTTTGACCCAAGCGAATAACAAGCCAGACTTAGCACTGGATATGCTAAAAATGTTGTTAAAATCGTTACCTGAGACTGTTGAGCAGATAGAGTCAGCGCTCTCGAGTTCTGATAATGACAAGATGCTTACCTGCATCCATAAGCTTCATGGTGCCAGCTGTTATTGCGGTGTACCGACAACTCAATCACTTTGCCAAGAAATTGAGTCGAGCTTAAAGCGCGGCGTATCGGTTGAAGATGTAGAACCGGAAATACTAGAGTTACTTGACGAGCTAACTAAGGTAGAATCAGCCGCTAATCAAGTGATCTCCCAGCTATCAGTGGATATATAAGATGACAAACAAACAGGGATTTTTTAAACGTCTAAAAGCATTAGAGTTACCTCAGAAAAAGCTTTTTGCGGTTGCCCTATGCCAGCGCATGCTACCTAACTATCAGCTTTTTTCTGAAGTGTGCGAATTTGGCGATCCTAAAGTACTCGACACCTTGCTAAATTTACTCTGGCAATCGATGTACGATAACAAGCTCAAGCTGAACATAGATATCTACCTTGAACGCCTTGAAGACAATACACCCGAACCAAGCGACTTCGATGTTTACGGTGTGTATCCAGCTATGGATGCCGCAGTTGCATTAACCTCACTTATCAGTGCACTACAGAGCAAAGTAGAGGAAGATATCACTAACATCAGTAAATTATCTTCATCCACTGTTGCCAACTATATCGAAGCGACCTGCGAGCAGGAGTTCAAAAACGAAGACGCGCTCGATGACTATATCTTCGGTCACGAAGTTATGCAGGAAGAGAAAGAGATGCAAGAATCTCTTTTACAAATCATCGAAGAAAACCCATCAATGAAGGCCGACTTCATTAAAGGTTTACGTAAAGAAATCGTTGAGATTGGTGTATCAAATATCGGTATCGAAGCGAGTCGATAAGCGTCGCCAGCCATACAGATTGGCATTAAACGTCTGAATGCACCCTCACTGAAAAGCGCATATGGTTGATCACCCTATGCGCTTTTTTATAACTGGACAAAAGCTTGCTCGTTAACTTGCCATCGAAAACAAACTGCCCGCCTTTGACTGCATAAACTCGATAAACAGCTTTACCTTCAGCGGTTGATGACTGCGCTGATGATACAAAATTGAAATGCGTCTCTTCTCACCAATCCACTCAGGCAGTATGGCTTGTAAGGCGCCTGATTTAAGCTCCTTCTTAACGAAAAGTTCGGGGCCGTAAAGAATACCACCATCGTCTACCGTCGCTTCAACCGCGCCATGCAAGTCACTTAAAGTGAGCTTTGCCTTGCCGTCATAATAAAATGACTCCCCTGATGGGTGCTTAAGCGACCAGTTATATAGGGGCCATACCTTAATCAAATCGTGGTTTTGCAGCTCACTAGGATGGGTTAATCGCGGCGCATTGTCGATATACTCAGGCGAAGCAAATAAACCGTAATTCAGTACACCTAAGGAGCTAGAGATCCAAGATGAATCCGGCTGAGTGCCGCCAACAATAGCCACATCCACGCCCTCATCAATCAAGTCAATCACGTTATTGTTCTGCGCAATATGCAGCTGAATATCAGGATACTGCTCGCAGAACTCATTCAGCGTCTTAATAAAAATCATCGAGATAATCGACACTGGCGCGGCGATGCGCAGCGTGCCTTCAGGCTTATCCACGCTGACTCCGCTAATGCTATCAAACTGAGAGATAATCGACTGATATTGCTGAAATAGCGCTATCCCCTCTTCAGTCAGCCTCAGTTTACGGGTATTACGCATCAACAGCTGTTTATCTAATACCGTTTCTAATTTGGTCAACTTACGGCTAACCGTCGCTATCGGCATATCCAGCTCTTTAGCTGCCTGAGAAAAGCTCCCAGCATTCACTAGATGCACAAATTGATAGATCAGCTGTAATTCCAAACCAAAGTTGGTACTCATTGATATATACCCTGCGACAAAAAAAAGACTGAGTTAAAGCGAGCCGTAATATTATACCAAAACATAAATGGAATAGTGTTCTGGCTCAATGTTATCGGCTTTTTAACCTTGGAGGAGTCGGCAAACTCTAATGCTAGATTTCAATGCTAGTGCATAATGAACCGAGCCGGAATTTGGCTAAATCCAAATAGCCATAAAAATAAATTGGTCAAAAACTCGTTTTAGATTATTATGCGCAACCTTTTTCTATCACTGCTCAAAAAATGGCTAAAACTCTTGTCTTTCTGTTGCTATTCACAGGCTTATCAAGCTCGCTATCGGCACAGCCTTTTGAACTCAAACTACAACAACAGCCGCTGTTACAGTTACAGCCAAAAACATTAGCTATAGCGAGTACTGTTGCAGCAGATAAAGAGTCTATCTGGTTCACGAGCCAATATGAGTATCCAAAAAACGCAACAAGGATCACTCAATTACTCCTATTAACACTTATCGCTTTAGTGCTTGCCCTAAGCTGGTTTCGTAATAAAAAACGTAAAGCCGTTTTATTACAAGCGCTGGCCAGTGGCCAAGCCAGTCATGACCGAATGCAGTGGTTAATGGCCGTCCTGGACAACTTTCCCGGCATGGTGTTGATATCAGATGCCAACGGCAAACCTATGCTAGCCAACAAGGCCTATAACAACTGCGTACAAAGCGACGCTGCGAAAGCAGATTCACATCCGGACTCAATTATCAGTATCGTCAATAGCCAGAGTGATGAGTACGCAATAGCAGATAAATATTACCGGCTTTGCCGTGAAGTCATCCGTCATAATGATGGTCACGAATATCACATTACGGTGTTTGCCGACTTCACCGAGTTAAAGCAGCGCAAACAAGAACTGAAGTTTTCACAGCAGCAAGCTATCGATGCATTAAAGGCTAGAGAGTCATTCCTAGGGATTATTAGCCACGAGCTGAGAACACCTCTTGCCGCGATGATAGGCTTAATGGAGCTACTGAGACCTGAGCTTAAATCGACTGAAAACCAAGAGTTAATGAAAAATGCTCAGGCCTCTGCCGAGCGGTTAAAAGCCTTAGTTAATGATATTTTGGACTTCTCTAAAATGGAGGCTGACCAGCTACAGCTCGATGTTTCTCAAGGAAATATCTTTGCTGAACTCGGTTCAATGCTGAGAACTCTAGAAGCTGGCGCTCGAGTAAAAGGGCTCAAGTTTATTGTCGACTGGCAACCAACAAACCTCTGCCATGCTGAGCTTGATTGGCTCAGGCTCAGCCAGTTGGTTAACAATTTAGTAAGTAATGCCATTAAGTTCACCCAGAAGGGCTTAGTCAAGGTTTCAGTATCAAATACAGAGCACAAGCTGTACCTATCAGTTGAAGATACAGGCTGCGGCATGACGCCGGCACAATTGCTCACCCTATTTCAGCCCTTTGTACAAGGTGACCCAAGTATCAACAGAAACTACGGCGGCAGTGGATTAGGCATGTCGATAGTTGAGCACTTAGTGCAGCTAATGGGTGGCGATATAAAGGTGGAGAGCCAACTAGGTCAAGGTACTCAAGTATGCGTGAGCTTGCCCGCTGTATTTCATCCTTTAGCACTCGATATGGTGCCGGATGTCCAAACGCAAAATGACAAGCTAACAGGTTGGCTCATGCAATGGGGTGTGAACATACATCAACTGGGAACATACGGACTAACCGTTGAAGAGTTTAATTTGGCTAGCTATATCTACCCAGATCTATTGTTAAATGCGCTTTGTGTGTCAAATAACAACGAGCAACACAATACACCAATAAACCTTAAGTATGTTGGCAAGGTGTTAGTCGCCGATGACGATCCAATCAACCGTTTCTTGTTTCAGAAACAACTGAAAAAGTTAGGCCTAGATGTCGTGACGGTGAATGATGGCCGGGAGGCTCTCGATTACTTAACTCATCACTTAGAAGAGATAGATTTACTCATTACTGACTGCCATATGCCTAATCTAAATGGCTATGATTTAGTGCGCCAGCTAAGAGCTAAAAGCAAGTTTACCGCCTTGCCCATAATTGGTTGCACCGCAGAAGACTCACGCTTAGTGGTCGAAAAAGCACAAAGTGTCGGCATGGATGAACTCGTCTATAAGCCCTATTCCTTCTATACGCTTAGCACAATGTTAGGGCGTTATTGCCGTTTACAAGCAACAGATGTCGGCCAGGATAAGCTCGACTGGTTAAATGAATATGAGATCGAAGAGCAACTTGAGCTCTCAGCCGTTGTTAGAGACTCTCTCATTGCAGATAAAACACAGCTGCTAGAGCAAAGCATACCACTTGCGGCTATAGGTCATCGTATCAAAGGTGCGGCAAATGCACTCAATCTCCATGAGTTAGCCTCCCTCGCCTGCGCCTGTGAAACAGTGACTGCTGCTAATGCTTCGTTGGCGACTAAACGCCTTGCTGATGAGATTGACAGCGTCATCACAGCGATTAATACCTGGCTCAGTGAACAATATTTATGATTATTTGATGTGCGGGCTTAGTGATTAAGCCCGCACATCAGAACTTTCGTTTTTTGGACAATACTCTTTATGCAATCTTTTCAAACATTAAAAGTGCTAGTCGTAGATGACGCACCGACCTTCCTATTTACTATAAAGAGTATGTTGGTAAAGCTAGGATTTTTAGAAAACAACGTGCAAACCTGCAAGTCGGCCAAGACCGCTCTCGATCTGGTGTCAAATAAACCATTCGACGTAATCATCTGTGACTATAACTTTGGTACAGGCATGAATGGTAAGCAATTGTTTGAAGAGTTTAGGCATCTGAATCTTTTGTCTGACGAAGCCGTGTTTATCCTAGTCACCGGCGACAACTCAGCGGCAACGGTTAGGCCCATCATAGAGCTAAAGCCCGATGAGTACCTATTAAAACCTTTCAATGCGGTTTCTCTAAAAGAGCGGATCTCGGTAGCCATTAGGCGCAGACAAAAATTGTCAGGCCTCTACGCAGCAGAGCGCACCTTAGATGCCCAACAAGGCTTGCAATTATGTGATGATCTCGCGCCATTTCATCCTGAATATTACTTCGTGATTAAAAGGTTTCGCGCCTCTTTTCTCACCATGTTGCAGCGCCATGAACAGGCTAAACAAGTTTATCAATCGACACTGGCAAAGAAACAGCTCGACTGGGCTAAAGTAGGCTTGGCTAATTCCTTAGCCAATCTAGGCCAAACCGATGAAGCTGAAAAGATCATCAACCAGCTACTCATGTCTTCGCCTAATGACACAAGAATAAGAACCGAGGCCGCTTACCTAAAACTTAAGAGCCAGGATACACCCGCCGCGATTTCACATCTAGAAATCGCGAGCCAACTTGTGCCTGGCAACTCAGAGCGAGAGCTCATCATAGTCAACTTATGCCTATCGGTTGAGGACTACCAACAGGCGTTAAACCGCTATCGCCTGTATCTGGAGATCAACAAAGATACCTATCGCAATAATGAGTTCGCCAAACTCACTCTTATAAGGGTGCTACTATATGCATGTCAAACTAGCCCTAATAAGGCCAATCTTATCGAGGAAGCCAAGCATCACTTCAGGTTATTAATGGAGTCAAAAAACCCATCAATTCAGGATGAAATTGAGCTGATAAAGGCTCATATATCACTTGAATTAGGCTACTTCCGCTCGGCAATTAATATCCTTAAAAACCTACATAGCAAAGAGTGTTTTAATCACTTCTATGCCGCGTATCATTACGCATGGCTACTTAATATCATGAGCGTTGAAAATGAGTTTAACCAAGCCATACAGTGGAGTAGCCAGACCTTAGGCTATGAGCAGAGTCAGATAGTGTTTTCAAGTAAAGTGACCATGCTGGATGGTCTAAAAAGTGGTAACGAGTCGAAGAAAAACTGGCTTAAAAAGAAGTATCTCGCAGTCAAAGATAGCCAACTCGACAACTCGGCTTTGCTAGAAACTTATCTCGCCATCCACGAGAAAGCCCCACTACTGAAGATGGTGTGCTTGAATATCATCAAGACTCTGTCCTATGTCTGGCCACAAGGAGTGGGTGTCACTCAAGTTCGGGAAATAATAAGCCGTTGCGATAACGTAGTCAGACAACTTTACGCCGAACAGGAGTTAGTCAATATCAATTATCAAGACTACTATCTCGCGGCAATAGACAAATGCAAAAGCAGAGTTGAATAAGCGTTTCAGGATAAACGCAGATAATCCTTATTCTAACGCTAAATCAAACTTCGTTTGATAAAGGTCGTGAGCTTCCAGCTCACACATAAACTCCAAGTTAGACTGCGTCTAACAACTAACGTCGTGGCGCTTCGCCCACACCTTAGATTAACAGCTATAAAGCTCATCAGTATTTTTAAGCTGATGATAACTTTTTTGGAAATGTGGTTCCAATTGCCTGCGGCAGGTGCTGGACAGGATGTCCGAATGTCGTGATCACAAGGATGTGAATGAACGACCTTATGTGCAGACACTTCCGTGACACGCAGCACTTCTCAATAACGGAAAGGGTCCGTGGAGGCTCGACCATGACGAATAACATCCCTGCTAAAAAGCCAGTTTGGCATCCTGCCTCTCGTTCGTAGCACAAAGCTTCGCTTTACTCACCGTGCTTCAGCAGTGTCTGCACATCCCCCGCAGGAGGCGATTGATAGCTACTTAGCTACAAGTTAAAACGGGCTATCCCATAGCAACGACACGAAGATAATGTAATAAGCCTTCATTCCAAGGCTGGCCTAACCTTTTAGTTTTTTGAAAAACCAACCTTTTATTCCTACACTCATAAAAAGGTAACAAAAGTCTGTTTCAAATAACGAGTCAGGATCAGTCTGAAACTAAAACCAGAACTCAAACCAGAGCTAAAACCAGAACTAAAACCAGAACTAAAACCAGAGCTAAAACCAAACGAAAGCCTGACGAAAACTAAGCTAAAACTTGGCTAAAACCCAAAACAAGCTAGAACAAAACCAGATTGAAAGCGTGATTCACCTCAACGGATTTATCAACTGGGTATTTACTGTATGAATAAACAGTATATACTGTTTAACCATACAGTGTTTTGATAAAGGACATCACTATGCTTTGCCAACTCAGCATCAACAACTTTGCTATTGTGCGTTTCTTAGAACTCGACTTTAAAGCCGGCATGACCAGTATTACTGGTGAAACTGGTGCGGGTAAATCGATTGCTATCGATGCCCTCGGCCTATGTTTAGGTAACCGGGCCGACGCCAATACCATTAGACCTGGTGCCACTAAGGCCGAAGTAAGTGCCCGCTTTTTATTAGATGATACCCCAGCGGCAAGACGCTGGCTTGAAGATAACGACCTTGAACTCGAGGATGAGTGTATCCTGCGCCGCACTATTAGCAGTGATGGGCGCTCACGCGCCTATATCAATGGTAACCCAGTCCCATTGGCGCAGATAAAGTGTCTTGGTCAGTTACTTATCGGTATTCATGGCCAGCATGCTCATCACGCTATGCTAAAGAGTGAACATCAACTTACCCTGTTAGATAGCTATGCTAACCATAAGATGCTGCTCGACAGCGTGACAGCCAGCTACCACAGATGTAAAACGACTGAAAAACAACTACACCTACTTGAGATGTCGCAGCAAGAGCGCTTAGCCCGTAAACAGCTACTGCAATATCAAGTCGAAGAGCTAAACGAATTTGCTATTAATGAGGGCGAATACGAGTCGATAGAGGCCGAGCATAAAAAATTAGCTAACAGCACAGCGCTAATCGAGCTGTGCCGTAATCAGCTGCATATTTTACAAGACAATGATGATGGCAGCGTTGAGTCACTACTGAACACCTCTATCAGTCAGGGCCAAGATCTGGAGAGTTACGATCCTGAGCTTGGTAGTGTACTTGCCATGCTTAATGACGCTCTCATTCAGGTACAAGAAAGCAGCAGTGAGATAGAGCGTTACTTAGAGGGCTTGGAGCTGGACCCTGAGTACTTTGCTCACCTAGAGCAGCGCCTGTCTAAGACCATGCAACTTGCCCGTAAACATCAAGTGATGCCAAATGAGCTTTATACTCATCACCAAAGTTTATTGGAAGAGCTTGAAGATTTAGGCTCAGATTCTGACAAGTTAGATGATATTCGTGAGCAGTTAAACGCCAACCGAGAGGCTTACCTGCAGCACGCTAGAAAGCTAAGCAACAGCCGTAGCCGTTACGCCAAAGAGCTAGATAAACAGGTGACTCAGTCTATCCATGAGCTCAACATGCCTAAGGGTAAGTTTACTATTGCGGTGAATTTCAATGAGGCCGTTATCACCCCAACAGGTTGTGACAGCATTGAGTTTTTGGTGTCGACTAACCCTGGTCAGCCGCTACAGCCTATTGCTAAGGTCGCCTCTGGTGGTGAGCTATCGCGCATCGGTTTAGGTATTCAGGTGATCACCGCCAAGAAAGTCTCGACTCCTACACTGATCTTCGATGAAGTCGATGTGGGTATTTCTGGCCCTACGGCTGCAGTTGTTGGACGTATGCTTCGCAGCCTTGGCGAGTCGACTCAGGTCTTTTGTGTAACTCACTTGCCACAAGTGGCCGGTAACGGTCATCAACACATGTTCGTTAATAAGAGTAGCAAGGCGGGTCAAACAGAGACCTCTATGGTGGCACTAGATAAAGAACAGCGTATTGAAGAGTTAGCGCGCTTATTAGGGGGTGACACCATCACTAATAACACTTTAGCTAATGCCAAAGAATTATTACTGAGTTAACTTTTAAAACTTATAAAAAACTAAAACCCATAAAAAAATGCAGAGCTGAGCTCTGCATTTTTTTGATGCGAGTTGATGCAATTAAGCAAAGTAATACGCTAGGCCTTGTAAGCAAAGCATGGCAAAGATCCCCGCTAGCACATCATCAATCATAATACCGAAGCCGCCGTGAACCTTGGCATCTAGCCAACGAATCGGCCATGGCTTTAAGATATCGAAGATACGAAACAGCACAAAACCCACCACTAACCACTGCCAACCCACAGGTGCAGCAATCATGGTGATCAAAAGTCCTGCGACTTCATCCCAGACAATTGCGCCATGGTCATGCACGCCCATATCTTTCGAGGCTTTATCGCAGATATAAAAACCCGCCAGTACACTCAATACCGTAAGGGCGATATACCAAGGTAAACTCAGCGGTGCCATCAGCAGAAAAACAGGGACAGCAGCCAAGGTACCAAAGGTTCCCGGCGCTTTGGCTGCTAAGCCAGAGCCAAAGCCTAGAGCAAGGAAGTGAATAGGATTCTTCAGTGACAGCTTTGCTAGCACTGGATCTTTAGAGAGTAGATTCATTAGTTAAAGTGCTCAAAACCTAAGTTTATCGGTTCAAAAGGCTGATTGTCTTTAAGCAACTTTAACTGGCCACCGGTGCATACCTGACCTATCTGAGTAAACTTAACTCCCGATTCCGCCAAGACGACCTCTAGCATGCCTTTTTGCGCCTCTGAAACAGTAAATAACAGCTCATAGTCTTCACCGCCTGTTAGCGCGTAACTCAGCGCCACCTCAGGTGAAACGCTGCGTGTCAGTGCCTCTGACAATGGAATATTGTCGACGTTAATGACTGCTCCCACATTTGAGGCCTTCAGGACATGTTGAATATCTGACATGATACCATCTGAGATATCGATGGCACTTGAGGCGATATTTCTAAGCGATTGGCCAGCTAATACTCTCGGTGTTGGTCGGTAGTGACGATGAATAAGATAGGCTCTGTCCTCTGCATTTGCTTCGACTTTATTTCTCAGTAGATCTAAACCTAGCGCCGAGTCGCCTAAGGTGCCAGTCACATAGATCCAATCACCATTTTTAGCACCACTGCGGGTCAACCCTATATCGCTTGGAAGTTGGCCGTTGATGGTGATGGTAATTGAGCGTGGACCGCGTGTAGTGTCACCTCCCACCAAAGCCACGCCGTAATACTCGGCAATATCAAACAGACCAGCGCTAAATTCAGCCAGCCAAGTTTCGTCAACCTCAGGTAGAGTCAGGGCCAGTGTCATCCATGCAGGTTCCGCCCCCATTGAGGCCAGATCAGATAGATTCACCGCCAAAGACTTATAGCCGAGATCGGCAGCTGGCATATCGGGGAAGAAGTGGACATTTTCCACTAAGGTGTCACAAGAGATGGCAATAGACTTATTGTCGGCTGGCTGCACAATGGCGCAATCATCGCCAATACCAAGGGTTACATCTTTGCGGGACTGGGCGCGTCCAGTAAAGAAACTTTCGATTAATTGAAATTCTTTCACAATACCAATCACAAATAATAGTAAGTATTCAGGGAGAGAAAAGATAAGTGTAGTTCAGGCCGTCACTCAAGCGAAAAAAGGAAGCCACAAGGCTTGCTCAAAGTGGGAATATGCGGACTGTTCTAAGCTCCCTAACGGATATAACAAAAACGGCATCCGAAGATGCCGTTTCTACTACTTATTGCGTGCTACCAGCTTATCTAGAATGCCGTTAACAAACTTATGTCCATCTTCTGCGCCGAATGCTTTTGCAAGCTCGATAGCTTCGTTAATCGCTACCTTGTAAGGCACATCCTTGCGGAATGTCAGTTCATAAGTTGCGATACGTACAATCGCTTTTTCAACTGGATCCACTTCATCGAGTGGGCGAGTCACGAATGGAGCGATTAGCTCATCCAATTGACTCTTTTTAGTTGCAACGCCGCCTAATAGCTCACGGAAGTAAGCAATGTCGACACCATCAACAACTTGTTCAGTTAGAAACTCATGCTCAACATCAGCAATATTGTTGCCACTTAGCTGCCATGAATAGATGGCCTGAACGGCTAAACGACGTGCCTTGCGGCGCTCTGAAGGCTTCATTAAATTGTCCTAAATTACAGCTGTTCTTCAAGTGCTTGCAGAACGTTAACCATTTCTAGCAGACCAAGTGCAGCTTCACCGCCCTTGTTGCCCGCTTTAGTACCCGAACGCTCAATAGCTTGTTCAATGGTATCTGTGGTTAATACGCCGAATGAAACAGGGATATCGAACTCAAGTGCAACCTGAGCCAAACCTTTATTACATTCACCTGCTACAAAATCAAAATGAGGTGTACCACCACGGATCACCGCACCTAGTGCGATAATTCCGTCAAATTTTCCGCTCGCCGCAACACGACGTGCAGCCAGTGGCAGTTCAACAGCGCCAGGCACTCTAACTACAGTGATGTTTTCATCTGCAACTTGGCCAAAACGCTTAAGAGTGTCAACCGCGCCATCGAGTAAACTATCAACAACAAAGCTGTTAAAACGTGAAACTACGATCGCAACTTTGGCGTTTTTCGATTCGATATTACCTTGAACTACGTTCATTTATCTTACCTAAATTAGCTTAATTACCCTACATAGGGACGGAAGAGGCGGTATGATACCACAGCACTCCCTACTGATCTCTATGCAATTAATAAGAAAAGTGTGAATTTAAGCCTCAGGTTATTAAACAACCCGAGGCAAGGATTTATTCTGCAATATATTCAGTTACTTCTAAACCAAAGCCTGAAAGAGAATGGTAACGCTTTGGCGAGCTCAATAGACGCATAGAAGTCACGCCTACGTCAGCCAAGATTTGTGAGCCAACACCGACTTGACGAGATGTGCCCTTCCACTGCGCTGCAGCAGGCGTGCTACCGTTATCTTCGGCTTCAAACGCCTTAACTTTAGCGAGAATATCGCTGCTGTGTTCATGGCTACTCAATAGCACTAACACACCGCCTTCGCTGCTGATACGCTCCATCGCCTTCTCTAGTGGCCAGCTGCGTTGCTGATCGCGCTCTGAGTGCAATAAATCATTGAAGGTATTTTGCAGGTGTACACGCACTAAGGTGTTGTCAGAAACTTCACCTTTAACCAGAACATAATGCAACTGGTTGTCGATAGTATCGCGGTAAGTCAGCATCTCAAACTCGCCAAAACGGGTTGGCAGTTTACATTTTGCTTCACGAACGACGGTGGTTTCTTTGGTATTACGGTACTCGATAAGGTCGGCAATGGTGCCCATCTTCAAACCGTGCTTCTGTGCAAAGATTTCAAGATCTGGGCGACGTGCCATGGTGCCGTCGTCATTAAGGATCTCAACGATAACCGATGAAGGCTCAAAGCCTGCAAGACGTGCAATATCACAACCCGCTTCAGTGTGGCCTGCACGAATAAGTACGCCGCCTTCCTGCGCCATCAACGGGAAGATATGTCCAGGTTGCACGATATCTGAAGGCTTAGCATCTTTGCCTACCGCTGCTAATACCGTTACCGCGCGGTCTTGCGCTGAAATACCGGTAGTTACGCCCTCGGCCGCTTCGATTGAAACGGTGAAGTTAGTCGAGAACTGCGCGTTGTTGTTAGTAACCATCAAAGGCAGGTTAAGTTGCTGACAACGTGCCTTGGTCAATGTCTGGCAAATCAGACCACGGCCAAAAGTCGCCATAAAGTTTACCGCTTCTGGCGTCACCATGTCGGCAGCCATGATTAGATCGCCTTCATTTTCTCTGTCTTCGTCATCCATTAAGATGACCATCTTGCCTAGACGAATATCTTCAATGATCTCTTCTATACTATGTAACGCCATGTTCAGACCTTTATTTTTGTCACTACAATGAACAACGTGCATCGAGGTCAATGCTCTCTTGTAGTGAATTATTTAATGATTATGCTTATATCTATTACTTTTATACGCCTATTACGACAAATCTAATCGCCATAACAGGCTGAATCCAGTGTTTATCGCAAAAATCCTGAGCGAGCTAACAATTCCATAGTCACTTCCGACTTTGGAGCGCTCTCTTGCTCTTGGCTTGCATAGCTCATCAACCTTTCTAAGTGACGCGCAATCAAGTCCACTTCAATATTAACGCTATCACCAGCTTTCAAATCCACTAAGGTCGTTTCGCCTGCAGTGTGCGGCACAATAGTCAGTCTAAAACGATGACCTTGCACCTCATTGACCGTTAAACTCACACCATCGATAGTGATCGAGCCTTTATGGGCGATATAACGGCCAAGTTCCTCAGGTGGGCTTAACCAAAATTCGATGGCTTGGCCACGAAACTGTCTGTCATCCACATGAGCGATGCCATCGACATGGCCACTGACCATATGCCCGCCTAAACGAGTTGTCGGGGTCACAGCCTTCTCAAGATTAACGGCTTTTCCCACTTGATAATGAGAGAAGCCCGTCAAAGTTACAGTCTCAGCAGAAATATCTGCCACGTAACCGTCGCTCATCAACTCAACCACAGTTAAGCACACACCGTTGGTGGCGATACTGTCGCCAAGCTTTACATCTGACAGATCCAATTTACCACTGGCTACCGTTAAACGAATATCATCGCCGCGGCGCTCAACTTTTCGTAGGTGTCCGACTGATTCAATAATCCCAGTAAACATAAACTAATTACTCACTCTTAACGTTAAGCGGGTGTCTGGCCCCACTTTGCGCTCATCGATTAGGTTAATCTTTGGCACCTCTGACATGGCTTGAAAATCATCCAGAGTCAGCAGGTTCCGCCCTTGCGAGCCTAAAATTTTCATCGCCTGATACAGTACAATCTCATCGGCTAGCCCTTGATTAACAAAGGCCCCCGCAAGTGTCGCACCGGCTTCAACCAACACGGAGTTACAAGTCTCACCCAGCAGCTTCAACAATCCATTTAAGTCGATACGTGAATCAACTGCCGCTAATACCTGACTCTGAACATGAGCCGGCCAAGCGGCCTGCACGCTCTCGGGATAAGCTTGAGTCGACACCAGTAAAATCGGACTATCAACTTTAAACAAGTTTAAATCACTTCCAAGGCGAGCCTGACTGTCTAATACAACCCTTAGAGGTTGATGAATTTCGGCGGGGGCTAGCTGATTGGCTAGTGAGCCTAACTCTGCGTGACGCACATTTAAACTCGGATCATCGGCAAGAATCGTTTCAACCCCAGTGACTAAGGCACAGTGGCGAGCACGAAGACGCTGCACATCTCGGCGCGCTTCAGGGCCGGTAATCCATTTGGATACGCCATTAGACAGTGCCGTTTTGCCATCGAGGCTCGCGGCAAGCTTAACCGTCACCCAAGGCATGCCTTTTTCCATACGCTTCAAAAAGCCTAGATTAACCTGCTTAGCTTCTTCGGTCATCAGGCCAACATCGACTCGAATGCCCGCATCACGCAACATGGCAATGCCACGGCCAGAAACTTCTGGATTAGGGTCGGTCACCGCGATAACCACTCGGCTAACGCCGTGCTCGATTAACGCTTTTGCGCAAGGTGGCGTGCGGCCGTAATGACTGCAAGGCTCAAGTGTCACGTAAGCAGTCGCGCCTTTTGCGTCGCTGCCCGCCATATTCAGGGCGTACACTTCCGCGTGAGGACCGCCGGCTCGAATATGATAGCCCTCACCCACGATCTCGCCATCTTTAACGATAACGCTGCCCACGCTAGGGTTTGGACGAGTGGTGTACATGCCCTTTTGTGCCAATTCAATGGCAAGGCTCATCATTTGACTGTCTTCTATAGACCACATATTGGCGGCAATTCCGATTATTCGATTGATGAAGGGCTAGGCGCAGCGCTTAGCCCCGAATGCGTAGGTTATTTTTGTAGCTTGGCGATCGCTTCGCCAAACTCTGAAACATCTTCAAAGGCACGATAAACAGACGCGAAACGAATGTAGGCAACCTTATCTAAGTTGACTAATTGGTCCATCATCAAGTTACCAATCATTTCAGATTTCACTTCACGTTCACCAGTGGCGCGCAAAGTCGACTTAATCTTAGTCAATGCCTGCTCAATTTGATCCATAGAAACAGGTCTTTTCTCTACGGCTCTTAACATACCACCGCGCAACTTCTCTTCATCGAACGGCTGGCGACTGCCATCTTGTTTCACCACGCGAGGCATCACAAGCTCGGCCCCTTCGAAGGTAGTAAAACGTTCGTGGCACTGAACACACTCTCTACGTCGACGCACCTGATGGCCGTCAGCGACTAATCGCGAATCAATCACTTTTGTGTCAGTTGCGCTGCAAAATGGACAATGCATTTAGCCTCCGTTTAGAAAAAATGTTATGACTCACTGGATTTATACCTAACCTTTTAATTATGTCACCTTTGACAAAAATAAAAATGTGATTGGTACGACTTAAAACCTCAGAAAGTATGCTGTTTACATACAAAAATGGCCGCATAAATGCGGCCATTGGAGTCTAACTGATTTAACGCTTAAGGTTAACCGTAAACAGGGAACTTAGCGCACAATTCCAGAACCTGTCCTTTAACGCGCTCGCTAACGGCTAGATCTGAAATATCATCCAGTACATCACACATCCAGTGAGTTAACTGAACACACTCTTGCTCACCAAAACCACGGCGAGTGATTGCAGGAGAACCGATACGAAGACCAGAAGTCACAAATGGTGAACGTGGGTCGTTTGGTACTGAGTTCTTGTTAACTGTAATGTTAGCGTTGCCTAGGGCCGCGTCAGCATCTTTACCTGTGATGTCTTTGCTGATCAAATCAAGCAAGAATAGGTGGTTATCTGTACCACCAGAAACCACATCGTAGCCACGTTCGATGAACGTACGAGCCATTGCCTTAGCATTAACAACGACTTGCTCTTGGTAAGTCGTGAACTCTGGGTCTAGGGCTTCTTTAAATGCAACCGCTTTAGCAGCAATAACGTGCATCAAAGGACCGCCTTGGCCACCAGGGAAAACTGCAGAGTTTAGCTTTTTGTAGATATCTTCATCATTAATTGATGAAAGGATCAAACCACCACGAGGGCCAGCTAACGTCTTATGAGTCGTTGTTGTTACAACGTGCGCGTGTGGCATTGGGTTTGGATAGATGCCTGCAGCAACAAGACCTGCAACGTGCGCCATATCGACAAATAGGTATGCGCCCACTTTGTCAGCGATTTCGCGGAATTTGCCCCAGTCAATGATACCTGAGTAAGCACTGAAACCTGCGATGATCATCTTTGGCTTGTGCTCAACGGCTAGACGCTCAACTTCGGCGTAGTCAATCTGGCCCGTTGTTTCGTCGATACCGTACTGAACTGCGTTGTATAGTTTGCCTGAGAAGCTCACGTGAGAACCGTGAGTTAGGTGACCACCGTGCGCTAGGCTCATACCTAGAACCGTGTCGCCGCCTTGAAGTAGTGCCATAAATACGGCTGCGTTAGCCTGAGAACCTGAGTGTGGCTGAACGTTGGCATACGTTGCACCAAACAGCTCTTTAGCACGAGAGATTGCTAACTCTTCAACTATATCTACATGCTCACAACCACCATAGTAACGCTTACCTGGGTAGCCTTCGGCATACTTGTTAGTAAGCTGAGTACCTTGTGCTTCGATTACGCGAGGACTTGTATAGTTTTCTGAAGCAATGAGTTCGATGTGCTCTTCTTGACGGCGTGTTTCATCTTCAATTGCTGCAAATAGTTGTGGATCGTAATCCGCGATATTCATATCTTTTTTCAGCATTACTCACTCCAGCTGTAAAGTCTTGTAATAGGGTTGCGCGGTATTCTACAGCGCATTTGATCACAATCCCAGCATTTACAACATGAAATTACTTGCATTTCTAGATGAGTGAGTTTCGTAAAAAGCGCTAATGGACATAAAAATTGTTGGAAATAGTCGCAACGACATTAACCTGATTGTTAATGTTAAACGCCTCTAATTCAGATTTAAGTTCTGCAACGGATCTTGTAGAATTGCCTCCATTCCCGATTCAAAAACACAGTCAAAGAGAACTAACATGGCTCAGTTTGTATATAGCATGCTTAGAGTGGGCAAAATCGTCCCGCCAAAGAAGCAGATCCTTAAAGATATCTCATTAAGCTTTTTCCCTGGCGCTAAAATCGGTGTCCTAGGTCTAAACGGTTCAGGTAAATCTACCCTGCTGCGCATCATGGCGGGTCTAGATACTGAAATTGAGGGTGAAGCGCGCCCAATGCAAGATCTTAAGATTGGTTACCTACCACAGGAACCAAAACTAGATCCAAACCAAACCGTGCGCGAAGCGGTGGAAGAAGCGGTTGCCGAAGCGAAAAATGCCTTGGTACGTTTAGATGAAGTCTATGCACTTTATGCTGAGCCAGATGCCGATTTTGACGCGCTTGCAAAAGAGCAAGGTGAGCTAGAAGCCATTATTCAATCTCAAGATGCTCATAACCTAGATGTGGTATTGGACCGTGCGGCTAACGCACTGCGTCTTCCTGATTGGGATGAGAAAATCGAAGTCCTATCGGGTGGTGAGCGTCGTCGTGTCGCGATTTGTCGCTTGCTACTTGAAAAGCCAGACATGCTATTACTCGACGAGCCAACCAACCACTTGGATGCGGAATCGGTTGCTTGGTTAGAGCGCTTCTTACAAGAGTACACAGGGACTGTTGTGGCAATTACCCACGATAGATATTTCCTCGATAACGCCGCAGGCTGGATCTTAGAACTTGACCGTGGTGAAGGTATTCCATGGGAAGGTAACTACTCATCTTGGCTTGAGCAAAAAGATGCGCGTTTAACCCAAGAATCAGCGACCGAAAGTGCACGTCAAAAGACTATCGCTAAAGAATTGGAATGGGTACGCCAAGGCGCTAAAGGCCGTCAGTCTAAAGGTAAGGCGCGTATGGCTCGCTTCGAAGAGCTTAATACTAACGACTACCAAAAGCGTAACGAGACTAACGAGCTATTTATCCCACCAGGACCACGCTTAGGTGACAAGGTTATTGAAATCAATAACCTAACTAAGTCTTACGGCGACCGCGTACTGATCGATGACTTAAGCTTCTCAGTGCCTAAGGGCGCAATCGTCGGTATTATCGGTGCTAACGGTGCTGGTAAGTCTACCCTGTTTAAGATGATTTCAGGCGCAGAGCAGCCAGACAGCGGCAGTGTTGAGCTAGGTGAGTCTGTTCAAATCGCATCGGTTGAGCAGTTCCGTGACTCAATGAATGACAAGAACACGGTTTGGCAAGAGATCTCTGACGGCCAAGACATCATGCGCATCAACAACACGGAAATTCCAAGCCGTGCCTATGTTGGCCGCTTTAACTTCCGTGGTGGCGATCAGCAAAAGATCATCGGCACCCTATCTGGTGGTGAGCGTAACCGTGTGCACCTTGCTAAGCTTCTACAAGCTGGCGGTAACGTACTATTACTCGATGAACCAACCAACGACTTGGACGTTGAAACATTGCGTGCACTAGAAGAAGCGCTGCTTGAGTTCCCAGGTTGCGCCATGGTGATTTCGCACGACCGTTGGTTCCTAGATAGAATCGCGACTCACATTCTAGATTACCGCGACGAAGGTAAGGTTAACTTCTACGAAGGTAACTACACCGAATATTCAACTTGGTTAAAAGAAACCATGGGTACTGATGTGGTTGAGCCACACCGCTTGAAGTACAAGCGTATGGTTAAGTAAGTTAATCACACATTTAAAAGGAGGCTTCGGCCTCCTTTTTGTTTTTTGCCAAAAAGTGAATCTAATCACTGCCATCCAAAGCCAGCATCTCGCAAACAAATAATTTTCAAACCAGCAACAAAAAGCCTAATAATTATGCGAAGATAGCTATCGGTATAAAATAGCCAATTGAAACGGCAACAGTTTTCCCTGTGTCGCTAAAATAATAAAAGTACTCTCATGGATAAGAAAGCGATTAATGGACAACAAAGCTATGGACGATAAAACGAATTCGGTTCAGGTTAATACCAGTGCCGCTGGCGAAAACTCATCGGCGACCGCTCATGAGTCTACAACGCCTAAGACTCAGGATAAAACTCAGCCTAAAAAATCTACCGGCTTCTTAAATAGCATCAACCATTTTCGTGGCATAGCGATTATCTTTATCGTCATGGCTCACTGCTACCGCCCAGCGGGTTGGCAAATAGAAACCTTTGCCGATAAGGCTTGGTTTAACTTGATGATGAATGGCACGGTGTTTTTTGTGTTTATCTCAGGCTTTCTGTTTCACCATGTGTTTTATCATCGCTGGGATTACAAGAAATACATGAAGAGCAAAACCAAGTTTGTTTTTCTGCCCTACCTCTTATTGTCACTGCCCTGGATTGTGTGGCACCTCACGGTCGGCACTGATCCTATGATGCATAAAGAGCTTGCCGATATTACCGCTCCAGCACAGGCGGCGAGTTGGTATGTCATCACTGGCCGTACTCTTACCGCATATTGGTATATTCCCATGGGCATGATGCTGTTCGCCTTGTCACCTTGGGTCATGTATCTGATTAAAAAGCAGCAAGTACTCTACTACGCCATTCCATTGTTATTGATAGCCATCATGGTGCATAGGCCGATTTCCAACCTCAATGCGATCCAGTCATTAGTCTACTTTTTACCGGTTTATCTACTCGGGGTTTGGGGCTCGGCTCACCGCGATAAGTTATTTCCCTTTATCGATAAGTATTGGCTGCCGATGTTGTTGGCGGGGGTTGCCTTAGCGCTCATTCAAGCCGAGTATTTTGGTGCTGGCGTGCTCAATAAGGCGCCATTTGAGATGACAGTGCCGGACTTGATGCTACCGCAAAAGATCTTGCTGACCTTAGTCATATTGGCCATTTTAAATAAGTTTGAGCATGTCTCGATTGCGCCACTGCAAAAGCTGGCCGAGGTTAGCTTTGCCATCTACTTTATTCACCCTTGGATCACCACTCCCTGGTGGATGATTTATGACAGCCCAGACTTATTTGGCCTCGCCGGAAAAGGGAATATCTTCACCACCTTAATCGTCACCTTAGTGGTGGTCGCTATCTCTTATGCTATCGCGATAGTGATAAAGAAGATGCTCAGTAAACGTAGCCGCTATTTGATTGGTTGGTAAAGCGTGATATTAACCGACTCAATTTAGAACTAGATTCAGAACCAGAAATATAAAAACATTCAACAATAACAATTAATAAGAAACTAAAGATGATGTTTAAAACCCTACTCTGCGCCGCAGCGCTCGCTGGCATTTCAAACCAGCTTAACGCTCATGAAGCCATCAACTATCAGTTCGATGGTCCCTATGTCATCCAAGATGAGGCCGCTACGCAATCCCAGCAAACAGCCTATTGGATCTGCCATAGCCAGCTAATAAGCTCCTTAGTGAGTGAACACTCGCTAAAACGACCAGAAAACTGTGGCAAGTTACCTGAGCCGCTCCTCAGCGAGGATGTCAAACAGGTGATGCCTGACAGTTATAATGGCGTGAAAAAGGTCGTTGCCCTTAGCGATGTCCATGGCCAGTATGATGTATTAATCACTCTGCTAAAAAACCAAAAAATAATAGATGCCGATAACAACTGGGCCTTTGGTGATGGGCATATGGTGATGACAGGCGATATGTTCGACCGCGGCGATCAGATAAACGAAGTGCTGTGGTTTATGTATCAACTCGACAGGCAAGCCAAAGCCGCAGGCGGTATGTTGCACCTGCTTATGGGTAACCACGAGCAAATGGTACTCGGTGGTGACTTAAGGTATGTCCATGAGCGTTATGAGTTAGCTAGCAAATTACTCGATAGAAGCAACGATGCCCTTTATGGCGAAGACACCGAAATTGGCCAGTGGCTTAGAAGTAAAAACACCCTAGTTAAGGTCAATGACGTGCTTTACATGCACGGCGGCATAAGTAGTGAATGGTTAGAGCGTCAGTTGACCATCGAAGAGGCTAACCAGCTATTTCGCGCGAATATTGGCAGGCCAAAAGCGGAGCTAAAACAAGATGAGTTATTAAACTTCCTGTTTTATGGCAATGGCCCAACTTGGTATCGGGGCTATTTTAAAGACAGCTTTTCCGAAGCTGAGCTGGATAAAATCCTCACCTATTTTGACGTCAACCGTATCACCGTCGGCCACACCTCTCAAAAGCAGGTGTTAGGGCTGTTTGATAATAAGATTATTGCAATCGATAGCAGCATAAAACTCGGTGAACAGGGTGAGCTGCTGCTTATCCAGAATGGCGAATTAACTCGTGGTCTCTATGACGGTTCTCGCCAAGCGTTATAAATCAGCATAAGAGCCAATTGAATATTGAGTAGCAGTCAGCCAACAAACATGGCTGACTCTTAATCCCTGATGCTAAACTACAGGCCTAAAAACTGAGTCTAAACAGCAGAGCCTTAAAAAACTGAGCCTTAATAACTGAATCTTAATAACTGAGTCTAAACAGCAGAGCCTTAATAACTGAGTCTAAACAGCAGAGCCTTAATATCTAGCCCACCTTACCAGCCTACGAACACTCCTCCCTTTAATAGTGAGCCACTAACATCTAGCTCGATTTAACCACAAGCTCAATGGCTATTTTTGTGTACCTAGCCCAACTTTTTCACAGACCAAACGCAAACATTGCAAATAATATGATCAGAAAACCATATCAAATGTTAACTGTGATAACTTTCAGATCCAAAAATGTAAAACATCATATTCTAATTTTCTTTACTTTACATTGCTTTACCCTACAAGCTTGGATTTTTATCTAGAATAATCCCAACTTTAGCTGTGTAAGTAATCACTCATGAGATCATCCTATTTCCTTCTACCTCTGGCATTAATTATTGCGGGAGCATTTACCTTCAGTAGTCTGTCTGAAGCGAAGCGAGCCGACTCAAAAGATAGACCCGTTCGGACTGTTCCTGTCGTTACCGGTCTTGTTGAGCAGCATGAACTGTCTCAGGCACTCTCGCTTATTGGCAAATTGGATGCAGAACAATCGGTTTTCATTGCGCCGCAAATCACTGGCAAAATTAAATCAGTGCAAGTCAACACAGATCAAGAGATCGCTCAAGGGCAGATCTTAGTGCAACTTGACGATGCCAAAGCGCAAGCATCGCTTGCTGAAGCCGCTGCCTACCTTGCCGATGAAAAGAGAAAGCTCAAAGAGTTCCAAAAGCTGATTGATCAAAACGCGATTACTAAAACAGAAATTGACGCCCAAAAAGCCAGTGTCGATATGGCCAGTGCTCGCTTAGCCGCAGCTCAGGCCGATCTTGATTATCATTATTTAAGTGCACCTTTCGCAGGGACTGCCGGCCTTATCGATTTTAGTCAGGGCAAGATGGTCAGTGCAGGAACTGAATTATTAACTCTTGATGACCTTTCGAGCATGCGCCTCGATCTTCAAGTACCAGAAAACTACTTATCACAGCTAAGTATTGGTATGTCAGTGGTTGCAAAAAGCCGCGCTTGGCCTAAGCAAGAGTTTGTCGGCAAAGTTATCGCTATTGATTCACGTGTTAACCAAGACACCTTAAACCTACGTGTACGCGTTCAGTTTAGTAATCCAAAGCACCAACTAAAACCTGGCATGTTGATGTCTGCAACTATGCTATTCCCAAGTGTGTCAGAACCGGTGATTCCAGTACAAGCGCTTGAATACTCAGGGACTAACCGCTTTGTGTATGTTATTGGTGCAGACAATATTGCTAAGCGCACTAAAGTCACGCTAGGCGCGCGTATTAATGATGAAGTGTTGATCACCGACGGCATTAAAATTGGCGACAAAGTGGTAGTCCAAGGCCTTGTGAATATGCGCGATGGTTTACGTGTCGATGATTTAGCCCAGTCGGCTCTCGCTAAAAAACAAGCCAAGGCAGCGCAAGAAGAACAACAAGCAAGAGGAAGCATCTAAATGTGGTTGTCTGATGTTTCAGTAAAACGCCCGGTTGTCGCTATCGTATTAAGCTTATTGCTGTGCGTATTTGGCATGGTCTCATTTAGCAAACTCGCAGTACGCGAAATGCCTGATGTAGAAAGCCCTGTCGTTACCGTAATGACCACCTATTCTGGTGCTTCCGCCACCATTATGGAAAGCCAGATCACCACCGCACTAGAGTCGGAATTAACCGGTATTAGCGGTGTAGACCAAATCGAGTCTGTTACCCGAAATGGTATGTCGCGTATTACTGTTACTTTCTTTATCGGTTGGGATCTTACTGAAGGTGTCAGTGACGTGCGAGATGCGGTAGCAAGAGCCCAGCGCCGCCTGCCTGATGAAGCCGACGATCCAGTTGTATCTAAAGATAACGGTACAGGCGAGCCTTCTGTGTATGTCAATTTAAGTTCATCGACTATGGATAGAACTCAGCTGACAGACTACGCTCAGCGCGTATTAGAAGACAGATTCAGCCTTATCTCTGGCGTCAGTAGCGTTGATATTTCTGGTGGCCTATACAAGGTAATGTATGTGCAGCTTAAGCCTGAACTCATGGCTGGCCGAAACGTTACCACCTCAGATATTGTTAATGTACTGAATAAAGAAAACGTCGAAACGCCTGGCGGTCAAGTCCGTAACGACACAACAGTAATGGCTGTTCGTACAGCGCGCCTTTATCAGAGCCCAGAAGACTTTAACTACTTAGTACTACGCACTGAAAGCGACGGTTCTCAAGTCTATTTAAAAGATGTGGCTAGCGTATTTATTGGCGCAGAAAACGAAAACTCGACCTTTAAAAGTGACGGCGTAGTTAACATCAGTCTGGGTATCGTAGCCCAATCTGATGCAAACCCACTGGAAGTGGCGCAAGACGTTCACAAAGAAGTCGATCTAATCCAAGACTTCTTACCTGATGGTACAAACCTGATTGTCGATTACGACTCTACCGTTTTTATCGACCGCTCTATTGATGAAGTATTTAGCACCTTAGCCGTAACCGCATTGCTGGTCATTTTGGTGTTATACATCTTTATTGGTCAAGCTAGAGCCACCTTAATTCCAGCCGTTACTGTACCGGTATCACTTATCTCAGCATTTATTGCTGCCAACGTCTTCGGTTATTCAATTAACCTACTCACCCTAATGGCGCTGATTTTATCTATCGGTTTGGTAGTGGATGACGCCATCGTTGTAGTAGAAAACATTTTCCACCATATCGAAAAAGGCGAACCTCCGTTACTAGCAGCATATAATGGTACCCGAGAAGTAGGCTTTGCCGTTATAGCAACCACTGCAGTACTGGTTATGGTGTTCCTCCCCATCTCCTTTATGGAAGGTATGGTTGGTCTACTGTTTACCGAGTTCTCTGTCATGCTTGCCGTTTCGGTGCTGTTTTCATCATTGATTGCACTGACATTGACCCCTGTGCTTGGCAGTAAAATTCTCAAGGCGAATGTGAAGCCAAACCGCTTTAACCTAATGGTCGATTGTGCCTTTAACCGCCTCGAGAATGGCTACCGTAAAATGGTCACTAAAGCGGTTAATTTACGTTTAGCCGCACCTTTGGTAATTATCGCGTGTGTGCTTGGTAGTGGCTGGTTAATGCAACAAGTTCCAGCTCAGCTTGCACCTAGTGAAGACCGTGGGGTGATTTTTGCCTTTATCAAAGGCGCTGAAGGCACCAGTTACAACCGTATGGCCGCGAACATGGAGATCGCAGAAGATAAGCTAATGCCACTATTAGGCCAAGGCGTTGTAAAGTCGTTTAGTATTCAAGCCCCAGCCTTTGGCGGCCGCGCTGGCGACCAAACAGGCTTTGTGATCATTCAGCTAGAAGATTGGAATGACAGAACCGTTAATGCTCAGCAAGCATTAGGCGTTATCGCCAACGCGTTAAAAGGTATTCCAGATGTAATGGTGCGTCCTTTACTGCCAGGCTTTAGAGGCGGTTCAAGTGAGCCAGTGCAATTTGTACTGGGTGGCTCTGACTACCAAGAGCTATTTAAATGGGCCACAATGCTTGAAGAAGAAGCGCTATATAGCCCGATATTTGAAAGCCCTGAAATCGACTATAAAGAAACCTCTCCAGAGCTTGTGGTTACCGTTGATAAAGAGCGTGCAGCGCAGCTTGGCATTAGTGTTGCTGAAGTATCTGAAACCTTAGAGATCATGCTTGGCGGTCGCAGTGAAACCACCTTTGTTGAACGTGGTGAAGAGTACGATGTTTATCTGCGCGGCGACGAGGACAGCTTTAATAACGTTGCAGATCTAAGCCAGATTTATATGCGCTCAAACAAGGGCGAGCTCATCACCTTAGATACCATTACTCATATTGAAGAAGTGGCGTCGGCGCTTAAACTTAGCCACAATAACAAGCAAAAATCGATCACCCTAAAGGCGAACTTAGGCGATGGCTACACCTTAGGTGAAGCATTAGACTTCTTAGATCAAAAAGCGATTGAGATGCTGCCAAGTGACATCACAGTGGCTTATACCGGTGAGTCGAAAGACTTTAAAGAAAATCAAAGCAGCATCTTTATTGTATTTGGTTTAGCCTTGCTCGTTGCCTACCTAGTGTTAGCTGCGCAATTTGAGAGTTTTATTAACCCATTAGTGGTGATGTTCACCGTACCTATGGGCGTATTCGGTGGTTTCTTAGGTTTGTATCTAACAGGCCAAGGCCTAAATATCTACAGCCAGATCGGTATGATCATGCTAATTGGTATGGTAACCAAAAACGGCATCTTGATTGTTGAGTTTGCTAACCAGCTTCGCGATAAAGGTCTTGAGATTGAGCAAGCGATTATTGATGCATCAACTAGACGCTTACGTCCAATTTTGATGACGGCCTTTACCACGCTGATTGGTGCAATACCGCTGATCTTATCTACGGGTGCGGGCGCTGAGAGCCGCATATCGGTCGGTACTGTGGTGTTCTTTGGTATGGCTTTTGCCACCTTTGTTACTCTGCTCGTTATCCCAGCTATGTATCGCTTAATTTCAGTGGCAACCAAGTCACCAGGCTTTGTCGAGTCACAGCTTAATCAAGCTATTAAGGATCACCAGCAAGTCTCTAACTGAAAATAGCATACCCAATTAAGGAGTCACCGCTCATCAGCAGTGGCTCCTTAACTTGCTAAAATAACCTGCTTAGCAAGCAAATTATTCTCCCGCAACAATTGGCTAAACCTACTCCCGTTAATACAATCTCCCCTATACTGATTGGTATAACACCCATGCAATTGGCTTCATCATTGTTGGTGTTTGCAATCGTTTGACTAACGCCATACCGCCCCGATGGCTAAGATTACATTCGTTGGAGGACTCCTATGCAGAAACCTAAGCCAAAAACTCTCGAGCCCATGCTATATGAAACCTTCAATATTAATGGCCAATATATTACCGAGCGCCGATCGTGCCTAGACAGAAGGGCAAACGAACAATCGGGTCGATTAGATCTGTATGATCGTCGTCAAGCAAATCAAAGGCGTACGCCCCATGTCGACCTATATATTTAATGAGCACTCTCGCTATGCTTATTTCTTCTCTCCCGACTATACAAGCAGAGATCCAGTCAGAATCTGAATATTGACTCAAGCTGCTAGCACTCATTTTGAATGCATCAGATTTTATACTTGTTCCAGTCGCTATTTTCGACTCGATGCAATAGTATTCTTTATTCCAAGTTACAGGCTTTAATAACGCTGACGCCTCTCTACTCGCAAGCTAACTAAATGAGTATAAAGTGAAAAAAATTGCCCTTTTTGTCGATGTTCAAAACATCTATTACACTTGCCGCCAAGCATACGGACGACAATTTAATTACCGCAAACTTTGGCAACACTTAGGCTATGAAGGCGATATAGAACAGGCCACGGCCTATGCGATTCATCGCGGTGATGATGGCCAGCTCAAGTTTCAAGATGCCCTGAAACACATCGGCTTTGAGGTAAAACTGAAACCTTTTATCCAGAGAAGTGATGGCTCGGCGAAAGGAGATTGGGATGTGGGGATCACTATCGACATCATGGAGGCGGCAAGCGAAGTCGATTGTGTCATTTTGCTCTCGGGGGATGGCGACTTTGATCTCTTGATGCAAAAAATCCACCAGAAGTACGGCGTGGAAACTCAGGTCTATGGGGTGCCGACATTAACCGCCAAATCACTGATTGATTCAGTAAACCAGTTCCACGAAATTGATGATAGCTTACTGCTTTAACTGTTTTTACTTTTAATAGATTGATACATTGATACATTGATAGTTTTACTGATTGATTTATCGATAGTTTGATAGCTTACCTGCATTCAAATTTAAAAATATCGGGCGCTTAGTTAGCATGCGCCCGCTCCTCAAACAGTCACCTAAATTAACCCTAGTGCTCCCTAATCAGACAAGCTATATAATCGCTGTTTATACCGCTGCGCCTGAGAGTGCCAATCGAAACGCTGCATCCTAGCGTGCTGCTGCATAGCCAGCCAAGCTTGGCTATCGACCATAGATAGCGCTTGTTCGAACATGGCGAGTAAGGATAACCCCTGCGCCAATAAGTCATCGCCTTCAAACACAAAGCCCGTTTCTAGGTGATGCACCGTATCTTTAAGACCACCAATTCGGTTAACTAAACATAACTGCCCTTCTCGCATTGCCAGCATCTGACTTATGCCACAAGGCTCAAATGAACTTGGCATTAAGAAGAGCGACCCCAATTGATAGAGCTGCTGAGACAATTGCTCGTCATAACCATTTAAAAACACAAACTGCGGATACTTAGCTGCAATATCACTAAACTCTCTGGCAATAACCTCATCGCCGCTACCAAGTAACACAAACCGAGCATCAGCTTGATGCTTAGCCAGCCTATCAAGCAGGGCCTCTAACACGGTTTTTCCCCTGAGTGATGCCAAAGCAATATCACTAGGGAAACGAGCTCTTAAGATCAATACCTTTTGATCTGTCAGTCTGCCGACTGAGGTCATGATAAAGGGAGAAGTTTGCGCTTCATCAACATGGCCACCATCAGCTTGCCCTTGCTCGCTAACGCTCCTTTGCCACTGCTGCAGCCGGTGCTTAGCGATAAAGTCCTGAGTTCTGACCTGAGTGTTACCCACCTGCCACGCTATGAGCTTTTCCTGTGCCAGCTCGATGTGGCTGTTAATCAGCTGCTGTCTGTTGAGATCTGATGTCGGCTCGGACAAATGATTGCTTTCACCACTGCCATCAGGGTACATACAGCCATTTAATATGCCCACTAAAGCCTGCTCTTCGAGTCTGTTAAGCAGATCTTGCTCGAGTCCCTCTCCCCCAAAGAAGCCTTTTTCTGCCTCTGAAGGCAATAACACCTCCTCGGCATAACTTGGCGATACCAGATGTACCTTGTCGCTCAGTACTATGCCTGCACGCATAGGGTTAATGCAGTTTGGGTAACGTGGATCGCGAAAAAGATTAAGCTGTTGCTCGCTAAGCTGTGCTAACAGCTCAGGATACCAAGCGGCAAACGACGAGGGCTCATCGCGTATAGGCCGGATCCCCTGTAGCGCCAGATTATGTATGCTGAACACGCAAGGCAGCGCCTGTAAAAAAGCATAGTTAGGATCAAATGCCCGCAATACTGCAAACGGTGCCGTATGCCAGTCATGTAGGTGAACAATATTCGGTAGAGCTTTAAAAAAACTCGATTGCTCAATCCGCTTCTGCGCTATTCCTTGATTATTGACTGCATGAGTATCACAGCGTAACGCTTCGGCAACCGCCAGATTAAACAACGCAAACTTAGTGGCATCTTCAGCAAATGGCCGGTTGGCATCGCCTTGTGAATAGGCACCATAGCTGCCATTAAACAGTGGGTGTTGAAACAGATAAAAGTTGCAGTTATCAAGCGCAGGATGCGCCGCTTGATAAACACCAACCTGATATTCCTGACCTGAAAACTGCAACTGAACATCACCAACCCAGCGGGCATCGGCTGTATTGATCAAGTTACCGAAATTGGGCATAGCTACATCGACAGCAACCCCCATCCCAGCCATAGCAAGCGGCAGATCACGGATAACATCTGCCATACCGCCAACCTTAGCGCCAGCTATTGCACCGTTCTCGGCAGCGAGCATTAATACCCTAGCGCCGTATTCTGATGCGGAGGCTTCTACATGGTTGAAAGAGGCCATAAGCTACTCATACCCTACAGGTAAGCCCAGCATGTCACGAGTGACCAAGACTATGCCCTTTTCTGACACCCTAAAGCCTTTCGCTTTATCATGCTCATGGTTATAACCAATCACGGTTCCCTCAGGAATGATGCAGCCTCTGTCGATAATCGCATTCTTAATTTTACAATTTCGTAGCACCACCACATCAGGTAAGATCACCGAGTCCTCTACGGTTGAATAAGAGCAGACTCGCACCTCATTAAATAACACGCTGCGGCGCACCGTTGAGCCTGAAATGATACAACCTCCAGAGATAATCGAGTCCAGCGCCATACCGCGACGTTCATCATCATCAAACACAAATTTAGCCGGAGGCAGCTGCTCCTGATAGGTCCAGATTGGCCACTTAGCATCATAAAGATTCAATGCGGGAGTCGGTGATAACAACTCCATGTTCGATTGCCAGAAAGAGTCCAACGTCCCCACGTCACGCCAGTAAGCCTCTTCGTTAGGGAAGGCACTACGAAAACGGTGGGCGTACACCTTATGCTCTTTGATAATGGCGGGAATAATATCTTTACCAAAATCTCTATCTGAGTCTTCGTTTTGTGCATCTCGCCTTAATTGCTCAAACAAAAACTCAGTATTAAACACATAGTTCCCCATAGAGGCTAAGCACATCTCAGGGTTTTCAGGTAAGTGTTTAGGCAGTTCAGGTTTCTCTTCAAACCCTAGAATGCGCTTAGTTTCATCGACCTCTACAACGCCAAATGCTCCGGCGGCTTCGGCAACGGGCACCTCTAAACAAGAGACTGTCATATCGGCACCAGATTCTGCATGGGTCGCTAACAGGCCGGCATAATCCATACGGTAAACATGATCGCCAGATAAAATCATCACGTACTTTGGCAATTCATGACGGATAATATCGATATTTTGAAACACCGCGTCTGCGGTGCCCTGATACCAATTTTCTGAATATCGCTGTGATGCCGGTAAGATCTCAACCGATTCACCTAATTCTTTCTTGAAGTGGCCCCAGCCTCGCATCACGTGGCGGATCAGTGAATGAGACTTATACTGCGTGACCACACCAATTCTACGGATCCCTGAGTTAATACAGTTTGAAAGCGGGAAATCTATAATGCGAAACTTGCCTCCGAAATACAGCGATGGCTTAGCACGCCAATCTGTCAGTTCATGCAGCCTTGAACCTCTTCCACCAGCAAGAATGATTGCATAGGTATCACGAGTTAAATTACTGATATAACGCGGGCTTGTTTTAGTCATTGAGGTTCGCTCCTTGAACACTGTCTTTAAAGTTAACTGTTACAAACAAATAGTTGGATTCATGCTTCACTGTTTTGGCCGCAATCTCGGTCTCAGCGACCCATCTTGTCAATTTCATTGCTATGCTCCCCAGATCTCATCGCGATAGCCTGCGATGGTGACATCACTTGAGAAGCGCCCACTTGCCGCCGCATTACGAATACTCATTTGAGTCCAACTGGTTGGGTTACGGTAGGCTTTAGCAACACTTTGTTGAGCTAGTCGAAAAGATTCAAAGTCCGCCGCCGTCATCCAAGGGTCATCACAGCTGGTTATGGAGTCGACTATCGGGGAGAAAATACCGGGTTCGAGCAGACTAAAGTGCCCACTGTTAATCAGCTCTAGGACTTGAGTTAATGCTGTAGAGTCATGGATAAATTGCTGTGGCTGATAATTTTGGCGCTGTTCAACCACCTGCTGAGCATTTAAACCAAATAGGAAGAAATTGTCCTCCCCGACCTCTTCTAGCATTTCAACATTGGCACCATCGAGCGTGCCGATTGTGATGGCACCATTCATCATGAACTTCATGTTGCCAGTACCCGACGCCTCTTTGCCTGCAGTAGAGATTTGCTCAGAAAGATCCGTTGCGGGGCAAATTTTTTCCATCGCACTGACGTTGTAATTAGGCAGAAATGCAAAGCGGAGATACTTGGAAACGTCAGGATCTGAGTTCACCATATGGGCGACATTACTCGCCAGTTTTATCACTAACTTAGCCATGGCATAACCTGGGGCGGCCTTACCACCAATTAACACGCAGCGAGGCACGATATCGGCGGTATGACCTTGCTGGATCTGATGATAAAGATGGATCACATGCAAAATATTTAGCAGCTGACGCTTATATTCATGAATACGTTTGACCTGCACATCGAATAACATATCAACATCAAACTCGACGTCGCACTCAAGCTTTATCAGCTCTGCCAAAGCCGCTTTGTTTTGCTGCTTAACCTGCTGCCACTCTTTAATAAAGGCCATATCATCAGTAAACGCGTTTAATGCATTTAAATGACTCAAGTCTGTCACCCACTCACTACCCAGCCTTTTCCTTAACAGCTCTGCAAGTCTTGGATTACAGTGCGCCAGCCAACGCCTTGGCGTGACGCCATTGGTTTTGTTATTGAACTTTTCTGGCCACATGGCATAAAAATCTTTGAATAGACCAGAGATAAGCAATTGACTGTGCAAGCCCGCTACACCGTTAACCGAGAAGCTGGCCACTATGGCGAGATAAGCCATTCTCACATGGGGCTCATTACCCTCTTCGATAATCGACATTTGCGTCAGCTTTTGCGGCTCCCCCGGCCAATGGTGTGCAACCTGCTCAAGATAGCGTGCGTTTATCTCGTAAATGATTTCTAAGATCCTCGGCAACATATGCCCCAACATACGTACAGGCCAACGCTCTAATGCTTCTGGCAGTAATGTATGGTTGGTATAAGCCATGGTTTGCGTCACAACTTGCCAGGCGTCATCCCACTCAAGGAAATGCTCATCCACCAGCAAACGCATCAACTCTGGAATGGCAATGCTAGGGTGCGTATCGTTAAGCTGCATCACGTTGTATTTAGCAAACTCACTAAAGTCATTGCCTTTACGTTGTACCCATGTCCTTAACAGATCTTGTAGGCTAGCCGAACTAAGAAAGTACTGCTGGCGTAAGCGAAGCTCTTTGCCATTCTCACTGGCATCATTGGGGTAAAGCACCATAGTGATCTGCTCTGCCATGTTTTTTGTGGCCACGGCTTCGGCATAATCCCCCTGGTTAAACTCCTCTAAGTCAAAATCATCGGTGGCTTCTGACTTCCACAGTCTTAAGGTATTTACCCGACCATTCTGATAACCCGGAACAGGCATATCGTAAGCAACAGCCAACACATCTTGTGTGCCAACCCACACCACATTGGTACGCCCATTCGGGTCTACATAGCTGCTGGTGTGGCCAAAAAAAGGCACGGTGACATTATGCTCGGCAACTCTAACCTCCCAAGGGTTGCCTTCCCTGAGCCAGCGATCCGGTCGTTCAACTTGAAACCCATCCACCAGCTTTTGTGCAAACATGCCGTACTCATAACGGATCCCATAACCGGTCACGCTAAGATCTAAACTGGCACAGCTATCTAAAAAGCAGGCAGCTAAACGTCCTAAGCCACCATTTCCTAGCCCAGCGTCATGCTCTATTTGCTCAATGTCTTCCAGTTCGACCGCATACTCTTGTAAGGTTTCCTTGGTCTCTTGCAACAAATCAAGGTTCATAATCGCGTTACCCATGGCTCTGCCCATCAAAAACTCAAGTGACAGATATGCAACTTGCTTACGCTCAAATTGACAATCAGCTTGGCGTGTTGCACGCCATGGCATTAGCATTTGTTCTTTCACACTCAGAGCCAGTGCCATGAATAGCTCTTGCTTATCATGCAAATCACGGCTTAAGCCATTACTCACGTTGCGCTGCATACAAGCTGCGAGAGTATTGCAAGCATCTTGGCCCTTGGCTTTATCCGCTACATCAGCCTTTGTAGGCTTACTATTTACGCTGGCTTTCTTAGCTTTTGTACGAGCTTGGCTTTCCTTCACTGAAGCAGGTTTAACAGGTGTCGTCATGAAGTCACTCCTTGGTTTGGGCGTAAAACAACATTAAGCTTCTGTCTTGTAATACAATCGATTGTTGAGTTAAATCTGCAGCTGTTTCAGGGCGATTAATTTGTCCCGAGTTAATTTGCCCCGAATAAGTATCCACAAGTGGTCGCCAATGCCCGAATTCACTTAAGGTGGGTAAGCTAAACTCCAAGGCTTGATCATCTGTGTTAAGCATCAGCAGTAACGCTTGGCGCTGGCCCTTAAGCTCTTCAAGCTCACCGCAAAGCACCACGCTAAGGCTGCGAGTTTGTCCCTCTGTCCATAGCTGTTTCGTCATAGACTCAGCTTGACGACAAAACCAACTCATACTTGGATTATCATCAGTGTGCTCACTTGCCATATCTATGGCTGGGCCGCCATGACTGGTGTTATGACTTGATCCATGATTCACACTGCAGCTCTGCGTTAAAGCATCTTTATGAATAAAATCTTTATGGCCCAATAGAGGAAAACGTTTTCGCAGTGCAATTAGGCCTGTTGTGAATGCAAGCCGCTGCTGTTGCCAAGGTTGCAACTGCCAATTAAGCCAAGTCAGACTGTTATCTTGGCAATAAGCATTGTTGTTTCCACCTTGGCTATGACCCATTTCATCGCCACAGAGCAACATAGGAACGCCTTGAGAAAAGAGTAAACAGCTAAGAAGATTACGAACCTGCCTATTTCGAAGAGATTGAATGCTAGCGTCATCAGTCTCTCCTTCAATGCCGTAGTTACAGCTGAAGTTTTCCTGATGTCCATCGCGGTTTTGTTCGCCATTGTCTAGGTTATGTCGTTCGCTATAACTCACTAGATCTTGCAGGCTAAAACCATCATGACTGGTGATAAAATTGATACTGGCAGCCGGCCCACGTAAAGAGCCTTCAAAAAGATCGCTAGAACCATGAAAGCGCCGCGCAAATTCGGGTAATAAGCCCAGATCTCCGCGCCAAAAACGTCTCAATGTGTCACGGTATCTATCGTTCCATTCACTCCAAAGTTGCGGGTAGCCACCGAGCTGATATCCACCAGGACCGATATCCCAAGGTTCCGCAATCAGCTTTACTTGGCTGAGGATGGGATCTTGGCTAATCGCATCGAAAAAACCGGCTCCCGCATCAAAACCGTAGGACTCGCGTCCGAGACTACTGGCCAGATCGAAACGGAATCCATCAACTCCCATCACTTCAACCCAGTAGCGTAATGAGTCGAGCACTAACTGCAGCACTCTTGGATGGCTAATGTCTAAGCTGTTACCGCAGCCGGTATCGTTAATATAAAAGCGTTTATCGCTGGGCAATAGGCGGTAATAACTAAGGTTATCTATTCCCTTAAAACTTAGGCTAGGCCCGAGATGATTGCCCTCTGCGCTATGGTTGTAAACCACATCGAGCAGCACTTCTATTCCCGCTTGATGAAGCTTGCTCACCATCTGCCGAAACTCATCGATATTGCTGTCTTGAGCGCAAAGATAATCTTGGTGGGGAGCAAAAAAACCTAAGCTGTTATAGCCCCAATAATTAGATAGCTGTTTTTCGGTTAGAAATGCTTCAGAGATAAAGCTGTGCACTGGCATCAGCTCAACAGCCGTGATCCCTAGTGCACTTAAATAATCAATACTGGCATCATCCCCAAGCCCTAAGAAACGCCCTCTTAGTGCTGGCGCTATCTGCTCATTTTGTTGACTAAAACCTTTAACGTGCAGCTCATAGATGATGCTCCGCCCCATTGCAATGCCATATTGACTGGTATATGGGGGAGAGTCATGATGCTGGTTTTGACTAATGTTGGCAGAAGCGAGCGGCGTAATCGGACTCAAGCTGCCAATATCGACCACTTTGCACTTGGGCATGAACTCGCTGTTATCGCGCAGATCAAACGATAAGTCAGCGTCCGCACTGCCGCGGTAATAAGCGTAATGACTATCATGTTCAATAAATTGGCCGACCCACTGTTTAGCGTAAGGATCTAACAGCAGCTTATGCGGGTTAAACCTATGCCCCATATTGGGCTCATATGGACCATCGACACGATAGCCATATATAAGTTCTTTATCAGCGACTTGTAGATAGATATGCCACACTTGATGGGTCTGTTGCCTTAACGCTATTCGCTCAATTTCATGTTCGCCGGTTTGATCAAATAAACATAGCCACACCTGACTAGCGTGGGCCGAAAACAGGGCAAAGTTCACCCCATTTTCATCGACTGTTGCGCCAAGCGGATAAGGCAAACCTTGATGCAGCTGCACCGTTATTGCTCTTTTATCTTGTAGGATTCAGTGACCAAGGCTTGTGCCTCGATAGGCGACAGGACAAGACAAGCTAAAGGGGGCACCGTAATCATCGCGCTAAAAGGCAGGCCTTGATAGGCGTGTTCTTCTGCAATGATGACCCCCTGATTACCTACATTGCTACCACCATATAGCTCACTATCACTGTTCAATAATTCTTTAAATGGTTTATTAAGCGGTAAGCCAATTCGAAAGCCATGATGCACTTTAGGTGTCATGTTGATAATAAAAATCAGCGGCGCAGTATCGACTTCACCTTGCCTGATAAAACTAAAAATACTCTGTTGTTGGTTGTTACAGTCTAACCAGTTAAAACCGCTAGGCTCCCCATCTTTGAGCCACAACTGATCATGTTTTTGATACAAGTTATTAAGCTCTTTAACCCATGACTGCACGCCTTGGTGAGGGGCATACTCTAATAAGTGCCAGTCAAGACTCTTGTCATGGCTCCACTCATCTCTTTGAGCGAATTCATTACCCATAAACAATAGTTTTTTGCCGGGGTGGCCCCACATAAAACCGTAATAAGCTCTGAGCGTGGCGAACTTTTGCCAGTCATCGTTAGGAATTTTATGCAGCAGTGAACCTTTACCGTGCACCACTTCATCATGACTTAACGAGAGAATGAACTGTTCGGTATATTGATAAACCAGACTAAACGTCAACTCTTGATGGTGAAACTGTCGATAAATAGGATCGCGCTTTAAATAGCCGATGCTGTCATTCATCCAGCCCATGTTCCACTTAAAGCCAAAACCAAGACTTTGTTCACTGCTCGAGTCACAGTCCGAATGAGGATCAGCAAACCTGTGGTCACTTTCGAGCATATGGCTAACACCAGGCCAAGCGGTTGACTCTTCCGCTATCATGCAAACACCGGGAAATGCTTGATACAGACGCTGGTTTAGACTTTGTAAAAAACTAATTGCGGCTAAGTTCTCACGTCCACCATGGGCGTTAGGCAACCATTGCCCCGGCTCTCTGCTGTAATCGAGGTACAACATTGAAGAAACCGCATCTAGCCTTAAACCATCGAAGTGGAATTCCTCAAGCCAGTAACAGGCATTGCTCAGAAGGTAGCTTTGCACTTCTCCGCGGCCATAATTAAAAATCAGCGTGTCCCAATCTGGGTGCTCGCCTTGGCGAGGATCATCATGCTCGTATAGACATGAGCCATCAAAGCGCGCTAAACCGTGGGGATCTTTAGGAAAGTGCGCCGCGACCCAGTCAAGGATAACCGCGACACCAGCTTGATGACACGCATCAACAAACGCTTTAAGCCCTGCGGCATTGCCAAAACGGCATGTTGGCGCATACAGGCCCACAGGCTGATACCCCCAAGAACCATCGAACGGGTATTCACTCACAGGCATCAACTGCAGATGAGTAAATCCCATCTCCACCACATAAGGAATAAGTTCATCATTCAGATCTTGATAGTTTAGGTAGTACTCTCCTGTATCGCCTTTGCGTCGCCATGAAGCTAAATGCACTTCATAGATAGACATAGGAGCCTGATGCCACTTTACTTTTGCGCGCTGCTGCATCCAGTGATTATCTTGCCACTGATGCGCAGCCTGCAGTGGAATAAGCGAAGCATTACAAGGCGCATCTTGCATCGCCTTAGCATAAGGGTCCGATTTTTCGAGTCGCTCACCATTTTGAGTGATAATTTCGAACTTATAGTGCTGACCCTCTGTGGCATTTGGAACAAATATCTCCCACATACCATTTGCTAAATGTTGACGCATAACATGGGCGCCACCATCCCAGAAATTAAAATCGCCAAGTAACGAAACCCGTTTAGCATTGGGAGCCCAAACACAAAAATGCACACCATTGACGCCTAGATGCTCGCGCCAATTGGCGCCTAAAAAACCATAGGCCTGTTGCTGACGCCCCTCACCAAACAGATAGAGATCATCATCAGAGAGTAGACTCTCAAATTGATATGGGTCGATGATCTCCCGTTCACTCAACGGATATTCAACTCTTAATTTATACAGAAAAGGTTTTACTCTTCTGCCCATCATCCCGCTGAATAATCCCTCTTCGTTATGCTTATTGAGACTAGCAACTTTACGTCCCGTTTTTAGACACAGCACATCAACCGCTAACGCTCCCCGCAAGAAACACCGTACGCTCAAGGCTTTGCCTTGATTAACAAGGTGCATGCCGAGCAAACCAAAAACATCGACGTATTCACTGTTTAACAAGGCGACATCTACGCCATTTTGAAATTCGGGAGCATTATTCGTCATCGTGATTTAATCCATTAAGTTAACGGGCAACTGCCGAGCTAATGTCATTAGCGTGACCGTTCGATTGATTAACAGGGGATAAGTTAGCGCTCTGTTTTGCGTGTCTTGCGCGATCAGCTCGCTTTAGCAAGGCATTAATTGCTGCGCTATTCTCTAGCTCTTCAAGGGGTAAAGGTAAGCGGCGTCGCCAGTTAGGGTATTGTTTCCAAGTTCCTGGGAGGTTAATACTGTGATGGTCTTGCATAAGATCGCAAAGCTGAACACTGAACAATTTAGATGCTGAGCTCGCAGCGACTTCGAGCCAAGCCGTTAGTAAGCAATCAAACCTAAGTTCCTGCTTTCTATGGTTCTGTAACTCATCGAACGAAAGGCCACCAGCCTCATAAAGCCACTCGATAAGCTGATGCTTTTCATACGCTCGCTGCTGCAATGCATGACTTAACGCCTCATCGGTTTCAATCAATAGCAACTCTTTACGCAAATGCAGATCATCGGCTTGCCACCAGGACTTGAGCGTTGGCACATCATGGTTGGCTAGCATCATCAAACTGTGGGGCTTATGCTCGCTTGTTGATACAAACTTGCCTAACTGTTTAGTGAAGTAGAACACTTGATTGGATAGAATTTTGCTGCGAGTTAAAGCCTGTTCGATCTCAGCCGGAACCAAACCTAAATCCTCGCCAATCACTAGGCATTGAGCCCGATGACTCTCTATCGATAAAATGGCCATAAGGCTATCAAGTGGATAGTACACATAGGCCCCATTACCGAGAGCCTTATCTTTTGGTAGCCACCACAGCCTGAGTAGCGACATCACATGGTCAATTCTTAAAGCACCGCAACTTCGCATGTTAGTTCGAAGTAATTGAATAAAATGCTTAAAGCCCGTTTGCTCTAGTGCGATAGGATCCATTGGCACAAGTCCCCAATTTTGCCCTTGTGGTGCAAAAAAATCAGCGGGCGCGCCAATGTTGGCATCACGGCAAAAAAGCTCCTCAGCGCTTTCAACTTCAATACTGCTGGCATTCGTCCCGACGGCAAGATCTCTTACTAGACCTATCTCCATACCAAGCTGTTTAGCTAGCTGTTGGCATGCCTGTAATTGCCGCTCGGCAATAAACTGCAAATAAGCAAAAAAACCTTCATCTAAAGCTATTGGATCTTCAGCAAACATCTGACTTGCGGCGTGTACCTGTTTACGGCAAAACAGCGAAAAATCAGGTTCTTGGGCAGCGATAAATGACTCTAGCTCTTCAACGACTTGAGACTCGAGTATTAACGCTTGTTGGCAAAAAATCTTATAGAGTCGCTGTAATAGTCGGTACTTAACCCGAGTGATTTCAGGATAATTGAGCCAATTTGTTTGCTGTAGCTGCAGCTTATCGAGCTGGAATTGCTCTAGCTCTATTGCGGTAAGACTCAATTGCCACAGCTGGTATTCAGGTAAGGACTCGACATCGATATAAAGCGGGTTAATTCTGCGCCTATCGGACGGACTGTATGGACTCGCCTCTTCGGGGTGCTCAAGGTCTAAGGCATGTAAAGGGTTAAGTAGAACAAAATCTGCGCCATGGTTGGCAACGACTTTTAGTAAAACTTGCAGATCTGCAAAATCCCCAATCCCCCATTGTTGCTGACTTTTCAGGCTATAGAGTTGGAGGCTCACTCCCCAGTTGCGCTTTTTAACCTCCCCTAACTTGCTATCAGTCAGGCCAGCTCCTTGATAGCTAACCTCTGGCGCTAATAGCCAAACTCCGTCAGCCTTACTATCTATAGGCGGCAAACTCACACAAACTCGATGGTAGCCAATAGCTAAAGCATTTGACGTGTTTAACCCATTTAACTTAGTTAACGCCTGTTTTACAGTGAAGTATTGCGCTGCAGGCAACCTCTGTAGATGCTTAGTTTGGTTATCGCAATGAAGTGCAGTGCCACTACAAATAAGCTCTACAATGTCAGCGGTTAGGCTTAATTCGAAACGTAAATAAGTCTGTTCACCAATCCCATAGTTACCTGTGACTCTGATAAAGGGGTTATCAGCAATCAAGAATTCAATTTTACAACATGAGCCTGACTCCAATTGAAGCTCTATCTCGACGCAATCAGAGTAACCTGCTGGCGCCTGAAAACTAATTTTAGGTTCACAGATCTGGCTATGCTGAAAATGAGCCACAGGCTTAGTCCAGGGCTCGGCATCTAATTGATAGATACGTTTATCTATCCAAGCATTGATTTCATCGTTTGCATTGGTTGTATTGGTTTCATCGGTTGCATTGATTGTATCGGTTGCATTGATTGTATTGGTTGTATTGGTTGTATTGGTTGTATTGGTTGTATTGGTTGTATTGGTAACCTTGTTTGCATCGTTTACTTGTGAATGACAAGCATCAAAAGACAGATCTGGAACCGCCTGCGTTAGCATCGCCTGTAAAACCCCGTTTCTGTCTTGTTGCGAGATCTGCACATTCACACCATCACTGTTGATGAACTCTGCGCCAACCCCCTGTAGATACAGCAATTTACTCAGCACAACATCGCCATCCTCTATCACTTTAAATTCACTGGGCTATCAGCTAAAGCCACAGCCAAAAACGCACAATCGACCAACGAGACTCTCAATTGAGCCGTTAGCATGACGTTTGCAAATAACAGTTTAAAGATGGATTTATGACGAAAAAGTGACAGTTAAAACCGTTCAATTTAAAAGAGGGGGGGAGCTGTATACATATGAGATAAATCGGTAAAAAAGAATAATTTTCCTTTCGCTTTTGACAGCCCCAAATAATAACTGAACTCATTGAGTACGACTTAGCACTTCTGTGTATTTAATGAGTTAGCAATTAATGAGCCAGCCTAAGCAAGTAAACGCATTTAACGTCATAAAATTACAAGTTTGGGAAGATAGATCCAACTTTCGAGCTAATTATCATCAACCCCTGCCGATTATCAGAGGGAGATCACACCTTTATTGCATTAGCGTTGGTACTTTAATTACCAGAAAAGATAACAACTTTTAACATTGAGCATAATAGGTGATTCTTATGGCTGCTAAATTTTTTATCCCATCTGTCAATATCTTAGGGCAAGACGCCGTGACTGAAGCAATCGGTGATATCAAGTCACTAGGCTTTAAAAATGCATTAATTGTTACAGACAAACCTCTCGTTGATATTGGTCTTGTAGCCCAAGTCACTGACAAATTGGCAAGCAACGACATCAAGGCGGTAATCTTCGATGGCGTGCAACCAAACCCAACTGTCGGCAACGTTGAAGCGGGCCTTGAAATCTTAACCGCTAACAACTGCGACTTCGTGATTTCTCTTGGTGGTGGCTCTCCACATGACTGTGCTAAGGGTATCGCACTCGTTGCGACTAATGGTGGCAGCATTAAAGATTATGAAGGTTTAGATGTATCAACTAAGCCACAACTTCCACTCGTTGCTATTAACACCACAGCGGGCACCGCAAGTGAAATGACCCGTTTCTGCATCATTACCGATGAAGAGCGCCATATTAAGATGGCTATCGTTGATAAGAACACGACACCGATTCTATCTGTTAACGATCCGGAGTTGATGCTACTTAAACCTGCAGGGCTAACTGCAGCGACAGGTATGGATGCATTAACCCATGCAATCGAGGCTTACGTGTCTATTGCCGCGAACCCTATTACCGATGCTTGTGCGATTAAAGCGATTGAGCTAATTCAGGGTAACTTGGTGGAAGCCGTTGAAAACGGTCAAAGCATCGAAGCGCGCGATCAGATGGCTTACGCACAGTTTCTGGCGGGTATGGCATTTAATAATGCCAGCCTTGGTTATGTCCACGCGATGGCGCACCAACTCGGCGGTTTCTACGATCTACCTCATGGCGTATGTAACGCACTACTGTTACCACACGTACAGGCGTACAACGCACAAGTTGTACCTGCTCGCCTAAAAGATGTCGCCAAAGCCATGGGGGTTGATGTGGCTGCAATGAGTGATGAACAAGGAGCAGAGGCGGCAATTCAGGCGATTAAGAAGCTATCAGTTGCAGTGAACATTCCAGAAAACCTCACCAAACTAGGTGTAAAAGCTGAGGATATTCCAACGCTTGCGGATAATGCACTTAAAGATGCCTGTGGTTTCACTAACCCTAAGCAAGCAACTCATGAAGAGATCTGTCAAATTTTTACTAACGCACTCTAACACTAGTACTTAACGGTTAAGTAAAAGGTGGACGGTAGCAAGCAAATTTAGCTCCCATAATTACTTGCTATCATTCACCTTTCCTATTAACGCTCAACAGCTATACATATAGCGAGACATATCTTTAAGCTTGTTTTTTTAGAAGTAAAAAGAACTGAATTGACGCAAAATTCAGCACAACATCACTATTTAAGACTATTTAAATCTTAAAGGTTGATACAAAGGGATACATACTTGGTATAATCGACTGGTTCGCTTTTTCCCTGCAAAAGTTAAAGCAAGCTTAGAAGCCCACTCCTCGGAGTGGGCTTTTTCCTTTCTAGCGCCACTTTCCCTGCCTAATTCAAAGCCCTATGACGAAATTACGTTAGTCATTATATAATTGAGTCACGAGTTAGTTGGTCGTTAGTCGGTCAGCACAACATTGATTGCGCCATAGGTTAGCAGCCTCTTTCAAGCTAAATGATTGCTCCCCAGCACCCTCGACTTCTTTATACTCGAGCTCTGCATACTAGAGCCACAATCAAAGTCGCTAACACTAGGCAGAAAAAAGCCTGCTTTTCAGCAGGCTTTTAAGTTAATAGCAATCAGTATAAGAGATAGAGCTGGCTTCTTATGGCTTTACTTCATGCTCTTGAGGCTGAGACGATTCAGGCTGTTGCGGTAACCCCTTAGCCTTCTCACGCATCTTCTGCATGATAACGTAGAACACTGGCACTAAGAGTGTACCTACGATGGTGGCCGCTAACATACCGCCAAACACTGAGTAACCCAAGGCGCGACGGCTTCCTGACCCCGCTCCCGTAGCAATCACCAACGGCAATACTCCTAAAAGGAATGAGAACGCCGTCATCAATACCGCACGAAAACGCAATCTTGCCGCCGTCTCTCCTGCTTCAAGAATACTCTTTCCCTCTTCGCGCAGTTGCTTAGCAAACTCCACAATCAAAATCGCATTTTTACAAGCAAGGCCAATCAATAGCACCAGACCAATCTGCGCATACAGGTTTAGATCCGACCCCACCAGTAAGATATTTAGGAAAGCACCGAGTACCGCAATCGGGACCGCCAAAATTACCGCGAACGGAATAGTCCAACTCTCGTACTGAGCCACCAAGAATAAGTAAGTAAACACTAACGCCAGTGAAAAAATAAGTGGCGCAAGGTTACCGGCTTTAATTTCTTGGTAAGTTTGCCCAGTCCATTCGAAGGTATAACCCGATGGCAGTGACTCGTTCGCGGCACGCTCCATAGCAGTAATCGCATCACCCGAACTAAAACCAGGAGCTGGGAAACCGTTAATCGTAGTCGAGCTAAACATGTTGTAGCTATTCATCACGTCGGGCCCCAAAATTGGCGTCACAGTCACCAAAGTACTTAATGGCACCATCTCGCCAGTATTAGAACGAACATAGAAACGTGAGATATCTCTGTCGGAGTTACGGTACTCAGATTCAGCCTGCAAGATAACCCTGAAGACCTTGCCAAAACGGTTAAAGTCATTGACGTACATAGAACCAAGCATGGTTTGCATCGTTGAGAATATCTCATTAAGCGAAACCCCTAATGCTTTAGCCTTATCTCTATCGACATCGACAAACATCTGCGGAACATCGGCACGGAAGTTACTAAAGGCCATCGCAATTTCCGGCTGCTCATTCGCTTTCATAATCAAGGCGCGCATCACAGATGCCAGCTCTTGCGGTGTACGGCCTTGGGTGTCTTGCAAAACAAACTCAAAACCACCTACACTCCCCACCCCGGGAATGGGCGGCAGTGAAAATGCCATCGCCTTCACTGCAGGATTCGCCGCATACTTAGCTTGCAACTTAGCGACAATCGCCGATTCAACCATATCGGGCGATTCACGTTCACTCCAAGTTGATAGCGTCACAATCATCAAGCCACCGTTTGACGACACAGAGCCGGTCAAAATACTAAAGCCACTGGCGTGGATCACGTTCTCAACACCCGGTTCTGCAAGCGTTAACTCTACTAATTCACGCATCACATCTTCGGTACGGTTAAGTGATGCACCATCGGGTAGCTGAATATCCACCATGAAGGCTTTCTTATCTTCCATTGGCACAAAGCCTGATGGCAAAATTTTAGCAATTCCTCCGGTTAACAGTATTAAACAGCCATAAACGATACCCACTAACATCAATTTACGGGTCAGTGAGGAGACCAGCTTCATATACTTGCCAGTTACACGCTCAAAATACTTGTTAAAGGCCGCATGAAACCCTTTCTCATGGAGCTTAGGCGCACGCAGTACTGAGGCACACAGAGCGGGGCTCAAGGTCAATGCATTGATAGAAGAGATTAGTACTGAAATACAGATGGTCACAGAGAACTGAGCGTACATCTGCCCTGTAATACCCGGCATAACCGCTGTAGGAGCAAACACCGCAAGCAATACCAGTGTCGTTGCAATAATCGGCCCAGTCACCTCTTTCATCGCCTTAGAGGTCGCCTCTTTTGGCGATAAACCTTCATCCTGCATCAAACGTGTCACGTTCTCTACAACAACAATCGCATCATCCACCACGATACCAATAGCAAGAATAAGCGCAAAGAGAGAGACTGTGTTGATGCTCATACCAAAAGCAAGCAAGAAGGCGAAAGTACCGATAAGCGAAACAGGAATCGCAATCGCAGGAACGAGTGTTGAGCGCACATCTTGAAGGAAAATAAAGACTACAAAAACCACCAGTGCAATAGAGATAAACAGGGTCTGCACTACCTCTTTGATGGATGTTTCGACAAACTCTGTTGTGTCATAAAGCACTTCATATTCAAGATCATTAGGAAAGCGTGCTGATAAGCTTTCCATCTCAGCTTTAATCGCCTTGCCGACTTCTAGTGCATTAGCGTCAGGAGATTGATAGATGGCGATAATTGCTGACGGTTTATTATTGAGCTTACCTTGAGCATCATAAGTTTGAGATCCAAGCTCAACTCGTGCGACATCACCAACGACCACCTTAGAGCCATCGTTGTTGGCGCGGATCATGACGTCATAAAACTCTTTTGGATCCTTAAGACGTCCTTTCGTTTGTAAGGTATATTGAAATTGCTGCTCAGGATCAACGGGGGCTGCACCAATACGGCCTGCTGCCACTTGCACATTCTGCTCTTGAAGTGCACCAATAACATCCGTTGCTGTGACTCCAAGACTGGCCATCTTATTGGGATCGAGCCAAATACGCATAGCGTAATCGAGCGCACCAATCACTTGTACTTTAGACACACCATATTGACGAGCGAGTGCATCCTTAACGTTTAAACCGGCGTAGTTAGTGATAAATAATGAATCAAAACTTTCATTCGGTGAAACTAGATTCACCACCATCAACATATTAGGGCTCTGTTTTTCAACTTTAACCCCTTGACGCTTCACCTCTTCTGGTAAACGCGGCATAGCCTGCTGTACTCGGTTTTGTACCTTCACCTGCGCCATATCGGCATCGGTACCCACATCGAAAGTCACATTTAACGAGTAGCTGCCGTCGTTTGCACTTTTCGATTCCATATACAGCATGCCTTCGACGCCGTTAACTTCGGCTTCGAGTGGCTGAGCTATGGTGTCTTTAACAATATCAGCACTGGCACCGGAGTAACTGGTCGATACACTCACTTGTGGCGGCGCTATTTCTGGAAACTCTGAGACCGATAGCACAGGAATAGCGATCAAACCAACCAGAGTCAAAACGGTTGAGATCACAAAGGCAAATTTAGGTCTATTAATAAAAAATTCACTAATCATGGCATTCCCCATTAGATAAAGGTTTAGCCAAAAACAGCAAACTTAGGGCTTCTATTTTATTAAAAAACTCACTATTCATAATATTCCCCAGTTATACGTAGTCGTATTAGCCGAACTCATGTGAATAAAAACATTCATTTTGTCTGCTCCGACTATGATTTTTCATCTTCTTTGAAAGGAATAACTTCTTGTTCTACAGGGTTAACCTTGATGCCTGGGCGAATTTTCTGTAGCCCCTCGACCACAATACGCTCGCCATCTTCCAAACCACTCAATACACGCCACTCAACCCCAAAACGGTCACCGAGTTCAACGACCCGCTTTTGCACTTCATCTTGGTCATTAAGCACCATCACAAAGCGCCCCTGTTGATCTTCCTGTACCGCAGCTTGGGGGATCAGTAATGCGTTTTCAGTAATTGGAGATTCAATCACTAGCGTGACAAACAGTCCTGGTAACATCAGCTTGTCATTGTTTTTAAAGGTCGCTCGAACAGGCAAAGTTCCTGTCGCGGCATCTACACGGTTGCCGATAAAGTCGATATAACCAACCTCGTCAAACATGGTGCCGTTAGGGAGTCTAAGACGCATAACGATATCGGTGATTTTGACGTCTTTTTCGACAGCCTTAGAAAAGTTTTGCTGGGCTGAAATCAGCTTCTTTTCTGCAACTTGAAAATTAACCCACATAGGTTGAAGTTGCACTAAGCTCGCCATTTCTGATTGCGGGGTAATGATGTCGCCAGTACTGACTTTTGAGTGGCTTATGCGGCCCGATATTGGCGCATAAACCTTGGTATAGCTTAACTGTAGCTCTGCAGACTGAACTGCAGCTTCGGCTTGAACCACACCAGCAGCAGTCGTCAGTTTACGACTGGTTAGCTCGTCCATATCCTGAGCACTGATCATGCCATCAGGTAATAAGCGACGACCACGTTCCCAATTCATGACTGCCACATCCCTCGATGCTACCGCCTGTTTAAGCACTGCCCGTTGTTGGGCTAATTCCGCTTCATAAGTCGATGGATCGATTTCAAATAACAGATCGCCTGCGGTAATATCATCCCCCTCAACAAAGGTACGCTTGAGCAGCTGACCTTGAATCTGTGACTTAATAATCACATCTTCAGATGCTCTAGTTCGACCAACAATTTCCGATTTAGGTGTAATCACCTCAGTATGTGCCGTGTTAACAATAACACTCGGCAACATAGCTTGCTGCGGTGCTGGGGCATCACCACAAGCAGAGATTGCCGTGACGCTAAGAATTAACATCCACAACTTAACTTTTGAAACTGATGAACCGGCCATTTAAGCCTCCTGATAGGTGGGATATGCGCTATATTTTTATCTTGAAATTATAGGCTTAACCCGCCAACAAAAGAAACTCTTTAGCAACCAAATAACAACTTAATTAACATATAGGTACCTTGCAGAAGGATTTGGCCAACAAATTTAGCAAACTAACGCTCAGACACTTCAACTGATGCTTTATTAGCCAAAGCCACTACTTAGTTTCGTTCCATCGATAAAAGTGAGATCTGGAACAAGGTTATTGAGTTAAATGTCATGGTAAACAATAGACACAGCGACTAAGGTTTTAACTGAGTGTTATCACGTGACGCTATAAAAATGATGGGGATAAAGTTAACTCATCAATGCTCGAACTAGACCGATTTAAGTACGCTCAAGCCACTCAAGTGGTTGACCAAGATAAAAAACGATGCTTAAGATGGCATCAGTCTCAGCGAACAGGTAGGTAATTTATGACAGCAATTTCTCATGTATACAACTACACAGTCCGATGCCCTCACATTAAGGATCCTGCACACCCAACAAGCTGGCGAAATCATATTGAGCTAAACCGCTCTTGCGAAATCGCACTAGACAGAATTACTAAGTGGCACGGCCATTCTGGCAACCGACTATTTGAACATGAAGGTTTTGTCGTCAGAGAATGTGAACAGGAACAAGCCTATTTCGCCATGCAAAATGATCGTCTTAAAGATGACAAGCATGCACTGGTGACTTTCAAAGTGTTTATGGATAACAAAACCAAAGACACATCGGTGCAAGAGATCATGGAACATGTTATCGACGACTATAAGTCTCGCTTAAGCAAACTCTAATAATTGACGGCATGTTTTAAACTTTAAAGCATGCCGCCTTTTTACCTTCAGCTTTTAAACTGAGTCAGTTCACACTTTTCAACACCTCTCCATACCCAGCTCACAAATCACCGATTAGCTTTTGTTCAAAAACAGCGAATAAACATCCCGACCGATAGAAGAAAACCCATTAACTTTCAGTTAGATAACCTTAGAAAATTGTATTTATATCGCTTTTTTACTAATCGGGTATCTAATTGCCGTTTTTAATATCTGCTGCTACACTTTTTACGCTTACTTGTCTCAACTATTCTGTATATAGAACAATTAACAAGCAAACCTAAGGCACTATTTTTAAAGTGTTTACGCTTTGTTGAAGAATAAGTTGAACCTATATTTATTTTACATTTTAATCTAATTTAAGGATTATAAAACTCATGCATGAAATGCCTAATATTGTCATCGTAGGTGGCGGCGCTGGTGGAATGGAGATAGCAACCAAACTCGGCCACCAACTTGGGCGCAAAGGCAAAGCCAGAGTCACATTAATTGATTGCGCTGAAAGCCATATTTGGAAACCCCTTCTGCATGAGGTCGCAACTGGTGCGCTAGATATTGGCATTGATGCGATAAGTTACCGCGGCCATGCCGCAAGCCACGGCTATCACTTTCAGCAAGGCGCAATGACCGACCTAAATAGAGATACTAAACAAGTCGTTTTGGCTCCTATCAATGACGAAAAAGGCCGTGAACTTTTACCCGCTCGACATATCGACTACGACTATCTGGTTATCGCCATTGGCAGTATCGCCAATGACTTCAATATTACCGGTGTGCGTGACCACTGCGTATTTTTAGATAGCACAGAACAAGCCATGGAAATTCGTACCATGCTGCTCAACAAGTTCATGCGCTATGCAAGCCATCACCAGCTTGATGATAAAATCAAAATTGCCGTTGTTGGCGCTGGTGCAACGGGTGTCGAGATGTCTGCAGAGATGCACCATGCTGTAGATCAATTGCGTGGATTTGGCTATAAAATTGATAGCAGCCTGCTCGAAATCACCCTAATTGAAGCCGACGAGCGTATTTTGCCAAAAGTCGAGAAAGAAGAGATCTCAGCCTCTGTTGCAAAAGAGTTGACAGGTATTGGTGTCAACGTGATGACCAACACCCGCATTAATCAAGTCACAGAAGAAGGTTTGCATACCTCTGAAGGTGAATTTATCCCATCTGATATGGTTATCTGGTCTACCGGTGTTAAAGCGCCTGATTTTCTAAAAGATATTGGCGGCCTTGAGAGCAACCACATTAATCAGGTCATGGTGCAGCAAAACATGCAAACCACCCGCGACCCAGCAATTTTTGCGATTGGTGATTGCGCAGCTTGTCCACAAGAAGATGGCAGCTGGGTGCCACCACGCGGCCAATCAGCACGCCAGATGGCACTGATGACAGCTGACAATATCAAGCTACTGTTAGCGGGTAAACCAGCTTCAAACAACTACGTTTATAAAGACTTAGGTTCTTTAGTTAACCTATCTAAATTCCATACTGTCGGTAACTTGATGTCGTTCATGGGAGGCGGCGTGATGGTTGAGGGTAAGATTGCCCGCTTCGTCTATACCTCACTGTATAGAAGACATTTGATTGAACTACACGGTCCAATCAAAGGTACCTTGTTGATGTTTGCTAAAGGCATTAGCCGAATCGTACACCCACATCTAAAGCTGCACTAATAAGCTTTGTGAATGTTGCTGGTATTCTGGTATAGAACCAGCAACATTTTTTGCCAATTTGAGTTGGCTTTCTCAGTTCTGCGACACTTAAAAAATCAAACTTCGTTTGATGAAAAATCCACAAAGACTCTATATCTTCAGGCTCTCTATATCTTCAGGCTAAGAGTGGCCCTCAACAAAAGTGGTTCCAATGGCCTGCGGCCAGCGCATGTGCAGACACTGCCGTGACACGGACGATCACGGCCGCATCTACACTAGGTTAAAACAGCATCATCTTTAGCGTTTAATGTTATAAATAAAGCTCTAGTTCGTCATTGGGTATTAAAGCCTTAGTGCAAAAGAGTCCGTGGGATTAGGAAATATATGGAGTTCACTAAAAGTTTACTCTGGCCCCACATTTCAATGTTCAAGCACTAATCAATTTGCTTAGGCATAATGCTGAAATGAAAAACGCACTCAAATGAGTGCGTTTTTTTATGGCTTTCTTTCGCTAGATATAGATTTTTCCAACGCAATTAAACTAAAGCGAGACTTGCTCTCTATGGGCCCACACCATAGTCTCGCCCCAGAGCGGTAACATCCATACACCGCTATCTTCATCTTGGTAAACTTGTCTGATCACCATCTGTTCATTCTGTAAAACGTTTTTGCGGATCTCTCTATAAATCGTTGCTGATTCTTTGGACACTTGCTGAGGACTGGTAAAGCTGCGTTCATCAACGTCGACTAGAAATGTTTTTACGACTTTGCCATCAATAAGAGACTGCTTGAGTTTAAAGTCACCGCTAAATTGATACCTTATTGAGATCTCTCTGAGCATATCATCAGTTATACAAGCAGCAGCCACCAGCTTGCCGCGGTTATCAGAGTCAAATATCATCGATAGCCTAACGTCAGCTCTGACAACATTTTTTGTATCTGAGTAGTAGTAAACATCCGCTCGATAAACATCCTCAACCACGCCGCTATTTTCTGTCTCAAACTTGTCGAGCAAGATCTTGTTATAGGTAACCTGCTCCATTCTGAGCTTAGTGTCTGCCAACCACTGAATATCTAGCGGGGTGACTGGCGCATCAGCCGTCCTCACTAAGTTAAGTGGCTGCCTATCACTACAAGTGCTGTCAAAATCATTACACAATGCTACTGATTCATACTCACCATTATCATAAGTAAATAGCTGTTTTTCACTGGAAGCTGGTAACACACTTTCATAATTAAACCAGTTAGCAATCAGCTCATCTACACTAGTCGCTTGTTGAGCTATCTCGCTTTGCTGTGAATCTAAGAAGACCTTACTGACTAAAGAAGAGGTATGATTAAACTCAATGTTTTTAGTTGTGATAGCGGCAATTTGAGGCTTGGCCAGAAGCGCAATGTAATTGACAGCCTTTTTCAATCCACCAGAAAAGTGCATAGAGATGATAATGCCTGCCAAGATAACCAGCGTTGACCATAGTAGGCGGCTTGCTAGCTCGATATTAAGACGCTTACTCTTAAGTGCATCATCCTCTTCAGTCTGTTGCTGAACTGCTGTTAATACTGCCTCAGCCTTAGTTTCATCAATGCAAACATCGTGTTCATCAACGATACACAAACTATAGCCGTAACGCGGAATATTCTTAAGCTCGATATCAGTTTGTGCCACCAGTTTTTTTCTCAAACTGCTCATGCACTGCGTTAAAGATGACGGGGCGACAACACGCCCAGGCCAACCCGCTGTATTCAATTGCTCTTTGCTTACAACGTCACCGACATGGCTGACTAAACATTTTAAAACTTCTAATTCAGCAAGAGAAAGAGCCTGCCGTTCTGTCGTGCGCAGATCGACTAAATCTCTTGCATCTAAATCTATAATTAAAAATTCGGTAATTTTCACAAGCTAACCTCTACTTCCTACCATCCCTGTAGCTTCCCCTAGGTTATTCTATGTCTTTAACACTCTTTTTAACCTGACCCGATTAAAGGTTTTAGAAAAAGAGTTGAGACTTTGTTAATAATTGTGACCCTGTTAAAAAAAGACCCTAGCAAAATGCTAGGGCCAAAATATGCAGGGAGATGAACTTTACTTGAGGTTATGAGATTCCTTCAGGTTATTGAGGTCATGACATACCGCACATGACTCTTCGCCAGTGTATTGACCCATTTCCACGCCAAACTGAGCGCCGTTTTGTTTCATATGACTAACTACGTCTTTACGCACCTGACGGCGATCTTCACCCTCTTCAGCAGCACGCTTACCATGACAGCTTAAACATACTGCCGCGGTAGGTGATACGAAGGCGTCTGCAACAGCGTCGACCGCATAGCGCTTGTTACCACTGGTGTCTTTACCATTCGCAGGGTCAAGACCGTCATAGGTATCCATGTAATCAAGATCCAGCGCTAATGGCTTACGACCCACTAGGTACTTAGCATCGAAGCTATCTTCAATATGACACTTAGCACAGTTAGCTAGATCTGCTGAGTACTCAACATTACGCTTCCAACCTTCACCGCTTTGGTTGGCACGGTTGTTAGCATGCATAGCATGGATCCATACCTTTTGATCAGGGTGGCTCATGGTCAACTGCTCAATGTAATCCTCATCACCTTGCTTAGTTTGTGAGTTACGGATCACTTGAGTTGGCATGTTGTTGGCGTTATGGCAAGCAACACACTCTTCAGCAGCGTTCGATGCCGTTGTCCAATCACGCTCACCACGTGGCATGAGATCTTTCATCATGATCATAGGGTCTAGAGCACCATCGTCATCTGAATCAACCGAGCCAGAGGCACAAGTTGTGCCAAAGTAGGTGCTATCATTCTTAACCACTGAGTGACAGCTGCGGCAGTTAAGCGTCATCTGCACAAAACCATCTTCAGAAGTCGTTGTGCCATGACAATCACCACAAAGTGCATTCGTGACAATTTGACGGCGTGGACGCTCTTCTAGCAGACCCTCTTTATTGAAGAAGTGTTGCCAGTTATAACCTGCAGCACCATTACTCCAATCAGTCTTGCCATCACAGTCTTGAATAGTTTCACCATCTTTATCGATACAGAACCAGATACGTGGTGTCACCATGCCATAGCTATCGTTTAAGTCACCATCGAAGTTATCTTCAAGGTTGAATGGGCCGATCTCAAAGGTGGTTTTGCCATTTTCGTAGTTGAGTACAACTGGCTCATCAACGTAGCCAGGGAAGTTCTCTTTGTTGGTATGAACACGCAGTACTTTACCGCGATCCATGCCCATATCCTGGCCACCCCAGTTGATGTAGAACTCGGCGTAGTACATGTACTTCACTAGATCTAGCTGCTCATTACGGCTGTTGCCATCTTTATCCAAGATATCGACGGTCAACTGTACGTAACCCGTTTTATCGGTATCTAAGTTTGCATCGATATTGGCTTGTGCTGCTGGCGCATCAACCATCTTAGCTTCGGTCACGGTCAGGTGCAGATTTTCACGGCGTTCATTCTGCCCTTTGTAGGTAGATAGATGAACCATTTCAAGGGTGTCTGATGTATGACAGTTAGCACACTGCGCATTATCTTCATATGGCCAGTGACCAATACCTTCTTTGAAGTTAACGTCGGCATGACAAGTAATACAGGTTTCCTGAGTTGGTACACTCTTCCAGTTTGCAAAGTCAGTCGCTTGTTCATTTTCAGAGTGACAGTTATCACAGCCACCAACAGGTGCAGAGATCACACCAATATGAGCTTCATGAGCTAGCATAGGGAAAACTTTGCTGATATCACTGACTTTGTTATCAGTATGGCAAGACACACAAGTTTCTACTTCAGTGTACTTACCACCGTGAATAGTAAAGTCATCATGACAGCTTTCACAGTTTTGGTTATTAACCACATTTTTACTGTAGAGCGGCTCTAGACCTTCACCTCTGAAATCATAATGCATGTTGGCATAGTTAATTTCAGTGGCACCAACCGCCTCGCCACCCGTTCTGAGTACGAGTCTTAGCGTCTTTTCATCAGTAATAGTAAAAGCAGACTCGCTGGTTACATCTTTGTTGAAGCTATATGTATAGCTACCGTCTTGGTTATCAACTAAGCTGCCACATTTAGAATACTTGCTCGCTGGACACGCTTCAGAGCTTAATAGTTTCCAGTTGTTAGCATCACCTGCAGTTCCTTGCTCTAAGCCTGACAACATAAAGCCAAACTTTTCTAAGCCAACGACCGGTAGGTCTTTTTCATTAGTTACTGTAAAAGTAACATCGGATTGGGCACCCACTACTACTTTATCAACAGCAACCGTTAAAGCTGTTGCATCGGTCGCAACAGGGATCCCAGGCTTACCCGGTGTACCAGGCTCACCATCTTTACCATTTGCTCCATCATCACCGGAACAACCACTTAACGCTAACCCGATGAGGGTTGCTAGTGTTGCAACTTTCATATCGAATATTTTCATCATCAATTCCACTCACTTATATTCAGCCCTCTTTATTGGGGCAAGTGAAATTTATCCGTTTAGTGAGTGATTTAGTGTGATGACTTCGATTGCAATTCTGACAAAGTTACCTCTTGAGAGGTATACCGCATAACTTTCGAGAGAGGTGAAGCGTGAGTAACAAAAAAGATAGCAAAATGTAACGACACGAAAAAACAGATGTTAAACCACACTAATTTCATGTGATTGTTAGCACGTTTTAAGCTGACAATAGTTAACAAAACCCTGATTTGTTACCAATCACTAGGATTTCACCCAAGAATGCAGACTCGGCAGAAAATCATTTAACTCCCCTTTCGAGTGCTAAAGTCGTTTTTGGCATAGGTATGTCAGCATTTAACTGACTCATCGTTGGACATTTCCGCGTTATACATCAAGCAACACCAACCTAAATGAGTACACCAACTACCCCGTGTAGATACGGCCGTGACCGTCCATGTTCTGGTGAGAGATAAGGAAGTTATCAAGCTCTCGAACGAGAGGCATGGATGCCGAACTGGCTTTTTAGCTGGGATGCTATTCGTCATGGCCGAGTCCGTTATAGAGAAGTACAGCGTCTCGCAGTAGTGTCTGCACATACGGTCGCTCCTTCACATCTGACCCATAGGGATATGGGAAATGTCATTATGATGTAGGGAACATCACTGACCATGTGATCACGACATTCGGACATCCTGTCCAGCACCCGCTGCAGGCGATTGGGTTCACCTTTATTAAAGGTAAATACGTTTTGGGGCATTTCCAAGTTAGAGCTGAAACCACTCCGCCTAAATGAAGGCACCAATTACCTCGTGTAGATACGGCTGCGGGCTTCGGTTTCAGGGATGAAACCGCAGAGCGTATAGGGACATATTCACAGCGTCTCGCAGCAGTGTCTGCACATACCCCGCTGGAGGCGATTAATAGCGACTCAGCTACAAGCTCAAACGGGCTACCCCATAGCAACTATACAAATAAAAAATGTAATGAACCTTCATTCAAAGGCTAACTTACTTTGGGGCATTTCCAAGTTAGAGCTGAAACCACTCCGCCTAAATGAAGGCACCAATTACCTCGTGTAGATACGGCTGCGGGCTTCGGTTTCAGGGATGAAACCGCAGAGCGTATAGGGATACTTTCCGTTATAAAGAAGTACAGCGTCTCGCAGCAGTGTCTGCACATACCCCGCTGGAGGCGATTGATAGCTATGAAGCTACAAGTTAGAAACTGCGACTTAGTAACACCAAACAAAAAATATAATCAGCCTTTATTAGAAGGCTACCCTGATAACGTGATGCTCTGCCCTAGCGCTACTTATAAATTGCTGGCAATATGCCCGCTATCTAATAAGAAATGGAATATCATTCAGTGAAACAATTAACTTTAATTAGCGCACTATTGTGCAGCTTGGCCATTACAGGTTGTGCAGAACTTAAAGATGCTGGGCGTCAAATTGGCCATACGACCAAAGAGGTGACCACAGATATTGGCCACGCCACGCGAGATACCACTCGTGCTATAGGACATGCCTCTAGAGATGCAGTGACCTCTGTAAAAGAAGATCTTAGCGAAGACTAATACTGAATGGCAACAAGGCAGCGATGCTCGCCCTGTTTTCCCTTGTTAATTTAGCTTGAGATAAAAATAAGGCTCAATAATGAATATTGGGCCTTCGTTTTATCTGCCCTGAGCCGCTATGCGGCATTCGCCCGCATTCCATGCTCTGCAGGCAAGCCTTTCTCGTCTACATGAACAAATACGATTTTGTCGATACTGACAATCGGCAGATGTGTCAGCTTATTACGCACCTTACAGCTCACTGTGATAGACGTTGCTCCTGCACTTATCAACTCTAGGCCAAACTCGATAACATCTCCTTGTCTCGCTGGCGCCATAAAATTGATTTCTGACATTATTTTAGTGACGTGCCGCTGACTCTTCATCTGACAGCCAGCAAATATGGCAGCCTCCTCATCAATCCAACTTAGCAATTGTCCTCCGAACAGAAAATTGGCTGGATTTAGATGCTCAGGTTTAATAAAACGGCGACTGTAATATTTCATTATTTACACCTCAAAAGTTAAATACTTAATTAGTGATAGCAAATTAAATACCAACAAATCATCACACTTAAAATCATACACTTACGATAAGCCATTAACCCTAACACCTAAACTAGCGCACTCATTTGGTGCTACTTTGCGCTATTTACGCGCTTAATGAGCTAGTCAATCACCCCGATTTAACGCCGCAATAAAACCGACACAAATCCGACTCACTAACGTCATACTTTTGCCCGACAATCACCTCGCCACAAGGAAATCTTATATAAACCATACTAACTTACGGTGATAATAGTGAATAATATCAAAAGAATAGCTGTGATTATCTCTTGTAGTCTCGCAACTATCGCGGCCAATGCCGCTGTATTACCCAGTAGTCAAACTGACAGCCAATGGTATAAAGATAGCGCCAAGCTTGTCAGTGACAAAGCTCAGCAAACGACTGCAACAAAAGCTAAAAATGTCATTCTATTTGTTGGTGATGGCATGGGCGTATCGACTCTCACCGCAGCGCGAATTTTTGAGGGCCAGCAGCAAATGGGCAATCAAGGCGGAGAAGAAAACTTCTTAACCTTTGAACAATTTCCCAAGACGGCACTGGTTAAAACCTACAACACCAATCAACAAACCCCAGACTCTGCAGGCACCATGACCGCGATGGCAACAGGCGTTAAATCTAAGGCTGGTGTGTTATCGGTATCAGATACTAGCTTACGAGCAAACTGCCTGTCTTCGAAGGGTAATGAGTTGGTTACCTTAGTCGATTTAGCCAATGCAAAAGGTCTTTCAACCGGCATAGTCAGTACCGCACGCATTACTCACGCAACGCCTGCTGCAACTTATGCCACCTCACCTGAGCGTAACTGGGAAGCCGACTCAAATCTTCCCGCTGAAGCCATAACCAACGGATGTAAGGATATTGCCTATCAACTGGTTATGCGTGATGCAAGCGATGCGCTAACAGTCGCCTTAGGTGGCGGCCGTCGAAACTTTATTCCCACAGAGATGACCGACGGTGAAGATAAGTCTGGTCGCCGTGAAGATGGCTTAGATCTGACAAAGTCTTGGACTGACAACCTGAGTAACTCGGCTTATGTGTGGGACAAAGCAGGATTCGACGCAATCGATGTAGCCTCAACCGACCATCTACTTGGCTTGTTTAATTCATCCCATATGCAGTATGAAGCCGACCGTGGCGATGACACCGCTGGTGAACCGTCACTTACCGAAATGACCACCAAATCAATTGAGCTACTCAATAAGAATGAGCAAGGCTACTTATTAATAGTGGAATCGGGTCGTATCGACCATGCCCATCACGCTGGTAACGCCTATCGCGCCATGATGGATACGGTAGAGCTTTCAAATGCTGTACGCGCAGCAGTTGAAAACACCAATCCAGAAGAAACCCTAATCATGGTCACCGCCGACCACAGCCATGTATTTACCATCGCGGGTTACCCAAAGCGTGGTAATCCAATCTTAGGTCTAGTACACGGAGTCGATGGCAACGTGACAATTGCTAAAGATGGCAAGCCCTATACCACTGTTGGATACACCAATGGCCCTGGCGCCGTGGTCGGTATTCGCGATGACTTAAGCTCTGTCGACACCCAAGATAAAGAGTTTATGCAACAGGCACTCGTGCCAATGGGCAGTGAAACTCACGCAGGCGAAGATATTACTCTGCACGCAACTGGCCCCGGTTCAGATCTCGTTCAGGGGGTAATGGAGCAAAACGTTATCTTCCACATCATCAACCAAGCCCAATCACTCGGTGGCAGCAAATACTAAACCATGAGTACTCATTATCAGCAGTACGAATTAACGACTGACTTTCACTGACAAAGCAGTCAGCACGAGTACCCATTACGGAGTTTAAAATGAACAAGAAATTACTGGTACTATCAATTACAGCTATCCTGGGTCTAGCCGCTTGTGGCGATGATGGTGATAAAGGGGCCGATGGTAACCATGGTCAAGATTGGACAGCGGTCAACCAATGGTTCCTTGACGGTCAATCCCGTGTCACGAAAGCACAAAAGCTCAACGTCAATAATGAAGCTGGCGCGGCAAAGAACATCATTCTATTCGTGGGTGATGGCATGGGCGTATCAACCGTAACAGCGGCGCGCATCCTAGAAGGACAATTAAAAGGCCAAACTGGTGAAGAAAACTCGCTGTCGTTTGAAACCTTACCTTATGTCGGTCTAGCCAAAACCTACAACGTCGATGGCCAAACACCAGATTCTGCTGGCACCATGACAGCTATGGTGACAGGCGTTAAAACCGATGTGGGCGTCATTTCACAAGCAGAAGGCGTGACTCGCGGTAACTGCGCCTCGACCAGTGGGCAAAACCTAGTCACCTCGCTTGAGCTGGCAGCAATGGCTGGCTTATCGACAGGCGTAGTCTCTACGGCGCGTATTACCCACGCAACACCAGCTGCAACCTATGCCCATGCACCCGAACGTAATTGGGAGAGTGACGCAGACTTGCCTGAAGAAGCAATTACTAATGGCTGCAGCGATATTGCATCACAACTGCTCAGTTTTGATTACGGCGCAGGCTTAAATGTGGTCATGGGCGGCGGTCGTCGCGCCTTTATTCCAACCACTCTCACTGATCCAGAAGGTAAAAACGGTAAGCGTTTAGATAGCCGCGATCTCACCTCGGAGTGGCTAACAAAATATGCCAACGCCGCTTATGTGGCGAGCCGAGATGAGTTCTTAGCGCTTGATCCTGCCACTACCGACCATGCTCTTGGCTTATTTAACTCATCGCATATGGAGTATGAGCTAGACCGCACTACAGATGGCGTCACAGGCGAGCCATCACTGGCCGAAATGACCGCTAAGTCTATCGATATCTTGCAGAAAAACGATAAGGGCTTTGTGCTGATTGTAGAGGCTGGGCGCATCGACCATGCTCACCATGCTGGCAACGCTGCTCGAGCATTGCACGACACTATCGCACTGTCTGAAGCGGTACGCATCGCTATGGAAAAAACCTCTGAAAAAGATACGCTGTTAATGGTTACAGCGGATCACAGTCATGTATTTACCATTGCAGGCTACCCTACTCGCGGCAACCCTATCTTAGGCCTAGTGAAAGGTAACGGCTCTGACGGATTGCCTATTGTGACCAATGCAACCGATGCCAATGGTTTACCTTACACCACGGTCGGTTATGCCAACGGTCTTGGTTACGCCAACTTGGAAGCCGGCGGAGATGAACGTTATGGCTACGCTGCGGCGCCTGGGCGCTTCGATCTAAATTATGTCGATACTCAAAGTGCAGGTTTCCATCAAGAGGCACTCGTGCCCCTAGGCAGCGAAACCCATGCAGGTGAAGACGTAGGTATTTTTGCAAGCGGTCCAGGGGCTCACTTAGTGCAAGGCACGGTTGAACAAAACCACCTTTTTCATGTGATGAACCATGCTGGTAACTTAGTCGAAAAAGCCGAAGCGGCTCAATAACCCCTGAGTTTAAAGCACGCCAAAGCAGCTAGTAGCCATCGAGATCTCACTCGGTGGCTTTAGTTTAGAAACACTTTATCCAATTTCATCTAGGTCGTTATCTCAGACTTTTTGCCTTGATAAGCCCTAGTAGGAGCAAATATGCTATTTTCATTCTTGCCGCAATCAACTGATGTTCAGGCCGAAACCAGCCTAACCAAAAAGTCGAGTTCCAAAGTTGCCGTTTTCACTAGCCTCATCATGCTTTGCACAACAAGTCTCACGGCGGCTAATGCCACTGAACTTGACTGCAAGGACATTGATACCGACCACCTGAGCGCGACTTACACCGTAAAGCATGCATCGGGTCAGCAAAGCACAATGACCTTACTCAGAAACAAAGATAAAGTGATCTACCAACGCAGCCCCGTGAGTTTTGAAATGTGGAATAAACAAGGCGAATACGTACGTTACTTCCCTAACGAGCAGCGTTCAATCTCCTATCGTAAAGGTGATTTACTCTCACTCAATATGCACTTCGATTTTGAGCAGCTAAATCATCTTGTATCAACAAGCCTTATCGACAAACTCACTCAGAGTGAACAAGCAAATCAAGCATTTGCTGATGAAAGAGAAAATCAAATTGCAGCACTTGGATGTATCGATACCAATCGCTATCAAACTGTACTACACCATAGCCTACTCAAACTTGTTTGGGCTGACAAAATAGCATTACCTGTCGCAATGGACGTCACGATGGATGTTGCAATGGAAGTTGAGCAAGATAGCAACAAAGTCAGTTATCAGTTAGTGGCGCTAAAAGCGCTTTCTAATGACGACTTTACCAGTTTAATTTCCGGATATAGAGATATGGACTTTGCCGATGTGGGTGACAATGAGTCCGATCCCTTTATCGCCAAGATGATCCATCAGGGCTTTATTCAACATGGCAGTACAGGCTTCTATGACAGCCAAGGCAATCAGCTTTCAGGTGGAGAGTCGGGCCACCAGCATTAAGGGGTAACGCACTTTAGCCCAAAACAAAAAAACTAAATATAAAACCTAGGCCATGGCCTAGGTTTTTATTCATTAATTAGCTAAAGAAAGGATTAACCGCGGGTGAGCAATCCCTTTAATTCACTGATAAAGCGGGTGATATCGGCTCTTGATATATCGGCATGGGTCACGAAACGAATCGTTTTACCTGGGCTCAATAAAATGCCTTTAGCCTTGAGTTCGAGGGCCAAAGCTTTAGGATCTATCTTGTCACTCACCGTAGCAAACACCATATTGGTCTGCACCAATGACATATCAACTTCAAAGCCTTCGATATGGGATAACTCAGCGGCAAGATAGGCTGCGTTGTCGTGATCTTCTGCCAAACGTTCAACCTGTTCGGTCAAGGCAAGTGTTGCTGCAGACGCTATCATTCCAGCCTGACGCATACCGCCACCGAGCACTTTACGCCAGCGTCTCGCCTTATTAATTAATCGCTCATCACCCAATAATATTGAGCCTACTGGCGCACATAACCCCTTAGATAGGCAGATTGAAACCGAGTCGAAATACTGAGTAATCTCTGTCATTGGAATATTTTGTGCGACAGCTGCATTCGCTACACGCGCACCATCTAAGTGTATTTTCAAGCCTCGCTCGAAAGCCAATGCCTGCGCCGATGCGAGGTATTCTTGCGGCACAACCTTACCGCCAATGGTGTTTTCTAAGCTTAACAAGCGAGTGCGAGCAAAATGAATATCATCCGGCTTAATTGCTGCCTCAATATCGCTTAATAAGATACTGCCATCAGCTTGGTTTGTTAGCGGCTGAGGCTGAATACTGCCCAGAACCGCCGCGCCACCGCCTTCAAACTTGTAGTTATGGGCTTGCTGCCCACATAGGTATTCATCACCGCGCTCACAGTGTGCCATCAAGGCAAGTAAGTTTGCTTGAGTCCCTGAAGAGGTAAATAGTGCATTATCATAACCAAACATCTCTGCGGCCATATCTTCAAGGTAGTTAACACTTGGATCATCGCCATAAACATCATCCCCAACTTCAGCCTGACTAATAGCTTTGCGCATGGCAGCCGTAGGCTTAGTGACCGTATCACTGCGAAAATCAATCATTGTTAACCTCAAGTCTCTAGATCTGGAATTATCAAACACAGGCAATATTACTGTGGCCTGCTGCCAACTACCAGAAAAAAACTTAAGTTTACAATCGAGAAAAACGAAGCCTAGAGTGTAAATCAAACAAATAAGCAACAATTAGTATGAAGATGAAAACACCTCAAACGCATAACTTATAGTAAAAAATAGACATTACGCACAAATAAAGGGGTTAAAGCAAAGCAACAACAAAACAACCATTAGAAAATGTAATGCGATAATTTAACTTTTATCATTGTATTTTCGGCCTAAAAAGAGGCAAAATCCTCCTCCTTTTATTTAGCTAGTGCATATTATGTTAGAAGTTAAAGTTATCAGCTTTTTATGGTTAATCGGTATTTTGGCCGAAGCAATGACAGGTGCACTGGCTGCTGGTAAAAAACAGATGGACCTATTTGGTGTAGTCATCATAGGCTGTGTTACAGCGATTGGTGGTGGCACATTGCGCGACATCTTACTCGGTAACTACCCATTAATCTGGATTGAAAATGTCCACTATTTGATAGCGATTGCAGCCGCCTCTTTGCTTACGGTGATGATAGCTCCAGTGATGCGTCACTTATCTAAGCTGTTTCTCGCCATCGACGCGATAGGTTTAGCTGTATTTTCGATTATCGGCGCACAGAAGACCTTAATGTTAGGCTTTAGTCCTGAGATTGCGATTGTGATGGGCGTGGTAACTGGCGTATTTGGCGGCGTGATCCGCGATATTCTCTGTAATCAAGTGCCACTTATCTTTAAGAAAGAACTTTATGCATTAGTTGCACTACTAACAGCCGCGGCTTATGTTGCAATGAAATTTTATGGCGTCCCAGAGTGGCTGAACCTTTCAATATCATTGACCTTTGGATTTAGCTTCAGAATGCTAGCCATTCGCTATAAGTGGTCAATGCCTAAATTTGACTATCAATATCAGTCGGATAACGCTCATTAACCTTCAGCATTAACCATTATCTACAAACACGAAAAAGGTCGGCATATGCCGACCTTTTTCGTATCAATCACAACGCTTTAATCAATGAATAAATTAAGCCGCTGGGGTTTCTTTTACATAGAGATCCATCTGCGGATATGGAATAGCTATACCTGCTTCATCTAATGCAATTTTGATCTGTTCTAGAATTTCGAAATGTGCTGGCCAGTAATCAGAGCCTTTGACCCATGGGCGAACGACAAAGTTAACTGATGAGTCTGCTAACTCAGCTACTGCCACTGTGTATGCAGGATCTTTGAGTACATACTGACTGTTATCAAGGATATTAGTTAATACTTTTTTCGTCTCTGCAAGATTAGCGTCATAAGAAACCCCAATCACCAAATCTAAACGACGAGTTTCCATCGCTGAGTAGTTAACAATGTTGCCATTCATCATCGCCGAGTTGGGTGCGATAACAACCTTATTATCTGGCGTAAGTAGTCGAGTCGAGAAAATAGTAATTTCATCAACAGTGCCCGCAATGCCAGCTGCTTCAATATAGTCACCAACGCGACAAGGTCTAAACAGCACCATCAATACCCCCGCAGCAAAGTTAGACAGCGAGCCTTGCAGCGCTAAACCAACCGCTAAACCCGCAGCACCAATCACAGCAACTAAAGATGCGGTCTGTACGCCAATCTGCCCTAGTGTAGCGACAATGGTAAATACAAATACTAAAGCCCAAGCGATATTGGCAACAAACGACACAACCGTATTGTCAACTTTACGTTTATTCAACAGCTTGGTTGTCAGTTTTTTTGCAACATTCGATAGGAACTTACCGATGACAAAAATGATAATGGCAAAAACAACCTTCATGCCATAAGTCACGATTAACTCAGGTGCTTGTTCCATTAACCCTTGCAAGTTATCCATTTATATACTCCATCAAATTTAAGAAATAACTATTGAACAATAACTACAAACTCTACACGTCGATTGAGTGCTCGCCCGTACGCGCTTTGATTTGTCGCAACAGGAAACAAACTCCCCACGCCTTTAATCTGAAATCGATTAGCAGCAAATCCAAATTGCTCGACTAATGACTTTTTTACTTTATCTGCTCGTTCAAGTGATAGTTGCAGATTAACATCTGGCTCCCCTACTGAATCGGTATGCCCTACAAGCTGCAAAATCACATTCGTTGAGCTAAGCCAACGTGCTAATCGCTCAAGCACTTGATATTGTGATAACAATACATCGGCCCTTGCAAACTCAAACCTAACTGCCACAGATGACAATTCGGTGTCAGAGCAGCCTTCCGGATACCACTGTGCATGACTTGTTCTGAGACATAATTGAGGCATCACCTTTATGCCCTGTTTAGTCATGCCAGACTTAGGACAGCCACTCGCATCGACAGCGACTTGAGGCGGCGTATCGCCACACGCATCTTTGCGATCCGGCACACCATCCATATCACTATCTTGCCAAGGTGCAGCGAGTATATTTGCCGACGCAAACGAGGCAACTAGTACAAAAAGTGCTAACTTCGCCATAAACTTTTACCTGTTAATTAGCATTACACTCTGCTGCTATTCGTTTCACCAGCATCATGTTTAACCCTAAAAGTTACAGTCACAACTACAATCTACGGCAAACAGCCAAACTACAAGTCGCAATATATTAACCTAATCAATACAAAAACACAGCAAGACTGACTACCTAAACAACACAAGCATAGCTAAAATCTACTATTTTTCGATTTTAGCGACTAAAACCTATTCTGAATTACCTCAAACGAGCTTAAGACAGTCAACGTTATTATCCTGACCCTGCCGGCCGTCAAGGCTAAAAGAGATAACGATACTGCAGCTGCAATGTACGCGGTGCGCCTAGGCTAGCAATAGGATATTCAGCCTTGTGACCATGCTTAAAAATACTTTGAGTCACTTCACTATCAAATAGGTTGTCAATGGTCAGTGACACTTGTTGCTCTTGCATCGGCGTGATCCAGGCTTGGATCCCGAAACTGGCTAATAGGTAATCCCCAGCTATCAGTCCATAATCAACAAACTCTCCCACATACTGACCACTTACCCAAATAGAGATGTCGTCATTGAGATCATAACTAAGCTTTGCAAACCCAGTATATTCAGGGATCCGTTCAACCTGCTCCCCAGTGTCTTGTCTTTGAGCCGAGGCATAACTGCCACTAAGTTCCATTAATAACTGCGCAGATAACTCACTGACAAGATGTAAGTCGATACCGTAACTTTCAACACGGGCATCGAGATTGTCGTAAATAAATTCAACCTCACTAAGCGCCCGTGGCTCAATTAGGTTATCAATAGTGCGCCAGTAACCATCAACAGTTACCGAGATATCACCTTGATATTGAAGCCCTAAATTGACGCTTTGGCTCGTTTCAGCAACGAGATCGGCATTACCAAGGGTTCCCACTTGAGAATGCAGCTCTGAAGCTGTAGGTTGACGATATCCATTACCTAAGCTGGCTTTTAACTGTAGATCTTGTGCAATATCATGAGCCAGAGCAAAATTACCCACCCAGATGGTTTCATCATTAGCTAAACGATTGACCCTAGCACCAACCGACAGTTGTGTATCTGGCAAGGCATCGATATGGGGTTGATACTGACTAAATAAGGAGTAAGTTTGATCTTTTTCTGCAGTGAATAGCATAACCTCATCAGCCCCCTCATACTCCTCATACTGTCCACCTAACACCCACTGACTCCCAGCTTGTGTCTGATAGTTAGCACTCACCGTCGCCCCCAACTCTTTAAAGCCCCAATATTGCTTCCAATATGTCACTGCCGCATTACCCTTTTCATCTTGAGTAATTTCACTGTAGCGAGAGTCCCAATGCTGGTAATTGACTTTAGCTTGCAGCAGCAACTGTTCTGTCACCTGTAACTGCCAATCAGCATATGCAATTGTTTGTTTACGCTGGTTCTCACTTAAAATCGCATCATAAGCTAAGGGCCGCTCAAGCAGGCCATCACTGTATTGGGCAAAAACCGTCAGCTGCTGATTATCGCTTAGCGCCCAACGGAGTTTCGCATTCAAGTTATTCATTTGGTAGCCGCGCTCTTTATCTAGCGCGGCTGTGGGTGAATACTCTTCATCGGGCCAAAGCGCGTAACCTTCAGATTGACTGGAGCTAGCAGCTAAGCTCAATTGCACCGATTCAATTTCACTGCTGACAAAACCTGAAAGGTCATAACTGGGAAGCGTGTCAGCAGCAAGACTCAACTCTCCTGAGTCACTGCCTTGATAGCTTTTAGTGATGATATTGATGACACCCGCAATTGCTTCAGAACCAAATAGCACACTTTGAGGCCCTTTGATCACTTCGATACGCTCAATCAACATAGGATTGATACTATCGGTATAAGTCGAGCCATAAAGACGGTTATTTAGACGGTTACCGTCCAAAAGCCACAAAATATCTTGCGGTCGGCTACCTTGTAGCGAGTAATCAGTATCGGTATGGCGTCCGGCCCGTCCATTTGCGAACAAGCCCGGAACGAATTGACTTAAGATTTTATTGATGTCCACTCCACCGGCGGCGTGGATCATCTCATTGCTGATAATCGTCACATCACTGCCTAGGTAGACATTAGTATACGTACCATCATCGTGATATTGCACACCATGAACGGTGATTTTCTCGATATCATCTGCAAATGTGAAAGGTGAAACGATGGATAAAGTGAGGGCCAGCAGTTTGAGTTTGTAATGCATTTTTGTATGTCCATATAGTGATAAGCAAATGTTTAAGCTCATTTTTTCAACACGGACTATATATACCCATCATTTAAAGGAATCTGATTAAGATCAATTCATAAGCCAAAAGTATGACGAATTTAAAAAAAGTATTACCACTCTAATCTCTCCTACCATAAGTGCAGACAAGATTAAATAACGACCAAATAAAAAACCGCGACTTTCTGAAAGTCGCGGCTTTATTAATACTTACTCACCATTTTGAGCTTAATATTGTCGTAGCACCAGTTAAATGCCACTGCATAAAAGAAGAAAAAGACTAAGAATGCCGCTTCAATTGCTAACGCTTGCAATAGCGTCATCTCTAAAAACCATGCGATGGCAGGTACAGTTATAAAGATCAGCCCACCTTCAAAACCACAAGTATGACCTATGCGCATCTTGAGGCCTCTATTGACTCTGTCGCTACCGAACTGTTTATCAAACCAGATATTATAAAAGTAGTTCCAAACAACGGTATAAAGACTCAAGCCAACGCCTACCGCCAACATAGAAGTTGCTTGTGTGCCCGATAGCATTGACGCCGCAGGAACGATAATCGCTAAGGCAATAGCCTCAAATAAAATAGCGTGAATGATTCTGTCTTTAACTGTCATGATAAATAGCCCTAAAGTTAAGTTGCAGCCATTATCATCTTTAACTACGATACATAAAAATTAGATACCATCACCTTTACTGATATGTTGACCATTGAACAACTGTATTCATTTGTAACGACCGTCGAAACGGGCTCTTTTTCGGCTGCGGCCAGAAAGCTTGGCAAGGTTCAGTCTGCGATTAGCCAACACATTATTAATCTCGAAATCGATACCAACCAGACACTGTTTGATAGAAGTCATCGATACCCCATTTTGACACGCGCAGGCGAACAGCTGCTGCCTCAAGCCAAAGCCGTCATAGCTCAGCATCAACGCCTTAATCAGCAGGTGCAAGCACTAGACAAACAAGATGACTTAAAGCTTACTCTTGCCGTCGATGAAGGGATCCCCTATGACAAGTTCACGGCACTGTTGAAGAGCCTTTCGACTCAATATCCTGAGTGTGAGCTTGAACTATTTTGTGCTTCCAGTTTAGATATTATTCACCTAGTCGATACTAAACGAGCCGACTTGGGCATAGTGTTTAGCGAGTTATCCTATCCACATAGCTTAGATTTTGAATCCTTAGGCGCCGTCCAGTTTGAGCTATTAGTGAACCCAGAGCACCCTCTAGCCCAAGAAACCTCATCCCATATCGACGTGCTTAAGCTGCATCGACAACTCATCATTGGCTCTAAAGAAAAGCAAAAAGGTTGGTTTAATACGCCACACTCACCCGATGTATGGCATGCCGATAACTACTACATGTTACTCGAACTCGCCAAAGCTGGCTTTGGTTGGGCTTTGCTGCCACTGCATCTTTGCGAAGAAACCATTGAGGCTCGACAACTGTGTAAACTTCAAATTGATTTCGAGCAACTGGGTTGGCAAGCTAACGTCGATGTTATTCAACATAAGAGTCGACTGGATAACCCGTTTAATCGTCAGCTCAGAGTGTTACTGCGTGGCTTACTGAAATAATACCAATCTGCATCTGAAGCAATAAGACATAAAAAAAACGGCCATTTGGCCGTTTCTTGTTGTTTACTGATAGCTCAGTGACTAAAGCTCCATAACTAAAAGCTTACTTGCTTTCAGGCTTTGGTGGGTAGTTAAGTAATAATGCCCCTACCGCTTCATTAACCACTTCTACACGCTCTTCTGGGGTATCTTTATCACGCATCGTATCGGCGACTGAACCTCTCCAGATAAGCTTACCTGTTTTGGCATTAACCAAATCAAGGATCAAAGTACCCACTTCATATTCACGTACCGTGGTTTGCGTGTGACCAGCGCCACCACCCCAGCCCCAGCCTGGACCGTAATAAGGGTTATAACCATAGTTGGTGTTGAAAGTGTCGACATTAATTTTCTTATCAACTTTAGTTAGGTAGTTGACTAATACATCTGCGCTACCAACATCGGCTTTAGATAGGCCTTTAAGCTCCAGTTGATCGTCAACGGCTTTACGAACGCGCTGATCCATTAGGCCATCTAAATGGTATGTCGCATCAGCTGTTTTCTTCTCTACCCAAGCGTAGGTTTTCACTTCTGAAAAGTTTACACCTGGATCATAATCCGAGCTTGTTTTAAGTGAACTACATGCACTTAATGCTAACGCAGCAATGATAACCAATAACTTATTCATCTTATCTCCAACCATAATCTTTTATATTTTGAGCACTTATTAAGCCAGCTTACAGAGCTATTTATTAATCTACAACTCAATTTTGGTAAATACTCTTGTCAGACTTCTTGACATAGGCGTCAGCTCTAATGATAATGATTATCAATCAACAACCTTTTTATGAGAGTCACTATGTTCTGGTTTATCGCAGCTTTTGCCATCGCTACAGTAGTGTTTTTGGTCACACCGGAAAAAGTCTCTGACTCCCCAGACAGCCAGGCTTCGTTAGCCGATAAACTCAGTAAACACTCATTGATCATTCTGCCAATAGTCATACTGAGCTGGTTAATTGTCGCAATTGCAAGCGCTCCAGTGACCCACTTTGCAGGCACCGCAGTCGGATTTGTGCTGACCTCATGCTCTATTGCGCTACCCAGTACCCACAAGTATTTGGCTCCCTTAGCAACACTAACCTTTGCATCATTATTAATTGAGCTAGCACTGTATCTTTAATTTACTTGCATGTTTACCCACATACATACAGCTTGGTTAGAGCTAGTTTAGAGGTGGGTAAATACACAGATTCTCCAGCCTATCTCACCTACAAGTCCCTCGTGCGTTTGCGACTCTCACATTACCTGCATATTGATTGAGCTAGCGCGATATCTATAAAAGCCGTTTGTCAGACTTTCATTAGCCTGATAAACGGGTAAGTTTCTCTTAAGCTTCCTCTCCCGTAACGCGAGCATCTTTGCTAAACTGGCCACATTAGTTCATCAGCGACCACACAAATGAAATCCGATCCAAACGTATCATTAGTCTATAGCACCGATAGCGGCAGAATTGCCCCTGAAAAACAGACCCAATCGGCACCGGAAGGTGATGGCATTGTCAGAATTCATAAAGACAGCAAAGGCCGTAAAGGCAAAGGTGTTTCAGTGATTAAAGGCCTTGGCTTACAAGAAAAAGAGCTAAAAGCCTTGGCGCAAAAACTCAAGAAACAGTGCGGCTGTGGCGGCACTGTGAAAGAGTTTAATATCGAAGTGCAAACCGACAATAGAGAGCAAATTAAGACCCTGCTCGAAAAACTCAATTACACTGTCAAATTGGCTGGCGGCTAATCTAGTACTGATTGCTATTAGCCTTATATGGAAAAGTCTATGGACAGTTTACAAAATCACTTTTTAATCGCTATGCCATCCCTGCAAGACACCTATTTTGAACGTTCATTGATCTATATCTGTGAACACGACGAGAAAGGCGCTATGGGCATAGTGGTCAATAAGCCCAGTGGCATTATCGTTGACGAGCTTCTAGAGCAGATGGAGCTAAGTGAAGAACCTGAGCCTATTAATACTCTCGCAAGAGAAGTGCTTGCTGGCGGCCCCGTCAATCCAGAGCGCGGTTTTGTGCTGCATACAACACAAGACTGCTGGAGTAATAGCGATGCAATTACTCCCGAGGTGATGCTAACTACATCCCAAGATATCTTGGCCTGTTTAGGCTCAGATAAGGCACCAGAGAAGTTTGTAATCGCACTGGGTTACGCAGGTTGGACTCGTGGCCAATTAGAACAAGAGCTCGCAGAAAACACTTGGCTATCTATCCCAGCAAGCCCTGAGTTACTGTTTGACATCGAGCATGACAAACGTTGGCAGCTGGCGACTGAGTCTCTGGGATTTGATATCTGGCAGCTATCTCAACATGCTGGTCACGCATAAATACCGCCTTTTAGCGGCATAGAATAGGAAAGACAAAGATGGGCGATAAAAGCGTCTTAGGCTTTGATTACGGCACCAAGAGTATCGGCATCGCTATTGGACAAGAGCTTACCGCAAGCGCTAGACCACTGCTGTCGATAAAGGCTGTAGACGGGATCCCTAAGTGGGAAGAGATTGGCGCACTCATTACCGAGTGGAAACCCGATCTTGTGGTTGTTGGCTTACCTCTTAATATGGACGGTACCGAGCAAGAGATGACCCAAAGAGCGCGCAAGTTTGCCAATCGCTTAAGTGGTCGCTTTGGCGTAAAAGTTGAGACTCAAGACGAACGTCTCACCACCGCTGACGCTAAAGCAAGGCTGTTTGAGATGGGTGGCTACAAGGCACTGACTAAGGGACAGGTTGATGCCATGTCTGCAGTACTGATTGTTGAAAGCTACTTTGAAAATCAGTACGGCGACTAATATTAATCAGTATAAGAAGAGGCTTACCCTCAATACTGGTAAGTTAAGACCAAACCTGATCCACCAACAAAAAACGAAGAACCCAGCACTAGCTGGGTTCTTTGCTTTGAAAGCGATTTACCACGAAGCGCTCTCTTCGTTTGCTCTAAAAACACACCTAAATGTGCGGCTTAACGATATTCGCCATCATTTGAATATGTGCATCATCGTCATTAAGCGCGGCAATATAGCGATAGTTCTCACCACCCGCCTGTTCAAAGATCTCACGGTTTTCGCCAGCGATCTCTTCAAGCGTTTCTAGGCAATCTGCACTAAAGGCCGGACATACCACAGCGATGTCTTTAATCCCCTGTCCTGGTAAGGCTTCCATGGTGGCATCGGTATAAGGCGTAAGCCACTTGGCTTTACCGAAACGAGATTGGAAGGTGGTCATATACTGCTCTTCAGTTAACCCAAGCTTCTCGACCACCAGCTTAGTGGTCTTCATACAGAAACAATAATAGGGATCGCCCAAGTGCAAGTTACGCTCCGGCATGCCATGGTATGACAGCACTAATTTTTGCGGCTGACCATTAAGCTCAAAATCTTTAGCAATCGATGCGGCGAGAGCATCAATAAAGTCAGGGTGATCATGATAGGTATTGATAAAGTGTAACGCAGGCAGGTAACGCCACTGAGCCAGCTCTTTGGCGATTGCATCGAAAGCCGACGCCGTTGTTGGCGCCGAGTATTGGGGGTACAGAGGCAATACCACCATCTTGTCTATGCCCTCTTTATGCATCCTTTGCAGCGTCGATGACACCGACGGCTGACCATATCGCATGCAAAAATCTACCGAAACATCTTCGTCAGCCTTGTCAAAATGCTGCGCCAGTTTTTGGGCTTGGCGACGAGTAATATCCATCAGAGGCGAACCTTGCTCGGTCCACACCTGTTTGTAAAGCGCCGCCGACTTTGCCGGGCGTACACGTAAGATAATACCGTGCAAGATAAGCATCCAAACGAGTTTTGGGATCTCAACTACACGGGGGTCAGCTAGAAACTCCGCCAAATAACGCCTGACCGCCGGTGCGGTGGGCTCATCTGGTGTGCCTAGGTTAACTAATAACACCCCCGTCTTGCCACGCTGCTGGTGGCCGACTTCCTTGGTTAGTCCTAAATACTTAGCCAAGATAACTCCTTAACTTAAAATTATATTTATAATCATTGCCGATACGCTTTACTCAGCTTTGAGATCAATGCCATTCGAAAAAAAACAGGCAATAGAGTCTATTGCCTGTTTTTCAATCCCATCTCAATTTAATCTAAATTAAGTGTGACTCCATCCATAGAGCTGGTGCTAGTCGTATCAGAGCTTTGTAACTTGATCATCAGTCGCAGATCGTTTGGTGAATCCGCATGATGCAATGCATCGGCATAGCTGATCTCACCGTCGCTATAAAGTTTCAGTAAGGCTTGGTCGAACGTCTGCATCCCCTGCTCATTCGATTTAGCCATGGTATCTTTAAGAGAGTGCAGCTCATTCTTCGCGATCAAACTGGCCACACGCGGCGTATTAATCAATACCTCAATCGCCGCACGTCTTCCAGTGCCATCACTCTTGGGCACAAGTTGCTGCGCCACAATACCGCGCAAGTTTAACGACAAATCGAACAGCAACTGATGGTGTTTACTCTCCGGCACTAAGTGCATGATGCGGTCGAGCGCTTGGTTAGCATTGTTAGCGTGCAAGGTCGCCATACAGAGGTGACCCGTTTCGGCAAATGACAGGGCAAACTCCATGGTTTCTTGGCTACGAATTTCACCAATCAAAATCACATCTGGCGCCTGACGCAGTGAGCTTTTAAGCGCCGCATCGAAAGACTCAGTATCGATACCCACTTCACGCTGAGTGATAATGCTTTGTCTATGGTCGTGAACAAATTCCACCGGATCTTCAATCGTCAAAATATGACCACGAGCATGGGTATTACGATAACCCACCAGTGCCGCAAGTGAGGTCGACTTACCGGTTCCGGTACCACCGACCATAATCACTAGGCCACGCTTACTCATCACAAGATCTTTTAGGATGGGCGGCAACATCAAGTCATCGACTTCAGGGATCTGAGTCTCGATACGGCGCATCACGCAACCTGGTGACTCACGCTGCCAAAAGGCACTGACACGGAATCGACCAAAATCTTTCGCCGAAAACGCAAAGTTGCACTCACGAGACTCATGAAACTCCTGCTTTTGCACGTCCGTCATCAATGATTCAACAAAATCCAAAGACTGAGCAGGAGTAAAAGCATTCTCACCTAAGGGGCGCAGCTCACCATCAACCTTAGCGCTAGGCGGAAAGCCGGCGGTTATAAATAGATCCGAGGCTTTACGCTCAATCATCACCTTTAGAAAAGGACGAACATCCATAGACTAACTATCCCTATTACTTATTACTTGTGACTTATTAGAAGTTTGCTTGCTTATTCGAACTCTTAGACATGGCATCTTCACGGGTGATCTGCCCACGGTTAACCAAATTCTGTAAACACTGGTCAAGCGTCTGCATGCCGTGAGCCATACCCGTTTGGATTGCCGAATACATCTGCGCGACCTTATCTTCACGAATAAGGTTTCGAATCGCAGGTGTTCCCATCATGATCTCGTGAGCTGCCACACGACCGCCGCCTACTTTCTTAATCAGGGTCTGTGAAATAACCGCCTGCAGAGATTCTGATAACATAGTTCTGACCATGCCCTTTTCACCTTCAGGGAATACATCGACCACACGGTCAATGGTTTTAGCCGCTGACGTGGTGTGCAAGGTGCCAAATACTAAGTGACCGGTTTCAGCCGCCGTCATCGCCAATCTAATGGTTTCAAGATCTCGCATTTCACCAACGAGGATCACGTCAGGATCTTCACGCAGTGCACTTCTCAGTGCGGCATTAAAGCTATGAGTATGGCGATGCACCTCACGTTGGTTAATCAAACACTGCTTATTTTGATGTACAAATTCTATCGGATCTTCAATCGTCAAAATGTGGTCGTGGCGATTTTCGTTCACATAATCGATCATCGCCGCCAAGGTAGTACTCTTACCCGAGCCTGTAGGACCTGTGACTAAGACTAAACCACGAGGGAAACTTGAGATTTTCTTGAAGATCTCCGGCGCACCTAACTGCTCAAGGCTCAAGATGTCACTAGGAATGGTACGGAAAACCGCCGCCGCACCACGAGACTGGTTAAAGGCGTTAACACGAAAGCGCGCAAGACCCGGCACTTCAAACGAGAAATCTATCTCTAAGTGCTCTTCATAATCCTTACGCTGCTTATCGTTCATGATGTCATAGACTAAGCTATGTACACCTTGGTGGTCTAAAGCGGGTAAATTTATCTTTCTCACTTCACCATCAACACGGATCATGGGAGAAACACCCGCTGAAAGGTGTAGATCTGACGCATTGTGTTTTACACTAAAGGCAAGTAACTCTGTGATTTCCATAGTTTGGGATATCCATTCAACCAAAAACTTACAACATGACAACAATAACAGACAGACTCGCAATCGCCCATAGTCGGATTGCACAAGCGGCGCAAAATTCTTCTCGCCGAGCAGAAGATGTACAACTCCTTGCCGTGAGCAAAACAAAACCCAATGAGCAGATCATCCAAGCCTATAATGCAGGACAACGCCGCTTCGGTGAAAACTATGTGCAAGAGGGCGAATCTAAGATAAATACCCTAAACCAAGAGTTCCCTGATATCGAGTGGCACTTTATCGGTCCACTGCAATCAAATAAAACCAAAGTGGTTGCGACTTTATTTGACTGGATGCATACCGTTGACCGCGAAAAAATCGCCCAAAGGCTTAATGAGCAACGCCCTGAGTCGATGTCACCGCTAAATGTGTGTATTCAGGTCAACATCAGCCAAGAAGCGAATAAGTCTGGCGTTGCGGCCTGTGAAGTACAGGCACTAGCTGAGAAGATTGCCCAGATGCCTAAACTCGCATTACGCGGTTTGATGGCCATTCCATCGGCCGATGTCGATGAGCAAACGGCCACAAAAGAGATGGCAGCCTTGCAAGCACTGTATAATCAATTGGCTCAAGGTTTTGCTAGCATAGATACTCTTTCTGTCGGCATGAGTAATGACCTAGAACTTGCCGTTGCCCATGGCTCAACCATGGTGCGTATTGGCAGCGCTATTTTTGGCGAGCGTGATTACAGCAAGGCATAAACGATACCAGACCGATTTAGTAGCAATATGAAAATTGTTTAATAACATTAAACTCGTATTGCTCTTACTCGGCCAAATATTAATGGGTAAAATAGCGCTTACTGAAATAGCACTTAATATTAGTGCAAAAGATATTCGGTGCAGCTAACTAAAACAAAAAGAGATCTCCATGACACAGAAGAAAGTATGCTTTATTGGCGCAGGCAATATGACCCGCAGTATCGTCAGCGGCTTAGTAAAAAGCGGCTACAACCCAGAGCTAATCGAAGCCACGAATCCAAGCCAACCTAAGCTCGATGCCATGGTCAAAGACTTCGGTATTAAGGTATCGAATAACAATTTAGATGCTGCGCAAGCAGCCGATGTTATCGTTCTCGGCGTGAAACCACACCTGATGCAAGTGGTCGGTGAAGAGCTAAGCGGTCTGGATCTTTCTAAAAAACTGATTATCACCATAGCCGCAGGCGTCACAGCCAAGCGTTATAGCGATTATTTTAAGCAAGAGATCAAACTAATACGCACTATGCCTAATACTCCCACCCAAATAGGTGTAGGCTTGACAGGGCTTTATGCGGGCGATGAAATATCAGCTGAGCAAAAAGCCATTTGCGAGACCTTAATGGCGACGGGCGGCGAAATAGTCTGGGTCAGTAAGGAAGATGAGTTAAACCAAGTGATCGCACTGGCGGGTAGCTCTCCGGCCTATTTCTTCCTATTTTTAGAATCTATGGTGGAAAGTGCTGTCAAAGGCGGTATGTCTGAAGTCACCGCGAGAGAGATGGCACAGCAAGCAGCACTAGGTGCGGCCTTGATGGTCAAGCAAAACCCTGATGTGAGCCTTGCTCAGCTTAGAGCAAACGTAACATCAAAAGGCGGCACAACGGCGCAGGCGGTTGAGACGTTTGAAAAAGGTGATTTAAGAGGTCTGGTCGATAATGCAATGAATAACTGTATCGCCCGCGCCGAAGAGATGGCTAAGCAGTACTAGTTTTTAAATTTAACTTGAACAAGTAGAGTAAATAAATGAATGCATTTAGTTTTCTAGTAAGTACGGTATTCGATCTATACCTGATGGTCGTGGTGTTACGGATCTGGCTACAACTCGCTAGAGCCGATTTTTATAACCCTTTCAGTCAGTTTATCGTCAAGGCCACTCACCCAATTGTGGGTCCTATGCGCCGAGTATTACCATCATTTGGCAGTTTCGATACAGCCTCTTTCGTACTCGCGATAACCGTTGTGGTGCTTAAGTTTGTTATCTTAAGCCTGATGGCTGGTGCGGCAATCAATGTACCGACCTTACTGCTTGTCTCTTTAGTTTCTGTGATAAAAGAAGCCGGCGTACTGCTATTCTGGATGCTGATCCTACGTGCGATTTTAAGCTGGGTAAGCCAAGGTAGTAACCCAATCGAAATGGTCATGGGCCAGTTAACTGAGCCGTTGCTTGCGCCAATCCGCCGTATTTTGCCACCAATGGGCGGACTAGACTTATCACTGCTAGTGATGATGATTATTCTTAACTTCGTTAATATCTTGCTAGCGCAATACATACCATTCTGGGCTAACGTATAGTGACACCAGCCATAATGCAGCAGGGCGACCTGCTGCTTCAACTCTATATTCAGCCTAAAGCCAGTCGCGACCAAATAGTTGGCTTACATGGCGAAGAGATTAAAATCGCCATTACTGCGCCCCCTGTAGACGGCAAGGCCAACGCCCATCTGACTAAGTACCTATCGAAAGCCTTTAAAGTCCCTAAAGGGGATATCGAAATAACTAAAGGCCAGATGGGACGCCACAAGCAAGTTAGAATCACCGCACCTAAGCTTATCCCCGATGAAGTACAAAACCTTTTGTAACCTTATAGTTATAAGATGTTTAAGGCGTTAAGCTCAACTAAGCTCTATACTGTTAACAAGATATCTTCCTAAGGAAAACGAATATGGTCCGTTCTTTAACCATGATGCTAATGCTCTGTTTTTGCCTAAGCAGCAACGCATTTGCCGAGCAGAAAGAAAAAGTAGGTAACTACGATATCCACTATGTTGCCCTTAGCAGCACCTTTTTAACCCCAAGTATTGCCAAGTCTTATGGCATCAAGCGTAGTAGCTACACGGGTATAATTAATATTGCCGTGCTCGATACCAGCGTTAAGGGTAACCCTGCGGTACCCGTTGAGATTTCAGGCGTCGCCAATAATTTACTCGATGCCAGAATCGACTTAAAGTTTAGAGAAATTCGTGAAGGCGACTCTATCTATTACATCGCCGAAGTCCCTTACCGTGACGATCAAGAGATCAACTTTAAAATCGCAGTCAAGTACGGTAAAAAGCTCAACACCACACTTAAGTTTAAACAGAAGTTCTACGTCGAATAATCTTAAGTAAAATCGAACATACAGGGGCCTAGCGCCCCTATTTTTGTAACGTTAACTCTATCGAAAATCCCGTATCTCGGCTATTATTGCCGCCATTATTTTCAGACTCATCTACAGGCATCCCATGAATCAAATCGTCCTTGCTAGCGGCAACAAAGGTAAACTCAAAGAATTTTCTGAATTGATGGCCGATTTCGGCGTTGAGATTTTGGCTCAAAGCGAATTGAACGTAGCTGAAGTACCAGAAACTGGCACCACATTTGTTGAAAATGCCATTATTAAAGCGAGAAATGCAGCTGAAGTTACTGGTCATGCAGCCATTGCCGATGACTCGGGCCTAGAAGTTGATTTCTTGCAAGGCGCACCCGGTATTTACTCGGCGCGTTATGCCGGCGAAGGTGCTAAAGATGAGCAGAATTACACAAAACTATTAACTGCCCTTGAAGGCCAAACACAGCGTAGCGCTCGCTTTCAGTGTGTATTGGTTTATATGCGTCATGCTAAAGACCCAACTCCAATCATCTGCCAAGCGTCATGGGAAGGCACTATTGGTTTTGCTGCGCAAGGCGAAAACGGCCACGGTTACGATCCTATCTTTATCCCTGCAGAGCACGAGTGTGCTGCAGCAGAGCTAAGCAGTGATGAGAAGAATAAGCTAAGCCATCGCGGTAAGGCGTTGGTACTGTTAATCGAAGCTATGAAGCAACAAGGTATCTTTAACTAATGTTAACCCTGCCACCGTTAAGCCTTTATATTCATATTCCTTGGTGCGTACAGAAGTGCCCATACTGCGACTTCAATTCCCATGGCCAACATGGTGAACTGCCGCAAACAGAATATGTCGATGCACTGATAAAAGATCTCAAGCAAGATCTGCATTACGTGCAAGGTAGACGTTTACATACAATTTTTATCGGTGGCGGTACCCCCTCTCTGTTCGATGCCGCGCAGATTGGCCGCTTATTAACTGAGGTCGATAAGCTTATCCCTTTTAGCGACAATATCGAAATCACCATGGAGGCCAACCCAGGTACGCTAGAGCATGATGATTTCGAGGCCTATTGCCAGGCGGGCGTGACCCGTCTTTCAATCGGAGTTCAGAGCTTCTCAAGTGACAAGCTCAACTTACTCGGGCGTATTCACAATAAAGACGAAGCGCATATTGCCGCCCAAAAGGCTAAAACCTCTGGCTACCAGAGCTTTAACTTAGACTTGATGCACGGCCTGCCAAACCAAAGTTTTGATGAAGCTCTTAGCGACATTGAGACCGCGGCAGAGCTTGCTCCGCCTCACCTGTCTTGGTATCAGCTAACGATTGAGCCTAATACTCTGTTTCACTCTAAGCCGCCACAACTTCCTGATGATGAAAATCTCTGGCAGATCTACGAGCAAGGGCAAAAGCGTTTAGCTGCTCTGGGTTACCAGCAGTACGAGATCTCGGCTTATGCTAAAGAAGGTTTTCAGTGCCGACATAACCTTAACTATTGGCAGTTTGGTGACTACTTAGGAATTGGTTGTGGCGCTCACGGCAAAATAACCCAACTTGATGACAATAAAATTGTCCGCACAGTCAAGATTAAACACCCTAAAGGCTATTTAGCGGCGGATAACTACACCTATGAAACAACAGAGGTGGTAGAGGAAGACAGAGCCTTAGAGTATCTGATGAACCGCTTGCGCCTAATGAGCCCCATTCCTAAGCTGGAATTTGAGCAGCGTACAGGTTTAAACAGAGACACCATTAGTGACGGAGTTAAGCAAGGCTGTGCTAAGGGCTTAATGACTGAATCGGATGAACACTGGCAGCTAACTAGCAAAGGTCACATGTTCGTCAATGAGTTGCTGTCACAATTCCTATAGTCAGCATAACAGCTTGCTAATAATCGTTAAGCTACTGAATAGATTGATTAACAATCAAAAATTCAGCAACTTAGAAATATTTGCTAACACTTAGATCAAAAAATTAACCGGCGGCTTCTTTAGGATAACAATCATAATTCTAAGGAAGCCTAAAAATGCCTATAAAAACAAAAGTTAGCCTTATTGCCCTCTCGCTCTCATTTGGGCTCAGCGCCAGCACTATGATTGGCGCCTCCGCCATTGCCGCCCCAACTTCTGCTTCACTATCTAGTCCAAGTGAGCCTGTTGCCCATAAGGCTGAGACTGAGTCTGAAAGAGCCAATGCCTTATTCGAAAGCATTTTCATGGAAAATGTCATGGCAAGCCCTATCTCCCAAACCCACCTTGGCATTAAAACCGATTACGATAAATGGGATGAAATGGGTGATGACGCTGATGATGCCGCCCTTGCCCGTGACAAAAAACATTTAGCTCAACTTCAAACAATCAATTCGAGTAAGCTGGATAGGCAGACTCTACTTAGCTACCAACTACTGACGCAAAAGCTTGAGCAAGCCATTAAAGATGATAAATGGCGATACCATAGCTACCCCGTTAACCAGATGTATGGCGGCCATTCACAAGTTGCTTCTTTCTTAATTAACCAGCACCAAATTGGCAGTGTCGAAGATGCCAAAGCCTATATAAGCCGCCTACAAGGTGTACCTAAGCGATTATCTCAGCTGCAAACGGCCTTAGAAGTACGTGAAAGCAAAGGTATTATTGCGCCTAAGTTTGTCTTTCCTTACGTAATCAACGACAGCAAAAACATCGTGGCAGGCGCGCCATTTACAGCAAATGCGGCTACTGACGAAATAGTTGCAGACAGTGCACTTTGGGCCGACTTTAAGCGTAAAGTGGCAAAACTTGAGATCAGCGATAGCGACAAAGAAAGCTTATTACGTCAGGCAAAGCTAGCTCTTTTGGAAGATGTAAAGCCGGCTTACGACAAGCTTATCGCCTATATGACCAAGCTTGAATCTAAGGCAGATACCCGCGATGGCGCTTGGAAGTTCCCTCAAGGTGACTCTTATTACAACAACGCACTCGCGCGCACAACGACAACCGATATGAGCGCCAGTGAAATCCATGAACTTGGCTTATCGGAAGTGGCACGTATTCACAGTGAGATGCGTGACATCATGAACAAGGTAAACTATGAAGGTTCATTGGCTGAGTTCTTTAAGTTTATGCGTGATGACGAGCAGTTTTACTATGCCAATGACGATAAAGGTCGCCAAGCCTACTTAAGTGAAGCCACCGCGCTTATCGACACCATGAGCGGCCGCTTAGATGAAGTGTTTAAGGTCAAACCTAAGGCGCCGATGATCGTAAAGCAGGTCGAAGCCTTTAGAGAAAAGTCTGCCGGTAAAGCCTTTTACAGTAATCCATCACCGGATGGCAGCCGCCCAGGCACTTACTACGCTAACCTGTATGATATGAAAGCGATGCCAAAGTACCAGATGGAAGCTCTGGCTTACCATGAAGGCACGCCGGGGCACCATATGCAGATAGCGATCGCTCAAGAGCTTGAGGCTGTACCTAAGTTTCGTAAGTTCGGTGGCTATACAGCTTATATCGAAGGTTGGGGACTATACAGCGAGTACTTCCCGAAAGAGATGGGCATGTACTCAGACCCATACTCTGACTTTGGCCGCTTAGCCATGGAGCTGTGGCGCGCATGTCGACTCGTGGTCGATACCGGTATTCATGCTAAGAAGTGGACTCGTGAAGAGTCTATCGAGTACTACGTCACTAATACGCCAAATGCTAAATCTGATGCCATAAAGATGGTTGAGCGTCATATCGTGATGCCATCACAAGCCACAGCTTATAAGGTGGGTATGCTTAAGCTGTTAGCGCTTAGAGATAAGGCTCAGCAAGCGCTAGGCGATAAATTTGATATTCGCGATTTTCATACCATAGTTCTGAAAAATGGCCCGGTACCATTAGATGTACTAGAAAGCGAAATCGACCTATGGATTGAGCAAAACAGTTAAACGAGTCCGAACCTTAGGCCTTAATGAAACCACAAATCGGTCACTGCTAACGTGGCCGATTTTTTATTTTATCCCCTTAATTAGGGGCATTAACAACCCACACTTAAGTCAAACTATCACTTTAGAAGACCCCGTTAACTTCTTCGCTCACTATCTTTTTAGGAAAAACAGATTCAACTTGTAGGAAAGCCAATCCTGATATGGTCTAGCCAACTATATGGATAGGTAAATACTCATGATTGAACACGCTTTAACCGATAGCGCCAGACTCGAGTTTGCACTCAGTATGATGGTGCACCAAATTTTTGTGCCTCTGTTTATCGGCCTTATGCTAGTCACGGCAATTTTTGAAACCTTATACGTCACCAAATCAAATGCTGAATATAAATCGGCAGCGCAATTTATTGGCAAGCTATGTTTGCCAATTGTGTTTGTATTAATCATCACGGGCATATTAACTCCTCCCATGCCAGAGGACTGGCAACAACTCGCTCTCTTTATCAACACAGTGTTCAGTGAATATGTCGGACTGCTAGGCACTATAGTGTCTACTGGCATGCTAATTTGGCTTACCGCTGTGACCCTGTTCTATGTCGGTTGGCAACATCTCCCTCCTAAGCTTCACCTTTTTATCACTTGGTTATTACCCTTTATCTGTGCCTATACAGAGCTACCTGTCATCGTCCTCAATGGCTGGATGCATGATCCAAGCTCAGCAATGCAATTTGATATCAACACCATGACGTATCAGGCAAGTTCGCTACTTGAGATTGTCAGCACTCCTATGGCAAGTACACGCTTTGCCCATATGTTTACTGGTGCGTTCTTAATCGGTGGCGTGACTCTTATCTCTTTGTCTTGCTATTACCTGCAAAAGAATAGACAACACGCCTTTGGCCAAGCTGGGGTTGTGATTGGCGCCAGTATCGGCTTGTGTTTCTCATTATTTGCCATGTTTAGTGGAGACATTCACGGCCGCGACGTTCATCAGGCACAGCCGATGAAATTGGCGCAACTTGAAGCCTTATGGGAGACGCAGCAAGATGGTGCAGATCTGGTGTTATTTGCACTACCGGATCAGCAGGCTGAGGAGAATAGATTCGAAGTTAAGATCCCTAAAATTCTAGGCTGGATGCTGTCGGGTACAGATGAAACAGAAGTGAAAGGGATCAAGCAGTTAAGATCTGAAAATATGCAGCGTATTCGCAACGGTTTATTAGCCCATCAGGCCATAACTGCTTACTCATCTTCGGCAAACAAACAGACCGATAAAGATCTTATACAAACCCACCAGCAAGATCTTGGCTATGCCGAGCTAGTTCGTAAATACAATCCGGACTTAATCGATGTAACCGAGGAGCAGATCCGCCTTGCTGCCAACTATACGGTCAACAATGTTAGTCTGCTATTTTTTAGTTTCCGCGTGATGGTCGGCGCTGGCATATTCATTTTGCTACTCAGTAGTTACTGGATTTTCCTAGCCATCAAAGGCAGAGTTAACAGCGCTAGCAGCAGATTACTTAAGCTTAGCACCTATGCCCTGCCGCTCCCATTCATCGCTTATTTATCCGGCTGGTTACTCTCTGAATATGGCCGTCAGCCTTGGGTGATTTATGAGGTTATGCCTACACTACAGGGCGCAGGGTCGTTTGCTTCAGGGCAAACCCATGGATTCCAGATCCCGACCTTACTCATGAGCTACGCCGCTCTGTTTCTGGTCTTGGCAGCCATATTGGCTCGCTGGATAAAACAAGGTCCTAAGCCAGCTAAAACAGCATCAACAAACGTAAAACCGGAGCCACTATGATCTATTTCTCTGTCATCTTTGTCGCTATCGCAGCGGCGATTATCGCCAATAAACTCGTTAAGCAATAGGTGAGCTTGTCTATAGTCATGACTTTACAGGCATGAGTGATTTAATGAGTCCAACGAGCCATTGATACAGTGGCTCGTTTCTATGGGTAGAAGGGATACACACCACAGAACTCATCTCATTGCCCGGCTCATCTAAGGGGAGTACTTTTAAGTTGCCTGTGCATAGAAAGCTCGGTAACGGTGATACATAGCTACTGTGTTCTAGGCAAGCTAACAAGCTAGGTAAGTCTTCACATTGCAAACGGACACTATGCTCAACCTCTCTTTTATATAGATATCGAGAGAAACGCACTATGTCTGTATTCCAACCTGGGATTTTCAGGATTGCCAGCGGAGATAATAAAGCCTCACTGGCGGTTAACGCAGTATGCTTAGCTCCTGTGACGAGTACAATCTCATGTCGTTGGAAGAACATGTTGCATAATAGATTGCGTGCAATTCTCATTCAAAAAATGTAGCCCTGCATTGATACTGCCATCGAGTATTCTCTGATAACTGTCCTCTTGCCATTGAACAATTTCAATATTGGCCATAGGCGCCTGCTCTGTTAACGCTAACAGCAGCTCCCCTCGATACAGGTGCATTAACGCCGCATTCGCAGCTAAGGTAATTTTACCTTTAAACAACCTAGGCTCGAATGAGTCTGAATCGAAGGCAGCATCAATATCCTTTTGAATCTTTGTCAATTTGGCGGCAAGTGTTAATGCATATGTTGTCGGCTCTAAACCAGATGACTGTCTGATAAAAAGCGGGTCGCAAAGCTCTTCACGTAATCGCTGTAAGTTTTTAGATATGGCGCTGGTCGTTTTACCTAAGCGCTGTGCGGTGCGGCTCATGTTTTTAGTATGAACTAAATCTAGTAACAACCTGATTTGATTCAAATCTGAAATATTTCTTTTCAAGGGCCACCCAGGTTAAACGAGTCAAAAAGTATAAATAGACACTTAGCAGATCTTATTAGTTCAATATCTTTAGCCACTGCAATTCAAAATTGTACTTATCATCACAAACAACTTATTTTTAGATAGGTGAAGTTTTAATCGTTGTGGTTGTTACATTAATTGGAAAATTAGCGGTTAAGGGGACATATGCCTGACAATACTCAAGTCGAGCCCAATAGAGAACTAAATCCAGAACTAAGTACAGAGATAGGGCCAAACTGGTTTGCCTCAGTAATGGGTACCGGGATCATTGCTAACGCCGCAGTCGGTTTACCTATAATTGGTAAAGATTTAAGCGGCCTAGGATTTGTTATCTGGCTACTCGCCGCCCTGATGCTTGTGGCCATGTTACTGATAAAGGTTATTCAGACAATTATCAGGCCCCATATTATCAAGCGACAATTCAATGATCCGGTAATGGCACAGTTTTTCGGAGCGCCGCCAATGGCAATGCTTACGGTCGCAGGAGGCACCATCTTGTTCGGGCCACAAATCATGGCCCCGGAGACGTCAATAACCATAGCTTGGGTACTCTGGTTTATTGGTACTCTTGGCGGGATAACAACAGCCGTGATTATCACATTTCGTCTTTTCACCCATTATAAAATCCGCAGTGACGCGGCGTTTGGCGGTTGGCTAATGCCCGTCGTCCCACCTATGGTCTCGGCGGCCATTGGCGCCATGTTAATCCCCTACGCGCCAACTCTCGCTATGCAACAGACTCTGCTGTACGCCTGCTATGCCTTGTTTGGCGTTAGCTTACTGAGTGCCCTTATTATTATCACTATGATATGGAGCCGCCTAGTTCACTCGGGAACATCTGGTGGAGCACGAGTCCCTACCCTATGGATAATCTTAGGACCTTTAGGTCAGTCGATTACCGCAGCTGGTGCACTAGGAACTGCGGCGCTGCTTGTGGTCGACGAACCGATAGCCACAGCCATGAATACGATGGCTGTTCTTTATGGCGTGCCGGTGTGGGGCTTTGCTTTTTTCTGGTCGATATTGGCGAGCTTACTGACATTGCGTGCACTGCGTAGAAAAATGCCCTTTGCATTGACTTGGTGGGCATTTACTTTCCCCGTAGGCACTTGCGTTACAGGTACAAGCCAGCTGGCATTACATACGGAACTAGAAGCATTTGAGTGGGCGGCAATTAGTTTATTTGTGGGCTTAATCTGCGCTTGGCTCATTGCGGCAATTGGCACTATAAAAGGCTTGAAAGGTGGCCATATTATGAAAAACCCAACCACCTCATCCCACGTTGTATCTAAGAAAGGTCAGCTTTAACCACACCTTGCGAACGCAACCGCTCCGCTGGCAGGAGCTAGGCACCTTGCCGAGGTCATATCAAACTGAGTACTGACTACTAACGCCTAACTCTCAAGACCCAAGTCATGAGCCCAGAGTCCTGAGCCCAGAGCTCTGCGAGTATTTAGTCATAATCACCGACATGAGGCACAGTAAAGCTTTTATCATTCCAAGGCCATGGCACTTTCGCCATAAAGTCTGCGAGCTCAGGCGTACCGGCATGTTGCTCACGGATCACTATCATGGTCCTGTTTACATGAAATGGATGAATGGGCTCTTGGCTACCAATGGCGATAAAGTACTCGGCAAGAGTCGCTAAATACTGCCCCTTATCAGCTAGACCTAGCACCGCATCGGCCATTATTGGTGCGCCTTTCAATCCCGACAAATCGGCGGCGCAGCTCCAACTAGCAAACTGCTTAATAATATTCCCTAATAACTCAGCGCCCTTTTCATCGTAAGCTGCCGAGGCAAACAGGTCATATTCACTCAGGACTGCACAGCCATTGACTTGCTGATTAACAAAGCCAAAAAATAGCGATGTCTGGCCACTCTTAAGGTAATGGGCCTCAAGTTTTGGCATAAGAGCATTAAGTTTTTCCAGCGAGCCAACCTTTGCTGCATTATCATTGACATCTTGCAGACAAATATCGACTTGGCCATTCAAGGTCGGTACTTCTGTGAGCCTAGTAGGCATCGCTAAGCTTAACGTCACTGGCTGGCAGACAACTGAGACAAGATTGTTGGCTGAATTTTCTTTGTAGCTTTCATTCAGGTTCTGACATTCACTAGCTGTATTGTGATTTGCTTCAGCCTGTTTATCTTCAAGCGGCATCTGCCAAATACACGCATCTTCATCTTCACCCACTGCCACTATTAATTGCTTATCCATTTGAGCTTTAATCACAACGGGCTCATGACCAAATACTTGTATGGAGCGCAGCTTGGCATTGCTGCTATCTTGCATCAATTTATACAAGGGTAATATAGACTCACCGGTTAACGACAACTGCTGCACCACGCCATCTTGCCAACCTAGCCAGATACTGTTGCCATCGGCCGAGACACTTGCCGATGTTAGGCATTCAGTAAACGTTTGCAACTCATCATGGAGACTTGAACTATTATCGCCAGCAGCAATCGCAGTTAATGATTCTACTAGTTCTTCAGCCTGATAATCCGCACAGATTTGCGATGGCTTAAGCGCTCTAACTTTACGGCTCCACATTACTTTTCTCTGCTTAAAATCGATAAGCTGCAGTTCAAAGTTAAAATAGGGATTCTCACTGACAGATTCGAGTGCCTCTACACTTAGTTCAGAAGCAACTGTAGCCTCTAATAAACTAACAGTCTCAGTATTGGCAAGTAGCGCAACACCGCGTTCTTTATCCATAAAGAAAGTATTTCGCACTGAGATCTCGGTCGGTGCAGGCTTGCCCTCGAGCGGATACACCTGAGTCTCACCCGTTATAGGATTAAAACTCACCAGCTGATGCATTCGGCGTTTTTCACGCTGATAAAATACAAACTCAGCACCTTGAACACACACCATGCTGCCATCAACAACCTTAAATGGCATTTCGTAGCGAGTGATGTTCGCCGCATTAAGCTCAAAATAGTTAACTTTTTCAGAGCTCTGCATGGATCGCTCTGGTGCTAACGCATTTTCGCAACAGAATGCAGTATCGACACAGAATAATGACTTCGCGCCGCGTCGCCCGCCCTGTTTCGCGCCAACGATCCAAAGTTTACCATTGCTGATGCAAGCATCCTCTGTCGGGTACAGGTCCAGCGATGCTATAGCTGACAGGCTAACCTTGCTCGAGTCGGCAAGATTAAATACAGCACTAAAAATCCGCCCTATTGAGTCCACAGCAATAAAGCGCTCATCATCAAGCCACTCAGCCAGTAATAGCTCACAATTACGGCTAGCAAGCAGTTCAAACTGACTATGCAGCTCAACATTGAATCCAGTCCGTTTAACAACTTGTAGCTGGATCAGTCCGTCGTAATATAAACGATGGTGCTGAAAAGAGTATTCATGTTGGCAGGCTTGTTTTGAGGTCGCTTCTGATGCGGTTTCAGAACCCGCGGAAAGAGAAAAAAACGACTTTATAAAATTATTCAATGTAATACACGTCTCATAAAATAAATGGCGCTACGAATCGGAGTGTGTGAAGTGTGTGAATAGACGGTTCAATTTCACTTAGAGTTTAAGGTGGTTAAAGCGTTAATTTCAAGAGCATTATTCTTAAAATAAGCAGTAGATCGGCTTGCAAGTTTAATGCTTAAAGAGCGTTAGAAAGTGAGAATATGAAAAAATAATAGGAAAAAATAAGCCAAGTTTGACTACAAATCTTGGCTCTAGCGAGTAACTATGACAAAAAAATTGAATTATTGCCCCCTATCCTTAGTCATTTGTTTCTTCTTATCACTCATACAATCATTTACCTCTGTGACATGGCCATTCGCTGTACCACATACATCCGCATACCACTGAACCTTTACACCTCTGATGGCCGTATGTTGGGAGCCAGCTTGACCATTCCAGCTAGCCTCGAGCTCGGCCTTACTAATGATATTGTAACCACCAAAACCTTGCCCTCCACCTCTAGCAAACACGTGGCCACTGGTCGATGCAATTAACACGGCGAGCAGCAAAAAATACTGTTTTCTGTTGAGAATATTCATTGTTCCATCCTTCTATATCCGATGATTTCCGAGCTAGGTATTGCTCATAGAAGGCTGGTATTCGCGGCCTTTCAGCGCTCAATTTTATGCTGAGATAGAGCATACCCAAAGGTAACTCACTGCATTACTCTCGGCTCATACTTCACGGATGTAATGTCAGTCGTTACTGTTAACTAGAACGCCTGAGGATCAGTTTTATTGCGCTTAGTTTGATTGCATTTGTAACAAGAAAATATGAGTGATGCCGAGGCAATAACTGGCTGATATATTGATTTTGCTAGGAGAGATTGAGAATAGGTAGAAAAATACCCCGGTTAAAAACCGGGGTAAACCAAACTAGGATGATGGTTTTAAGGCTGGTATTGTTTTAGTTATTAAAGCCTACCAGCATTGACACAAAACTGCTTATAGCGGCTCTGTATAGCATAAGTGAGAGGGGTCATTCTCAATTATGCTATAGGACTCAGAATTTTTTGAATCAACTGGTTACAATTGTATTAAAATGAGAACAAACTGCAACTGAAATGATTTTAAGTTGTTTATTAAAAACTGAGTTCAGCTTGAGTAAACGACCAAAAATTTCAGCTTAAAACATTGAATAATAAGAGATAGTAACCAACTGGGATTCAGTTGGTTTTACACCATCCCAAATATAGAACAATGTTTCCCCATTTTACTTACGCTTTGCATACAACTCTTTTAAGGGCTCATCCCAATATGGCGGGGTGCCGATATGATCTTTTATAAAATCAATAAAGGCGCTCACCTTAGGAGCCAAATGTTTACGTCTTGGATAAACAGCCTGCAGAGGCAAGTGATGAGTTAATTGCCAATCTTCAAGAATAGGAACTAGCGTCCCCTTTTCAAGTTCATCTTCAAGCAAGTAACTCGCTAGATAAACCACACCGAGTCCGCTCACTGCAGCCGACTTAAGCGCTGGGGCATTATCGACTCTGAAATTACCTGTTACGCCAATTTCACAGTAATCATCGCCTTGCTTAAACTGCCATACGCTATGCTCATGCCACTCACCTTGGTAAACCAAGCAATTATGATCCACCAGCTGCTCTGGGCGGCTAGGAACACCGTGCTGCTCAACGTATGATGGCGAGGCCGCGAGTAAAAATTGGCACTTCATTAATGGTCTTGCGACCATACCTAAGGGTAATTGCTCTGACATGGTAAGCAGTAAATCTAGACCTTCACTGACCACGTCAACCTTATGGTCAAGTAAGCTTACTTGCAGTTCTAGTTCTGGATGCCTTGCCATAAATTCGGGTAAAGCAGGAATGATATGCATGGTACCGAAAGACTGGGAAATACCCACTTTCAATACGCCGCGGGTAGCGTCATTAAGATTATGCACGCTGGCAACGGCTTGATCGGCATCCCTTAGTAGTTCTTCACCTTGGGTATATAACAGCTGCCCAGCTTCCGTTAAACTCAAGCTTCTGGTGGTACGTTGGATAAGCTGAACACCCAATTTATGCTCTAAATCGGCTACTTGGGTACTGACTTTTGACTTTGATATGCCTAACTTTCTCGCCGCCGAGCTAAAACTCCCCGCTCGAGCCACATGGGTGAAAATTGCGATCGGTTCTAAAAGTTCTAACATGTAAATCGCCTTAAGGTGTTTACGAGAGTAATAGTACTTCCATCGCTAAGACATGTTATTTTGTATAAAAACAATATCTTAAGTGAATACGCGTACGTTAGAGTAGAGTTTTTATTATTTAACCAAATATTGGTTTTTGTTTTTATTTTTAGAAGTATACCAAAAAATCCTCATAACTCATCAAATTAAGTCGTTTAGGCTAATACTAGAGTGGTAGTAACGACAAAGTTGAATAGCGATTATACCTCACAACGGAAAAGCCCCTGCACAAAGGTGGGATGCAGGGGGCGTTGCAAGACAGTCAAAAGCAACAGGTTTACTTCTTATATTTACTAAATCAAATCATTTAGTAATGACAATCGGTACAAAGAGTCCTGTAAAGCCGGCTCACTCAAGTAACCTTGTATTAGCAGATTCAACTAACGGATAATTAGCAAGTTGAGGAATTTCATCGCGTAATTGCTTTTCTAGTGCCACAAGCGACTTGAAGTTTTCACATAACTTTTCGCCACGAGCTTCTATGTCTTCGGCTTGTTGCTCCATCTGCATCTCAATTTCTTCACCAATTGAGTCCATTTTTACCGAGAACGACTCCATCTTTTGCTCAAAACTATCGCCATCACCCGACATCATCTGTGCACCAAGAGTCATCATCATACTACCTAAAGAGTTTTGCACTAACTCTTCCATCTCTTGCTCAAACTCGTCGCCAAAAGCATCTTCTAAAGAAGACTCTGTTGAGCCGAGGTAAAACTTATCACCATGCTGGTAAGCCACCTTTTCGATACGCTGCTCAAGTCCTGCCATCATCTCGTCAATTTTAGCGCCCGCGCTATCACCTAATAGTGGCGTCAGGGCTAAGCTCACTGCCGTTGATGCCATCTCAACAGCATCGTTAACCAGTGAAATAACTTCAGGGACCTGTGCAGAAACCTCCTGCGAATACTGATTTACTAATGCTTGCTGCTCGCTATTGAGTGAAACTTGCTTGCCATTAACAAACAACTTATCCATTTCGATACGATACTTTTCTTCACCGACTTCACTGATAATCAGTTTCTTCGGCTCCACTGTAACGTCGTAGTTAAGAGAAACCTCGCACTCATTAGTCATATCATGGTCGCTATGAGCAGCAACGGTCTGTAGGCTAGTTGCCGACAACAATACGGCAGAGATCCCAACAGAGGTAAGTAGTTTTTTCATCGCATAAGTCCTTTATCGCTATTGTCTGTATGATTTTTTCAATCTTGATAGAATATAAAGCACAGACCGTGCCAGATACAATAAGCAACTGTTTACAAAGGCTTTACAATTAATACTGGTGAGTGTTGACTCGCGGTTAAACAACATATTTGGCCAATCAAACTAATAATTGGCCAAATATCACAACCCGCAGAGATTGAAACAGAGGTAAAAATTAAACGAAGGAAAACTAGAAGATTGAACGACCTAAGGTTTGACTCAAGGCTTCTAACACTGCCGTGCCAGCCAAGGAATTACCGTTAGCGTCCAGCTCAGGTGACCATACGCACACAGACATATCACCAGGAATAACAGCAATAATTCCACCACCCACACCACTTTTACCCGGCATGCCCACTCGATAGGCAAACTCACCAGCACCATCATAAAGTCCTGACGTGGCTAATAAGGCATTTAACTGTCTATTTTGCACGGGTGTAATAAGTTGTTTTCCAGCTAGACTTTTACCTGAGTTAGCCAAGTAAAACATCGCTCTGGATAGATCTGCGCAGCTCATACGAAGCGAGCAATAGTGAAAGTAACTGTGCAGTACGGTATCGACGTCGTTATTAAAGTTACCAAATGATTTCATCAGGTAAGCAATCGCGGCATTTCTCGCACTGTGTTGATACTCTGATGCAGCAACCACTTTATCGTAACCGAGTCGTTGGTTTTCACTTAAACCACGAACAATCTCCAGCATACGATGCTTTGGTGCACCGAGTCGGCTCTGTAAGAGATCGGCGATAACCAGCGCGCCAGCGTTGATGAATGGATTTCTAGGAACGCCTTTTTCCAATTCTACCTGTACTAGAGAATTAAAAGAGTGACCAGACGGCTCTTTACCGACTCGACACCAAATCTCATCTTCTTCATACAGCATAAGCGCTAAGGTAAGGCTGAACACCTTAGAGATACTCTGAATTGAAAAGGGCTCGAGATAATCTCCAGCCCCTATTGTGACACCGTCGGAGGTTGTCACTGCAATACCTAGCTTATTAGCATCAACTTGGGCGAGGGCTGGAATATAATCAGCTACCTTGCCCTGTCCAAGAAGAGGTCGCACTTTTTCGACGATCTCTTCAAGTAATGCCAATTCAGGCATTAGCCCCACCAAATATCGAAAAGCTCACCAATTTCTAGATCTGATACTGGTTGAGCATCGAAGAATGCTTTAACTGCTGCGCGGTTCTCTTCTGTACATTTACCAATATCTTGAGTGGCAATAATACCTTCCCACTCTTTGTGTCCACCACCATGATAACCAAGACCTGCTGGCTCAATGACTTCATCGATAAACTGATCAACGATTGCATCGATTTGCTCTTCAGTTACTGATTCATTGAATGTCCAGTTAACATCGAATCCAAACTCTTGGAACTCATCTACGCGTAATTTTTTACGTAAGCGACGGCTACGGTTTGCTGCCATGGTTGTTCTCCTAGATAACTTATTTTTAAAGTATATGTTTTGTTGAGCGATTAAACTCGCTCAAACATAAGATCCCAAACACCATGACCTAAACGGTGGCCACGCGCTTCGAATTTGGTTAGTGGACGGTGATCAGGACGTTCAACAACGTCACCTGTAGCAGACTGGTTTTTATAACCAGGTGCCGCAGTCATCACTTCCAGCATATGTTCGCTGTAGTTTTCCCAATCGGTTGCAAGGTGGAATACACCGCCAACTTTAAGTTTGCTACGGATCAATTCGGCAAAAGGCGCCTGAACGATACGACGCTTATGGTGACGCTTCTTATGCCAAGGATCTGGGAAGAATAGTTGTACACGAGACAAGCTGCCTTCGGCAATGCTGTTCTCTAGAACTTCAATCGCATCATGGTGATAAACACGTAGGTTAGTCACGCCCGCTTCGGCAGCTTCAGCCAAACAAGCACCAACACCTGGTTTATGTACTTCGATACCGATAAAGTTTAATTCTGGAGCAGCCTTAGCCATTTCGACTAAAGACGCGCCCATACCAAAACCGATCTCTAAAACGGTATCCGCTTCACGACCAAACACTTCGACTAAATCGATTGCTTCTGGAGTGTAATCTAGGCCCATTATTGGCCACTGCTGCTCCATTGCTTGAGCCTGGCCTTTAGTTAGGCGCCCCTCTCTCAATACAAAGCTTCTCACTTTGCGAAGGTATTTACCTTCTTCATTGAATTCAGCGGTTGTTACGTCGCTCATTTTCGCCCTCACTTAAGGCTGCTCTAGCATTAGACAGCTATTATTAAAAAAAGAAAGGCATTATCCAAAGTTAAACCTTCAGTGCAAGCCTTATTGTGGCGAAATTATACCAATAATCTCAGTTTGTGCGAGCGACAGCTTTAGTTTGCCCGCAAATAACTTGTTTTAGTGCTCAAGCACTGTACGTATCCATTCGTAATTTGCATCATTTTTGCCTTAATAAAGCACAAGTGTTGGCTTGTTAATCGCCAAGGCTAAAGTTACACTGCGCCGATGAAAACTACCGCCTCTTTTTCAACACGAATTATTACTTGGTACGACAACTTCGGTCGTAAACAGCTTCCTTGGCAAATCACTAAAACCCCATATAAAGTGTGGGTTTCAGAGATCATGCTACAACAAACCCAGGTTGCTACCGTTATCCCCTATTTCGAAAAATTTATCGCGCGATTTCCTGATATCGATACCCTAGCAAACGCCGAACAAGATGAAGTGCTGCACTATTGGACAGGGCTTGGGTATTACGCCCGCGCACGAAATCTACATAAAGCAGCCCAAACCATGCAATCACAGTTTAGTGGTGAGTTTCCAACCGACTTTGATGATGTTTTAGCGCTGCCAGGTATTGGCCGTTCCACCGCTGGCGCGGTATTGTCTTTATCTCTTGGGCTTAATTTCCCCATTCTCGACGGTAACGTGAAGCGAGTTTTGGCGCGCCATGGCGCAATCGAAGGTTGGCCCGGTAAAAAACCAGTAGAACAGCAACTTTGGCTATTAACTGAAAGCCTAACCCCAGCAAAAGATATCCAAAAATATAACCAAGCCATGATGGATATCGGTGCAACGGTATGCACCCGTTCAAAACCTAACTGCGCTCAATGCCCAGTAGCAATCGATTGTAAGGCTCAGTTAAGCGGTCGTCAGAGCGAGTATCCGGGTAAAAAACCAAAGAAAACCATTCCTGAAAAATCGGCTTGGCTGCTAGTCATTGAAGATAATCATCAAGTGCAGCTTGAGAAGCGTCCTTCGGCGGGTATTTGGGGCGGACTCTGGTGCTTCCCGCAGTTTAGTCAACGCCAAGAGTTAGATACTTATATAAAAGACAAACAACTAAAGGTGAGTTCTGAGCTTGAACTAACAGGATTTAGACACACCTTTAGCCACTTTCACCTCGATGTCCAGCCTGTACTCATACGGGCAACAGGGCATAGCGATAACCAGATCATGGAACAAACATCCACTGTCTGGTATAACTTAACTCATCCACCTAAAGTTGGTTTAGCCTCGGCCACCGAGCGAATTTTGGCCGACTTAGGTTCTGTATTAAATAAGGAGTAATCATGGCTCGCACAGTAAACTGCGTGTATTTAAACAAAGAAGCAGAAGGCCTAGGTTTTCAGCTTTACCCTGGCGATTTGGGAAAGCGTATTTTCGACAATGTCAGTAAAGAAGCCTGGGCACTTTGGCAGTCAAAGCAAACCATGTTGATCAACGAAAAGAAACTTAACATGATGAATGTTGGTGACCGTAAATTTCTTGAAGAGCAGATGGTAAACTTTCTGTTTGAAGGCAAAGACGTTGAGATTGAGGGTTACGTCCCTCAAAAAGATGACGAGTAAGCATCAAAACGTCTAAAATGAAACGATAGAGGCGTCGCTTAAATTAAGCGGCGCCTTTTTATTTTGCAGCCACCAATTATTTCGACTAGGCCAGCCCAAGCTAGACTTTTAAGCATCCTGCCCCTACCCAATGTTCAGTTAACAGCCGCAAATTCCCCCACCACTCTGATTAGACGTTATATCTAAAGCCAAATCATAAACAAAGCGAACAGTTTTTCAGCCAGCTTTAAAATACAATGATTAAATTAACGACTAAAGCACCGAATTCACTAGCCCCTAGCCAGTTTTTAACCATAAATGCCTCCATGATTGTTCACAATTTGAAATACTGCACACAAACTAAGCGAACAGTCTGTATTAAGTAAAAAAGCTCTTGCGGGAATTTTTGCACCGCTATAAGATACGCGCACTCCAAACGAGACAGGCTTTAAAGCCCAGTTTGAAGTAGCAAATCTAACGCATACAATTAGTAGCGATTAGTTGCCCGAATAGCTCAGTCGGTAGAGCAGAGGATTGAAAATCCTCGTGTCCCTGGTTCGATTCCGGGTTCGGGCACCAACATTTATTAATGAGTTTACTGACTTGATTAGTTAACTGGTTAAGCAAATAAGCCGGCATAGCTCAGTTGGTAGAGCAACTGACTTGTAATCAGTAGGTCCCGAGTTCGACTCTTGGTGCCGGCACCATAAAAACAAAAAAGCCACTCCTTCGAGTGGCTTTTTTGTATCTGAAATTCCTGCGCCTTAATTATTTTCAACGTTTATACCAATCAGTATAAGAAGTTGATCTACGCAGAGCGGCTTTTGGCAAACTAATTCAAGGCGAATAGCTGTAAGAGTGGCTATCCCCTTGTAAAGCTGTTCAACGCTGAAGTAGGTAGCCAAAAACGCTCCAGAATGGCGAGTTTTAGCGACTCAGCTGCTGTGACTTCTAAGGTTCAAGAGGGAGCTTAACCCTAGTTCAACTATGCTCTTCACTCGTGGCAAACCACATGGATGTGGTGAATGTCATTAATGCAGGAGCATTTAATGACCTTGCATCAGAACCGCTAAACTCTCGCTGAGCGACCAAATCTTTATACTGATTGGTATTACACTTCTACGCTAGCCCTTCTCTCTAAAGTAATTCAAATCATTATCCGAGCAAAAAACAGCTAGATATTGCTTACCTACGGCCAACAATAACCAGTATAAAAACCAAAATATCTGCGTGTTATTGGCACATTAATTCAAAAGCGGATGAATGAAGCAATTGAATAAAGCAGCGTATAACCAAAAAAACTCTTTGCTGGTCAGTCTTAGCTTATCCAATGCAGTATTAACAATACTTAAAGCCAGCTTGACTATCTCCTTCACTCGTTACTTTCTGTATTGCATTACATCTTCCCGACATTCATAGGGCCCTCCCACACATAAGAGATCTGATGCAGCAAATGCCCCCATAGTTCACAGAAGAAGTGCACCATTATATGTTTCTAGAAGATACGAGTTCAAAAAGGACCGAAACTAGAGTGATGCACGAGTGATGTAAGGCCGATGTCTGAGCGATATGGAAAAATTTAACGAAGAAACTGCATACGCCATTGCGGGGAGTAACTAATGAGCGCATATCAAATGCGCTAAACTCTCGCTGAGCAATCAAATCTTTATAGTGAACGCCATAGAACCGGTGGAATATGCTTCGAATAAGAGAAAAAATAAGCAGCAAACTCATGCGGAGTCTATTTGTTGCGCAGTCGCACTGAAAAGCACTTGCACCTTAGAAAGCATCGCTATACTATACGCGCACTCCAAACGAGACAGGCTTTAAAGCCAGTTTGAAGTAGCAAATCTAACGCATACGATTAGTATCGCTTAGTTGCCCGAATAGCTCAGTCGGTAGAGCAGAGGATTGAAAATCCTCGTGTCCCTGGTTCGATTCCGGGTTCGGGCACCAACATTTATTAATGAGTTCACTAACTTGATTAGATAACTTATTAAGCAAATAAGCCGGCATAGCTCAGTTGGTAGAGCAACTGACTTGTAATCAGTAGGTCCCGAGTTCGACTCTTGGTGCCGGCACCATAAAAACAAAAAAGCCACTCAATGAGTGGCTTTTTTGTATCTGCGAAACATCCATAAATCCAGTCTGAGTATCAGCATCTCCTAACCTTTATAGGTAAGAACATAGTGATGCGTGCTAATACCAATCAGGGTAATTCTTTCCCCCAAGGTTATTAACGAGTTATTCAGTTTACAAAATTAACACCCGTTTATTAGCGTTTTTTTAATCAACAAGACATGTAAAACAAGACGTTGGGTTACAATTTGCCCAGTTAACAAAAAAAGCACTTGCACCTTCTAAAACATCGCTATATTATACGCGCACTCCAAACGAGACAGGCTTTTAAAGCTTAGTTTGAAGTAGCAAATCTAACGCATACTATTAGTAGCGATTAGTTGCCCGAATAGCTCAGTCGGTAGAGCAGAGGATTGAAAATCCTCGTGTCCCTGGTTCGATTCCGGGTTCGGG
>NZ_CANMIO010000014.1 GCF_947497935.1 uncultured Shewanella sp.
TTCATATCTTTGTCCGCAGCCTTACGAGCCTCGCGGTCATACTTGTCAGCCTCTTTACGCGCTTCATGCGCATCCTTTTTAGCTTCTTTCATATCTTTGTCCGCAGCCTTACGAGCCTCGCGGTCATACTTGTCAGCCTCTTTACGCGCTTCATGCGCATCCTTCTTGGCTTCTTTCATATCTTTTTCCGCTGCCTTACGAGCCTCGCGGTCATATTTTTCGGCTTCCTTTCTCGCTTCTCGCGCCTCTTTCTTTGCTTCTTTTTGAGCTTGCTTCTCAGCTTTTTCTGGGGGCTCGGCCATCGCACTCGTCGATAATGCTGTGAAAAACATAGATACAACTAGTGCCTTTATCAGCTCAGCTACTCGCATATTAAAACTCCTTTATTGCTTAACAAATTCATCCAAAACGGTTTGCCTTGCGTTTTTCAATATTAAAAATCAGTTCTATTTCATTATAGCTAAGCAAAAAAAATGGGAATTGCTTAGGGCAAAATAAGAATTTCGCTCGGTTTTTATGCTTCCAAAGATACGATTTCGAGATATCTAAATAAATATTAATCTAAATTGCTTATTTTTCACTCTGCCAAGGATATCCCAGAGCTAAATAAGTGTGGCAGTATATGCCGCCGACAAAGGCATAATAAAAACCAAAATAGCTCAATAAAAATAAAAACTTAGCAACAAATTGATAGTTAAAAAGTAACGCTTTACTCTATATTCTAGGAGTCATATGAATACAGTATTTACAATTGGCGAACTGGAATCGTTTCTAGTAGCGATTTTAGTGCTCTTTATTGGCCACATGGTCAATCGTTATATTCCAATTTTAAAAAAATATAATATCCCTGAACCCATTGTGGGCGGCTTGATCGTAGCCGCTGCAATTACGGCTCTGCATTTTAACAATATTACGGTAGCCTTTAGTTTATCGATGCAAAACACCCTGATGCTGATGTTTTTCAGTACTGTCGGGTTAGCGGCAAACTATAAGCTATTACTAAAAGGTGGTAGCAAAGTTTTCATCTTCTTAGGTGTTGCCTCACTGTTCATCATTATCCAAAACATTGTGGGCGTCAGCTTAGCGAGTCTATTAGGGCTAGAGTCCTTTATGGGCTTAATTGCAGGTTCTATTACTTTGTCGGGTGGACACGGTACAGGCGCAGCTTGGGCCGATACCTTTCAAACAGAATATGGCATAAGCACCCTTGAGTTCGCCATGGCTGCGGCGACATTTGGTTTGGTGATGGGTGGCATTATCGGTGGCCCAGTGGCCCAACGCCTTATCAATAAAAATAACCTAGTATCAAGTTACGGTATCGGCGGAAATCATCATACCGACCATCCAGACTTAGTGACCTATGATCAGCTTGAGGAAGATAGAGTAACAGCCAAGAGTGTACTGGAAGTCTTGTTTATCATGCTGCTCTGTGTTGCGGGGGCAAAATGGACCAGCGCACTTATTGAAGCTGTCGGTGCAAGCTGGCTGAAAATGCCTGAGTTTGTCTATGCACTGTTTATCGGCGTGATCATCACCAACCTCACAGAGATCTCTCGCGGCTATAAGATCAACAGCGAATGTGTCGATGTGCTGGGCTCTGTGTCGCTAGCGTTATTCCTATCCATGGCGCTAATGAATCTAAAGCTATGGGAGATTTTTGACCTAGCCATTCCGCTACTGATCATCTTGGTGGTGCAAACAGCCGTACTGGCACTGTTCGCTTACTTTGTGACATTCAAAATGATGGGTAGCAACTATGACGCTGCCGTTATGGCGGGCGGCCACTGTGGTTTTGGTCTTGGGGCGACGCCTACGGCCGTGATGAACATGGGCGCCCTTGTATCGAGAACGGGCCCATCACCACAAGCCTTTATGGTGGTACCGATTGTAGGCGCCTTCTTTGTCGATATCGTCAACGCGGTGATCCTAAAAGGCTTTATGATTTTTGTAGGCTAGCTTAGAAACCAACATTCATTATCCGAAAAAAGCCAGCGATTCGCTGGCTTTTTAGTCTTTGCTTTATTAAAGAAGGGACTAGTCTCTAGGGCGCTTCGCTGCGAGAACGGGCTTCGCCCTGCTAGGAAAAGCACAAGCTTGACGGACTAAAGCCCGACCTACACCAAACAACACTAAACCTGCTTTTCTTATCTCAGCTTTAATCGTCTTTGCTTGTACCGTCTTAGCCTTTCCTAGCACCTAGCACCTTTCTTTGCCTTCCCTAGGCCCTTGCTTGTACCGTAAGTGCAGCGTTCTGTGAGTGACGCAGCCATGTTCCCTAGGCCCCAAGCCGTTCGACTGTTACCGTCTTTCCTTTAAAGAAGGACCTAGACTCTAGGACGCTTCGCTACGAGAGTGGGCTTCGCCCTGCTAGGAAAAGCACAAGCTTGACGGGCTAAAGCCCGACCTACACCAAACACCGCTAATCTACTTTACGCCTTAGCCTTCCCGTCTCTGCTTTCCTGCTTTTCCGTAAGCGCAGCGTTTTGTGAGTGACGCAGCCATGTTCCCTAGCCCCAGGCCGTTCGGCTGTTACCGTCTTTGCTTTAAAGAAGAACCTAGACTCTAGGGCGCTTCGCTGCGAGGACGGGCTTCGCCCTTCTAGGGAAATCAAAAGCCCGACCTACACCAAACAACACTAAACCTGCTTTTCTTATCTCAGCTTTAATCGTCTTTGCTTGTACCGTAAGCGCAGCGTTCCGTATTCCCTAGGCCACAGGCCACAGGCCGTGCGGCTTTAACCGTCTCAGCTTGTATCGCTTTAGCTTGCTCAGCCTTAGCAAAGCGTCGAGACAGCTTAATATATAGAATCAGTGACAAGAAAATCACTCCACCGCCAATCAGCTTTTGCGGCTGTAGCGTCTCTCCCAACATAGTCACACTCAGCAGTAGCGTCCAAACAGGTTCTAAGATCATCAGTAGCGCCGCGGTTTCCATGCTCACCTTATACTGCCCCATCGTCTGTAATAAATAGCGCACAGAGGTGGCGATTAAGGTCGAAATAGCAAACCAAATAATCAGGTTACTGGAAAACGCTATGGTATGAGGCTGAGTGTAAAGTGAGTACATCAAGCCCACTAACCCGACCACAAAAAGCTGCAAGCAGATAGAGACTAGTGGCTTAAGGTTGCCACTGATTCGCTTGTTCATCACAAAGTGAACTGAGAGTAATGCAGCAGCCAGCAAGAACAGCAACTGACTCAACTCCATCTTCCAGCCGTTAGTTAAACTCAGTAACATCATTCCCGTCGTACTCACCGGCAGTGCAATCCAAAAGGCACGATTCGGTTTTACTTGAAACAGTAACCAAGCGGTCAATGGCGCGATAATCATCGCCAGGCTCATGATAAACGCGCCCTCAGACAAGCTGTCACTCATCGCGACCGCATAGACCCAAACCTGCAAAGCTACACCAAGAAAGACCCCTACCCCACAGGCAGATAGCAGCTGTTTTAAGTTCAATTTGAGTAAGCTTTTATAACAAAATGGCACTAAAACTAGGCTGGCCAATAAAAAACGAGAGCCTATAAAGAGCTCTCCTGGCATAGATTGCACCACCATTTTAGAGGCAACCCAGCCCACCGCAGCCAACAGGGTGGCGATAAATAGATACAAAACACCGCGCATTACTTGCACTCTTAAATAAGGGCTTATAGCCAATTGAAATGGAATCTCTACGCCGCGTCATTTAGTGAAATACGCTGCGCTAAAAACAAAATAGCAACCCCGTATCAATGGGATTGCTATTCATGATCTAACAACTAATTTTAATGTAGATAGCCACTCTAAAGCTACAGACAATACTCACTAATCCGTAAAACCTTGCGAGGCAAAAACAAAAAAGCGAACCTTCGCGGTAATGCCAAAGAGTTCGCTTTTTATGGCTATTTTATCGCTAGCTTATCGCTTAGCAGGATAGACAAGCCTGTTACTTAGCTGCCGCTTTTGCGCGTGCGCTGTGTAGCTTCTTGTAGCTTTCAATCAAGCGCAGATGCGGCTCGATGCCTTCAAGCGCCATACTGGTCTTGGTTAGACCATAGAAGCGCACTTCGCCGCTAACTGAACCGATAACGCTATTCATCACTTCTTCGCCGAACATACGATTGAAGCTATGGATGAAATGCTCAAGTTCTAGCTCTTCGTCCATTTCCACTTCGAGTACTGCGTTAATCGCTTGATAGAACAGGCCGCGCTCAACCGTGTTGTCGTTATACTGAAGGAAATCACCGACCAGCTCCATCGCTTCTTCAGCTGCGCCAAGTGCTAGATAGATTAAGATCTTAAGCTCGATAATGGTTAACTGGCCCCAAACGGTATTTTCATCGAAGACGATACCGATCATGGTGCGAATGTCAGTGTAGTTATCTAGCTGGCTCTCTTCTAAACGATTAACCAAATCAACCAGTTCATCATCAGACAGTGAGTGTAGGTTTAAGATATCTTCGCGATAATCTAGCGCCTTGTTGGTATTATCCCAAATCAAGTCATCCACTAGATACACTTCAGAGAAACCCGGTACCAACATACGGCAAGCCGATGCGCCCAACTGGTCAAACTCAGCTGTATACACCTCTTTGCCTAAGGTTTTTAAGATACCGAATAAGCCATCGGCTTCCTCTTGGTTAGTACCTGAGAAGTCCCACTCACAGAACTCATAGTCATGTTTGCTGCTGAAGAAACGCCATGAGATCACGCCCGTAGAGTCAATAAAGTGCTCTACGAAGTTTTCAGGTTCAGTCACTGCCATGCTGTTAAACGTCGGCTTAGGTACATCATTTAAGCCTTCGAAACTACGGCCCTGTAGTAGCTCTGTTAAGCTACGCTCAAGCGCGACTTCAAAGCTTGGGTGGGCACCAAACGAGGCAAATACACCACCGGTTTTCGGGTTCATCAAGGTGACGCACATCACTGGGAACTGACCACCGAGTGATGCGTCTTTCACTACGACAGGGAAGCCCTGCTCTTCTAGGCCATTAATGCCCGCTAAAATGCTTGGGTACTTCTCTAGCACTGCCATAGGTACATCTGGCAGTACAATCTCTTGCTCGATGATTTGGCGCTTAACCGCACGCTCAAAAATTTCAGACAGACACTGAACCTGAGCTTCTTGCAGGTTGTTACCCGCGCTCATGCCGTTACTTAGGAACAAGTTTTCGATTAGATTCGATGGGAAATACACAGTTTCGCCATCTGAGTGACGCGTGTATGGAATGGTACAGATACCGCGCTCGATATTACCCGAGTTGGTATCGATGAGGTTCGACCCACCTAGCTCCCCTTCAGGGTTATAAATAGCTAGGCAGTAGTCATCGAGCATGCCAGCAGGCAATGAGTCATCATCTTCCAGCTCGAACCATTTCTCGTTCGGGTAATGCACAAATTCACTATTTGCAATCTCTTCACCAAAGAACTGATCATTGTAGAAGAAGTTGCAGTTTAGACGTTCGATAAACTCACCTAATGCCGAGCAAAGTGCGCTCTCTTTGGTCGCACCTTTACCATTGGTAAAGCACATAGGTGATGCGGCATCACGGATATGCAGTGACCAAACGTTTGGCACGATATTGCGCCACGATGAGATCTCAATCTTCATGCCTAAACCAGCAAGCATGCCGGTCATATTGGCAATGGTTTGCTCAAGCGGCAGGTCTTTACCTAAGATATAGGTGCTAGCATCGCTATCATCTTGCCCCATTAGCATGGCATTCGCGTCGGCATCTAGGTTTTCAACGGTTTCAATCTTAAATTCAGGGCCAGTTTGCACCACTTTTTTAACGGTACAACGCTCAATCGAGCGCAAGATGCCTTGGCGATCTTTGTCTGAGATATCGTCTGGTAGTTCAACCTGAATTTGGAAAATTTGGTTATAGCGATCTTCAGGATCGACAATATTGTTCTGCGACAGTCTGATGTTTTCAGTAGGAATATCGCGAGCCTTACAGTAGACCTTAATGAAGTAGGCCGCACACAAAGCTGATGATGCTAAGAAATAATCAAATGGACTCGGTGCTGAGCCATCGCCTTTATAACGGATTGGCTGGTCGGCGGTGACGGTAAAGTCGTCGAATTTGGCTTCTAATCTCAGATTATCGAGAAAGTTAACTTTGATTTCCATTGAATATAATTTCCACTTTGTTGCGAGCGTTGCCCTTTAGCGCAAAGATGAGTCTTGCGATCGAGTATGAGCATTTTACTCAAGCATGAGTCCAGAGACTAAATATAAGTCTTTAGGCTAAATAAACGTATTGGGGGGAATTATCGGTGTTTTTGGCGCATTAGTCTTGGGTTAATTAACTAAAAGCGCTGATTAGCGCTTAATTAGCTGCAGGCATTGACTGCTCGTCACTTAAGTATAGATTCAAAACAAAGGCTAACTTATTGGTTATTATTAGCTTCATGCTTTACTAATATAAAGGTCAGGTACATTTTAGTCGGCAATGACAACACCATACCAAAGGCCACGCACATGGCACTTATCACTATGCCAGTAACCCCCATAGCTTCCACGGTCTCGTTAAAATTATGCAGATAGATACCAGTAACAATAAGGCAAATGCCAATGGTGATGCAGGTCTTGAGGAGCAAGATTAACTTTTGATCTGTCACTATAGCCTCTCTCCTTATCTGCATCCAGAATGCATAAGCTTAGACTAATATAGTGAGCAATTCTTCAGCCTTACGCCTTGATTGAGATCAAGACGTAAGTCTAAACTTCCGCGCTGTTGACAGAAAACCTCTGGCCTACCTGTGTAACGGTTTCTAATACAGTTTTACTTATATCGCCTGTTTAAACAGCTCGATAATGTCTTGATGCTCACGGTCTAGCGCTAAATCCATGGCGCTTGAGTCATGAATATTGGCTTGATGAATAATCTTGGTTGCACCATTAGCAAGCAGTAACTCTACAATCGCAGTACGTTCATTATAATTACCAATAACAGCCTTAATTAATGCTGTATTGCCATCGTCACTGAGCGCATTACTATCGGCGCCTGCTTTTAGTAATAACGCGACCACTTCAGCAGTGCTATTACCGGCAGCAGCCATGAGTGCGCTCTCACCTTCTTCATCTTTGCCGTTTATGTCTGCGCCCTTTGACAACAGCAGTTGCATCTTTGACAGCATACCGTTAAAGCTGGCGATATGGAGCGCTAGCGTTCCGTAACTCCCCGCTTGATTTGGGTTAGCACCCGCCTCAAGTAGTAAGCTGACAATCTCTGGCGTACTACTTTTAACCGCATGATTAAGCGGCGTGTTCTTGTACCAATCCCCCTTATTTACATCAGCACCAGCGGCAATCAAGGCGTTAACAGCTTTCGCATCTTCATCTAAAATAGCCCGAATAAGCGCGGTAAAACCACTGGCATCTAGGCCGTTCTCGTCAAAGCCATCTTCATCAAAACGATCATCGTTTTCGTCGTCATCGTCATCGTCGTCTTCATCATCGTCATAGTCATAGCCGAAATCAGCGCCGTTACCCGGTTCACGCCCTTCAATATAGGCGCTCAGCCCTAGCCAATTACCACGGTCGCAAAAGTCGTTGAACTCGACAATTGACTCGTTAGGTGACTTATCAATCAGGGTCTCTAATAATTGGGTAGACCACTTTAAGGTCTCAATCGGCGTGCCTAGGCAGTTATGATGGAAAACAGCTATTTGCGCCGTGACATTATTCGCTGCAAAGGCGTTAAGTAACATCTTTGCAAGCGATTTAATTTCATCGACTTCACACTCAAGGCTGAGTAATAGCAAGTGTTTTTCAAGTCTAAAGGCATAGATATCGTCATCCAGATGATCTAGCTCTGGGATCAGCATTTTTATCGCGTTATCACTCGTGGTATTTAGCTTGATACAGATAAAGTAAGGCTCATCATAACTATCTAACTCATCAAGATGTTCACGTAAAACATCTTCTAGTTCCAACCCATCGAAAATATTACGGCTAAGCATGTAAACCTCATTTTTGATTCATGTTAAGGGCTGGAAAACGAAGACTCGAAAGAAAAGTAAGCACTGTACGCCCTGTTCTGCTGGATAGGTTATGCCTTAGCGACAATAGAAACAAGCCGTTATTTTTAATGAAGATAGTTAACTTGAAGAAGTGTCTTCGCGATCAATTTTTCGAAATAAAATCCTAAAAAAACTCACAAACAGAGCTCCATCAAAGGAAGCTTCACTATCGATAGAATGTCTGTTGTCAGGTCATTAGTCTGGTTATCCACATAGATTTTCATTACTGAACTGAGTACCATGGCGGGGCTCAAAAACAGTTCAGTTAACACTGAGCTTAGTTATGGCTCGTAGCCTTACCTTATCAAAACTCAAGATATATTTATGCCAATAGTTAAACGACTCAAGCAACCAGAAATCTACTGACAAGCTGTAACCAAGCTTTACATACTTTCTATTTTTCTGGCTGACCTCAGCCGTTTTGACTTGAACCATTTTGGCTCAAGTCATACTAACAAGAGCATCCCCAATGAAACATTGGACTAAAACAGAGAAACTTCATCTCACTGTCACCAATCCGAATATCCACATTAAGGGGTCACACTCCTATTACAGTGATTACTGGGATCAAGGATTCGAGCGCAGCGTCGTTCGCTATTTACATGGCGATGAGCAAACTCGCGATGCTATGCCACCATGGCCAATAGACCAGTTATATATTGGTAACTACGTTTGTATTGCTGCAGAGGCAGTGATTTTGATGGGTGGCAACCATACCCATAGAGCAGACTGGTTTTGCCTATATCCATTTATGGAAACCATAGTCGATGCTTACCAAGGCAGAGGCGATACTCACCTAGAGGACAACTGCTGGATAGGCATGCGCGCAATGCTCATGCCTGGAGTGCGAATTGGTGAAGGCGCTATTGTGGCGGCTAATACCGTTGTCACCAAAGATATCCCCGCCTATGCGGTTGTCGCTGGAAGCCCTGCCAAGATCATAAAGTATCGCTTTGACGCAGCAACGATTGAGGCCCTGCTAGCGCTTAAGATTTATGAGCGTAGTGAAGCGGAAATAAACACGCTACTACCCTCACTATGTAATGACGATTTAGAGCAGCTAACCCAGGCTATTTTAGATTTAAACAGTGATTAAAAAGTTACAGCCTTCAAGGCTAGGCTCAACCCTATAGTTGCCACATATAAAGGGGCATCAACCCAGCCCCTTTATTATCTACAACCAAAGCCACGCCCCTTGTCTTAACCAAGTAAAGGATTAACAACTTTTAGCAAGATAGTTCATTACCAAGTCTCTGCATCGAAGCGAGCCGTTCTGGCTTCAGACAGCGTACAGTCAGTAAGGTGGATAAGCTCTGCTAGAGTAATGCTAGGATTTTGCTGAATAAGCCGTACTAGTTTAGCCTCTAATGGCTCAAGTTTGTCGGCATGGCCAAGTAGGCCTGTGTCGATCTTTTTAATCAGGTGGTTATAATTACAATCGCCAGCGGTTAATTGCTGCGTTTTAATATGCTGGAGCATGGCTTGAATATTTACCGCCCCCCCCGTAATCCCCCAATTGCGTGAACGGCGCACGCGCTTAAGCTCACAATCGAATTGCTTAGCAATGACTTGAGCCTGTTTAACCGCTTCACGGCCAATTCGATGAATAAGCGAGGGAAGCGAGATGGTGATCTCTTGTTTCATGATTATGGTTATGGATATGGTTTCATTCGATTTTAGGCACTAGTGTAAATCTGATGCGAGTTTTTCTAGTCTAACGCTAAAAACCCAACTAATGAACAACAGCCATAGTCAAAACCATTAGGACTGAAACAGCAAAACAAAGATCCCGAGAGATGGCCACTCAGCGAAGTCGACAGCATATCGCCTTCGCTGCGACTACCGATACTCTAACCTACTGACAGGTGTGAGGATTATCACCGGAAAACTTCAAAAACAAAGTAAATCACACCATCAAATGAATTTAGCCATACTTTACACTCACATAGATTGAATTCAGCTTTAAAAATAGTCATTTATGTCGCCACCACTCATTCTGAAATAGGCTAATTCTCTCAGGTTTGATTTAGATCAATGAGTGCCTACGCCTTTTCAGGCCATATAAAGGTGAACTGGCTCACAAACCAAGCCAAAGCCTACTTGGCAAACATCACACAATTGCAGTGTCATGGCTTTAAGCACCTAATTTTTATAATGAAACCTAGAATGTAGAGGTACCTTATGGAATTACTACCAAATTGTTACACCGATCTATGCGTAAATGGGAAATGGTTTCACTACGATCATGGAGCCAACTCTGTATTCATGCTCAATGGCAGTAAGCCACTAACCTTTGAATTAGATTCGTTACCCAAAACAGAAGATGAATTAGAGCTGCATTTAATGGCTATTGCCAACGAACTGATTTAGATAGCAATCTAAGGAAAAGTGGGGAGCTGGTAAAAAATAGGTCTTCTAGGCCTATTTCAACTTGGCTTTGGAAAAGTTGAATTGGGCTACTCCGCCAAGAACGAGGAAAAAATTGAACGTATCCCGTATCGATTACACGACATCGCTGAGTCACCAAACATGATTAGCTTTATGAAACATCAAAATAGCGTTAAAAGTGGCACTTTAGTTCCATGGTTCAAATGAGCTATTTTGACCAAAGAAATTGCTTGATTGAATTAAAAACGAAAAATAAATATGGACAATACTCAATTATCGGGTACTATTTATCACGCTCTGCTATTGAGAGTGATTAATGAAACATAAGTAAAAAGTAAAATCTCAGAATTCCTTCGTTATTGTTGTTATCCTCAGTTTGCCCTTATCTTCATCATCACAGTTAATTCAATTTTTCAGTGCATCGCATAATGCGAATTTTTTATGAATTTATATATAAGGGACACATCATGTCTAATACAACTGGTATCGTAAAATGGTTTAACGAAGAGAAAGGTTTTGGTTTCATTACTCAAGACAACGGCGGCGCTGACGTATTCGTTCACTTCCGTGCAATCACTTCAGACGGCTTCAAAACTTTGGCTGAAGGCCAAAAAGTATCTTTCGAAGTAGAGCAAGGTCAAAAAGGCCTTCAAGCAGCTAACGTAGTCGCGCTGTAACTTTGTAAGTTGACGTAAATGGCTTAATGGCCATTTACGTCATTTACGTCATTTAAACTAACGTTAAGAATGAATCTTAAAAACTAACTTAAAATAATTAGCTTTAATAAAAAATTTATACCGTATCTGCGAAAACATTAACATTTCTACCATCTGCTTCTTGTATATGTCATTACGTTTCTGATCGACTTCGTTATATTCCTATAAATACAAATTAAACATTTAATAATTAAGACAAACCTTAGATTTTCTAACTTTATCTTCAATATCTTCAACACATCAGGCTAACTATGTCTCGCTCATCGGGTCCAAAACGATTTTGGTTTCACCAATCAAAAAAGAAAACCATACAAACTAAAACCACACGAAAAGGTAATAAATGAAAGTAAATTTTAATATTTTTAAAGACAACATCTCTTGGGACTCTCTTATCCACCAGCTAAATGGTGATGTACTATTACGACATGTTTTAGTGAAGGGAAATGTCGTAGATAGAAATATCGACTTTATCTACTGTGACGAAACCTGCCAAGGTAAAATCATTAATGGTGACAATCAGCTTATCGGTAATTTTTCCACCTCCCACTAGTAAACTAACTGGTGCGCGCTGCAAGCACTCAACGTCACTCTTGAGTCTGATATTTAACAAAAGCCAAAGGGTTTGACGAAAAATTCAACCCAGCAATCTGTATCTCAGCAATGAACAGCCCTATATAAAGAGCCTTGCCGACCATAGAAACATCATTAGGTCACACAAGACTCTAATCCCGCTAGGATTGAAGGGCTACATAGTGAAGCTTATCAATAATATCAGCTCAACAGCTGCTCAGGGGCTTGATAACTAATATGCTGATGGAACCGCACGATAAGCTCATCGCGTGACTTATCTAACGCTAATTCTGATGTCATACTTCTTAGCGCATCTTCGACTCGATTCAAATAACGCCCAAGCGCGCCATCTTTACAGTCATTAACGCCTGCGGCGATAGTAAAGCTAACCATTTCGACGAGCTTATTGCCGTCCCAATGGCGAATAAATTGCTGCTCTTCAATATTTGGGTCGAAACCAAGCATTTGTACTTCATCGGTTCCATCGACTTGATCATATTTACTGTTACGCACAAGCGGAGTTAAGCCATTAGCAACCATAGCAATCTGCTTAAGCTGTTTAGCTGACGTTGCTTGAATAAATGCATCCTCAAGCTTTTGATATAGTGGTGTAAAGTCATTGGCATGTTCTGGCAACATAGCCTGCTTAAGCTTACGACTTAAGGGAAGCTTTACGGTGACATAACAGAGTGAACCGTGAGCTTCAGGGAGCGGACACTGCCTTGCTCTATATCTGTCGCTAATGGATCGCAGCTTGTAGCCATAACTCTCTTTATTTCCCTTAGCTTTAGCAAATAGATCATAAGAGAGATGTTGGTGATCACGGATTTTGATCGTTAAGTTTTTCTCTGGCAATTGCGGAGTCAGCTTGGCGAGGAAAGATTGCACTTTCAAGTGGAAACTAGCCGAGTTACTGCGAATTTCATCGCCCGTCGCTAAGAATGCAATTCTGATTTTTCTTGCTCGGTAATCATCTTTACTATGAAGGCTTTGCGCTTCATGGTACTCAGGGTTATAAAAGAATATGATCTGCTCTTCGGTCGGAAAGCAGTATGCCTCGGAGTGAAAACGAACCACAGGTAACTTATCGTTGGTGATCACATGCAGGTTAAATAACTCTTCTTGCTCACCTAATGTAAAGATAGCGCGGCTAAGTGCCTCGTAACAGGTTTTGTAATCAGGGTAATGGGCCAATAAAGCATCCGTTACTTTAATTTCCGCCGTGATGTACTGATTGGCTCGAACGCTCTTGGGAATGTACACTTTTTGCTGATGGCTAATAGACATAAGTACTCCTTGTAATTAGTTAACCATATGTAGCTTGCTGCCAATAGTAGCGATAAATTCTGACGAAAATACTACGATAGACCACATTTTTTACCAATTAGAAACATAGTACGCTTCGAATCTGATTTATTACTTAAAATCGATACACAAAGCGCACTATTTAGGAGTAAAAGCAATCTATCGACAATCTCAAATAAGACTACCAATTTAGCCTCTTATTAGCTGCAAACTTGATTACGGCCCTTCTTCTTCGCTTTATATAACGCTTGATCGGAACGCTTCATAGTTTGTTCAAAGGTTTCGCTACTTTGGTGCTCAGCAACACCAATAGAGATGGTGACACTCACAGTTTTAGCTTTATGTTGAGTCTTACCACGGGTCGCTTTGGACTGACTCTTGCGCTTATCATTTCTCAGCACGATATCGTATTCCTCAATCGCCTGACGCACCTCTTCAAGGTAATCCAACGTCGATGGTATATCTTTGCGGGGAAAGATAATGGTGAACTCCTCACCACCATAACGGAAGGCTTTACCACCACCGCGAACGCCTCCGATTTTACTGGCGACTAATTTCAGCACCTGATCGCCAACATCATGTCCATAGGTGTCGTTAAACTTCTTAAAATGGTCGATATCCAGCATCGCCACACTGTATTTGCGGCCTAAAGAAAGCACTAAGTTAAACAGGGCGCGACGTGAAGCCAAACCTGTCAGCTCATCACGATAAGCTAAAAAATAAGAATCGGTCAGCACCGTTAAAATATAAATTGTAGCGAGTATCGTCATTGAAATAGACAGCGGCACTGAGCCCGGATAAACAAAGTGCGCTAGCCAAAACGCTAAGGTAATAAAGATGGAAGTATTAACTAAATTCGCCTGCCAGGCGCCGCGTATCAACACAAGCACCGAACAGAGATAGATAGGCGCAGTGATCCGCAGCTCCATACTCAATGCATCTCCAAGGTAGCCATCGAGCTGAAACTTAAATTGATTATTCGCCCAGACCCAAGCAAATGCGGCCGCAAAGCTCAGTAAGACACCAACGACTCTCACTATGCTATGGGGAGACAGCAGCCCCCTATCTTTAATAAACGCGAATCCGGCAAGAGTAAACGTTCCGCCAAGTAAGAGCTGGTTTGAATAGGAATTAGACTCTGTTACGTCAAATAACAACCCTCTTGAGCTAAGGTAATAGGCCAACATCAATAGCGCTAGATACGCCAATCGACTGCGATTAAATTGCAACGAAATCGCAATTCCTGCGGGCAGCAACCAAAAGGGAAGTTGCTCAATAATCCCCTGCCAGTCTTGTAAACTTGTTTGGTATACGTGACGCAAAGCTACAGCAAGAGCGGTGAGAAAAAGAGGAATAAAGAAAAACCGACAACTATGGTAAAAAACGGACAAAACAAACCTCAATATGAATCTAATGAAACACTTAACTCTGCAACAGCAGAGCGAGTGAGCCATAGGGAAAGTTAAAGGGTGATAACTTCATACAGGCAATACTCAGACTTAGTAAGTCGACAATATTTCCATAAGATAAAGCCGACAACCAGCAATATCACTTAAAGCTATGGCCTTTTTTAGCAATGACAGCATTGTAATCATCTCTAAGCGAGAAGGCGTTTCGACTCCAGACAAAAATCTTTCTATATATAATGGACGCCAACGGCACAAGAACAGGCTAAACCAGACTTTTTTTTGCGATGACACCTGTTAAATAGAGTCCAACAATTAAGGTTTAATTACAAATACAAGTAGTAGTAAATTAGCGTTACCGTTTTTACCAAAACAACTACATGTATCTTTTCCTTACTAAGCTTCACCATTAATATAAAGGATAATTCACTAACATTAAGAATGGGATTAAATATAGATACAGGATTAAAGTCATTCTAAAAAACTATCCAAACATAAGGGTCATTATCTCATTATCGGAACAGTTCTTCTTCCTAATCAATTTGAATATTCACAAATATTACCCCATCTATGTTCGTCCCAATATTCAATCAACATTCTGCACTAGCAATCTCCCTTGCTATATACCGGCTGAAACATAGATAAAGCCACCATATACAATAGGTAGACAAAAGAATACCAACCAAGAAAAACACAGCTGACTACAACAACTTAAACCAACGCGCACATTGTACGCCAAGCAAAAAGCCACTTCCCAGCAATAAAAACACACTACACCAAAAATAACAGCAAACACAAAAATCAATACATAAAAACCAAGTGCAAAGCTTAAACATATTAGTTTCAAAACATAAACATTAAAAAACCTTAAAGCTCACAGCTTACAACCAAGTTAAAAACTAGTTTACGACAAGCTTAATTAACCAAAAAAAATTTTCACAAAGTAATAATCATCAGTTGGTCACAGTTTATATCCAACAAACTGATAATATTTCCACCAATTTAATACCTAAGCACTGGCAATAACGATTTCACTATGTCTAAACTTTCCATCAAGCAACTATTTATCACTCTTTTTAGTAGCCTATTATTGATATTTGCTCTATCTCTTGGTCTTATCAAATACCACAGCAAGCAATTGGAAGCGCAAATATATACTCTTGAACATGAAAACCAAACTAGTGAACTAATTTCCCAATTACTTAATAAAGTTTCGGGATTACGTCGAGAACAGCTAGGATATAGCTTGCGTCGAGTACAGGCCTCTCCTATTAGTGAAGAGTCAAGGGAGTACTTGAATCAACAGGTTGTCGATATTAATGATATTGTGGTCAGATCTAATGAGATCGTTAGCGCTGATACCCTAACCCAGATAAATCAACTCAAGACACCACTAGCCGAGTTTAGCCGTTTACATCATAACTTTTTACAAAGTGACACCTCTCAAGGTGCTGCCGCTGCGGGTCAAATGCTAAGTTCAATGGATGCCTGGCATATTTATAACAATGTAGAGCAAGGTATTTTCCTATTAATGGAGAAGCAGGCAGCAAAAGTTAAAGCCGCTAAAAGTGCGGCCGATGATGCAATGACAGCCCTAAATCGCAGTACGATTATTGTTGCCATCCTCTTTATGTTTGCACTGTCTAGCTCAGCGGTATTCCTATTAAAACGCATTTTGTCACCTCTGCATGCCACTAAATCAGTCCTATCTGCGATTGCTGATGGTGATTTAACTATCGATATTGATATCAGCAAATTTAACAGCCTTGAGTTTAGCGAATTAGCAGGTGTTTTACTGCTGATGCGCAATCAGTTGCAGGATATCATTTCTCAAATTGGAGCCGCCTCCATTCAATTAGCCGCTGCGGTGGAAGAAGTTAGCACTATTGCAGAGGAATCTGCCAGTGGAGTGAGACATCAGCAACATGAGGTGGATCAGGTTGCCACCGCAATGACTGAGTTACAAAGTTCAATTACAGAAATTGCCCGTAATACAAACCAAACCGCAGAGCAGGCCTTACTGGCCGTTAATGCAGCCGATAGTGGTAGCCACGTCGTTGCCGATACCATGGTAGCGATTAATGAGTCAGAATCTGAAATCACTGCGGTAAGTGAGGTGATCACCCAACTTCAACAGGACACAGATGCCATATCGGTTATCGTTGAGGTGATCAGCAATATTACAGACCAGACTAACTTACTGGCCCTGAATGCCGCGATTGAAGCCGCTCGTGCGGGAGAACAAGGGCGAGGCTTTGCGGTCGTTGCAGATGAAGTGCGAAGCTTAGCCAGCCGCACTCAAGATTCAGCCCATGAGATTAAAACAACCATTGAACGGTTGCAAAAAAGGTCACAAACAGCCGTAAACGTAATGAGTTCAAGTAGGGATAAGATGAAGCAAAGTGTTGAGCAGGCAAAATGTGCCAGCGATGCCATTGGTGATATCAACGCGGCAATCACTCAAATAAATGATATGGCAATTCAAGTAGCCAGTGCCACCGAACAGCAAACAGCGGTAACGGAGGAGCTTAGCCAAAATATTATTAATATTAACGATGCTGCCTGCCGAGTTAGTGAGGGAACCGTTCAAGTCTCTCAATCAAGCAACGAATTAAGTCAGTTGGCCATAAATCTAGCTGAAATTATCCGTCGTTTCCGCACGGTGTAAGTTAGCAAGATTAGTCACTAATCTTAGCTATCCGGACTCGATTATTAACTAACGAGTCCGGTATAACAGTTACAGTCTGCAAAAAGTCGCAGCTTAAAAGTTGAGGCTGACTTAGCCTTGTTTGTTAGCCGTCTCAAACAAGGCTATGGCAATTGCCGTTAAACCAAACTAGTCATTGCCAGCGTCGGCAAAGCGGTAGCGAGCACTGTCAACCTTGCTTAATTTCGCAGAATCGAAATCATCTAAGTGATGATGCTTAATCAGCGCTCGCAAGTTATCTACATAAGCCTGACCACGGCTAGAGTAATGCAGTAAGGATTGCACCAGCTCATAGCCAGTTAACTTTTTTTGCTCGCGTAATTGTTGGCGTAATTGTCTCAGCTCTTTATAAGCTAAGGTTGTATTGAGATTATGCATATAGCTGGCGGTACTCTGATACAGATTATTAAATGCCGCCACCTTGACATGACCGCCTGGCGTCGTTAAAAACTTACCGCCATCATGGGGCAGATGTTCTCCATAGAGGTTATTACCCGCTATGGCGAAATAACTGGTGCCCCAGCCACTCTCATCGATCCCCTGAGCAAGCACCATCCCCGCAGGAATAATATCTATGTGCAAAAGTAACTCAGCTATCGTACCCGACTTAACCGAATAAGTGTCAGCTAAGCGCTGCAGCCAAAGACTCTCAGCCTCGGTCCACTGGGATTTAGGTTTAACTGACAGTGTCTGTAATTCCTCTCGAATCAGCAAAATATGCTGATTCACAGCCTTGATTGTCGGCAATAACAGGCGAATGAAACCCGACGTTTTTTGCGAAACAGGCAACTCATTTAAATCATGAGGTAAGTTTTCAACATAGTAGCTTGGCAGCATATGGCTCTTTTTAACAGCTTCAAGCTGGTAGCCCTGCTTATCAAATGCAACGATAAGATCTTTGGCTGAATGCAGGGTGTTAACGGCAACAGGCGGATAAGCTTGCTTGCTCTGCAATAGCGGCAAAGGCAGGCTCTGAGTTTCATTTGCGCTTGAGTTAAAACTTGAAGTGGGGTTAGCCGAGGCAAGGGAAGATACCAGCAAAACCATACTAAGGATTATTTTGGTAAAAGACATTCAAGCTCTCCAATTAAAGGATAGGGTCTAGCGACCGCCACAATATATAGCAGGCAAACAGTAAACACTGGCTTGCGGCAAGTGACTGAGACAGCGCTTATGTGGCTATTAAAACAAAAAAGGCCGCTATATAGCGACCTTTCTCTTGGTTGAGAAGCTAACTAAGAGGAAACTCTTACTTATAAAACGCTTCAACAGTACCTTTTACAGTTATCATCAGCGGTTGACCACGACGGTCTAATGCCTTGTGTGAAGGCACTTTTACCCAACCTTCGCTGATGCAGTACTCTTCAACATCAAAACGCTCATTGCCGTTAACCTTGATTCCGATATCGAATTCAAAGATTGCAGCCACGTGGTGTGGGCTACGTGGGTTAACTGAAAGACGATCTGGTAGAGCTGGTTGTGCTGTCGTGTCTGACATAATCCTGGCCTATAGTAAAAATTGCAGTAAATAAAAAGTGCGCTATTGTAGGCAATACACGGCATATGCTCAAGTGAAGAAACTCTCATAGCAAGATTAAATACGCCAGCTATCGACGACTAATAGCGACATTCTCAGTTCAATATGTGTCATCTATCAATCTTCAAATACAAGCCCTAGTTTATTAGCTAAAAAGCACTTCCGATTGCTATAATCAGGACCTCTTAATTAACAATATTCAACCCACAATTCAGCTGTCGTTTCCTATGGCAAATAACCTTAAACAATACACTTCTGCAACTCAAACTCTGTGCAGCTCATTTAAACATGAGAATGCCTATATATCACCTCTCATAACTGAAGATATCGCAGCACTAAAAGCGATTGGCATGCACCCTGATATTTGGCGATTTGCACGATTCCCTAAAGGGACAACCGATGCTTTTGACGGTTATCTCAAAAGAGTACTGAGCGAACCCAATAGCTTACTATTCACAATAAGGTGCGGTTCAACACATAACGTCATTGGCTTTACTCGACTAAAAAATATTGATTTAGCGGAAAAACGTGCAGAGATCGGCACCTGGCTCACTGGTGAGTATCAAGGTAAAAAGCTTAATCGTTATATTAAGCAGCAGGTATTAACAGTCGGATTTAACATCTTGCAGCTAGATGAAATTTACTGTTATGTGACTGAAGACAATCAGCCATCAATTAAAAGTCTACTCGCGTTTGGCTTTCAAATTGACACCAACAAACAGCGCTTATCCCCGACTCAAAAAGGGCCCTTAGAGATCCCCCAGCATTATATTTTTATGACAGCTGAAATCTTTAACGCATTGAATGAGCAGTAATGCTACTGAGCAGTTGCTTAAAATCATTAAGCAACTGCATCACCTGCGCGTCTAAGTGGGTGGCTGCTCAACTTAACTGAGTATGCCATTTGACTCTGTTCAACAAACATCTGAATTTGATGACTAAATAGTTGACTTGTTTTTAGTGAATCATTAATATCCGCCCCCAGCAAAAAGCGGCCCGCCGTGGCACCTCCTATCTTCATCTTTTTGCTTTGCGTCAACTGATCTCGGTCAGTTGTTTCTCTATTTTTATAAATTGAGAGACAACCATTTTGAGAACAGCATGACCACGCAAACCACAACTGCAAACCAATCAAGCACAACATCAGTCCTTCCCGCTTGGAAAAACAAAGCGGTATTAAGTGTCGCATTTTTAATGGCGACAACATCTGTTGGGCCAGGGTTTTTAACGCAAACAGCTGTTTTTACCAACATTTACAAGATAGATATGGCATTCCCCGTTTTTGCCTCCATGTTTATCACTTTTGCTATTGTGATGAACCTATGGCGCATAGTCGGTGTATCGGGTCTGCGCATTCAAGACATTGCCAACAAAATTGCACCTGGCGCGGGTTACTTTATCGGTATTTTGCTGGCACTGGGAGCCGTCGCATTTAACTTCGGTAACGTCAGTGGTTCGGCACTAGGTTTAAACGTACTCACCGGCGTGGATACCACATGGGGCGCCTTATTCACAGGTGTTGTCGGGTGCTTACTATTTGTGGTGCACAATGCATCAAAGCGAATGGATCAAATGGCGCGCTACCTGGGCCTGTTTATGATTATCTTAATCGCTTACGTCGCCATGACCAGCCTACCGCCTATGGGTGAAACCCTAACCGCTGCGGTTATGCCAATGAACGTAGAAAACTTGCTGCTGCCAACCTTGACGATCGTAGGCGGCGCAGTGGGTGGATATTACACTGGCGCACAAAGGTTGGTGGATATTGGCCTACAAGGAAAAGAGCAGATTGGTGCGATTAAGTCTGCTGCTTGGGCGGGAATATCGATTGCTGTCGTTATCCGCATTTTACTTTTCCTTGCAGTATTTGGCGTGATTGCTGCTGGCGGTGTTTTAGATAGCAATAATCCAGCTGCCGATGCATTTAAACAAGGCGCAGGCGACCTTGGTTACTTTATCTTTGGGTTGGTACTGTTCGTTGCATCAATAACCTCTGTTGTCGGTAACTCCTATATGGCAACATCGCTGATCAAGACGCTATTTCCAGTGATTGAGCGCAACGAGAAAAACTGCTGCATCGGATTTATCGCCCTCACCAGCATCGGCACCGTAATGATGGACATGCCAATCCTATTGTTAATGTTGGCAGGCTTAATCAATAGTCTCATCCTGCCTATAGTACTGGCATTCATGCTTATGGCCACTCGCCGCAAAGATATTGTCGGTGATTACAAGCACCCGCTTTACCTTTCGATCATGGGTATTGTGATTGTAATGGGAATGGGTATAGCAAGCTTCAGTAACGTCGGTAACTTTATCACTAAGTTTATTGGCAGCTAAGCTTTTAACTGCTCAGCTCAGTGACAGCGTAGTTTTCAAGAGTTGATTAATTCTGGCGCGGGACAATCTAAACCGCGCCTCTATCTATTTATTCGCTACAACACCACTTTTAAAATCTTCATTTCAAAGCAATACCAGTCAATATAACCCTCTAAATACAAGCTTTAGCATAAAACGCTACCCACCAGCATACTTAGTTAGTTCTTAAACTAAAGTACTAGCAAGAAACCAAGTATTACACCTGTATTGTTAGTTGCAATCACGTTAAAATACGCAACAAAAATAACACTTAACATTAACACAGCGCATTACCAATCTTTTTAGAAGTAATGATGAATAGCTCAAACACCTATTAGCGCCTCAAGGAGTCGAGAAATACCATGAAAGTCAGCCACTTAATCTTAGCTTTAGTATCCTGGGGAATCGCAATGCCTGCCTTCGCCAGCGACGCAGGATTAGATCTAACACAATCGGGTGTAGGTTATGCAGCATTAATTATATTTGCTCTAGCATATTGCTTGGTGATGGGTGAAGAATACCTACAGCTACGTAAATCAAAGCCTGTACTATTAGCCGCTGGGATCATCTGGCTAATGATAGGTTTTGCTTATCAGCAACAAGGCCAAATTGAAGTGGCTAAACAGGCCTTAGAGCATAATTTACTGGAATACTCTGAGCTATTGCTGTTTTTACTTGTGGCAATGACCTATATCAGCGCCATGGAAGAAAGGCGTCTGTTTGATGGTTTGCAAGCATGGATGGTAAGCAAAGGCTTTAATTTCCGCACCTTATTTTGGCTAACAGGCTTTCTCTCTTTTGTTATTTCACCTATCGCCGACAACCTAACGACCGCCCTATTAATGTGTGCCGTAGTCATGAAAGTGGGGGGTGACAACTTAAAGTTCATCAATATTGCCTGTATCAATATTGTCGTCGCTGCCAACGCTGGCGGGGCATTTAGTCCATTTGGCGACATCACTACCTTGATGGTTTGGCAAGCAGGTTTAGTCAGCTTTGTTGAGTTTACCGATCTGTTTATTCCATCACTAGTTAACTACATTATCCCAGCAATCATAATGTCGTTCTTCGTGCCTAAGACTAAACCCAATTGTGCCAATGAAAAGGTCGAGCTAAAACGTGGTGCTAAACGTATTGTGGCGCTATTTATTCTGACTATCGCAACAGCGGTTAGCTTCCACGCCTTGGTCCACTTCCCACCAGTTATCGGCATGATGATGGGTTTAGGCTATCTACAGTTCTTTGGCTTTTTCCTACGCAAAACCCTACCTCGCTCACTAGAGAAAAAGAAAGCTGTTGCAATGGCCAATAAAGATGAAGCTGCCCTGAAGCGCCTAGGCTCTGTGGTACCATTTGACGTATTTAAGCGTGTTTCTCATGCAGAGTGGGACACCTTACTGTTCTTCTACGGCGTTGTAATGTGCGTGGGTGGCCTAAGCTTATTAGGTTATCTCGGCATGGTTTCAGATGTGATGTACAACCAGTGGGATCCAATCTGGGCCAATATCATGGTCGGCGTGCTATCGGCAATTGTGGATAATATTCCGGTAATGTTTGCGGTACTCACCATGCAACCAGAACTCAGCCTAGGCAACTGGTTATTAGTCACCTTAACCGCAGGTGTGGGCGGTAGCATGTTATCAATCGGCTCAGCCGCTGGTGTGGCGCTAATGGGTGCAGCCCACGGCAAATACACCTTCTTTGGTCACCTAAAGTGGATGCCAGTGATAGCCTTAGGCTATGCAGCCAGTATTGCCTGCCACCTATTGCTTAACGGTGAGCTATTTTAAGGTTTAGCCTACTGTCTAGATCAATAAAAAGCTCGGCCTAGGCCGAGCTTTTTTATAAGTTTCGAATACTTAGCTCTCCCCTTCTTTATCTGTTATTACCTCATCGCTTTCACTATTTTGCTGGTTAAATTTCTTGTCATTTTTACGTGAACTGAAGAGGCCGATAAATTTATCCCACCAGAGTCTGATACTGGCAAAACCCACGACAACAGAGGCTATGATAGCCTGAAGAATGATACTCCCAGTTCCCGGGTCCAAATAAGCATAGGCAGGCATACTGAGCATAGCCAAGGTGGCTGAGATGATAATCGTTTTCCCAATTTGGTTGCGTTTCATTTCGCACTCTCCAGTTCTGAAAGTCGATTGAATGGGGGTTTATTGAATATAGTTAGGCATTTACCATTGGGCAAATTGTAAATGAGCTATAGTGATATCTTAGATTATGTATTTTTTAACTCGTTAATTAATGGATTATTTCTATGGATGATATTGAGGTACATAGGGCTTCTTTTCGTGATAACAGTGGCTTTATCTTCAGTAAGCAAGGTAGCTTGTATCGACAGGTTAACTCCTCATACAAAGAGGAATTTGATGCTTATGTTGAAAGTGGTCTACACCAAGCTCTGGTTAAAAAAGGTTATATCGTCGACCATGAAGAGATGAGCCTCGATGAGCATTGCAGGGATAATGTACATAAAGTCATTAAACCAGTGCTTATTCCCTATCTGACCTATCCATACGAATGGAGTTTCAGTCAGCTGCAAGATGCTGCGAAGCTGACATTAGACATTCAACTATTAGCCTTAGATTTTGGCTTTACCCTCAAAGATGCCAGTGCATTTAATATTCAGTTTTACGAAGGTAGGCCAGTGCTTATCGACACTCTCTCATTTGCCCCATACAGACAAGGCCCTTGGGTCGCTTATCGTCAGTTTTGCCAACACTTTTTAGCTCCATTGCTGCTAAAGAAGTACTGCGATCATCGCTTAGGGCGTATGGCAGAACTCTATATCGACGGTATACCGCTCGATCTAACCAGCCGCTTATTGCCAGTCCGCACTTGGTTTAGCTTCAATGCCCTGTCACACATTCACCTGCATGCGAAAATGCAATCTCGTTATAGCGCCAGCGGGGGGAATGGTAGTCAACAAGTTGAGAAAATGAGCTCGAAAATGGATATCAGCAAACTTGGTGCACTAATCGAAAGCTTAAAGGCTTACGTTGAAGGACTACGATGCCCATCGACTAATACTGAGTGGAGTGACTACTATGAAAATACCAACTACACGCAAGCTTCAATGCTAGGTAAACAAGAGCTTATTGAAGGTTACTTGAAAAGTTTCGCCAAGCCCGTCTCACTTTTAGCAGACCTTGGAGCCAACAATGGTCACTTTAGCCGTTTAGCGAGTAAGTATTCACGTAGAGTCGTTTCTTTTGACTTTGACGAATTAGCTGTTGAGCAAAACTACCTTAAAGTCAGAGCTGAAGGAGACAAGAACGTATTACCTGTCGTGTTGGATCTGTTTAACCCCTCCCCATCGATAGGTTGGGGTAATGAGGAGCGAAGTTCATTTGTAGACAGGGAGAAATTTGAAGTGATTATTGCCTTAGCATTGATACACCATCTGGCAATAAGCAACAATGTACCACTGAAGAAGATTATTCACTTACTACACAACCTAGTCACCGATTATTTAATTATCGAGTTTGTTCCCAAAAGTGATTCACAGGTGGAACACCTACTGGCAACAAGAGAAGATATATTCCCTGACTATCATGAAGAAGGCTTTGAACAGGCTTTACAGGGATGTTTTACTATTATGAGTAAGGACATTGTACCTCAGAGCGTTCGAACTCTTTACTGCCTTAAGCGAGACTCTACATTAAGCTGATCGGTATTGTACCCCATCTCTTTGAGGTGGGTGACAATCATCCCATACGCCAGCATAGGTTCTAGTTCGACATCAGGACATGTGGCGGCTTTAGAGTGCACTCTTTGTTGGGAAAGCAAAGGGTGCTGAATATCGTTAATATCCATGGAATATAGAATGCCACAATAGGCCATAGAGATAGTCCCCAAAGAGTAAAAAGGCGGCTTTAAATTCGCTGCAACCTTCCACTCTCCCGCATTGGTTAACTGTTGCTTCGAAGAGGTAACGATAAATATTGGATAGGAATCTTCTTCTCGAGATAGCAGGCTATGGCCGTCCATCCATTGCGGCGGTGTGACTCCTAAGTATGATAAAACGGTTGGCGCTATATCCATTCTCTGAGATGCCTGAGTTATTGATCCCGTATACTCTTTATTTGGATAACGTATGATCAAGGGCAGAGTTTCATTTACAGTATGACCTTTGCCATGATCGCTGCTGAATATCAGCAGGGTGTTATCTAGCTCTCCTAACTCTTCTAACAGTGTGTATATTTCTCGGCTATATGCATCCCATTGATAGATTGCATTGTCATAATGATCAATCATCCAATGTTCGGGTTGTTCCTTCGTCTTGGTGAAAATAGGCTCTTGATAATCAAATCGGCTCCCGTGCGGCCCGAGCAAATGTACGTTAGCGAAAAATGGTTTTGGAGCCTGTAAGATTTGAGCTTTCAATTGATTGATGCGACCAATATCTGAAAGGTGCGGCGGAACCTTAGCACCTTGGTTAACGAGTTTATGTGGATAAACCATAGAAATATAACCACTCAAGTGTGCCAGACGTTGAAACAACCGCTGCCAGTTTTCTTCAATAAACTGCACCGAGCTAGGCCAGCGCAATAGAAAGAAATTTTTAAGATCTGAGCCTTGCTGATCCAACTGCCTATGATTAGCGTAATCGAATGAATTACGCATTTTCAGATCTTCCGAGTCGATGTAATGCCTCAGACTGATATCAATATTATAATATCCAAGCTCCCTCAAGATCCCAGGAAGATGCTGAAACATATCTTCCCCTTTAAAGGTATCCGGCCTGAAAATAACCTTAGTTCGAGTGGGATACTTACCCGTTAATAGCGAGCCAATAGAGCCCGTTGTTTTAGCTGAGTTAGTCCAATGATTTCTATAAACAAGGCTTTCATGGGCGATACTGTCCAGAAATGGTGTGGTTATCCGCTGATAACCATAGATAGACATATTGCTGCTATTCACCCCATCGGCACCAAAGAAAATAATATTGGGTAGCTTGTCTCTCTCTGCTGTTGCGCTCACCCCGAGCACTGTGGAAATAGGTTGATTGTAAGATACTGCGAGGCATAAAGATGAAAGGCCGAGCAATACCAACATCAATTTAAGCAGTGCCCCATAATGTTTACCGATAACTCCATCATTCAAACTAGCATGGGCGAGTTTTCCCATGAAATAGATAAAAAAGAGGCTAATAATAATCCAATAGTAAGCTTGAGAGGCTAATGATGCAGCTGAGTGAGAGGCGATACCAAACATGGTATAGGAGAAATTATCTAACATTAAAAATGCAGTACAGGTCAGAACCATTGCAGGAATAGCATAGCGAGCCAAGTTAGAGACAACCTTAGGCACTCCTTTTATGCCACTAAAGAAAACTGATAATAAACCCAATACACTGACAGCAGGTAGAACCATTGCAATTAGTGGTAAAGGAGCCGTGAAGAGTAAAGCGAGGTTTTCTGTGAACGTCAAATAGCTAAACATTGAGGGTCTAGAGAGGAAGAATAACCACTCCATAAAGTAATAAAAATAACAACTCAACCCAGTTAACACTAACAAGCTACCCAATAGCCTGAAGTTGCTAGTATAGCCTTGCATCATTTAATCCCTTAATGTGAACAACCTTCCCGCGCAGTGATAGAGGTTCAGCAAGATTGACTCTTTGCTAGCGCTCTTTTATAGCAATCAGTATTAGCATTTAAACTGCCGTAATAAGTATAGTTGGACATCTAAATTTAAACGGGCTTATATCAGTACAGGCAATTAACTCAGTCACTAAAGGTTATAAAATTGCTCCCCCTCTTCATTTAGACCGCGACATAAAGCAGCCCTTCCCTCCCAGAGCGAGTGACACAAGAATACAAAGGGTATATGCCCAAGTAATTTATGCTGAACAGAATCTTGGCAAGCTCAGCCCCGTTTATTCTGACACCTCAAAACAAAACCTTAAGCACAAAGGAAACAAGGAAGCACACTAAAATGAAGGCGCTAGCCGTTATAGATCAATACGACTGGAGTGAAAAAAGGCCAACCACTATAGCTGGCCATTGTTAATTATCAGCGCGTTAGGTAGCAGTGAACGAACTCAGTGATAGCCAGCATATCGGCAACCGCAATAAACTCATCGGTGGTGTGCACTTTCGACATGCCCGTCGACAAGTTAACCGTCTTTAAGCCATTCGCATTAAAGATATTTGCGTCTGACCCACCGCCCGTAGGCTTGGTCATAGCATCAATACCGATTGCAGCAAAAGTATCTTTAATCTCTAACACGTGCGCGTCATCATCGGCGATATGATAAGCGTTATAAGAGCGAGTTGAGTCAATCTCAACGCTAGCACCGTGTTGCTGCGCCGCAGTCTCAAAAGTCGACACCATATGCGCCACTTGCTTTGCTAGTTTGTCATCATTGAGTGAGCGGGCTTCAGCTTCAATATACAGCTCTGGCATCACTATATTAGTTGCCTGACCACCTTGCACCACACCAATATTGGCCGTGGTTTCATCATCGATTCGGCTTAACTGCATCTTGCTAATCGCATCTGCAGCCACCGTTAACGCGTTGATGCCAGCTTCAGGCTCAAGCCCTGCGTGGGCTGGTTTACCTTTAATCGTCACTTTCAAGCTTTGCTGACCCGGCGCAGTAGTTATAATGGTGCCGATAGGGCCGCCAGAATCGAGCACGATCGCCTGTTTAGATTCAATCTTGCTGATATCAAAACTCTTCGCGCCATGCATGCCGCGCTCTTCAAAAACGGTAAACGCCACTTCAATGGTTTTATGGGCTTGGCCACGCTCTTGAATGCAGCGAACCGCCTCCATCACAGCCGCAATACCCGATTTATCATCGCCGCCTAGAATGGTGTCGCCTTTAGAGCGAATGATGCCATCTTCGATGATCGGCTCGATACCAATCCCAGGCGTCACTGTGTCCATATGGCTACTGAAAACGATGCTGCCTTCAAGCTCACCTTGTAGCTTGCCGTATATATTAAAGCCATTGGTAATGGCGCCAGGTACAGCTAGTTTGGTGACGTCAAAGCCCAGTTGGCCAAGCTGCTCAGTTAGCGCCTCAGCCACCGCTTTTTCATTGCCTGATTCACTGTCGATTTTCACTAGCGAGATAAAATGTTCAACGAGCCTTTCTTGATTGATATTTGCCATCTGTGTGCGACTTCTTTTTGCGAAACGAACAATAATCATAAACCTTAGTAGCCCGCTGCATCTCTGGATTACATCAAAGAAATGCTAGAAAGAATATGTGATCACTGATTCAGAGCCATTTAATTCCCTGTTGATAGGTTATATGTTGATTTATCATTGTTCTGCATAGAGAATAACTACTAGTTAGAGCAGTTTGTTCAATAATATCGATTTAGGAGTTTCAGTGAGATGATGACAAAATGGGCGACACGTTTTTTACAGATGGCCGAGCTCGTTGCATCTTGGAGTAAAGACCCCTCCACACAAGTGGGCGCGGTGATCACCGAAGATAACCGAATTGTCTCATTAGGTTTCAATGGCTATCCCCACGGGATCTCTGATAGTGCCGAAACCGACAACCGAGAGATGAAGCTGCTAAAAACCCTTCATGCCGAAGAGAACGCTATTCTCTATGCCAAACGCGATCTTAGCGGCTGTGAGATCTGGGTGACTCACTTTCCCTGCCCTAACTGCGCCGCCAAGATAATCCAAACAGGTTTGAGCACAGTGCATAGCCCACAACCAAGCGCAGATTTTTTATCACGCTGGGCAGAGAAGATTAAAATAAGCCAAGATATGTTCGACCAAGCCGGGGTTAAGGTTGACTGGATGAAAGCCGACTAATAGGGCGATGATTGAAGATACTAAAAGGGACGCTGAATAGCGTCCTTTTTAGTATCTTTCAGCGGAAGTTAAAGGTTCTATGTCAGGCTAATTTTTTAATTTCTAGCACGCTGTTTAAACAACCTTAAAAAATAAATGGCTAACAGAGATACCGTTATGCCTAGGTTTTTCTAGTTTAAGCCGTTGCCTGTCTAGCAGGTAAACCTAGCCCTATGGCTTTGCTCATCGCTTTAACAACAGCCAAAACTTCACCGATTTGTGCAAAATAATCACCCAAGCTCAACTTAGGGTTGATGAGTTGCCTATACCGATAAATCGCGACCTCAGATAGCGATCCTTGATGGCAGTTCCATTCAAGCAAATGCTTCCTTCGATTTAGGCCACAACGCCGTCCTGAGTTATAAATTAGACCAAATAAAAGCTTAAAATAAACTTAAAATAAACCATAAACAAGCTTAACTTAACATAAATCAAAACTTAATTATCTCGCCACCAGCCCCATCCACCCATTAACAACAAGCTAATAACCCAATAAAAACAAGGCAATACAAAAACACTTCGCTATTTACGTTCAATTAAGCAGCAATTTCCGAGTTTACACTAGCTAGTCATTTAATCTTAACTGTAAGTAACAAAAAAATGATGATATCTAACATTAAGATATGAGTTCTAAGTAGAGGTAATTCAATAAATTACCTCTATATAAGCAGATAGCAATCAAGCGTATAGATAGATAAGAAGTAAGTAGAACAAGCAGGCGAACATTCTGTTGCGTTTCAGTGTAGAGTAGTTATTAACATGTAAAACCTTTCGATGGGTTATAACTATTTTTGCTTGCTATGCATTTATGACTCTCGAATAAAACAACATAAAAATAAGAGGTTTTAATGAAGTGCAGCCAGTTATCAATATTATTAACATTAACCTTATCATTTTCGTTATTTGCAGGCCCAGCAGCCCCTACAGATGAGGAGAAAGCGCTGCTTGAATCTTGTATGTCTCTTAAGAATACCTCTGAAGAGCTCTCTGCAAACTCCTGTGTTTACTATATTCAGGGTTTTTTAGCCGGTTCCTTAACCACAGAATCAAATTATGTCTTGCGTGAAGCATCGGGCGTATTTCTGGATAGAGCCTATCGAACTCGAGTAGGAAATCTGACATCAAAGAAGCAACCGATCCAATTATGCCTGCCTAAGGATGAAAATATTGAGCACTTAGCAGAGCGCCTCATTGAACATTTTTCATATCCTATCGAAACGATGCAATTACTACACACTCAAATTTTCTATGCCATCGAAGCAGAATCTTCATGTTCGTAAGCAACCAAACCCACAGGTGAAATGTAATGGCACAGCATGAACCATCCCTTAACCGACTCAATAAGCTTATTGGTAACGGTGAGAAAATGAGACTAAATGACGATAAATTAACGCCCGAAGAAAAAAACAGGTTTTTGCCGAGCCATGCACTTAGTCTCTGCTTAACCCTGTCGCTCTTTTGGTGGATAAACTCAAATTACAGCAACCCACTCCTGCTGTCACTGGGGGCCGCTTCTATCCTGCTAGTGCTATATATTGCAAACAGGATGAATGTAATCGACCATGAGTCTCAACCAATACACCTCTCAACCAAAATGCCCGGCTACATGTTATGGCTCGCTAAAGAGATCATTATCGCCAATATCTCAGTGGTCAAACACATTTGGCTTGGCAATAGCAGTATCTCCCCAACCCTCGCCACGATAGACGCCACTCAGCGCACAGATCTCACCAAGGTTATCTATGCCAACTCCATTACTTTGACACCTGGCACAGTAGCGGTGGGCTTAGACGATGATCGCGTCATCATCCATGCCTTGAGCAAGGAAAATATCGATATCTTAAAAGCCGGAAAGATGGATCGCCGGGTAACTGAATTGGAAAACAGATGTTAACTGCAGCCACAGTCGCAATTCTCGTAGTCATGCTCCTCGCGATCATTCGCTGCATCGTGGGGCCAACGCTATATGATCGGATCCTAGCGTTCAATATGTTTGGCACCAAAACCGTCCTACTTATCTCGGTACTGGGCTTTTTAATGGGGCGACCCGAGTTTTTGGATATCGCCCTAGTGTATGCCCTGATCAACTTTATCAGTGTTATCGGTGTACTGCGATTTTCTGACTCTGTTGAATTCAATCACCAGCCCCAAGAACAAGCGTCAACCAAGGAGGGGAAACAATGAGTCTCTTACTCGACATCGCGAGTGGATTTTGCTTACTACTCGGCAGCTTTCTCTGCCTATCCGGCGGTATTGGCATCTTACGCTTCCCTGATTTTTATACTCGTATGCACGCCGTAGGGGTTACCGACACCTTAGGTGCAGGAATGATCCTCATTGGCCTGATGCTACAAAATCCACATGGGCTGGTACTGCTTAAGTTGATGATGATTTTACTGTTCACACTATTGATCAACCCTGTTGCAAGTCATGCTCTGGCCAAAACGGCTCTACGTAATAACTTGCACCCTGTGCTTTATGAGTCAACTAATAAGGGAGGGGACAAGCCATCGAAACCATAGTTGATGTCGTCCTATTAAGCTTTCTCGTCGTAATTGCTATCGCCATTGTTCGGACAAAAGATCTGTTGGCCGTAGTGATGTTAACGGGGATCTATGGCTTACTGTCTGCGAGCTTCTTTGTTGTACTAGATGCGGTCGATGTGGCCTTTACCGAAGCCTCTGTAGGCGCAGGCATATCAGGTTTACTGATGCTGGCAGCCATCACCATGACAGGCCGCACCGAGGCGCCTAAGCGTCATAAACCTTTGTTAGCTTTACTGGTGGTAATGATCACAGGTGGCATGCTGATCTACGGCACTATGGATATGCCTTATTTTGGCAGTTTCGATGCACCGATTCATCAACATGTCGCCCCTCGTTACATTAACGACTCGATGCAGGAGGTCGGTGTACCCAATATTGTCACCTCTGTGCTGGCGAGCTACCGAGCATTTGACACCTTAGGTGAAGTTGCTGTGATCTTTACTGCCGGCATTGGAGTCTTGTCTCTCTTATCACTGCCGCCACGTCGTAAGTCATATCAAATAGATGAGAACAGCTTAGCAGAGAGCAGCAAAGAACAAATGTATGAGGAACACATCGTACTGCGAATTGTTAGCAAGGCATTGATCCCTATCATCCTATTGTTTGCATTCTACGTGCAGTTCCACGGCGATTTTGGCCCTGGAGGTGGGTTTCAGGCTGGGGTAATTTTTGCCGCCGCAATCATCCTCTATGCAATGTTATATGGGCTAGAGACTGCTAGGCACATCTTTAGTCAATCACTGATCCAACTGATCGCTGCTACCGGACTCTTACTATACGCCAGTGTTGGCGTGCTCTCGCTATTTAATGGCGGTAACTTTTTAGATTACAACGTATTAGCTGAGGACCCGATTGGCGGTCAGCACCTAGGTATTTTGCTTATCGAACTCGGAGTGGGCTGCACTGTCGCCTCGGTGATGATCGTTATATTTTTCAACTTTGCCGGCCGCAGAGAAGCACAACAACACCCCAATAATCAGAACAGCCCAGAGCTAAACAGCCCTGAGCAAAAAAGTCATGAACTAAAAAGTACTGAATCTAACGGTATTAAACACAACAACGGCGAGGGGGCATGATGGTACTCGGACTCTATAACTACTGGATCGTAGTCTTGCTGATGATGATCGGTTTTTATATCGTTATCGCCCATGGCAACCTGATCAAGAAATTGGTTGGCTTAACGATTTTTCAGACCTCGGTTTTTATCTTTTACATCAGCATGGGCAATGTCGATAGTGGTAGCGCGCCAATCTTGGCCGAAGGGGTGAGCCGCTACTCTAACCCGCTGCCCCATGTGCTTATTCTCACCGCGATTGTGGTCGGTATCGCAACGACCGCGCTAGGACTCGCATTAGCCATCAGAATCAAAGAGTCATACGGATCTATAGAAGAAGATGAGATCCAAATTCAAGATCAGCTTACAGAGGACAGTTCAAAGTGCTAGCACATCTGCCTATTTTACAAGTTATTGTGCCACTAATGGCTGCGCCTTTGTGCTGGTTCCTGAACCGGTCAAAACTGGTGTGGCTATTTGCCCTATTGGTGAGCGGTTTCGCCTTCGTAAACAGCATATTCCTACTACAACAAGTAATGAGCGCCGGCACCATTACTTATCAACTTGGGGGTTGGGATGCGCCTTGGGGGATCGAATATCGTATCGATGAGCTCAACGCGCTGCTATTGCTGATCATCTCAGCCATAGGCACGGTCGTCCTGTTTGCAGCGCAAACCAGTATTCAAAAAGAACTCCCTAGAGAGCGTCACACCCTGTTTTATAGCCTTTACCTGCTGTCATTAACGGGAATGTTCGGTATTGTCGCCACAGGGGATGTGTTTAATGTATTCGTATTTTTAGAGATCTCCTCGCTGTCAGGCTACGCACTGATTGCTTTGGGTAAAGATAGACGCGCCCTTTGGGCCGCTTATCAATATCTGATCATGGGAACTATCGGCGCGACCTTTATTCTGATCGGTATCGGCCTGCTATACCAGATGACAGGAACGCTGAATATGGCGGATCTTGCCAATCGGCTTGCAGAGGTCAACCAAACACGCACCGTATTTGCTGCATTTGCCTTTTTGGTGGTGGGGATCTGTTTAAAATTAGCCCTATTTCCACTGCACCTGTGGTTACCTAACGCTTACGGCTACGCACCTTCAATAGTGACCGCTTTTCTCGCAGCTACAGCCACTAAAGTTGCAGTTTACCTACTGATCCGCTTCACTTATACGGTATTTGGCATCGAGCTTTCCTTCTCTATCCTGCCGCTACAGAACTTATTTATTGTGCTCGGACTGGTTGGCATATTCGCCGCTTCTACCGCGGCAATATATAAAACCAATGTTAAACATATTTTCGCCTACTCGAGTATCGCTCAGGTTGGCTACATGATTATTGGCTACGCCATCAACACCAGCACCGGGCTTATGGCCACCTTGCTGCACATGTTTAATCACGCCTTAATGAAGAGCGCACTGTTTTTAGCCTTAGGTGCGGTGATGTACCGCATCGGCAGCGTTCAGCTTAGTCAGTTCCAAGGGCTAGGACGACAGATGCCACTAACAATGGCAGCCATTGTCATTGGCGGATTAAGCTTGATTGGTGTGCCGCTGACAGTTGGATTTATCAGTAAGTGGTATTTGTTACTTGCCGCGATTGAGGCAGACATGTGGCCAGTGGCGGTGTTGCTACTGCTCGGCTCACTACTGGCAGTCCTGTATGTATGGCGAATCGTAGAAACAGCCTATTTCAAGCCCCCTCTGCCGGGTCGTGAAGCGGTGCAGGAAGCACCTTGGACCTTCCTCGCTCCTATTTGGATACTGGTACTGGCCAATATCTATTTCGGCATCGATACCCGCCTTAGTGTGCAAGTGGCACAGGCGGCTTCTCAAAGCTTGTTTGGAATTAACCCATGAATCACTCTTTGGAGCTGTTGTTACAGCTAACCATTATATTGCCTCTGCTTGCCACATTGGCAATCTTGGCAACGGGAAAACACCCTAACCTTCGTGAGGCTGTAACGATTAGCATCAGCCTTGTCGTTATGTATTGTGTGATAAACCTATATCAAGGGCTTAGTGCAGGCGCATCTATTGAGGTGTTTTGGTGGCAGCTTCTACCTGGCTTAGCCGTCGAGTTTGTGGTTGAGCCCTTAGGCATGCTGTTTGCCCTAATTGCCAGCTTTCTGTGGTTCATAACCACCCTTTATGCTATCGGCTATATGCGTGGTCACCACGAGGAAAATCAAACCCGCTTTTACCTCTGCTTCGCGTTAGCCATCAGTGCAGTGATGGGGCTGGCATTTTCGGCCAACCTGTTTACCCTGTTTATCTTCTATGAAGTGTTAACCCTGTCAACCTACCCTTTAGTCACCCACGCTGGTACAGAAAAGGCCAAGCAAGGAGGACGCGTATACTTAGGGATCTTGCTTGGAACCTCCATCGCCTTCTTCCTACTGGCGATTGTCTTGACTTGGTTTGTGGCTGGCACCTTGGACTTCAAACCGGGCGGCGTATTTCACACAGATGTTGATACCAGCTTGCTCGGCGCCATACTGGTACTGTTTGTATTTGGTATTGGTAAAGCCGCCATCATGCCATTCCACCGCTGGTTACCTGCCGCGATGGTTGCTCCTACACCAGTGAGCGCCCTGCTACATGCCGTAGCGGTGGTTAAGGCGGGGGTATTTACCATATTAAAGATCTGTGTGTTTATCTTTGGTATCGAACTACTACCAACTCTACCAACGACTGAATTTCTGCTCTATTTAGCTGCGGCATCGGTACTGCTCGCCTCTATTGTGGCGATGCGTCAGGATAACTTAAAAGCGCGACTCGCTTACTCGACGGTAAGCCAACTGGGCTATATCACCATAGGCGCACTGCTGGCCAACTCATCTGGCGTTATCGGTAGCTCCATGCACATTGCTACCCATGCTTTTGGCAAGATCACTCTATTCTTCTGCGCTGGTGCCATTTTGGTGGCAACCCATAAATCGAAAGTCAGTGAAATGCGCGGCCTCGGCTTTACTATGCCAGTGACCATGGCGGCCTTTTTTATCGCTAGCCTAAGCATTATTGGTGTACCGCCCGCTGGTGGAACTTGGAGTAAGTGGTTCCTGTTAATGGGCACGATGGAAACTGAACATTGGGTCATTATGATGGTGCTGATGGTGAGTTCACTACTCAATATCGCCTATCTGCTGCCTATTCCATACCACGCCTTTTTTCCAGGCAAGGGCCACCCAGCCGCTAAGGAGGCCATCAACGAAGCACCTTTTATGTCATTAATCGCACTATCCATCACCACCTTAGGTTGCTTGATTCTATTTCTTTATCCGCAACCTCTCTATGAATTGGCAAAGACTATCTTAACTGTGCCGGGAGTCAGCCATGGGCAATAAAAATAACAAGCAGTACCTGTTTGATAACCCCAAAAATATCAAAAGAGTTTTGTATATTTTGTATGCTTGCTGCGCACTGCTTGTGGCGCTAGATTTTGTCATTCATCGCCATGTCTACCATAGCTGGGAAAACCTGCCACTTTTTTACCCCCTCTATGGTTTTGTTGGCTGTGTCATCTTGGTATTCGTTGCAAAGTGGATGCGAACTTTTTTGATGCGCCCAGAAGACTATTATGACTGCGAATATGACCGTGGATATGACGACAACACTATAGAAAATGCTGCAGATGAGCCCCCACACAAGGGTGAAACCGAACAGGCAAAAAACAACAATATAGGTGATCACAATGTGGATGCTTGAGTTACCGCCCTTTACTCTGTTCTTTATAGGCGGGCTTATTGCGGCAATGACCCGCGGCAAGCTGCGCGGTGCCATAATGGTCGCCATTCCTGTTATTAGTGCCATTCACCTGTGGACTGTACCTGAAGGCATTCATCTACAACTGGCATTTTTAGATTATGAGTTAGTGCCCTACCGCGCAGATAAGCTGAGCCTGATGTTTGGTTACGTATTTCATATCGCCGCATTCATCTCGATTATCTACTCGCTGCATGTCAAAGATACCGTACAGCAAGTAGCAGCGATGCTCTATGCGGGTAGTGCGCTGGGCGCGGTATTTGCCGGCGATCTGCTGACCCTATTTGTATTTTGGGAGCTACTCGCCTTTACCTCGGTATTTTTAATCTGGGCGCGCAGAACAACCCGCGCTTATCATGCAGGCATGCGCTATCTGATCATTCAGGTTCTATCTGGGGTTATTTTGCTGGTAGGCGCACTATTTTATGCCGCTGAAACTGGCTCTCTGGCCTTTGACAATATCGGCCTAGAAGGTGTTGCAGGCTGGCTAATATTTATCGCCTTTGGCATTAAATCTGCTTTTCCCGTCGCCCACACTTGGCTTACCGATGCCTATCCTGAAGCCACACCAACCGGTACCGTTATTCTCAGTGCATTTACCACTAAGGTCGCCGTTTATGCTCTGGCGCGCGCCTATCCAGGCACCGAGCTGTTGATATACATTGGCGCCGCCATGACCTGCTTCCCGATTTTCTTTGCGGTGATTGAGAATGATCTTCGCAGAGTACTGGCCTACAGCCTAATCAACCAGGTGGGCTTTATGGTAGTTGGGATCGGGATTGGTACCGCACTGGCAATCAACGGCGCAATTGCCCACGCCTTCAACGATGTGATCTTTAAAGGCTTGCTGTTTATGAGCATGGGCGCTGTGCTACATATGACAGGCAGAATCAATGGCTCTGAACTGGGCGGCTTGTATAAATCCATGCCCAAGACCACGATACTGTGTATTATCGGCGCCGCCTCTATTTCAGCCTTCCCACTGTTTAGCGGCTTTGTCAGTAAATCGATGGTAATGGCTGCCGCGCTTGAAACGGGTCATGACTGGGTCTGGTTGATGTTACTCTTCGCCTCTGCAGGTGTATTTCATCATGCAGGGATCAAGATCCCCTATTTTGCCTTCTTCGCCCACGACTCAGGCCTGCGCGCCAGCGACCCGCCTCGCAATATGTTGTTCGCCATGTTTATCGCCGCAAGCCTGTGTATTGCTATCGGTATCTATCCAGCAGCGCTCTATTCACTGCTACCATATGATACGGGTTACAACCCTTACGATGCGACCCACGTACTGGCGCAAACTCAGTTACTGCTGTTCTCAGCCCTAGCGTTTGTTTGGTTAAACCTCAGAGGCATGTATCCGCCCGAGTTGCCCTCGACAAACCTGGATGTGGACTGGTTCTATCGCCGCGCGATCCCCGCCACGCTGCAAAAAGTGTTTGCGGTAATATGGAAGGCTGATGGCGCACTTCGCCAAGCGATTAAAGGCAAACTAAGCCTATGTCAGTCTATTATTGCCAACAAACATAAAGGCTTGGGGGGCTTACTCTCTGGCTCGTACCCTTCTGGCAATATGGTGTTATGGGTCGCTGTGATCTTAGCGTCATACCTGTTTATTGGCTTTCTTGGTTAGGGAAGGTTGAGAGCTGAATTAGATGTTAACCTTGGTCGAATTAGTACTATTAACTAATTCGACCACTTAACCTTATTGCGCGATACTTAACGCATCAAAAGGCTGTCCAGGAGGGTTACTATAGATAGTACGCAATACCCTCTGTGCATTTTGATTAAATGCACCGCCATTACCAAAGCCATCGAAGTGGTTGTTCATGCCAAGAGCATGGCCTAGCTCATGAAGGGTAACTTCATTATCAGCAACGGTTGTACAGCTTGGGTCTGGGTCCAAGCTTCCGCTATCGATATTGATCCAGGTAAATGTATTGCCTATAGGCTGAATGATACCGTAATCAAGTCCAACACTATGGTTGACAATGTTAGTCGTCATAGGGCCTACAGATACGGTGCCCGAACCGCAATTACCTGCAGTGGTACCTTGGCTCCAAATGAAGCCCCAGTCTGTAGGGACGCTTGAGTAATCAATGTTATTCGTGTCGCTGATATCCAGCTTGATCACGCCTTTTCTATCAAATAGCTGATAGCCAACTAAGCTTTCCGCTTTATTCATTGCGTAAGTAAAACGGGTGTCTTCAGCGTTGAGGAAATAAACAGGGATAAGCTCCCCCTCACGCCAACGTGTCAAACTAGGGCTTTCTGCAGGCGCTGTACCATCCTCAAAACAATACACGCTATTACAAGTAGCCCATGTCAGATCTATCTGCCCCCAAGCCCCATAAATATTTTGAGTACATAAGCCAGCTTCGGCCAAGTTAGTACACTTTACCGTTTCAGCAATGATTGAGTCTGACTCATGATTATCACTACTATCACTGCCACCACAACCAACTAGCACGACTGTACCTAACATAAAAGGGAGTAAATACTTCATTTTTTCACAATTCCAAAGTGTAGCCAAAAAATACATAGAACTTTTCCCACTAAAACAACAAAGAAGGCATAAGCAATTAAATTTATAGGGAAAATCACGCGAATTATATGTTGAACATGACTAACATAGGCAAGCTAAATCGCAAAATTTGCTAATCCGTTGTACTTCTATCACATATGGATACTGAAATGAGTGGTGCGCTGCTACTTTGAACAAGGGAGGCTGACAGTCTTGCCATTTTTGATGTATGCCTATGACGGGTTAATGAATGTGCCAAATTTGAAGGAAAGTCTTGTAATAACAATGATCAAGGGTTTAAATTCTGCAATACAGGCTTAGAAGAGATTTCTCGCTTGTTTACCATGACGCATATAAGAACACTGGATAAATCTACGATGCCAATGAAAGATGAGTACTATGTTTTTTCAAATGACTACGCCAAAGTCAATTTTGTGGTCAATATGAACGACAGTCGCAGGTTAGGCACCCTAAGAGACCAAGCGATATCAACAAACATACCCGCCAGTTTTGAATGCAAAAGCCTGAAAACCTTTAAGCCCATAGCGGCTGTATTTGATATCTCTGTAAGCACTAAACTGCTATTTGATATGGACTACGCCAAGCCTTTAGTTGACCTTAATTTATATCAAACCTCGCTGGTACCCGCTAAGATAGTTGATAAGGATTATCTTTATCTTCACTGCTACAACATCATCAATATTCTCGATGAACAGATAGGTTTTAACTTCGAAGCGCTAAATAACGTTCCTTTAGGAAATAGACTGGTGTTCAAACCATCATTTGAATCAATCATCGTTTTATTTCATCAATCTGTTATTAACGCTATTGAAACGATTAAACCTCCTGTTTACGCCAAAGCCATTAACGTCTCAGATTGGACAATAGAAAAGGAAATGTCCTAGCGATAAACCTGCTCGCAGAGTGATTCATTTGTTCAAATACATAATGATTTATTAAATTAGCGTTTTCAAAAAAAGTGTTTATATATACAGCTTATAAATTCCACACAGCTAATTAAGCATTTTATAAACATCTACCTTTCATACAGCCATGAGTAAACACACCAGCTCAAGTTTAGTCATAACATCCAACATTTCCACGCCAAAATAAAAGTCAATTTTCCGACTTAAGTCAATAACTTAACGGAACCACCAGTAATTGATGCATATTTATTCTATTGGGCTTTAAGCCGTTAAAAACTGAGTGTGTTACGGCTATCTAGCTGATATCTTCGCCGGGAATGCGTTTCCTATATTAGCTATTCACATGGCTATTTATCCAGCGTCCTTAATCATGTTTTTAGCGCTATAGGCAACTCATTTTTAATCGATAACAGAGTGTGTTGGTTATGAGCTCATCAATTTACAGCCCATCTATAACTCATCTCTTGAATAATTAATGCGTTTATCTACACAGATAAATGAATAAAAGAAGATCTAAACCTTGATAAAAATAAATAAAATAACTGTCGCATTGACCAGTATGATGTTCAGTGGCTACCTATATGCCGCTGACGCAACGCTAACATCGAGTGTTATCACTTTTGTTCCGGGAGAAACAAAAGTGCAAAATGGCGATATGGTTGCTTTTAATGGCGAATGCTTTATCGCCAAAAACAGCCCAGGTGTTTGGGAATCGCCAAATGCAGGTTCTTGGTTTTGGGATACAGCAGTATGTTCGGGCGAACCTGAGCCAGAACCTGAGCCAGAGCCAGAACCTGAGCCAGAACCAGAACCAGGTGACATCATTGCTTTTATCCCAGGTCAAACCAAGGTTAACAATGGCGATATCGTCTCTTATGCTAACCAATGCTTTATTGCCAAAAACAACCCAGGCGTATGGGAAACCCCAAGCGCAGACTCATGGTTTTGGACATTAACCGAATGTTCAAGCGAGCCGGGTGAGCCAGAGCCTACCGAGCTCGCTATTCTGTCGCCAGTGGCTGGCCAAGTGCTAAGCCAAGATTCTGCAACAACGATCCAAGCCAAAGTTGATGGTGAGTTAGCAGCCAAGGTCGAGTTTTGGGCTAACAACCAAAAGCTATCGCAAAAAGCCGTTAATCCAAGCCAGACCTTGTATTCACAAAGCTGGACACCTACTGCAGCGGGTAGCGCTACGGTTAAGGTCTTTGTATTCGATAAAAATAACCAAAAAATCGAACAACAGTCTGTTGCGGTTACTGTAAAAGATAATGCAGAAGAAGATTTTACTGCGCCAGTAGTGAGATTCATTGCCCCTAACAATGGCGCAATCTTTAATGAAATAGACACTGTAGCGATTTCGGTTAATGCCACCGATGTTGATGATGATTTAACTAAACTGGTCATTAAAGCCAATAACGCGCAAATTTGTTCATTCAATGCAACCAATGCGGCAACTTATGCCTGTAATTGGCAGCCAACTCAAGCAGGCAGCGTTACATTAAAAGCCATCGCTACCGATGCCGAAGGCCTGTCTTCAACCGTAAGTGTCAGCATTACTGTTGAAGCGGAAGAAGAGTTCACTGCGCCTGTGGTTAACTTCATTAGCCCAAGTAATGGTGCAAGCTTCTTTGACAATGAAAGCGTTGCTATTTCAGTCAATGCGACAGATGTTGATGATGACCTAACCCAACTGGTTGTTAAGGCCAATAACCAGCAAATCTGTGCATTCGATGCAGCCACCAGCCAAGTGTTTAGCTGTGATTGGAAGCCTACACAAGTAGGCGGCGTAATCCTAAAAGCTATCGCTACTGATGCTGAAGGCCTTACTGCAACAAGCAATGTAAACATCACCATTGAAGAAGAGATAATTGATCCACCGGTGACCCCACCGGGTGGACTGTGTGCTGAATTTAATGTTTATCCAGACTGGACCCGTGGCGACCATGCAACAGGTGGCGACATTATGGTGCATAACAATATCGCCTACTCGGCTATCTACTGGACTCAAACACTTCCAGGCAGCGATGCCTCATGGGCACTACATTTAAATTGTGATGGCACAGAGCCAGGCACGGCACCATTATTGTCACTACCAAACCCAATGGATCCAGTACGCCTTGAAGTGGCAGGTTGGCCAAACACCTTAGTGGTAGCAAGCCCATCGACCGTTGCACCAGTAACATTGACAATGGAGACCAGCAACAGCGCAGATCTGAATGATGTTAACAAGCTAACAGCCAGCTTTGTGGCAATCATGGAGCAAGCTGCACAGGTAGAATCTGCATCAATCATTATCAGCAGTGATGTGCTTGATAAGACCACTCAAGATAACGCGCTAATAACTAGCACTATTGCGGTGAAAGATGCGCTAATCAAGGCGATGGATATCACAGGCAATAGCATTGATCTTGATGATATCAACGCACTGAGCAACGATCTAAAAGGTTGGGCGCAAGCGCATCAGTTGATTATTGCCACCCTAGCGCCACAAGCCAGCTACGGCTGGTCGTTAACCATTGGTGATTTTGCTTTCGATACTCACTCTGGTCGTCAATCAGTTTGGGATGAAGCGTCGGTATTTACTGCAGACTTACTCAATAAACTTGAGTTATACCAAGCTGACGCAGCAAACAAAGCCGACTTTGTCGCCTTTACAAAATCAGCCGCAACACTGGCGCTATCAAGTGAGCAATGGCATAACGCGCTAGAGTACGTTAAGCAAGTCACTGACTTTGTTAACACGCCAGCGATGCTAGCGCAGATCCCAACAGCGCAAGCGGCAAACTACTTTATGGGCAACCACACAAGTAAGCCGCAGCTTCGTAAAGCCGCATTCAGTAACGTATTTGCGATTTTGTTTAATCAAGATTCTGAGCAATTGAGCAGCAAAATTGAGCAATATCAAGCGGCAAAAATGCCTTTGTACTATGTGGGTGAAACAACTGATAGCGGCGATCTAACAATTATCGAAGCATTAAACCAAGAGCTGGCTAATGCAGAAGATGCCATGAACAACACTGCATTCTTGTACGAAACACCACAATCACAGTGGGTACCGTCAACGGTTTATAAGTGGGCTGACTTTATGGATGGCCTAAATGCCATGCATAACATCGGCGTGGCGGGTAATAAGTTCTGGTTACTTGATGAAAATGCAGATGATGCAACCAACATCAAATACGCAAAAGTCGCGATTGCCGCCTTCTTAGCACAAAGTATGCAAGAGACTATTCGCTACAATGCTTGTGATGAGAATAACTGGTCTGAAATCAAATACGGTGCACCAGCCGATTACCCAATGACAGCGAGTTGTGGTCAGCTTGGGCAAAAATATGCTGATTACGGTGTTAACCCAGACTCAGGTCTAGATCATGCTTACTCTTGTCCGCGTGATAACAAGATGGAAGTGAGCGCGTTAACCCATGCCAAGTGGTACGGTGCGCCAGCGCCTGTATTCGCAGCGCCAAACGCAGTACTTGAAGAACGTGGTCTGCTGGTTAACGGCAGTGTTGGTCGCTGGACCAACAACGGTCACTGTAACGATGTGCCGACTTCTGTCGATACCTCTAAGCAAGTATGGGAACGTGACGAGTGTAAAACTTACGTCGACCAAAAAGCAGGTAAGTTTATCTGGGACGGCAGCAGCCAAGAAAGCGTTGAAGGTTGTGGTTGGTGGGGCCGTGGGGTGATTCAAACCACTGGTCGCCAAAACTTCGGTACCCTAAACCACTACTTAGGTCGTTCACACGTTGACCCAGCAACTGTTGGCCAAACTATTGATGGTGTAACGGTTGAAGCCCCACCAGCGAACCCGCTATATGCCGAACTCGATTTCTGTTCAAACCCTGGCTTAATTTGTAGCTCTGAAGAGAACCGCGAAATCAAGTGGATTGCAGGCCTGTTCTACTGGGTAACGTCAGTACAAGCCTACCCGGATGAAAGCGGCCAATACGGTAACTGGAACTACCACAACGAACTGAAAAAGTATGTTGAAGGTGGCATGAAAGGCACTCAATTTATTGATGATGTGTCAGGTATCGTTAACCGTGGTTGTCCTGACTTAACCTGTTCAACCGGTGATGTGCATAACGTTAAAGAGCGCCGTGAGAACTTTAAGTTAGTGCTAGAACAACTCGGTTTGTCTCCGCAATAAGCCTAAAAAACTCATTTTTAGTTAAAAATAAAACCAGTCAGTACAAGCTGACTGGTTTTTCTGCATTCCACTTTTAAGTACAATGCTCGTTTATATCAAGCAGAAAATAGCGACTTCATAAAAGAAAATCACAACCACCTCTGATAAATACTATAGGTATAAAGACGCTACCGCTTCACGAGTTGGTCTTTCTAATATGTCTTCAGGGCTAGTGCCAGCAAAGAACTGGATGACACGGCTCTTAGCTTTATAGATAGTGCTTCTTACTTCTTTACCCGTTTCCATATCAACAACAGAAAGCTGGATCTCTACAACATCATCAATATTCTCGATGAACAGATAGGTTTTAACTTCGAAGCGCTAAATAACGTTCCTTTAGGAAATAAACTGGTGTTCAAACCATCATTTGAATCAATCATCGTTTTTTTCCATCAGTCTGTTATTGACGCGATTATAGCGATTAAGCCCCCCTCGTACGCAACACAGGTCAACGTTTCTGATTGGACGATGGAATTGGAAATGTCATGAGTGTAGAGTCCGCTGATGGTAAGGCTAGATAATAAACCATTAAGTTTCCGTACAGCATACTGCCGCTATATTAATCATCAAGTTAGGATGATTAAGCAGAGGCGACAGATGAAGCAATTAACTACAATGCTAGCAACCGCAGTAAATTTGTTAGCAACATCGGCGAAAACAGTAACCTCAATCGCGCTGGCCCTGTTTATCTCTATCGGCAGCGCTCACGCCTCCTCACATACTGCAGTAACAGCAAATTTGGTTAAGTCTCAAACGGATGAGAACTTGCTTATCTGCCAATATCAGACAATCTCAGCGAGTCATTTTCAGGTGTTTGATAAAGTGTTAGACAATGAACAAGCCTGCCCAACTAACATTCAGGTCGCACCTGAGCCTATGCTTAGCGATGCAGAAGAAGCCCAACTCAAACAGATGTTTTCTCGCCAGAGCTATTAAGCTCTGGCTCACTCTTAAAGTTAACCATGCCGCGCTAAAGCGCACCACTCAAATCAATGCACCATTCAGGGTGTATTGATTGTTGCGTGAGTGCCGTAGTGATTTATTCGCTCATAGTCCAAATTAAGGCAAGGTAAAAAGCGACCATCGCAATCCACTCCAAGCCAAAAAGGACACTAGTAGGTAATGACATTAGTTTTATCCTCAGTGGCGGCATTGACTCGAGAACCAAGACCTTGTGGATTGGCAGTTCGAGCTTGTAACTCCGCAAACGTAATTAGATACCAATGTGCAATGATCAATACAACCTTGCCTACGTAAGCGAGCGCAATATCAATCAGCCCTAAGTGCGCGCTCATCCCTAGGAGGACGACAAATATTGGCGATACTTGGGATAAAAAAGCATTGTGTAAGCTGCTGAACGGCATTATTTAGTCTTAGTACCCATGAGTAAAATAGCGATTACAAAATTGATTATTTAGTGCTGAATCAAAAACGCCATTGAGGTATCTCAATTGACTTTTTATCAGCAGTGAGATGATAAGCCTTTTGTTTACGCTACCGCAGGAATTCGAGAAATTCATATTTGATTGGCTAATAAATGCCAGCCTCTTGTTCTAAATTGAACGGCACCTTCAAGGGCTTATAAAGCACGCCTCTTGCTTTGGCAAGGAGGTCGGATTAACTAAAAAATCAAGGCGAAGAATGCTCGGTTAGCCAAGTCCTGTTTTCACTCCCCCTAAGCGTCCATGTACCTCTTTGCTTAGTTTTTTTCTTAATCAGACTTCTCGCACTTACCTCCAAAAGTGTCCACATTGAACAGATAATGTGTTCACCCTCGGCGGGCTTTTCAATTAATAAAAAGTAAAACGAATAAAACCAGCTAATTAAAACAGGGCACGATTTATGCTGCTTTTATCGCACATCTAATCTATTTCATTAAGGATACAACGATGAATACAAAATTTTTAATTGCCCTGGTTTCATTTTTTTTTATCAGTGTTTCATCGGCTGCTATAGCTGAAAATCAAGGTGGAGGAAATGTAATGGTCCTAAACTTGGTTGGTACTGGCAATGGGGAGCTACTTAAGGTTCCGGATATTGACGGTGATGGTATTGAAGATGACGCTACCTGTTTCGAAGTCGACCTACTCAATGGCAAAAACGGTCATTTGATTGGCAAAGCCGTCGACTGCTTGTCGATGATCTCCAGCGTTGGCGACGGACTTTCATTGGTTGGTACTACATACTTCACTTTACCCCAAGGCACACTCGTCACCAGAGGGAACACAAGCGTTCAGCCCGTCACAGAGGCTATAGTGACTCCTGATGGCCAGCCCATAAGTCACATAACTGGAGCCGCCAGCAACGAAAATGCAATTTTACAGGGTACAGGCCGTTTTGAGGGCCGAACTGGAACAGTGCGACTTTCTGGAATGGTCGACATGTCAAATATTGAGATAGGTCAATTAACCTTTGATTGCTTGTTTGTCATAGCACTCGATCCGTCAAGTACAGAGTAAAATTGAGCTGTGTATATCCCCCAGAGATTTAACTCTAGGCGGCCATGTTATTCTAAATGGTGACAAAGACGCATACCCAAAAACATTAAATTAGTTAGATTCAACAATGGCCGACATATTGTTAAGCAACTGATTTAAGAAGATATGCCGAGGCAGACTTTTTACTTCAGCTGCAACAGACCATGCTCTTGCCCAACAGCATTAGCCACGCAGACCAACCTAGCCTTTATCGCTTGCTCAATACCTACTCCGCTTTCCAGCAAGTCAGCGACCGCAATAAAGGCGCGAGTCTTTAAGCTACTGCTGTCGTAGCAATAGGCATAACCCTCTTCGACTTCCCACTTGTTACTACTAGCGGCCGCAGCGTTTCCAACTCTCGTTTTAGCAGCCGCAGCGCACTCTTGCGGCCCTTTATCTTCTAAGCTCCTAACCAAGGTAAAATCGAAAGACAAGATACAGGCTTCATCGCCATACCAATCTGCTTTTAGCGCCTGAAAGTTGATCCACATTTCCAGCTCAATCAATAACGGCTTAAGGGAACTCGAAAAACGGCGATCCGCCGTAACTGTAATAGGAAGTTGTTCTTGCATAAATATCTTGGTCATCAGTCTTTATCGTTATAACACTGATTTTGCTAGCTAGGCCTTATCAATGCAACCATAACAAGTGACGCTGGATACTCAGTCTCAAGAGCACTTCTGTTGAGAATATTTCGCTTCTCAGACAATTTCGGTTTCAATGCCTAGAAAGCTGCTGGATAGGAGGTCCAATGTCGTGATCACATGGGGGTGACTGAACAACCGAATCTGTAGATGCTTTTGAGGCTCGCTTTTTGTCATATATGACCGCTCTGCGGTTTCGTCCCTGAAACCGAAGGCCTCAACCGCATCAACACAGGATAAGGTAGCAGTAGCGATGGGTATTTCAGTTTTTACCTAGTACGCCAAACGTAGCGAAAAATTCTGATCAACGCTGCTCAAGGAAGACATAAAGATACCAAAAATCAGAGCTCTCTATAGTCATTAACGATTGCTATTAACTGTGTGTCTATTAACTGTGTGTAGATGAATTGTCTGAGAAGGACTATAGCCTTCTATACGCGACTTGGGCACCGTCTTGCAAGATAACCTCGTCACCTTGGATCACAATGCCAAAGCCATGTTCTTCGTCCCAAGCGCATTCAAAAATCATCCCAACTGCATTTTTGTCTGGGTGATGTAAAATAAATCCGGACAGCTGCATTAACTTAAAGATATCCCCAGCCTGCATATCGGCTTCACTCATCTCGCCTACACGGGTTTCATAAGATTCCGAATCTTCGTCAAACACATCGAGAAACTCTGAATCTTCAAGCAGTTCTTGATAGTTATCATTCACATAATCGCAGACTAGCGCATAAATGCGTTTTTCATTATCGATGAACCACTGCTGCATGTTATCAGCAATAGCCAGATCTTCTTGGGTGAGAAATTCAACACTGCCGTAGGCTTGAAAATCATGCCAAGCAGTCAGCCCTGCTGTACCTTCAAGAAAATCTTCACCTTGTTTCCACGTGATTTTTGTTGTTTTCATAATTGACTCGTAAAAGGTGAAGATTATATTTGAAATATTTTCACATTAATGTGCAGTTAAAGCGCAAAAAAAGAATTTTTATTATAGAAAACAAAACGAAAGGTGAGTTAAAAGTGGGGTCATGGGGTCAGTGTAAAAGTGGGGTCAGAGTAAACTAAAACTAATCATCTATACTCATTAACATAGTGAATATTGCAAAGGGAACTTGCACATGCCTAGAAAACCGAGAGCCAATCCGATAGGCATACCTCAACATATCATTCAACGCGGCAACAACCGCCAAGCCTGCTTTACTTCAGAACAAGACTTTATTGCCTATACTGGCTGGCTAAAGGACTACGCCAGGAAATTTCAGGTGGAAATCCATGCTTGGGTATTTATGACAAATCATGTCCACCTACTTTGCACACCACGAGAGACTAATGCTATTAGCCAAATGATGCAGTCCCTTGGGCGACAGTACGTAAGATACTTTAATTACACTTATAAGCGCTCAGGAACATTATGGGAGGGACGATATAAGTCTTGCTTAGTACAAGCTGAAGACTATCTACTGCAACTATATCGGTATATAGAGCTCAATCCAGTTAGAGCAAATATGGTCGATGATCCTTGTAAATATCAATGGTCTAGTTACCAAGTAAACGCCCTAGGTAAAGCTTCCACTTTATGCACACCTCACCCAGCCTACCTCGCTATCAATTCTAACAAAACAGCCCGACAAACAAGTTATCGAGCGCTGTTTAAACATCACCTAGACACAAAAATGATTGAGGATATTCGACAAGCAACCCACAAAGGCATGGCAATCGGAAATGATAAATTTAAAGATGAAATTGAAAAATTAACAAACACAAACATGAGACCACAGAAAATGGGGCGGCCTCCTAAGCAACCAGAATAAAGTTTACTCTGACCCCACTTATCCAAGAATAAAGTTTACTCTGACCCCACTTATCTTCAGCCTACCTCGCTATCAACTCTAACAAAACAGCCCGACAAACAAGTTATCGAGCGCTGTTTAAACATCACCTAGACACAAAAATGATTGAGGATATTCGACAAGCAACCCACAAAGGCATGGCAATCGGAAATGATATATTTAAAGATGAAATTGAAAAAATAACAAACACAAACATGAGACCACAGAAAATGGGGCGGCCAACAAAACCAACAGCATAAAGTTTACTCTGACCCCACTTATTTATGGGATCACCAAGCGCGGTGACAGCTATTTACGAAAGCAGTTAATACATGGTGCTAGAACGGTTGTTTGCCATTCCCACAAAAAAGACGATGCGCTTAACCGATGGATAAACCAGCTTAAAGAACGAGTAGGCTTTAACAAAGCGGTTGTGGCCACTGCACATAAGCTCGCAAGGTTGATGTGGGTGTTACTCAGGAAACAAGCTATGTATCAGGCTCAGCAAGGGCTAGAAACAAAGGTTGTAGCATGAAACTAACGGTATTTAATGTTATCGACTATCAAGTAAAGCTCGTTCTAGACAAGGGCTACTACGGAGCCCGAGTGGGTGTTGTGAGCGCTTGATAGTCACCCTCTAGGTAAGTGTCAAATTGATGAGAAAAGACTCTGCTCATCCTGCATAAACCCGCGTGAGACAAGGGTAAATAACCCGACTGGGTGTTCACTATTTTTGGGTGTGTAGGTACGAAATTCATCAGGGGCGCAAGCAAGAGCTTGTTAAGCCCGTATATATGTCAGCACTATCGCTTTTAAAAGCGTTGCTTAAAGCGAAAAGAGTCAATCAATAAGCACCAAACTGGAGCCAAGAGAAAACCAGAAACTAAGGCAAAAAGCCTCGGTTAGCGAAGTACTGTCTTGACTAACCGGGAGCGTCCATATATGTCTATGGTTGGTTTACAAACATGCAATTAACAATGGGTATCTATGGTTGGTTTCTATGGTTGGTTGTTACCATTGTTTACTTAATCTCTTCAATAAACTGTTCTAAAAGCAATAGTTTGACTCTGCTACAAATATCATCTTCTAAAGAAGCAGAAACCGTGCTTTTTAAAGTAGTTAAAAACCTTGCTATTTCAGCTTTTTCACTATCGGATAGTTTTTCGCTAATTGGGGCGTGTACGATATAGAAAACCTTAGGTTTCGGACAAATAAAGTAAGCAGGTGGCTCATTATAAAATGTAGGTATTTTTGCATAAATATCTTTTGAGTCTTTAAACTTTTCAATTAATTCTCTACGAGAGTCAGTTTTTAAAAGTTTCTGAAGTTTACTACGATGAAATGCAGGCTCAATAGTATCTAGCTTTTCTTTCAAACCTAGCAAATCTTCCTGCCCTCTTGCTAAATCACTGAACTCAACAAAAGTACAACTGCCATTAAGCTCAAAAAAATAATCAACTGATTTTCTAGCCGCTAAACCTACTACAACCTTAATACCTCTATCACCGTCTACTCGATAACCTTGACATTCTATTATTGATGAATTATTACATATTTCATGATTCATTGCCTCAAGATGAATAGATAGCTCAACTCCCATTTACCGAATCCCTTAATCCATAAATAAATCAAACAACGGCTTACCTAAATCAGCCTTAACAGCATCAATTTTTTTAAAAACTGGGGCAGTTGTATTAATGGTTTGTCCTGCTTCGAGTTGAATAATTGAGAAATGCTCTTCAACATCCATATCTTTTCTTTCATGACTATCCATCAACTTTTCAATGCTTTCCATCATATCAAAACTATGACTAGCAAACACAATCCGGACTCCAGCAACACTTAATTCATATAACACTTTTATCATAATCTGTTGCCAAGCAGGGTGCAGATTCACTTCTGGCTCATCAAAAATTAAGACGCTATTAGGTACAATGACATTTTTCTCAAGCAATAATGCAATTACTCCTAAAGAAACAGCTCCTGTCGCAGTATGGTGTAAATCAATAACGTGTTGCTCATTGGATTCACCATACTCAACAAATTGAATGTCTCCGCTATCTGAAATTTGGACATGGCCCCCAATACTGTGGATAATCTTAGACTTTAGTAAAGCGAGAGAATCATGCACCTCATCAACTACAATTTCACTATCAGCTAAAGCAAATGTATCTAGAATATAATCAGGAATCTTTTTAAGTTCTTTTTGTTGATGCTTTAACTGCCTTCTAAGAAAAGGGTTATTTCTAGATTCAACCCAACTCCCCAAAACATCTTTAATTTTCCAATATACTGGAGATTCAAGGTATACAACATTATCAATTTTTTGAAATTCATCGACACCTTTTTCTTTCAAATCAACCGATATTGAGTTTGATTTTAAATAAACATTACCAATATCCTTGCCAAAAGAGAAACTCACATTATCAGTCTCTTTTGCACCTCTATTTTTCAATTTGCTAACAGAGCTAACCAAAAAGTTGTTTACCAACGATTGCTCAAGTTGCTTTGCTAAACCAAAAGCCAGGGATTCATGGGGTTTATCCATAAGCTTCTCTAGTTTATTAACGGCAAGTAAAATCCTTTTTGACAATTGAAGTAAATCATCATACTTTTTATATGTTTGAATAACTTCAATCAAGCTATTACATGCACTTTTGACTCTATTAATATCATCATATAGGTCATCTTTTTGAGACAACTGTAAAATCAATGTACTTTGGTGAAAAATAAGGTCTACACTTTTTTCTAATTGTGAAAATGTATCTTTGACAAAGTTAATATGGTCATAAACTTTTTGACTTGGATTATCTGAATAGAAATACATTCTAGATACAATCCGATTAATAGTAAAAACAGAAGCGTCAACCTCAATAGACAAATGGTCTTTATTGAAGGAGCTAAAAAAAGTATATAATGAACGAGTTATATAGCTTTTTCCTGATGCATTCTTTCCTGCGATCACAGTAAAAGGCTTCACTTTGAATTCAGCATGCTGAACCTTCCCAAAGTTTTTAATTATTACATCGATATTGTTCATACTTTTAGCAATTTCCATGCATTATCTTTACTACCAGTGTATAGCTATAGTAATGAAAATGATAATTTTTTCAAGAATAAAAGGCTCAAGACGGTAAGCAAAGCACTTCAAGAACAAATTGTGCCAAAGTAAACTTTTTCCCTAACAAAAACACTCACCCCAAACACACCAATCCATGCAGTTTACCTATAGAGTTAACAACCCCAACCAACCGCCCCTTTATCGCCTGATCTATCCCCACACCGGCCTCAAGCAAGTCAGCAACTGCAATAAAAGCCGTGGTGTTTAAGCTAGTGCTGTCGTAACAATAGGCGTAACCATCCTCGACTATCCACTTTTCATTACTAGACGCCGCAGCGCTTCCACTTATCTCATCACAAGAAGCCGCAGCGCACTCTTCACTAGAGTCCAGCCCTTTATCTTCCAAGCTCCTAACCAAGGTAAAGTCGAAAGCCAAGATACAGGCTTCATCACCATACCAATCTGCCTTTAACGCCTGAAAGTTGATCCACATTTCCAACTCAAGCAATAACGGTTTAAGCGAACTAGAAAAGCCGCTATCGGCACCAATCGTAATCGGGAGTTGTTCTTGCTTTTCAATCTTGGTCATCGGTATTTCCGTCACTTTAAATCGAGTGGTTTAAATTAAGCGCTATTAAGCTGATTCTGCGGGCTAATGCCATAGCTTACAACAGCCTGATGTTAGATTTGTCTTTAAAATGCACCCAATAAAAAAGCGAACCAATCGGTTCGCTTTTTCAATTCTTTAACTACCAGAAACCACCAAACTCACAGTTTCCATAATTACGTCGCTGGCGCAGCTAATGCAAGGCGAACCGAAGGCTCTAGCCCGGAGTTGACTCCAGTCAATGAGGACTGGAGCCGAGATTCAACGCCGCAGTAGCAAGCCCAAGCAGCAATTACTCGTAGTCGCTAACAGGTACGCAACTACACATTAAGTTACGGTCACCAAACACATCATCAATACGGTTAACCGTTGGCCAGAACTTATTCGCCTTAACCGCTTTAGTTGGGAACACGGCTTGTTCACGGCTGCAAAATAAGTGGGGTCAGAGTAAACTTTCCAGTCTCAACAAAAAAGCGACCCCAAAGGTCGCTTTTTCAATTCCAAACCACCAAAACCACTCACGCCAAACACACCAATCCATGCAGTTTACCTATAGAGTTAACAACCACCACCAACCGCCTCTTAATCGCCTGCTCTATCCCAACACCAGCCTCAAGCAAGTCAGCAACGGCAATAAAAGCCGTGGTCTTTAAGCTCGCGCTGTCATAACAATAAGCGTAACCCTCCTCCACGATCCAGCTCTGATTCTTAGAATCTAGCCCTTTCTCTTCTAGCGTTCTAACCAAGGTAAAATCAAAGGATAAGATACAGGCTTCATCGCCATACCAATCGGCTTTCAAGGCTTAAAAGTTGAGCCACATTTCCAGCTCAATCAATAACGGTTTAAGCGAACTCGAAAAGCCGCTATCGGCGCCAATCGTAATCGGAAGTTGTTCTTGCATAGCCACTGTAGCTTTAGTCATTTCAGCTCTATTTCTTCTGTTGAAACTGAGGGTAATTATGTCTCAGTTTGTTTAGTTCTTTGTCGATTGAAAAATAGTATGTTTTGCTGTTAACGCATTAGTTACCACGATACTTAACAGGGCATAAATGATAGCCCATGAAATCAATATACCGACAGCTCCAATAAGCAACGGTATAACCGCATAAAAGTCAGCACCTTCCTTTCCAAGTTTTATTGAAAACAGCGCCAATACTATCAACAAAAATCCGTGCAATATTGAGCTTGCAGAGCTAAGAGATGAGCCTATTTTCACTGCGTTTTGCGCTGAATCTAAGTCACCTTGAAATCTATGAATCTTCTTTTCAGGCTTTATATCCACCTGAAACTGCTGCTTTATAACCTCTAGATCCTCACTCTCATCTAACGGCTTTATTTTTTGCTCTAAAATATCCATATTGCATACTCATCCATAATTAACTGGGTGCCACTTTACCAAAAGATCACACCAACTTCCCCTCGGAATCTTTCGCTTCTCAGAAAATTTCGTCGGGGCGCTGGGGCTATGGTTTATAAAGAAGCCAAAAGGGGAACAAGCGCTTTTCCCCTTTTGGTCGGGTGTGGGCGAAGCGCCACGACTTTAGTGGCCGTAGGTCATAAAAATCCCAATAAAAAACGCACCACTGAGGGTGCGTTTTACATAATTGCGTCGCTGGCGCAGCTAATGCAAGGCGAACCGAAGGCTCTAGCCCGGAGTTGACTCCAGTCAATGAGGACTGGAGCCGAGATTCAACGCCGCAGTAGCAAGCCCAAGCAGCAATTACTCGTAGTCACTAACAGGTACGCAACTACACATTAAGTTACGGTCACCAAACACATCATCAATACGATTAACCGTTGGCCAGAACTTATTCGCCTTAACCGCTTTAGTTGGGAACACGGCTTGTTCACGGCTGTAAGGACGTGAATCAAACGCTGGATCCATGATGTCGGCGAGGGTATGCGGCGCGTTGTGCAGTGGGTTGTTGTCTGCTGGCCACTCGCCTGCTTCTACCTTGGCAATTTCTGCGCGGATAGAGGCCATCGCCTCGATGAATCTGTCTAGCTCAACTTTAGACTCAGATTCTGTAGGCTCAATCATCAAGGTACCCGCAACTGGGAAGCTCATGGTTGGCGAATGGAAACCGTAGTCGTTTAGGCGCTTAGCAATATCCATCTCGGTAACGCCCGATGACTCTTTAAGTGGACGTAGATCGATGATGCACTCGTGCGCCACACGGTCATTTCGACCTGTATAAAGCACAGGATAATGCTCAGACAGCTTCTTCATGATGTAGTTAGCGTTAAGCAGTGCCACTTGTGTTGACTGACGCAGGCCTTTCTTACCCAGTAACTTGATGTACATCCAAGTGATAGGCAGGATACCAGCGCTGCCAAATGGTGCCGATGATACTGCGCCATTGTTGTCAGACTCTAGACCATGCTTCATCACGCTGTGGCCAGATAGGAACGGCGCAAGGTGCTTTTTAACACCGATTGGGCCCATACCTGGACCACCGCCGCCATGTGGAATAGCGAAGGTCTTGTGTAGGTTAAGGTGCGATACGTCTGCGCCGATAAAGCCAGGTGAAGTTAGGCCTACCTGTGCGTTCATGTTAGCGCCATCGAGGTAAACCTGACCGCCGTGCTGGTGAATGACTTCACAGATCTCACCAATGGTTTCTTCATACACGCCGTGCGTCGACGGGTAAGTCACCATGATGCAAGATAGGTTGTCGGCCACTTCTGCCGCTTTGGCTCGAAGGTCATCCATATCGATGTTACCGGCTTTATCACACGCAGTAACCACTATCTTCATACCTGCAAGCTGCGCAGATGCAGGGTTAGTACCGTGCGCCGACTGCGGAATTAGACAGATATTTCGGTGTGCGTCGCCACGAGACTCATGGTACTGCTTAATCGCTAGCAGACCCGCGTATTCACCTTGTGCGCCAGAGTTTGGCTGTAGTGATACGGCGTCATAGCCGGTGATATCCACTAACCATTCAGATAGCTCAGTCAGTAACTGTGCGTAACCTTGTGCCTGATCTTGCGGGCAGAATGGGTGCATGTTACCAAACTCAGGCCATGTGATTGGCATCATCTCAGTGGCTGCGTTTAGTTTCATGGTGCATGAACCGAGTGAAATCATTGAGTGGTTCAAGGCTAAATCTTTGTTCTCGAGACGCTTCATGTAACGCATCATCTCGGTTTCGCTTTGGTAACTATTGAACGTTGGATGAGTCAAGATGGCGTCGGTACGTACTAGCTCCGCTGGAATTGATACGCTGCCGTTGGCAATGATCTGCTCATCTAGTTTCGTTACATCTAAACCGTTCTCTTTACCTAAAAGAACGTCAATTAGCTCGGCAACGTCGCTGCGAGTGGTGGTTTCAGACAAACTTAAACCGACAATGCCATCGCTGTCGATGCGTAGGTTTATGCCTGCAGCAACTGCGCGCGCTTGTACCGCTGCAACATCAAGGCCTTTAATTGATAGGGTGTCGAACCAAGTGTTATTGACTAGCTCAACGCCTTTTGCTGTGAGTGCCGCAGCCACGATGTCAGTTAGACGGTGAATGCGCTCAGCGATAGTTTTAAGCCCTTGTGGGCCATGAAATACTGCGTAGAACGAGGCCATGTTGGCAAGCAACACCTGTGCAGTACAGATGTTTGAGTTAGCTTTTTCGCGGCGGATATGCTGCTCACGCGTTTGCATTGCCATACGCAGTGCGCGGTTACCACGGGTATCTTGTGATACACCGATAATACGGCCTGGAAGTGAGCGCTTGTACTCGTCACGTGTCACAAAGAACGCTGCGTGTGGACCACCAAAGCCCATCGGAACACCAAAGCGCTGTGAGTTACCCAATACGACGTCGGCGCCCATAGAACCTGGCGACTTAAGGATCACGAGCGACATGATGTCGGCTGCAACGGATACTAGTGCCTTTTTCTCATGTAGCTTAGCAAACAGTTCAGTGTGATCAACGATTTGACCCAGGCGATTGGTGTACTGAAACAGTGCGCCAAATAGCTCGTAGTTAACCGCTTCTTCTGCTGGGCCAACTACAACTTCAAAACCAAAACACTCGGCGCGCGTTTTAATCACGTCGATAGTTTGTGGGAACACATCGTCTGCCACAAAGTAGATGTTGGCTTTTTTAGCTTTAGAAACACGCTTAGATAGCGCCATCGCCTCAGCAGCTGCGGTTGCTTCATCAAGCAGCGATGAAGACGCTAGGTCAAGACCGGTTAAGTCCATAGACAGTTGCTGGAAGTTAAGAATGGCTTCAAGACGACCTTGAGCAATTTCTGGCTGGTATGGCGTGTACGCTGTGTACCAACCTGGATTTTCAAGTACGTTGCGCTGAATAACGCTTGGGACTTCTGTACCGTGGTAGCCCATACCTATATAGCTTTTGAAGACCTTATTTTTGTCTGCAATTTTACGGATATAGGCTAGGCCTTCCGCTTCACCACATGAGTCGCCAACCGCTAAATCACGGTTCAATAAAATAGCACCAGGTACGATTTGTGCGGTCAAATCTTCTAACGATTCAGCGCCAACAAAATTAAGCATCTCTTGCTGCTGGTCTGCACCTGGGCCTATGTGGCGGCGTAGAAATAATTCGTGCTGCTCTAACTGCGTAAGGGTTTCTGTGGTCATGGGTAACCTAGTTCCATATTTGCCAGTATCCTGCCTGTAGGGGGCGGTGCTACCGGTCTCTTTAGTTTTAGAATGCTTGTGTTGTTTGGCTTTTGTGCCCAGGCTTATTTACGTTAGTTTGGTTACTTTAGTTCACATCGCTTACCAAAATATTCTCACTTAACTGCCTGTTAATTTTGCTTTAAAGCCATATAACGAACAAAGCCCCAATCAGCGATGAGTTGGGGCTTTGTGAGTCATCGACGCTTATTCGTCGTCGATAACTGCTTGATAACCTTCGGCATCAAGCAAGTTGTCTAGTTCAGCAAGGTCTGTTGGCATTACGCGGAAGAACCAACCGTCACCGAATGCGTCGCTGTTAACTAGCTCTGGAGAATCTTCCAATGCTTCGTTAACGGCAATCACTTCGCCTGATAGTGGTGCGTAGATGTCTGATGCTGCTTTTACAGACTCTGCTACTGCGCAGTCTTCACCGGCGCTAACGTCGTCGCCCACTTCTGGAAGCTCAACGAACACCATGTCACCCAAAAGCTCTTGAGCGTGCTCACTGATACCGACTGTGTAGCTACCGTCTTCTTCTTTACGGATCCACTCGTGAGAAGAAGCATATTTAAGTTCAGCTGGGATATTGCTCATTGGTCTTAATCCTTATTCGATGTTCTAATTCTGTATTTAATAAGACGTTACACTGACTTGCCTATATAAGGCTAATATCAATTTTTGCACCTGTTTTACATCATAAGTGCAGCGATTTCATCTACTTTTTAGCGTTTGCAGCATTGATTTTGTTCAACAACACAAATCTACCACTTTTAGCCTCTATAAAGAGCTAACTGAAATCACAAATTTAACCCTATTGGCCGAATCCCTCAACTAAGAGCAGCAACTGGGCCAATAGATAACGCAATCTTGATAAGGCGAATAAGCTTTATATTCGCCAAACCTTTTTCTGACTATTCAAACTCATTAGCCATTATATGGTGGGGTTAGCCGATAGTTGCTTTGGATTCTAGGAGAAAGCGCGCAGTTGATAAGTATCAATGAGCACTTTCGACAACGAAGCCGATGCAAATAGCTATAAACCCACCAATATAATTAGAATGCTTGTTTACCATTGCGTACAAACGACGGTGCAATAACTTTTACTGGTACACGCTTCTTACGCATTTCCACTTCAGCTACTTCGCCAATGCTGCGTGGTACGCGAGCCATTGCAATTGAGTAACCTAGTGTAGGCGAGAATGTGCCACTTGTGATGGTACCTTGCTGCTCAACACCATCGCTGTCGGTAAAGAATACTGACATGCCGTGACGAATTACGCCTTTAGCGTCCATGATGAGGCCCACTAGCTTGTCGGTACCTTCGGCTTTGATCTTCTCTAGCGCTTGGCGACCGTTAAAGTCACGATCCGCTGGCTCCCATGCCACAGTCCAGCCCATGTTGGCGGCTAGTGGGTTAACGCTTTCGTCCATATCTAGGCCGTAAAGGTTCATACCCGCTTCTAAACGTAGGGTGTCACGTGCGCCTAAGCCACATGGGCGAATGCCTGCATCTAAAAATGCTTGCCATAGGGCTTCGGCTTCACTTTCAGGCACGATAACTTCGTAGCCGGTTTCGCCTGTGTAGCCAGTGGTTGCGATAAACAGTGAGTCTGCTTGTACACCAAAGAATGGCTTCATACCTTCAATCGCGGCGTTTTGTGCATCGTTAAATACAGTCGCAGCCTTTGCCTTAGCGTTAGGGCCTTGAACGGCGATCATCGCCAGCTCTGGGCGCTCGGTCACTTCGACGCTGAAACCTTTAACTTGCTCGCTGATCCAGGCTAAGTCTTTTTCGCGTGTTGCTGAGTTAACAACAATACGGTACTCGGTATCTGATAGGTAATAAGTGATAAGGTCGTCGATAACGCCGCCGTTGTGGTCAAGCATACCGCCATAAAGCGCCTTACCTGGCACTTTAAGCTTAGCGACATCGTTGGCTAGCAGTTTGCGTAAAAAGGCACAAGCGTCATCACCAATCACATCGACTACTGTCATGTGAGAAACGTCGAACATGCCGGCGTCTTGACGAACCGCGTGATGCTCTTCGATTTGTGAACCGTAGTTAAGTGGCATATCCCAACCATGGAAATCTACCATTTTGCCGTTCGATTCTAGATGCTTGTTAAAAAGTACAGTTTTGTTAGCCATTTCTATCCCTTCTTTGGGGTCTTCTAGTCTGTAACTGCCACTATCACTTTACACTGTGTAAGCGTACTTATATCGCGTACTTTGTAGGGTACTCACACAGGTGCCGATATAAGCTGCGAATGTAAAGCGACTAGCAACAGATCAATGTAGTCGTATTAAAATGCGGCGAAATTATACCTTGAGACACGACTTTGTATACAAAAGAATTTTCTAATCCGAACAGTTTTGTCATTAGTTTTTCTCATTATCAATATGTGAAATTTTCACACAAAAACATCAAACCAACCAATCACAAAAACAAACCCATGAAATTAAAGGCTTATTTAGATTCAACTAATGAGTGAAATTTGTTAATCATCTTTGCGTTTACACAGCTTAGGCAGATTACTCTTGTTACCTAGCGCCTGTTGAATAAACAGTGTTTTCAATGGCGCAAAATTGTCGACGATATTTAGCCCCAGATCGCGGATGGCTTTCTTAAGCGGGTTTGTGCCTTGGAAGAGTCGTTTAAAGCCTTCCATCGCAGTGATCATCTCTAATGCCTCGGCCTTACGCCAACGTTCAAGATCCCGTAGGTATTTATAATCGCCAATGTCTTTACCTTGCTGTTTAAGCTCACTCACCACCTCAACTATGCTGGCGGCATCGAGGAAACCTAAGTTAACTCCCTGGCCTGCAAGCGGATGAATGGTGTGCGCCGCGTCACCAGCCAACACCAGACGCGGCCGTGCAAAGTGGCGGGCGTAACGCATACGCAGTGGGAAGGACTGACGCTCACTCTCTAGGGTGCACATGCCTAAACGGCCATCGAAGGCGGCGGTTAATGCGCGCTCAAAGTCCACCTTATCTAATGCGAGTAGCTCGGTCGCTTTCTCCGGTGATACTGACCAGACAATTGAGCACAGGTTTTTTTCATATAAAGGCAGGAAGGCTAATGGACCTTCGTTATCGAAGACTTGTCTGGCTGTATCGCCATGGGGCAGCTCAGTGCGAATGGTCGCCACAATCGCGTGGTGGTTATAATCCCAGAAGGTCATTGGGATCTTACACTGCTCGCGTACCCAAGAGTTGGCGCCGTCGGCAGCAACCACTAAGGCTGCGCTTAAGTTGTCGCCATTGTCTAAGGTTAGCCAGGCTTCACGTTCACCAAAGGCGATACGCTCAAGGCGCTGATTTTCGATATAAGTCAGCTCGCTAAACTCGCTGGCGCGCTCGGCAAGTGCAAAGGCGATGGCATCGTTTTCAATAATCGAGCCTAGGTGGGTTTCGCTCAGTGAGTGGGCGTCGAAATCAATCTTGCCTAGGCTGTCTTTGTCCCACACCTGCATTTTTTGGTAAGGACTCACTCTTGCTGCAGCCAAGTAAGGCCAAGCACCTAAGTTAGTAATAAGCTGCTGACTCGCCTTATTGATGGCGCTAACCCTAAGCTTAGGTGCGCCCGATACAGCTTGAGTCTGACCCGCATCAATCACCACGACTTTAATGCCTTCCATCGCTAAACCAATAGCCGTTGCGAGGCCAACCATGCCTCCACCAACAATTGCGACATCATAAGTTTGTGTGCTTAACATCTTTTACCCTTACTCAAAATACTGCTCATAGCGTGAATTACGCGGCCATTAGTTTACCTTAACTGGCTCTATGCTAATGGTGACTGTTACGGTTGTACTTTCCATTGTACTAGCGGTAGTGCTAGCCTTTTTTCCAACCCATTGCGCGGCGTGCAACAGGGGCTTTTAACGGTGGAAACCAAGACAGTAATCGTAGCCCAAGATTACGCCCGACCACCAGCGGCCAATACTCGTTAGAAAAACCGCGCACTAAAAACTCGATATTGTTCATGGTGCCTTGTCTGTCGGCCTTGCGACGTTCAAGATAGGTATGGAGCAATGCGCTACAGCCAACATCCTTACTAGCCTGCACCTCTGAGTTAGCAAGCACTTGCTCAAGCGCCTCAATCAGGCACACCACATCCCTTAGGCCTAAGTTAAAACCTTGGCCTGCAATAGGGTGCAGCGTCTGGGCTGCATTGCCGAGGAAAACAGTGCGATGGTAAATAGGTCTTGGCATATAGGACAGGGTCAATGGGTAGCTAAAGCGATTGCCGACATCGACAAATCGCCCCGCTCGGTAGCCAAAGGCCTGTTGCAGTTTGTCGATAAATTCACGCTTGGACGCCGTTAATAACTGCTCAGCTTCATCGGGGGCTAGCGCCCACACTAAAGATAAACGTGACTCGCCTTTGCTATCAGCCATCGGCAATAAGGCTAATGGGCCTGTTTCGGTAAAGCGCTCATAGGCCCAACCGTCATGGGGCTGCTCGGTGTGAATATTGGCGATAATTGCGCTCTGGCCAAACTCAACTTGTTCTAATGGTTGCTTAAAGGCTTGACGCACCTTGGAGTTAACCCCGTCGGCGGCGACAACCAGTTTTGCCGAGATCTGCTGACCATCGTCTAGAGTCAACAGTTGTGAGTCTATACGCGCCTCGACGCTTTGCAGTTTATTCGGGCAGTACAGCGCTATATCGCTTTTTTCTAACAGACTAAACAGCTTGTTACCCACGGCTTCAAGCTCGACCACTTGACCTAGGTAGGGTAGATGAAGTGACTCGCTATTAAGCTCGGTCATGCCAAAGTGGCCGCGATCGGATACATGAATATTGCTAATTGGCGTCGCTAAAGATTCAAGATGCTGCCATAGGCCGAGCTGTTTTAACTCAAAAATAGAGCCATGGGAGATAGCGATTGAGCGGGCATCGAACCCGGGGTGCTCGCAGCTTGGCTTATGTGCCTCAATAAGGGCGATTTTAATTGGTGCATTGTCACCAATGCTCGCTTGCTGTCTTGCAAGCTCTGCTAGGCCTAAGGCTAAGGTCGCCCCCGCCATCGCGCCGCCGACAATCGCGATATCGACTTCATGAATCTGTGTGGTACTGGCTTGTTCAGCCAGCTCGTTAGGATTAGCCATGAGTTTATAGACCCAATAACAAAAATACTTGGTAGTGTTGCCGATACAAAAACCGCCATTGCGAATGACTGCGATGGCGGTATTTAGGTATGAGTTTTAGTGAAGCACACCCACATCGATGGGCTCGTCGTCATCAACCGCTGGACCGAACTCGGCGTAGCACATCAGTGCAGCCATACGGGTAAACTCCATTAGCTCAATGAGCGCCGCTTCTGACTCTTCGTCCTCGGCGACATCAAACTCCACTTGGGCTATTTCAGACAAGTCTTGAATGACTTCACGCACATCTATCGACGCTTGATTGAGCTTAGGCTGGATAATCGCGATGCCCGTTAGGAAGCTTTGCACCCATAGTGATAGGGCCTCGACGCGATTAGAGAGTGACTCTTCCTCTTGGGGCAACATAGGGCTAAAGCCAAAGTCGGTGTCAGACAGACGAGTAACCGCATCTTGATACAAGTCTTCGATTAACGCTTGCAGCTCACTCGGTAGTGGTTGGCCGTCGTTCATTAATTCGAGTAGAGGTTTAGTCCAACCTGAGGCACTTTGCTCTACCCCGCCACAAATAAGCCCAACGAGTGCGCCGTGAACTTCGACAGGGTGCTGACCAATTTCAGCGGCGTTGAGTGCTGCAAGTAACTTATCTATGCTCAATGTAGGTAGGCTCGCCATAAGGTGTTATCCAATCACAAAATATACTGTGTTCATGCTAGCAGAAGTGGGGGTGTCGACCAATAGTGTGCTCGATAAAGTCGGCAAAAGTTTGCGGGGTTAGCCACAAAAGCAGCAATCGCGTTTAAAGTACACTATCCGTTAAGTAAGTACTTAATAACATTAATTAGTACAAACTGGTTTATGTTTATACGCCAATGGCGATCTAAACAACAATTAATCTAAACTGCGCCAGTTTGCGAGCCGATCGTGTTGCACTTTGCTATTGAGACCGATATAGTCCGCTCAAGTACACGGTTAAAGGACTCTTCTCGGGATGAGTAGCAAGGCGATTGAAATTACCCTTATGGGTCGTACCTACTCTATTGCTTGTCCTCAAGGACAAGAAGCTGCGCTTAGGCATGTGGCAAATAACCTCGAAAAGCAGTTAACCTCGCTAAAAGCGCGTACCAATAACATTAGCCGTGAAGAAATTGCCATTATGGCGGCATTAAATACGGGTTATGAGCTGTTAGAAGAACAGCAGAAGAATCAAGATTATATTAGGCAGATGGATAATAAAATCGGTTTGCTGCAGTCGACACTTGAAGATGCGTTGGTTGAACGCGCTACAAAACCCGACGAAACATCGTTATAATAGAACCTGCTTAATAAGCAGCTATTAACAATTTTATCGTAAGCCCATTTAAGTCACCCGACTGGTTTACGAACACAAGTTTTGCTCCCTGGGATATTCGCTAGCTGGTAATGTCCCTGTGCCGATACTTACAAACCCAGGGTGAATGTTTTACTGACATTGCGCAAGCTCGGCTCGTACCGAGAAGCCTTAGGAGGTATTCATTTACCCGCCTTGAACCTACGGTTCAAGGGCTACACCAGCGGTCGGTATTCTGGGGAGCATCTAAATCTTTGCAATAAGCCATCTCGACAGAGGTGGCTTTTTTGTTTAAAAGAAGGTTCTAGGACGCTTCGCTTCGAGGACGGGCTAAAGCCCTGCTAGGAAAAGCAACAGCACAAATCACGACTTTTGTCTTTTCTTTGCTTTTCCGGCTTTCCTGTCTCAGCTTTACCCGTCTTTGCTTTCATCGTCTTTGCAGCTTGCTTTTCCTAGTACCTAGAACCTTTCTTTGCCCTTCCTAGGCCCTTGCTCATACCGTAAGCGAAGCGTTCTGTAGTAACGCAGTCACGTTCGCTAGGCCGCAGGCCGTTCGACTCTATACCGTCTCTGCTTTAAAAAAAGATTCTAGGGCGCTGCGCTTCGAGGACGGACTTCGTCCTGCTAGGAAAATCAAAAGACTTACGGGCTAAAGCCCGACCTTCAAAGTAAGATTAAAACCGCTTCCCCATCTTTGCTTGTGTCGTCTTTGCTTTCATCGTCTTTGCAGCTTGCTTTTCCTAGTACCTAGAACCTTTCTTCGCCCTTCCTAGGCCCTTGCTCATACCGTAAGCGCAGCGTTCTGTAGTGACGCAGTCACGTTCGCTAGGCCGCAGGCCGTTCGATTCTTACCTTCTTTGCTCTTCTTAAGCCCTTGCTAACATATTGTTTACTTTTTAAGCCATTGGTATTTATACCTTATTGACCCTAATAGCTGGCTTTTGTTAAACATATATCACAATCTGTAAAATTTACGGTTTTACAATTTTTTACAAGTTAATCGAAATCAATAGCTTAGCTAAAAACGGCTTTTGTTCATTATTGTTTTCAACACGCTTTTCGAGTATAAAGCTCGCATAATTAATAACTTACAATTCCGGGACTATGGCAAGTTACATAAAAGCCCCTCGCCGTTACTACGCGGTACTGCTCATTGCTCTTTTCGCTCTTATTGGTTGTCAATCTACCCCCGATGCACCACCTGCACCAGCGAAGGTTATTCCTCAAGCGTTAAGCCACCTGCCTTTCGATGTAAAAGTTGATGGGGTCGATATGGTGGATATTCAGCTAGCCTTGGGCGATCGCAACTTATACCTAAGCGATAATGGCCATATCAAAATGGTATCTATTGCCCAGTGTCCGCTGGATATCTCAGCGCACCGTGGTGACTTTCGCTTGCCAGAAAGTAGCGACCTTGCCATCGCATCTGCACTATTTGATAACTACAACAGTGTCGAAATCGACGTGATGCAATTAGGTGATGGCACTTGGGTTAACCATCATGATAGCCAGACCGGCCGCGCAACGGTTTATTACACCGGCGAGCGCTACAAACTTGAGCGCATGAACCTTAAGCAATATGCCAAGCTAAAGCTACGCCAAAAAGGCTCGAATGAACTGCTGGATAGACGACCCATTACTGCTTATGAGGCCTTTACCACCTTTGCCGCTTATCGCTCTTATGATCAACTGCTAAACGTAGAGATTAAGTCTGAAGCTAATGGCCATGAGTTAGTTGAGCTCGACAATATGTTGCGCCAAACCATTGGTCAGGGTGGCTTTTACTACTCGGCATCTGATCTTGAAATGCTAGAAAAGCTCCGCGGTATCAATCCACGCGTCTACCTAGGCTTTGTTCAAGGAGCCCACCCAACCAGTGTTGATAAAGTCACTGCGGATCTGCGCCGCGGCGCACAAAACGATGACTACTACTTAGATAACCAAAATAGTATCGAGTTTGCTGGCAAATATGGCACCAAACGTTATCGCTCGCGCTATAAAAACTATGCCTCATCTTCAGGCATTAAAATGCTCAACGATAAGCTTGGCGCAAACTCTGGCTTGCACTTAGATATTCGCAGCTTTATGCAAAACACTAGCGTTCTAAACAGTGCGCACCGTTATGGCATGAAAGTGTATACCTACACGATTAACGGCACCGATTATCATCAGTCGCAACTAAAGCGTTTGGCAAAATCCAAGCTACCGGATGGCGTTATTGTCGACACCACACCTTATAAAATCTGCCAAAAGCTGTTTAATGCTGCGGTGCCTAAAAAGCGCTATCAGCCGCTAACCGCTTCGGGTAGGTATATCGCTTCGCTGCCAAGCGATGCTGACTTTGACCGCTTTAATGAAATGCTAGGCTATCAACAAGAAGGCTATTACATCTCGTTAAATTCAGGCCTTAAAGCCATTGCCAGCGCTAAAGCCAAACCTAAAAAGGTAAACAAGCAGACTCACGCAAGTAATCCACATGGTTTCCCAACCATTATTGATGAACAGATTGAAACCACTAATAGCAAAACCATTATTTTAACCCTACCAAGTAGCAACAATGACTGATAAAAAACACAGCCCATTTGCCACCGGTTTATTAAAATCGGCGCCAACGCAAACTAAAATGGCGGAAGCAGAAAAACAGCTGCAAAAAGTACAAAAAAAGCAGCAGTCAATCACTGCCAAACAACAAAAACAGCAAAAAGTAGAGCAGCAGATCGCGATTACCGGAAAACCATTTTGGTGGTTGATGACCATGTTCATCTGCTCTGTGGTTTACCTGTTTCCTGAGGCGATTTTTAACGCAGCTTTAACCGATGTCGCTGGCGGTCGTAACGCTAGCCATGATGACTTACGCGCAGTAGAACTCTTTGGCCGAACCATTAGTGGTATTGGCGTTACCTTACTACTGGCAGATATGCTACTTAGCGGCAAACGTGTGGCACGGGTTGGCCACGCTTTAGGCTATTTCAGCCTAATTGCGGTACTTGTGTGGCCTACTGTATTTTTTGGCCAAAAGTGGTTAGTGGATAAATTTATCATTGATGCATCGACGCCTGCAGAGCGCCAGCAAGCGTATATTTCACAGGTGTTACGTAGCGCGTTAATCGAAAAGTCGATTCAGTTTGAAGGCATAAACTACGACCCAGACACAGCTCATAGCAGCACCGAAAAAGCCTTTTTATCTGTGTTTGGTGGCTTAGTGTATGCCGACGATAAACTGGTTGATGATCTATCGCAGAAAAAACGCATGATCATGGAAAAATTTGTCCGTGATAGAGCCATGTCTAACTTTGATACTCACTATCAAGATTACGACGACTTCCGCCAAACCCTGCGCGGTAAGTACCAAGAGTATGCTGATGGCTCTGCTAAGTACAACCGAGCTGTTGCCAGCGCACCAGAGCGCTCAGATGAGTATTGGCTAGACACTCAAAACCAAGTGAAGCAAGGTTGGGAGAAGTATCAAAAAGGCGTAACCGCCTATGAAGCTCGTGTTGAATCTAGAGCACAGAAAATCGCACCTAAAATGTATGACTATTTCGAACGTCGTCAAGAGTGTCGTGAAAGAAAAGGCAACAGTCGTAATAGCTGTTATGAGCGTTTACAAGCAAACTATGACCGTGAAATCGAAAAGTTAAGTATCCCCTATATTCCTGCAGACGACTGGCTTATTCGTGAAGAGATCTCTACCTCTGAAAATGTCGGTAACTCAATCATTGCGGGTGTGATGACCTTTGGTCTATTTACCGCAATGCAAGCGGTAGACGCTGCTACTGGTGGCGACGCGGGCTTGAAAGATCACCGTATGGTATATACCAATGATGTAAACCACTATAAGAACGTGTTGATGGTGAAAATGGAGCCCGACTTTATAAAAGAGTCTGGCGGTTACCCGTTAGGTATTAACTCACTGCACACCTTTAGAGTGCACGAACTTACTAGCGTTAAAGTGAATAAAAAGCTTAAACAAAAGGGCTTAAATTTACCGACAACTTGGTCTATTACCGACCGTTTAACCTTTGATAAAGCCGTTGCTAGCAAAGTGCGTCAACAGGCCGATATTGAATGGCGCAAAAATATGCGCGCTAAAAATACTGAGATGTCGCCAAACCTCAGTTGGCAGCAATTCCAACGTCATCATGAAATTCAGCAGCGCATTGAACAGCGTATGGGCGAGTTATACGTCAAGCCAACCTTAGCCGACTGGAACAACCGTCAGTTTAAGCAGCAGATCATTGAGCCCAATATTCAGCGTAAGACCACTGAATACATCAATGTATTAGAAGCCCAGCAAGCAGAGTTTGCCGATGGCGGTAACTTTGCCGCAACGGGTAAGTCGGCGCTACGAGCAACCATTATTCCACCTATTTCAATGTCGATAAGCTTGGCATTAGTACTGCTTACGGTACTTAAATTGCCAATGAAACTGGTGGAGTTAGTGCAAGCTAAACAGGCAAAATGTAAAGCTGATGATGACGCAGATAAGGCAACTAAACCCTATATCAAACCGGCTGTCACCATCGCCTTATTAGCCTGTATTTTTGTGGTGCCTTTATCTATTGGTGGTAATAAATACACCATGGATGACTCGGCGATGAATTACTTCTTTGAGCAAATGGAGAAGAACGATTCGGCCAGTGTTTCCTACGCATTAAAGTGGCTTCTTGTCACCCAACCACTTGTGCAACCTATTGGTACATCACTAGATAACGCCCTTAAAATGACTCAAGGTTTCCACGCAATTAGTGAGCCATTAAACCGTTTCGATTTAGCGGTGCTGCCAGAGCATGATGAAGTGGTCATCACACAAAGCGCCGCTGCTAAACCTAGCTTAACCCTGCCATTAACCATTAATACCAACGTGGAAAATGCCAGAATTTCGGTGATGAATATTAAGCCGAAATATCAGTCAGGAATGCAACTTCCGCCCGGTGGCTATGACATCAAAATCAGTGCTCAGGGCTACCAAGACGTACGCCAATGGGTGTACCTCAAAGCTGACCAAACTCAGTTTAACCTTAAGTTTTAATCAGTGACTTTATAGGAAGTATCACGTGAGTAAGTTACAAGAGTTTCAAAACTTTATTCGAAGCAATGGTGAAAAAATCACTGGGGTTAATGTCCCAGTAGTCCTCAGCGATGAACAGCCTAAAGATGCCCAATTAAAGTTCAACTTTGGTTGGCGAGTCGAAATTGGTGTAAGCCGCCATAAACACGGTGGTCGACGCCCATCGGGTATTGCCAGTGGTAGCTCTTCAAGAGCAAGCCAAGAGGCCAATAAAGCCGCTCAAGAATATGTTAGTGGTCGAAATCCACTGTTTAACGAACGTTTTTTAAAGATCCTCGGACCGGATGTATCAAAAAACTTCTTAATCAAAAATACCAATCTAAATTCAGCGCCAGATGTCTATGTAGGCGAAGATCTTTGTAATACCTGTAATGGTTCTGGCTGTGTAAGATGCAGAAGCTGTCGTGGCAGCGGAAAATTGAACTGTTTATCCTGTAGTGGCAGCGGCCGAGTCAGCGTAAGTCGCTACGACAGTTACAATGAGCGTACGGTTTACACCACTGAAACTTGCTCAACCTGTTATGGCAGCGGTAACCGCACTTGTACTAGCTGCGGTGGTAGCGGTGATGTCACTTGCGGTACCTGTGATGGTAGCGGTTATTTATACTATAGCTACACCATTGATGGCGAAGCCAAGCGCAGTACCAAGTGGTTCTACACCAGCAGCGATTACCATGAATGGACTAACGACTTTGTTAAACGTACAGGGCTGAACGTTGTTCACTGTGTTAACGATATCACTGAAATCGATGTGAAGGATGAGCTTGACGGTTGTACCTTTATATATGGCTTTACCGCGGTATTGCCAACGCTGCAATTTACCGCAAGCATTGATAAAGTCGACACAAAAATGTGCTTTGCAGGTAAGCAAAATCTTACCCACGATGCTGGCGGAGTCTACGATCCTGCGGTTTGGCAAGTTGCCCAGCAACTAGGGGCTGGCAGTAAGAGTGATGATATCAACGCACTGGCGACACCTGCGATTAAGGATATTATTGAAGCTAAAGAGACTAAGAGTAAGATTGCATTACTTGAAGAAAACTGGGTTTCAACCGATATCAAAGACGCTGTCGGTGCCAATTACGACAGCTTAATTGGCCAACTTAAAAAGCAGAGTATTAAAGGCATCGTTCCTAAAATGCTGGCTTCGCTGGTTAAATATACCTGGCTGTTCTTTACCTTAACGGTAATGATCGCGCTGTTATTCCCGCACTTTGCCGAAGAAGCCACGATGAGAATGGGGATCATGGAATATCCACAATGGATTATTGCGCTATTAAGTGCCGAATTTGCATTATTTGGCATTCATCCTTTTGCCAATTACGTGTTCGCGTTAAGTTTCTTTTTTGTGAGCTATCAACTGGTTAAAAAATTCTATTGGAAAAATATCGGTAAAGCCAAAACCTACGCTCTGGCATTAGGCATCACTTTGCTAGTGCCTCATATTTTCCTAAGCTTATATTACAATACTCAAGCCGCAATGTACTATGGTCCCGATTTCGCAGAGGGCTTAGCTGGCGGCGCAATTATTCTAGGCTTATATCTATTGGTGATGGGCGTTAAATTACCGAAAAAATGGTATTTAAAGCCAATAGGTTTAATTGCCGGAGCAGCGTTATATGTCGGTCTTCAGTTTGTGATTGCTATGCTTAATGGCCCACTAGGTATTGTGCCAGTAGAAGAGAACTACGCGAGAGGGATTAGCGACATAATGCAGCCAGCAATTATGTATACGCAGTACAATGTTGTCGAAATTATTTTGCTATCAGTGCTGTGTAGCTATTTCTTAACCCGCCGACGTTTCTGGCTTAACGCTAAGACCTTGGTTGCTGACTACAATAGCCCTGTATTGCTTAAATCGATGAATATGGAGCGTTAAGCGCTAAATTCATAACAAGATACCGTCAGTGCTAATCCCGCACTAAAAACAAAAAAGCAGGCACAATGTTAACTTGGGCCTGCTTTTTCATTTCTGCGATATGGTATTAGTCTTTAGCGAAAAACAAATAAAGATAATAACCAGCGTAACCGACAGTGGCTACGCCAACGATAACCCACTCGTACCAGACTATAGTCTGCCCTGTTAGCAGTTCATAGCCTAAGTTACACCAGAGTACGAACACTAAAATGAGTGGAGAAAGTGCTGCTGCTAACATAGTTGACCTCTAAAACCTGAATCAATCGACATCACTATTTTTGTGACTATTATTTTGACTGTTTTCGTTGCAGTTATGCCCAAAGCTTATTGAATTTCCCCTTCATACTCGTCACAGCTGCGTTAGCCGCATTGCTCACATCACTTGTGGCATCACTAATCCTATCGCTCACCCCATTGATTGCATCGCTAACCTCATTGATTTTATCGCTAACGGCTTCATGTTGGCCGCATTTATTCAGCCCCTTGCCGCCAAAATGCTTACCTAGACTTGCACCTGCTGCAGCGCCTACAATCGTGCCGGCCCCCGGAACGATTGAGCCCATCACAGCGCCCACTTTTGCGCCAACCAATGCGCCTCCCACAGAGCCTGCTACTTCAGCTTTCTTCGCCTCTGCACTGTTGTTTTTACCTGAGACAATTCCCGCTAACAAGTTACGCTCAACTTCAGCATCAAAGCCCTCGCCATAGCCTAACTCCTCACGCCATGTCGTCATCGCCGCTATCAACAGTTGCGGCTCGTAACCTCGATTAAGTAATTCAGCAAAGATCCCCAGCACGATATCCATGCCAAAGGTTTGGTACATATTGCGCAGGTCAACATAGATAGGATCATCAGCCAATTGCGCGCCGACTGAATCTCTAACGAACTTGCCCATGGGGTTGATAACTGAGCCGACGATACCACTCACATCACCAATCAATGAACTGCGGTCTTTTTCTATGATGCCTGCAACAAAGGTATAGCCCTGCTCAAACTGCTCATCGTTAAGCATAATAAATTGGTGAATGTCAGTCCCAAGCGCTTCACACACCGCCTGACATAAACACTGTGGGCCAATCACGATTTGGCTAATATTGTCTGACTCTGACAGAGTTAACGCATTTTTAAGGTGTAGATCTAGCAGGGTAAATGCTTGGGCTTCTAATTGCTGAATGGGATCCATAAACGCCCCTTCCTTCCTAAGTTGCTAAAGACGAGAGTTGCTAAAGACGAGGGAGCCTAGTTATTGATGTAATTCAAAATGGAGTCCGTCAAGTTGTCACCCGCATCGAGATCACCTACATAAGCAGTCTCTAGGCCACCTTGGGCATCATAGCTATTGGCACCCAATGCGGTATCAGCGCTGTGGCCGGAAAACTGACCGTTAGCATTGTATCTATCGACACCACCAAAAGCGTTTGGGCGAGTAAAGCCATCAAATTGTCCGTGGGCGTCGTAATGATTCACTCCACCAAATACGTTATCAATATCTTGCCCAGCAAAAGCGCCGTGAGCATCGGTAAATGAAATACTGTTTCCTAACGGATTGACCATGCCATTGCCAACAAAAGAGCCGTTTTCAAACAGGCCAACGCGCCCCGCAAACTGATTAGATAGATTTATCATTTTTCACCCTAGACTCTGAATTAACCACCAAAGTATACAACTGCACACACTAGTGTTCAATGAAAGGTTGTAGAACCTAGGACGCTTCGCTTCGAGGACGGACTTCGTCCTGCTAGGAAAAGCAAAAGCTTGACGGGCTAAAGCCCGACCTACAAAAGTATGATTAAAGCCGCTTTACCGTCTTTGCTCTTCCAAGAACCTAGGAGCTTTCTTTGCCTTTCCTAGCCCGTTCGACTTTGGTTAAATCGTATTTGTTTCCATCGACTCAATTTATATCTTTAATTTGAGACGATCTGTGCTTCATATGCGGCTTGGTCTAAAATATCAAAAACGATATCTTTCACTAGTCGATCAGAGTTTCTCTCCTCTTCACATAGCAGATAAACAAAATTGGGTATTGCCGCCTCTACTTCCGGCATTACGCCCTTATGATCTTCCCAGTTGCTAACACTCACTCTAATTTTCCACTCTGGAGTGCTAACGAGCTGATCATCTAGATGCTCATTCAGCCTGTCGCAATCGTAACCTTGCATCAATTCAGACTCATTCGCCAATGAGAAAAAGCTAAAGCCATAAACAAGTAAAAACATAATACTCATTTTTTTCATTTTAAATTCCTACCTACTATTACTACTCAACACTCTTAATGGGCTCAGTGAAACTCACCGCTAAACTAGTGAATAACCCTCTGCTGCCATTTTTTTGATAACGTCATTCAACAAATCTAGTAGCACATGACCGTTTACATAAAATGTACATATGCGTACTCATAAGTATAATTGGGTTCAGTTTATTTTGACCCGACTCACACTCACCCCGATATTTAAACATCTCCTCTATAGTGACTTCTGTCCTGTAACGGACAGAACTCTCTTTAAATACTCCTTAAGCTTTACGGTAACGAATCACATGCTGCCGCCACAGTACCGGCCTCGATAGCAGAGAAATAGATGAGAAAATTAGTAATAATATTAATTGCTGGCGTATCGTTTAATACGTCGGCTGAGTTAGATGAAAAGATTGCAGCGTCATTTGCGGCAAAATATGAGGTCTGTGCGTTAAAACTCAAAGATACAAAGAGTTATAAACTGAAAGCCTTGGGACTCAAAATCAAAGCCGATAAAATTGGCAAAGATAAGGTCAGTGCCGATTACATTAAGGCCTTTGTGAAAGAGAAGAAAAAGGCCTGGACTCTACCTTTGAGAAAATGCAAAAAATTCGCCGATAGGCTCTAATTTAACTAAACGATAAATAGCTGTAATACTTTCATTTTTTATCAAACGTTGCGACGGAGTAGATAGACAATAAGGCTGTACTTATATTGGCCTAATCGCTCTATGATAGCGATTTTGCTCTATAGATTGACGCCCTTCTCGGTTTTAAATTTGTCCGCTAGCGGACACTTTGTTGCGGCTAACTATGTCATAATCTGATCTTTCCCCTCTTAATCACCACTCTAAGGTATGACATTGATTGACTCGAAGCTTAAAGACGTAATGCGTTGGGATACGGAGCTTTCACCAGCTTTAGTTAACAAATTAATGTCTGTTGCTCAGCTAAAAACTCAATTAAAGCCTAGCGAAATGGATGGCTCTGCTATCGCTCATCAAGGCGCGAGTTTTATACTTGAGGGCACTGTGGTTATCGGTATGCAGACACCGAGTCTTAAAACCGTCAATAACATAGTGATGGGTAAAGGCGATTGGTTTGGTAATTATGACAATCAGAATACTGGCTGCACACCGTTTTTTATTACCGAGGTCGATAGCGTAAAGTTAATTCATTTTAGCAATTTCGATCTCCATCGTATAGCGCAAGAAAATGTCGAAATTTATAAGTGGTTTCATATTTTATCTTTTGAAGCTAAAGCAAAATGGTTGCAATCTCAGCTGATGATGAGCGAGGTAAAGGACAAGCGCATTGTCTATCTACTGATCGAACTTGCTGCACATATTCCAAAGCTGTTAGGCGAGATCCCTCAAATTAAAATTTCACAGCAGCAGATAAGCAAAATCACTGGAATAGCCCGCCAAAGAGTCAATGAAGCGATTAAGCAACTGGAAGTGGAAAAGTTAGTAGAAATAAAGCGTAACTGCATCTACCTTACCGATCTCACAGGTCTTGGACATAAACTCGATAGCGTAGATTTAAGTATCCGAGATCCAAGGTTACTCATCGGTCACTAATACTCGCTTCAATAATTTAGACTGATGGGCTGAAACCCAACCTCAGAAGAATAAATATCGCTCTTTCATCTATGCTTATCCGTCTCAGCTCTTCCTAAAATCTAGTACCTGCTTTTCCTAGGTACTTCTTTTATATGTTAAACTGCTTAGATCATTGATAAGAGAGTCTTTGTTATGCCACTACAGCTGCCGTCTACATTTTCTTCTACAGCAGATACTCAGGCGACGCGCAAAGCACTCCGTCTGCAGGTTCGCCAAGCACGACGAGCGTTATCTGAAGAGCAGCAGGTCGCTTTCTCGCAATTGGCAGCCAAGCACACACTAAAGACTCTGCTCTCTCGCAAGGTTAAGTGTGTCGCCTTATATCTCAGTAACGACGGCGAGCTCGATACCCAGCCTTTAATCGAAGGGCTTTGGCAAAATGGCATTGATATTTACCTGCCTAGGCTGCACCCATTCAGTGCAGGGAACTTACTGTTTTTACGCTACGACAGAGGCACTAAACTGGTGAAGAGTCACTTGGGGATTTGGGAGCCTAAACTGGATATCACCCAGATGCTGCTCCCCTATCAGATCGATGTGGTGATCACACCGCTTGTGGCCTTCGATAAACAAGGTAATCGCATGGGCATGGGCGGCGGTTTCTATGATAGGACACTCGCTAACTGGCACCACAAGGGCAAGCCTTTACCCATAGGCTATGCTCATGATTGTCAGCAAGTTGATAGTCTCCCCTGCGAGCATTGGGATGTGCCATTGCCGTTTATTTTCACCCCTAGCCACTGCTATAAATTTTAGCATTAATCGTTATTAGACTGATTATCACTAAATGACTGCTGTTTAAGCCTTTCAGCTATATACTTTGCGCTGCTCCCACCTAAAAACAACAAGTTATAAATTATCTAAGTCACCTCGGATCTTGTTTTGGACTTAGCTTGCATCCCGCCCTACTTCCACAATCGTGCCAGACTATACTTAACAGCACCCTTCCACTTTTGGATATGCATCATGAGTGCAGATAATAACTGGTCGCTGAATATGCACCAGATAGAAACCTGCAACTGTAATCACGGTTGCGGCTGTCAATTTGCAGGCTTTCCCGACTTCGGCTCTTGTGAAGCCTTACTTGGCTTTATGATCAACCATGGCCATTTAAATCAGATCAAACTCGACGGTTTAAAAGTGGTTCTGGCCTTAAAGTGGCCCGGCGCCATCCATGAAGGTAACGGAACGTGCATCTTGTTTATCGACTCGAGTGCTAGTGAGGAGCAGGTCACAGCCTTAGCCACCATATTTTCAGGCGCCGCAGGCGGCATGCCATTGGAAGCCCTTTCCACAACCTTTACCACAGTCGTTGGTCCAGTTATTGTCGATATCAATATGGATACCACTGAAGACAGTGCATCTTTCGATGTTGATGAGGTAATGAAAGTCCAGCAAAAGCCGCTACTGAACCCGGTAACCGGCGAAAATCAACACGTGCATATTAGTTTTCCTGACGGCGGCTTTATCTGGAATGATGGTCGAATCGGCACAACCGAAACCATGTGGCTCAAGCATGATGCCTTAAGCTTTAACCATGCTGGCAAGTTTGCCGCTAAGGCAAATGTGCAGTGGCCAAACGGATAGTAGCCTATAACAGATCTGCTTATCGTGAGCGAAGTGATTAGCCAATGGTTAATCTCTCGCAAATTACTCATAACCTCCACTCTCCAGTTACCTGGCTGAGCATCCTGTTGTTGACCGGACTTAGCTGGTATTACATGCTATTTGATATGACCATGGTCATGTCGCCTCACTGGCATCTTTATGAAATAACTATGGTGTTTATTATGTGGGCCGTGATGATGGTCGGCATGATGATGCCCTCTGCGACACCTATGATTTTGCTGTTCGCCAAAATAAACCGTACACGCCAGCAGAGATCTGCCGAATTTGTCTCATCCAACCTGTTTATATTAGGTTATCTACTGCTATGGAGTCTTTTCAGTTTAGTTATCACCCTAGTTCAGTGGCAGTTACATGAACTGGCGTTAATGACACCTATGATGAAGAGCAGCAATAATATCGCCAGTGGTATTTTATTGATTGTTATCGGCATCTATCAGATCTCTCCCTTGAAGCAGCAGTGTTTAAATTACTGCCGCACTCCGCTTAACTTTCTTATGACCCAATGGCAGGAAGGCAAATTAGGTGCAGTCAAGATGGGGCTCAAACATGGATTATATTGTGTGGGGTGCTGCTGGCTATTGATGACGCTACTGCTTGTCGTCGGTGTGATGCATATAGGTTGGATCCTCGCTCTATCCATTCTCGTATTGCTGGAGAAGGTAGTGAGCTGGCCCGAAGCCATAAACCTGGGTATTTGCTTAGCGTGTCTCGGATTTGGAGTCTACTTCTTGGTGGGCTAATTCTGGATGGACTGACTCAGATAAAATTCGATAACGTCGAAAGATAAGAATGAACCACAAAGAACATGAAGAGTATGAAGTTAACGCTTCGTGGTTTATCGCTTTTAAAGCAAAGAACCCAGTTTGTGCTGGGTTCTTAGTTTTGTAATTAGGTTTGGACTTAACTTACCAGTATCAGCGCAATGCGCTCTTTTATATTGGATAAGATACCGCTTATACCTGCCAGTCGATGGGCGCTTCACCCCTTGCTTGCAAACTCTCATTAATTTTAGAGAAATGCTGGCAACCGAAAAAACCACGATAAGCCGATAGCGGCGACGGATGTGGCCCTGAGATTATCTGATGCTGCGGCGCATTAATACCTTTGCCCTTTTTAATGGCGTGAGCGCCCCAAAGCACAAAGATAATCGGTTGAGTCTGTCGATTCAGTAACTCAAGAACATTGGCAGTAAAGGTTTCCCAGCCCGTTTTAGCATGAGAGTGCGCCTTGCCCTGCTCGACGGTTAACACGGTATTGAGCATCAATACTCCCTGCTCAGCCCAGCGGCTTAGGTTGCCATGTTGTGGAATAGTAAAACCATCGATATCTGTTGCCAGCTCTTTGTACATGTTTACCAGCGATGGTGGCGTCTTGACCCCAGGTTTAACCGAGAAACATAACCCATGAGCCTGCCCTAAGCCATGATATGGATCTTGCCCTATCAGCACCACGCGCACCTGATTCAGTGGTGTCGAGTCAAATGCGGCCAGCACTTCGTTTTCCGGCGGAAAAATCACTTTGCCAGCGGCACGTTCGCTCGCCACAAACTCTTGTACTGATTGAAAATAGCTTTGCTGTTGCTGCTCTTTAATAAAAGAACCCCAGCTAGAATGGGCCGTCATGCTATGACCTGAAGAGATAAAATTTGCCTAAGCTTAAAAGGTCGAGACATCACTTGCAATCGCCTCGTTTACGAATCACCAGCAAAATCAGCATTACTATAGAACTACCACGCCTCACCCGACAATTTAGAGCTAAATACTAACAAGTTCGCCATCCAAGGCGCGATTATCTGCGACAAATATCAACTTTTTGTAATTGGTATTAAAAATTGTCAGTGTTAATATAACGCCTCTTTCCCCTTTGGACGGCAATAGATGTACTTTCCAGCCCACTCACCTAAACAGCAATCAGGTTTTACTCTTATCGAACTCGTTGTTGTGATTATTATTTTAGGTATTCTCGCGGTTGTTGCTGCCCCTAAGTTTCTAAGCCTGTCTGAAGATGCACAAGTGTCTCATGTTAAGGCCACTGGCGGCGCATTTAAGTCTGGTATCGATTTAGCGAGAGCCGTATGGGCAGTTAAAGCCGGTGATGGTCCCGCAGAAAATTTGCCTGTTTTCGGCGATTCATCGGATACTCACGTCGACTTTAATGCTAACGGCTGGCCTGCCCAACATTACTATACTGATAATGAAGACTCGCCTAAGCTTGATAATGTTGAAGACTGCATATCGGTGTGGGAAGTGCTTTTTCAAAATAATGAGCCAACCATTTCTAAGTCCGACAGTACGGAAGAAACTGACTACAAGGCCCGTTATGTAGCGCTAGGCGTATGTACCTATGATTACAGCGACAATACCAAGCTGTCGATTACCTATAACTCGAATAACGGCAGCGTTATCGTGGACTCAGATCCAAGTAGCTAGAATAGTTCAGCTTGGATTCTAATTTTAAATAACGGACTAATTAATGACTAGAAACACAACATCTGCAGGTTTTACCCTCATTGAAATAGTTGTGGTGATCATCGTTTTAGCCATCTTAGCCGTAATCGCGTTACCTAAGTTCATTAACCTAGGCCAAGATGCCGAAATTGCCAGCGTACAAGCCACTGGCGCAGCATTTAAAGGTGGCATCACTTTAGCTAATGTAAAATGGGCCTCTCTTGGCGCCTCAGGCCCGGTCGATAACATGCCGGTGTTTGGTGATGGCAGTAACGGTCAACTCGATATCAATCAATGGGGCTTTCCATCACAAAGCTACCCGCCCTTTGAATCTAGCCCGAGGCTGAATAACGTCGCTGATTGTATGTCGGTATGGCGAACGGTTATGCAAGAGCCTCCAGTCGTTACCAGCAATCCAAATACCGATGGTGCTGAGTACTTTGCCACTTATATTAGCCCAGATCAGTGCCGTTACTTTTATCTTCCAGAGCAGACTATGTCTATCTATTATGACTCCCGTAACGGCAGCGTTATTACCGATTCAGATCCCAATAGTTAATAACAATGATCCATTAATGTCTCATTTAAGATAGAATCGAGACACTATCCTAGGTAAATAAGAGCAGAAGCAAGATGTCAGAAGCTAAAAAAGAAACCACCATTTTTGAACTAGCCGATCAATTCATTGCATTGGCAAACGAACTCGCGGGTAAAGAGCAAGATGTCGGCAAGGTCGGCACGGCTATGCGTTTCGCAGCCTCTCGCTTCAATGCATTTGAAGCCGCATTGAAGTCATCAGATCTTGCAGCCGAAAAAGATAATGCACTTGAATGGTTTACTGATGAATATAAAGCCATGCTAAATGACAACCTTGAAGACCATATCAAGAACCCTGTGCAATCTCGTGAGCCAGAACCAGAAGCTGTTAAAGATGATGCCGTACAGGTATTCAACTCTTAAGCTTTAAGAGACTAAGCTGTAAGTTAATGCTTGAACAAAGCTGATACCATAAAAAACGCCATCATTATTGATGGCGTTTTTTATGTCAGTAATGAGCCAATTCCCACAAACTTAGAGCGTTACCAGTACTCGCACTGCCAACAGAATAAGCACCACACCCGACAGTTTATCAATTAGTGCTGCTTTTTCTCTTAATTTGGGTAATACGGCTGAGTGAGACAACAACAGTGCTATAAGGGTGTACCAGAGACCATCGATAACCAAAGGCGTTAGCACAATAAGCGCTTTGCCCGTCATGTTGTCAGCTACCATCACAAACTGGCTAAACAGTGCCAAGAAAAATAGCATTATTTTCGGATTGAACAGTGAAATGGCTAAGCCATCTCGAGCCGCAGTTATCACATCTGTCGACTCCCCTGCCGCTAGTTTATCTGCCATGCCACCTTTCGAGCGCAGCGCTTGTACACCCATATACGCAAGATAAAGCGCACCAATAATCGCAATACCGTTAAACACCATAGGTGCCTGCTTTAATAATACGGCTAAGCCCAACAGAGTCACTAAGGCATAAACCCCAATCCCGATTGAGTGTGCCCAGGCACAGACGATACCTTTACCTCTGCCGCCACCTAGGGTGTGCCGTACCACCATTGCCAAACTCGGCCCTGGAGACATGGCACCTAAACAGCAGATCGCTAGCAAGCCTAGCCAAGCGCTAAAAGTCATAATAATCCTTACTTATACTCTAGCCTGCGGCTAGGGAGAAATTGGCCACAATATACATGATCTAAACCCATACTGACCAACTCGCTTTATCACTGGCAAACAAAAATTGCCGCTAAGCGATGGCATGATGTCCTCAAGTTGCTAAGCGTTACTCAGGTTATTTTCATTTAACTCGGGCACAATAGTGTTAGTTTGGGACAATGCACACATAAAGTGGGCCGTAAGCTCTCGCCAAAACTGAACGTCGTTGGCAACATACATAGCAGCCTTTAGATAACCCTTTGGAGTTTTGATGGACACGATTTCAATCAGCATTGCGATTTTTTTCGGCCTACTTTGCTTAAGTATTGCCTCGCTTATAGGACTAAAAATCAAAGGTAGGCTCGTCCCCAATGGCGTGATTGTGGTACTTGGTTTTATGGCTATATGTGTCGGTAGCGTATTTGCCTTTATTAACTACGGCGAAGATTACGACGCTTACAAAAAATTGCATTGGCAAACCTTAACACCGAGTCAGATCCAGCCGCTTGTCGATGAAGGTTACACAGTGTTTGTTGATGTCACCGCTGACTGGTGCAATATCTGTTATGCCAATAAGGTTGGCGTGACCCATAGAGAGAAAATCGTCAACGCCTTAGCGGCAGACAATATCATTTTGATGTTAGGGGATTGGACTGAGCCTAATGCCGTTGTCGAGGGCTATATGCAAACTCAAGGTCGCGGCGGCACGCCTTATAATAAAGTCTACGGCCCTGGTGCGCCTGATGGCATCATACTGCCCACCCAGCTGACCATGGAGTCGGTATTACAAGGACTACAAAAAGCTAAAGGTTAAAGGCCAACCATTCAGACCTCCTATGGTCGAATTACGCCACAAAAGTAAGGTCACGTTATTTCGTGACCTTATTTTTTTACCCATCAATTTTGCGTATACTGTAGCGATAAACTGCTACATAAACAGGGCGCAAAATGTCTGCCATTAACCTTGAAAAGAAAACCAGTCACGACGATTTTCTGCCCGAGAACCAACTGATCCTAAACGCAGTTAGCGAAGGGATTTATGGTTTCGATTTAGCAGGTAATGCCGTTTTTATTAATCCCGCCGCCGAGCGAATGACAGGCTGGCAATCCCATGAGTTACTTGGCAAGAATATCCATGATTGTCATCACCATAGCCACAGCGATGGTAGCCATTACCATAAAGATGATTGCCCCATCTACAACACGCTCAAAGACGGCATCGCCCGCGAGATCAGTCATGAAGTGTTCTGGCGCAAAGACGGCACCAGTTTTCCTGTACATTACACCTCTACCCCAGTTTACAAAGATGGTGTATTAATTGGCGTAGTAGCGATATTTCGTGACATTAGTATTCAAAAACAAACTGAACGCTCGTTAAGGCAAGCGCTTGAGCAAGTTCAAGCCTTATCTGAGAAGCTCTCGTTCGAGAATCAATACCTGCAACTCGAACTTGCTGACCGCGCTGGTGATGTGGAGATATCGGGCAGCAGTCAGCCTATTAATCAGCTTATTCAACAAATTAAACTCGTATCGAACACTGAAAGCACCGTATTGATCAGTGGTGAAAATGGTACAGGCAAAGAGTTAGTCGCTCGCAATCTTCACCGCCTTAGCAACCGTGCCGATAAACCTTTAATCAGCGTAAACTGTGCTGCATTTTCCAGTGCACTATTAGAGAGTGAACTGTTTGGCCATGAAAAAGGCGCTTATACCGGCGCTACCAGCCGCCGCAAGGGTCGTTTTGAACTCGCCCATCAAGGTACGCTGTTTCTAGATGAAGTCGCAGAGCTCAGCCTAGAAGCCCAGTCTAAACTGCTACGAGTGATCCAAGAGCAAGAATTTGAGCGCGTAGGCAGTAGCCAAACCATCAAGGTCGACATTCGACTCATTACTGCAACTCACCATGATCTGCTTAAGCGAGTGGAGCAAGGCCTGTTCCGTATGGATCTCTATTATCGCCTCAATGTGTTTCCCATCGTGGTTCCGCCATTAAGGCTACGATTAAGCGATATCCCAGAACTCGTCAGCCACTTAATTCAAGACTTAAACCGTAAACTAGGTAAGAAGGTTACTCAAGTTAGCCACAAAGGCATGACCAAACTTATGCAGCATAATTGGCCGGGTAACGTACGTGAGCTGCAGAATGTATTGGAGCGGGAGATGATTTTATCCCAGGGGCCAATACTGGGGTTTTCACAGCTACAGTTTACCGATCAAGTTGAAAATCAACTCATTGCGACCAGTCAAACCTTACAAGAGGTGGAACGCCAACATATTCTGCACGTACTCAAGCAGACCCAATGGCGGATATCTGGAGCAAGCGGTGCCGCCGCATTGCTCGGCCTTCCACCAAGTACCTTACGTTCACGGATGAATAAATTGGTCATATCTCGCCCCGTCTAAAGCTTGGGGCCTAGGTTAGCGACGCCTCCACTAAAGCCTAGCCTAACGAGTAAGCTTACAGTCTGACTTTCGTATCTGCTTCTCGATTCCAGCACTTGATTCTAGGGCTCTAGCCTAGAGCTCAAGTCTAGGGCTCACGATATATCACCAAGGCACGATATGTCGTGAGCCACACAATTCCACAATTATACATTCTCATTTAAAATCAACAAGTAACAACACAAACCTTTTGGCCTAAGGCTTGCAAAGACCCAGAGTAACGATATCGTCACGCAGTGCTCAGAGTTACTGCGAACACAGAGTGCGTCCAGTAGAGAAGTCTTATGCAAAAAAATAACCTGAATAACACGATAGATAGCCCTGCAAGAGAGCAGCGGATCCCTATAACCCTTCTGCCAAGTCAGCCTCAAAGCCATAAAATCCATATTCGTGAGCAGAAAGGGGATTTCCAGAAGATAAGAACTGGGATGAATAGCCTACTGGTTGCACTATTCTTTCTGCTGCCATTTATCTCTTATGAGGGGCGTCAAGCCATTCTATTTGATCTTAATGAGCAGCAGTTTTTCTTCTTTGGTACCAGCCTTTGGCCACAAGACTTTACCATTTTAGCCTGGATATTTATTGCCGCCGCATTTCTACTCTTCTTTGTCACTGTTTTCTGGGGAAGAGTCTGGTGTGGCTACCTTTGTCCTCAGACCGCCTGGACCTTTATCTATGTCTGGATTGAAACTCGCATCGAAGGTAACCGTAATAAACGTGTCGCCTTAGATAAGGCTCCTTGGAATACTAACAAACTCAAGAAACGACTCTTAAAGCACTACGCCTGGGGCGCGATTGCTCTGTTGACGGGTTGTGGCTTCATCGCATATTTCATACCAGCGCGTGAACTCTATATCGATATTTTTAGCTTTAGCGCCAGCTTTTGGGTGACGACTTGGGTGTGGTTCTTCGCTATCTGCACCTACTTAAACGCCGGCTGGATGCGCGAGCAGATGTGCCTTCATTGCTGTCCCTACGCTCGCTTTCAGTCTGTGATGTTCGACTCCAATACCAAGACTGTTACCTATAATGCCAAGCGAGGAGAAAACCGCGGGCCACGTAAGCGTAACCGAGCTCTCAATAGCGCAAGCTTATTAGGTGCAAACCTTGGGGACTCAAGTACAGAAAATGCCATCTTGGGAGATTGTGTCGACTGTAACTTGTGTGTGGAGGTCTGCCCTACCGGAATCGATATCCGCAACGGCCTGCAGTATGAATGTATAGATTGTGGCGCCTGTGTCGATGCCTGTAATCAGACCATGGACAAGTTTGGCTATCAGCGCAATCTTATCGGTTACACAAGTGAAAACGCTTTATCAGGTAAGTCAGAACCCTTTTATGAGTCTTACAAATTTATCGGCTACGGGGTTGCGGCCTTACTGATGTTGACGGTGATAGTGGCCGATATCTATACCCGCAATAATATAGAGCTAAACGTGATCCGAGATAGACAGAGCCTATACAGAGAAACCCATGATGAAAAAATCGAGAACAGTTACACTCTTAAGATCCGTAACAAGACTCAACAGACTAGGCTTTATCGGGTCTATGTCTCGGGCAATAGTGGTTATCGACTCGTTGGGCAGGTGAGCTTAAAAATAAAACCCGGCGAACAATTAGATTACCCCGTTACAGTAACTGCCACGCCTGAGTTACTCGCTAGTGCCCGCAATGAGATCACCTTTACCATTGCCGAGCAGCATAACTATGCACAAGTCTCCCAAGAGTCGAGCTTCTTCGCACCGATTTAGGGTTCTTTTAGGTTCTAGGGCGCTACGCTTCGAGAGCGCTGCGCTTCTAGGGCGGGCTCCGCCCTGCTAGGAAAAGCAAAAGAATGACGGGCTAAAGCCCGACCTACAAAAATGCGGTTTAAGCTGCTTTTCCGTCTTTGCTTGTATCGTCTCAGCCTTTCCTAGAACCTAGGCCCTTGCTCGTACCGTAAGCGCAGCGTTCTGTAGTGACGCAGTCACGTTCCCTAGGCCGCAGGCTGTTCGATTGCTCTAAAATCGTCTCAGCTTTTATCGTCTTTGTTTTAACCGTCTTTGTTTTAACCGTCTTTACTTTAATTTTTTCCTAGGACCTTTCTTTGCTTTCCCATCTATTCCGTAAGCGCAGCGTTCTGTAGTGACGCAGTCACGTTCGCTAGGCCGCAGGCCGTTCGACTGCTCTAAAGTCGTCTCAGCTTTTATCGTCTTTGTTTTAACCGTCTCTGTTTTAATCGTCTTTACTTTAATCTTTTCCTAGAACCTTTCTTAGCCTTCCCTAGAACCTAGGACCTTTCTTTGCCCTTCCTAGGGCCTTTCTTAGCTTTCCCATCTATTCCGTAAGCGCAGCGTTCTGTGAGTGATGCAGTCACGTTCCCTAGGCCGCAGGCCGTTCGACTCCTCTTTGCTTTTCCGTCTTTGCTTTTCCGTCTTAGCTTTAATCATCTCAGCTTTCTGCCTCCGATATTTAGAGTAAAAAGTCTAACCCTTACAAGCTGATACACACCGATTCAATACAATTAGCTGGAAACAATTTATTTCAACTTGTTTCAACTTCGGCCATTGACCTTTCGGCTAAAATCGCACTAATCTAAACGCCTGTTTGATTTAAAAGTAAGCATCACCACAAAAATAGTAAACCATCAAAGGGCAATTCAATGGCATACGATTCAGACTCAACACTCGACCTCTCACGCTACGCATCACTCATCGATTTGATTGAACTTGCCAGTGCCCGCTACGGTGAAAAGGCTGCTTATTCATGCCTTGGTAAAGAAACTAGCTTTAATGAAATTAACCGCTATTCTCGCCAATTTGCCGCTTATCTTCAGCAGGAAACCAATCTAGTTCAAGGTGATAGAATTGCGATTCAGCTGCCCAACATTACCCAATTTGTTATCGCCGCTTATGGCGCGATTAAAGCCGGTCTAGTGCTGGTTAATACCAATCCACTCTATACCCAGCGCGAACTAATCCACCAGTTCAATGATTCGAGTGCCAAGGCCTTAGTAGTATTGTCTGATTTATTGCCGAGCTTAACCGAAGTGGTGGCTAGCACTGAGATTGAGACGGTGATCTCAACCCATGCGATGGATTTAATTGCACCGCAACCGCAACCAGAAGTGCCATTTGCAACCGTGCCTTTTTGTGAGGTGTTAGCAAAAGGAGAAGAGCTGACCTACGCGCCGGTGATCAGCGTGCTCGGCCAAATTGCTGCGTTGCAATATACCGGCGGCACCACAGGGTTATCGAAAGGCGCTATGCTCACCCACGGTAACTTAATTGCCAATGCAATGCAGATTAAGTCACGCCTTGGTAGCCGTATCGTCGAAGGCGAAGAGATCTTCGTTGCGCCGCTACCTGTGTACCATATCTACGCCTTTATGGTGAATCTGGTACTCTATTACGAGCGTGGTGGTTGCTCGGTGCTTATTCCTAATCCAAGAGATATCTCAGGGCTTATCTCGACCCTTTCGAAGTATCCCTTTACCGGTTTTGCCGGACTCAACACCCTATTTGTTGGCCTGTGCCACCAGCCAGAATTTAAGGCGCTCGACTTTAGTCACCTAAAAGTGACTATCTCAGGCGGTACCGCACTAACTCAAGCTGCGGCTTCGATTTGGCAGCAAACCACAGGTTGTACTATCTCAGAGGGCTACGGTTTATCGGAAACTTCCCCCGTTGTTTCACTCAACTCACCGGGGCTTGAGCAACTCGGCACTATCGGTAAGCCTGTTATTGCTACCCAAGTGAAAATCTTAGATATGGACGACAACGAAGTGGCCATTGGTGAAACGGGCGAACTTGCCGTATTTGGTCCCCAGGTGATGTTAGGTTACTGGAACAACCAAGCTGAAACCGACAAAGTGATGACAAAATCCGGCTTCTTTAAGACCGGCGACATTGCGGTGGCCACTGAAGATGGTTTCCATAAAATTGTCGACCGTAAGAAAGATATGATTATCGTCTCCGGCTTTAATGTTTACCCAAATGAGGTTGAAGATATCTTATCTAGCCATGAGGCTATTTTAGAATGTGCGGTGGTTGGTGTTAACGATGAACGCAGCGGTGAAGCGGTGAAAGCCGTGGTCGTGCTCAATGATAGTCATGCAGACAAAGACCAAGCCATCGCGATAATAGATAGCTATTGTCGTGAGCAACTTACCGCCTATAAAGTGCCTAAAATCATCGAGTTTGTCGATGTTTTGCCTAAGTCTACCGTCGGTAAAATATTAAGGCGCGAGCTACGCAACTAGCTGAAAATGAGCGCTTCGTGGTTTATCACTTTTAAAGCAAAGAACCCAGTTTATGCTGGGTTTTTATCTTTTGTTTACTAAGCAGGCCGAGCTTAACTTACCAGCATTAGCCTTAGGCTCCTTTTTTAATTCCATATTTCACTCTAACTCTGCTTTACCCAGATGATCTGCTCAGTAGCAAAGCCGAGCTTATTAGCCTGCTCAATAAACTGCATCTTAAGCGCGTCATTCACCTCGGGGGTACGCGATAAAAGCCACAGATAATCACGGTTATAACTGGTGATAAAGGCGTATTGATAATCTTGTTTATCTAACTCATACACCACATACGCACCATAAAACGGCCCAAAGAATGACACTTTCAAATGGCCGATATCTGGGCTATCGACGAAGTAGGCTTTGCCCTCAGCTTCATCCCAGCTTTGCTCCGATTCAGAAAAGCCGCGATTAATCACCTTAACGCCGCCATCATCTTTCATCGAGTATGTCGCAGTGACTTGACTAAGCCCACGTTCAAAGCTGTGATCGAGGCGCGCTATTTCATACCAAGTGCCTAAGTAACGCGGTAGCTCAAATTGCGTTACTGGCTCGATGCCACTTGGCAAACTCGTGCAGCCACTAAGCAAGAAATAACAGAGCAAAAGTAATTTTTTCATAGTGCCTCCCTAGCGTATTTCTCTTCATTTACGTTTGAAATACAAGCAAAGATCACCTCATCTTATACTCACCTAACAAAGAGAACGGCATTATCCAAGTTATTCATTTAAAATTTCCTGTTCTCTCACAAAAGAGAAATTAAGACGCTAGACCTGAGTCAGATCAATACGTCTGAACAAAAAACAGACAATACTATTCGTATAAATGCATATTGTAAGAATAAGGTGATCGTCATGCGTATCCTCTTTACTCTGCCCATTACTGCCATATCACTACTTGTATTAGGCTGCGGAGGTTCTGACTCTTCATCGCCTCCAGAAGCCCCCTTACTAGGTACACTCAATATCGCCATTTCAGATGCCCCTATGGCACATATTGATAAAGTCGAACTCGTGCTCAATAAGCTGGTGATGACAGATCCCTCGGGGAAGCAACATCAATACAATCTAAACAATCACCATCTCGACTTACTCAACTACCAAGGGATGGAAAGTCATCTGGTTGTCGATGGCCTACCTATTGCCGCCGGTCATTATAAAGATGTTCATTTTATCTTAGCCGATAAAGCTGATAGTTCAGGCTGTAGTATCGAGAACAATAGTGGACGACATCCTCTAAACATAGAAGAAAATCGTTTGCCTTTGCATGACTTTGTGATTGAGCACAACCAAGCCATGTCGATAACCATGGAGATCAATCTCTACCAATCTATGCATTTAACCTCTGGTGAATATCACCTAGACCATCGAGGAATTTACTCTATTGATAATCGAGAGATGGGGCACCTTATAGGAGAGGTCGACCCTCAATGGATTGCCGATTGCGAGACCAAGCATATGGATAAAGCTCCACTCGGAAGCCAGTTCACTCATATGGCTTACCTGTATTCCTCCGATGTTAACCAACTAGAGCAGATGGCAGACATCAGTCCTACCCGAACAGATAATAGACATTCTCCATTTGCTGTCAGCCCTATTCATCAAGACCATCAGGGAAATTGGTCTTTCTCTGCGGGATACCTCCCAGCTGGCGATTATCGTATTGGCTACAGCTGTTTAGCACATTTAGATGATCCCGCCACAGATGATATAAATCAGGGGCAATTTAGCCTATTTACAGAAGCAGGTTTAGTGAGCATTGTCGATGGTGGTCGGCAAACGAATCACCAATGTGGTAATGGACATGGCGGGCATGGCGGACATGGGTAAACATACCCGCCCTGAAATAGCTTACCCACCATCGTCGCTTAGCAGCTGTAAGCTGGCAAACTCACGGTAGAGTTCGCTGCTTTGCATAAGTTGTTGATGGGTGCCGCTTGCCACTACCAGCCCCTTATCCAACACTAAGATACGATCTACATTGATCACCGTAGCGAGGCGGTGCGCGATAATTAACGTGGTTTTAGCCACCATTAAACTATCAAGCGCTTGCTTGACCTTATGCTCGCTCACGGCATCGAGTGCGCTGGTAGCCTCATCGAGTAACAGAATAGGCCTGTCGGCAAGAATGGCGCGCGCAATGGCGATACGCTGCTTTTGTCCGCCAGATAAACGCACGCCGCGCTCACCTAAATAGGTGTGATACCCGTCAGTAAACTCACAGATAAATTCATCAGCTTTGGCGGCAATGCAGGCCTGCCTCACCTCTTCCTCAGTAGCATCGATACGACCATAACGCACGTTCTCTAATACGCTAGTGGCAAATATCACCGACTCTTGCGGCACCAGAGCATATTGCTGACGCAAGGTTTGCGGGCTCAATTTGGCGATATCGACGCCATCAAGCTCAATTGAGCCACTATTAAGCACATAAAAGCGTTGTAGCAATTCAAACAGTGTACTCTTACCTGCGCCGCTAGCGCCAACGAGAGCGACACGTTCACCGGGCTGGATATGAATATTGAGGCCACGAATAACTTCGCTGTGATTAGAAGCTCGCTCAGGGCTAACTTCTGAACGCTCAAGGCTGCTTTCAACACGCTCAGGACTGCTTATTGGCTCAAGGCTATCCCCCTCAACTCGCTCAGGGCTGCTATCGCTCATATTGCTATAGCTAAAGCGCACATCTTTAAGCACTAGCTCACCGCGAACGGGCATAGTTAACTGGAGCGGGTTTACTACAACGGGGATGTCGATTGGGGTTTCAATCAGCTCGATTAAGCGCTCAGTAGCACCTGCTGCACGCTGGATTTCACCAATCACTTCACTGATGGTTGCCACCGAGCCTGCAACCATGACCGCGTAAAACATAAAGGCTGACAGTTCACCGGCGCTAATCGCCCCGCTCATCACATCGTGTGCGCCAACCCAAGTCACTAATGCTATGGCCAAGATACTTAAAAACATCACTAATGAAATGAGTATCGAGCGGTACTTAATCCGCCCCTTCGCGGCGTCCATTACCGCTTCGACGCGGTTGTTAAACAGGGCTCTATCAGTATCTTCATGGGAGTAGGCTTGCACTGTGTGGATCTCGTGCAAGGTTTCATCCACATAGGCGCCTAAATCGCCCACTTTATCTTGGCTTTTTCGCGATAAGTCACGCACCTTACGGCCAAAGAAGAAAATCGGTCCCAGCACCATAGGGACGGCTAACAAGACTAAGCCTGTCATTTTAATGCTGGTGATAGCCATCATCACGATGCCGCCAATTACGGTCACGCTGGCGCGAAGTGCCATCGACAGGCTTGAACCAACAACCGATTGCAGCAAGGTGGAATCCGCAGTAAAGCGAGAGATCACCTCACCGGTTCTAAGTTTGGCGTAGAAAGCGGGAGAGAGCTTGAGTAGATGGTCATACACTTTTAAACGAATATCAGCGCTAACGCGCTCGCCCAGCCAAGTCATTAAATAAAAGCGACAAAAAATAGCACTGCTACTCAATGCTGTAATGCCTATCACTAACAAGATAATCTCATTTAAGCGTGACCCGTTATCTTTTAAAAAGCCCTCATCGACCATCAAACGCACGCCTTGCCCAAGCGATAACCAGGCTAAGGAACCGATAAATAAAAAGATAATCGCGGTGATAACTTTAGCCCGATAAGGTTTTAAAAATGCGCCGATCCAAGGCAAGACCGCCCGCTGACTCACATGAGCAAGCGTTACTTTGCTATCACTTGCCTTAGCCGCTGCTTGATTGCTCGATGAGTTCTTATCGCTTTTGGCAACAGAAGAAGCGTTTTGATTCAATGCAATATCCCTAATCTTAAATAATACTAATTGCCATAGAGTAAAAATGGAAACAACAGCAGAATAACAAAACCCACGCAAAGGCGGGCTATATTTATTTGTATTAGAATACTTATACAGGTTCTGTAATGCGCTTTTTAAACACTTCGAGTACACTCTACACCTCTAAAACACAGTTCACTGTCGGCGTTAATAGCCAAACATGAACAGCACTTACTGAGAGTTTACTATGGCAAATATTGTTTATATTGCGACTAGCCTTGATGGCTTTATTGCCGACACTGACAGTAAGGTCGATTGGTTACATGACATTCCTAATCCAGATGGTTCAGATCTTGGCTTTAGTGATTTTATGGCGCGAATTGACGCATTAGTTATGGGACGAAATACCTTAGAGATTATACTCAGCTTTGACATAGACTGGCCGTACACTAAGCCTGTTTTTGTTCTCAGTAATACGCTGACAGAATTGCCAGAAGCATTGATGGGTAAAGTATTTTTAATAAACGGTCCACTTAAACAAGTCGTGGAACAGCTTAATAACCAAGGCTACAAAAATCTCTATATCGATGGCGGCAAGACCATTCAAGGCTTCTTGCAAGAAGACTTAATTGATGAAGTTATTATCACCACCATACCTGTATTACTTGGTGACGGTATTCCGCTATTTGGTAAGCTCGCTTCGCCACTTAAATTTAAGCATGTCAAAGCACAGCGCTTAATCGATTGCCTAGTGCAAAACAGCTTTGTAAGACAAAGATAACCTCATCAAAGACGAGCATAATAATGGCTTGCTGGTATATTGTTGTTTCGCTAATCAGCATCACGCTTAAGGTTAATCCTGTTAAAGCTGGATGCTGGATGCTGGATTGATGACCTTATGTAAAACAGCCTTATACTAACTAGCTTTGCACTAAGCCGTTTTTAAGACAAAATAACCTCATCAAAGACGAGCATAATAATGAATCGTGTCATCATCGTTTTAGGCTCACCAAATGATAACCTAGGTAACCTATCTGATATTGCTCTATCTCGCTGCCAAGCCGCTTTCGAGCAATATCAGCAATGGCCTGATAGCAAGCTGTTACTTACCGGCGGATTTGGCGAGCATTTTAACCAAACCAATACCGCTCACGCGCTTTATTGCCAAGCGTATCTTATTGACCGTGGCATATCTAAAAGCGCATTTACCAATATTGCCCTTAGCCGCTTTACATTTGAAGATGCCACTCTGTCAAAGCCCATCATTGAAGAGCATGGATTTGACGAGCTTTGCCTTGTCACATCGGAGTTTCACCTTCCCCGCGCCAAGCTTATTTTTAGTGGCCTTTTCCCCAATTTAAGCTTTCACTATGTAGCCACAAAAACCCCGGTCTCTGAGAGCCAATTACAACAGCTTATCCAGCATGAACTCTCAGTAATGGATAGAGAGCGAGAGAATCTGGCTAAGATTTAATTATTGCTCTTATTCTGGCTCTTGATATACGCCGTTGCTACACAAGACCCTCTTCTAACTCCCTCTTTCTAACTCCCCTATCTGAGCCCCACTCTAAATACAATTCTAGGGCGAGAGTACCTCCACTCGCGCAAGCGCACTGCACAACTCAAAGGAGAGCTGATATAGTGCGTTTATTCTTCGCTAGGCATTCATAGACTTATGGCAGCAACAAACAATAAAAAAACCACTAATAAACAAGTTGGTTCTAAACCATCTGCGGCAAAAAAAGTGATTTCTGATGAAACTAAAACAGAAGCACTACAAGTCGCTAAATCAACACAAAAACCGGGGCAAACTAAAGAGCAAACTAAACTGATTGCTCAAGGAATTGAAAAAGGCATTGCCGAATACAAAAAATTGCAGAAAGGCAAAGCTAGAGAGCGAGATAAAGCCCGTAAACAAGAGACTAGAGCTAAGGCTCGTGAAACAAAATTAGATGCTCAGGACCATAGTAATATTGAAGATCGCGCCGCCAGTCCCTATCTGCCATGGGGATTGCTAACAATAAGCTGGATTGGCTTTATCGCCTATATTATTTTAACCAAGTAATTTTTTTCGTTACAGAGACGAGTTTTCAAAGCCAATATCAATCCGTTTAAAAGTACGAGAATAAGCACTAGCAAGTCACTTGTTAGTGCTTTTTTATTTTCGCAATTCATTGTTTAGCATTTAATAAATTGGTATAAGCTGATATTAAGCTGGTGATGATAAATCTATTCATAATTTGTCATAAGTTGTCTTATCTCATTCATTGATGCCCTCATCACTATTCACATTATCTAACTATACTTACCCTAATCAAAAAATATGGATTAGCTGGAGCACACGGTCATGACTGAGCAATGTCCCCCGAAAGAACAGGTTAGCAGCAAGAAAGATGAGCTTAAGGCCTTAGGCTTTATCATCTTTATTTTATTCCCAGCATTAGCCGCCACGTTTGTAAGCGTATACGGCTTGATCATCTGGATATCACTTACATTTAGTGGCGTTGCGTCTCACTAATTTCAATAACTAATTTTAAATTTATTACGAGGATGCCGTTATGAGATGGTTACTTAACATCTGGCGCACACTAACTAAACCAGCTAAGTACTTAACTTTAGGTGCTGTTAGCCTTTCCGCATTCCTAATGGGAATTATCTTCTGGGGCGGTTTCCATACTGCGCTTGAAGCGACTAACACCGAAGAGTTCTGTATTAGCTGCCACAGCATGGAAAGCACTCCATACAAAGAACTACAGCAAACAGTGCACTTTTCTAACCATTCAGGTGTTCGTGCAACCTGTCCAGATTGTCACGTACCACACGACTGGGGCCGTAAGATTGCCCGTAAGCTAGAAGCCTCTCACGACGTATACGGCTGGTTATTTAACACTGTTAATACACCTGAAAAGTTTGAAGCTAAACGTCTTGAAATGGCAAGCCGTGAGTGGAAACGTTTTGACCGTGATAAGTCAGCAGCTTGTAAAAACTGTCACCAATACGACTCTATGAAATGGGACAGCATGTCTAAGCTTGCAGTTAAGCAGATGAAGCGCGCTGCTGAGCTAGATCAAAGCTGTGTTGATTGCCACAAAGGTATTGCACACAAACTACCAGAAATGGGTACCGCTCGCGCTCCTGAGTTGATTGCAGAAGTTGGCCACGGTGTCAGCGGTGTGCAAGTGGGTCAAACTTACTTCACTGCATTGACTAAGCCACTATTCTTCAATGACAAAACTGACGTTGAAGCCGGTACGCTTAATATTGCAACTAAGGTTAAGATCTTAGAAGTAAAAGGTAATCGCGCCAAAATTGGTATCGATGGCTGGAGAAAGAAAATCGGTGCTGGTCGCGTGATCTACTACGACTTTGGCTTAAACATTTTATCGGCTCAGCTGACTAAAGACGCTGCGCTTGAAGAAGGTGTGATTAAGACTTTCGAAGAAAAAGAAGATCCAATGACCGGCCTTAAATGGCAACGTGTTGAAGCAGATATCTGGACTGATACAGACTACTTGCTAACAGACCTTCAACCTCTTTGGGACTACGCTCGTAGCACATACAGCACAGCATGTAGCGTATGTCACACTCAGCCAGCTGAAGCACATTTCGATGCCAATACTTGGCCTGGTATGTTCCAAGGCATGATCGCATTCGTCAACATGGATCAAGATACCCAAGCTTTGGTACAGAAGTATTTACAAGAGCATTCATCTACTTTCGATAAGTCAGCTCACTAATAGGACATAGCGTAATGAACAGAAGAGACTTTCTAAAAGGCTTAGTAGGAACATCTTATGTCGTACTTAGCGGTTCATCAGTACTTGCACCGCTAAACGCTTTAGCGGCAGCTGGTGCAGATGCGTCTGACGGCTGGCTAACCACAGGTTCGCACTTTGGTGCGTTCAAGATGAAGCGTAAAAACGGTGTAATCTCTGAAGTTAAACCTTTCGATACCGATATGTATCCAACGGATATGATCAACGGTATTAAGGGCTTAGTTTACAACCCGTCACGTGTTCGCTACCCAATGGTGCGCCTAGACTTTTTATTAAAAGGCCACCAAAGCGATACCACACAACGCGGTGATTTCCGTTTTGTACGTGTCACTTGGGACAAAGCATTAGGTCTATTTAAAGATTCGCTTGATCTTATTCAAACCAAGTATGGTCCATCAGGACTACACGCAGGGCAAACAGGTTGGCGCGCAACAGGTCAGTTGCACTCAAGCACCAGCCACATGCAACGTGCAGTAGGCATGCATGGTAACTTCGTTAAGAAGATTGGTGACTATTCAACAGGTGCAGGGCAAACCATTTTGCCTTACATCTTAGGTTCTACCGAAGTTTACGCTCAAGGTACCTCTTGGTCGTTAATTCTGGAACATTCTAAAACCATTATTTTATGGTCGAATGATCCATACAAGAACCTACAAGTCGGCTGGAATGCTGAAACACACGAGTCTTATGCTTACCTTGCTCAGCTAAAAGAGAAAGTAGCCAAAGGCGAAATTCGTGTGATCAGCATCGATCCTGTCGTCACGAAAACACAGCAATACCTAGGTTGTGAGCAACTTTACATTAATCCGCAAACCGACGTAGCGTTAATGCTAGGTATTGCTCACGAAATGGTAGACAAGAACCTTCATGATAATGCGTTTATCGAAGGTTACAGTTTAGGCTTCGATAAGTTCTTACCTTATATTAAGGGCCAAACTGACGGCGTTGAGAAAACCCCTGAGTGGGCAGCAGAGATCACAGGCGTTTCTCCTGAGATCATCCGCGACCTTGCTAAGGTAATGACTAAAGACCGTACTCAGATGTTGATGGGCTGGTGTATTCAGCGTCAACAACATGGTGAGCAGCCATACTGGATGGCGGCGGTACTGGCAACCATGATAGGTCAAATTGGTCTTCCTGGTGGCGGTATTAGCTATGGTCATCACTACTCAAGTATTGGTGTACCATCTTCAGGAGCGGCAGCACCAGGTGCGTTCCCTCGTAACCTTGATGATGGCCAGAAGCCTATTTTTGATAGTACTGATTTCAAAGGTGCGAGCAACACGATTCCTGTCGCCCGTTGGATTGATTCAATCCTAGAGCCAGGTAAAACCATTGACTCGAACGGCTCTAAGGTCACTTACCCAGATATCAAGATGATGGTGTTCTCTGGTAACAACCCTTGGAACCATCACCAAGACCGTAACCGTATGAAGAAAGCGTTCCACAAGCTTGAGTGCATCGTGTCAATCGATATGAACTGGACAGCGACTTGTCGCTTCTCTGACATCGTGTTGCCAGCTTGTACAACGTTTGAACGTAACGACATCGACATTTATGGCGCATATGCAAACCGTGGTTTGCTTGCAATGCAAAAGATGGTTGAGCCGTTATATGAAAGTCTATCTGATTTCGAGATCTTCACTCGCTTTGCCGCATTACTTGGCAAAGAGAAAGAGTACACTCGCGGTATGACTGAGCACGACTGGTTAGTGAAGCTTTATAACGATTGTAAAGCGGCAAACGCTGGTAAGTTTGAAATGCCTGAATTCGACGAATTCTGGAAAGCGGGTTACGTTTACTTCGGTGAAGGTAAGCCTTGGGTTCGTCATCAAGCATTTAGAGACGATCCAGAGATCAATCCATTAGGCACACCATCGGGTTTGATTGAGATCTTCAGCCGTAAGATTGCTCAATACGAGTACGATGACTGCCCTGGCCACCCAACTTGGATGGAAAAAGCAGAACGTAGCCATGGTGGTCCAGGTTCTAAGAAGCACCCTATTTGGATGCAGTCTTGCCACCCAGACAAACGTTTGCATTCACAGATGTGTGAATCGCAAGAGTTCCGTGAAACTTACACAGTTAATGGACGCGAGCCTGTATACCTAAACCCTGAAGATGCTAAGCAACGCGGCATTAAATCAGGCGATGTGGTACGCGTGTTTAACGACCGTGGTCAGCTACTCGCTGGTGCAGTGGTATCGGATAAATTCCCACAAGGGGTTATTCGTATTCAAGAGGGTGCTTGGTATGGTCCTGTAGGTAAAGACGGCAGCAAAGAAGGCGGTGCAGAAATCGGTGCAATCTGTAGTTATGGTGATCCAAATACCCTAACGCTAGACATTGGTACCTCTAAGCTTGCACAGGCTTGTTCGGCTTATACCTGCCTTGTTGACTATGAGAAGTATCAAGGTAAAGTACCAACAGTCAGTTCATTTAGCGGCCCGGTTGAGATTGCATTATGATTAAAGATGCTGTGAACACAGAGTCTGTAGAGGTTAATCCTGTTCATCAGGTTAGAAGCACTATTTATCAATTACTTTCGTCACTGTTTGCCAAAGAAATTGATCATAAGATCTTACATGACTTAACCAGCGAGCAGGCCAAGCACTTTTGGGCTCAGCTAAGCAGTGAAGTCGATTTCAAGGCCGATGTCGATATCTTGGTAGCCGAGCTTGCCAAGCTTAATACCGACAAGGCATTACTGGAGCTTGCCGCCGATTATTGCGGTCTGTTCTTGGTCGGTACTAAGTACAGTGCATCGCCTTATGCCAGCTTGTATCTTGATAGCAAGCCAGCAGCGAAAGGCGAAGAGCCTCTACTCTTTGGTGAACAGCATCAGCAGATGACTCAATTTTTAAAACAGAGCCAGCTGCAGGTACAGAGTGAGTTTCCTGAGCCAGCCGATCACATTGCAGTGATCTTGGCCTATGTGGCTCACCTTTGTACCCATAGTGATGAAGCCGAGCAATACAGCTTTATCAAGGCCAACTTAGCTAACTGGCTTGGCAACTTTGTGGCTAAAGTGACTGAGGTTGATACGGGTCACTTCTACCAAGCTTTGGCTCGCCTCACCTACTCTTGGGTGAAGTCTGATGCCGACTGGCTTGAGTCTGAATTGAACTAATCCCTCATTGATTAGGAATTAGATTTAAAAAGGGTGATGAACTTACGTTCATCACCCTTTTTTATGCCTGCAGATTTATCTACTTAAGCTTTAGGCTGCTCAGCTATCCAACTCTGCAAGGCAGTTAATGACGCTTGCCACAACGCCTTTAGAGATTCATGTTCAGTTTCTTGGTACTGGCTTGGGCTTATTGCTGACTTCTCTAGCAACTTACATTGCTCTGATAGGCTAGCGAGCCCCATATTCGCGCTACTGCCTTTTAGGGCATGCAAAATATGACCAACATCCGCATCGTTTTTGAGCAAGCCTTCAAAGTGCGTCTCACTGGTTTGTTGATAAATCTTAGCCAACTCGATGACCGTCTCTAAACCCAAATACGTTAAGTCTTGGGTTAGCTGTCCTTCATCGAGTAATGCGGTTTTATCATCTAGAGCAGCCTGTTTGCTCATGGCTGTTTTCTCGCTCATGGTCGTATTCTGGCTCATGACAGTATTCTGGCTCATGACAGTATTCTGGCTCAAGGCTGTTTCAGTCTGACTATCGATACCTTGTCGTGGTTCGGCGTTTCCAAGCCAGCTCGATAAAGCCTGCATATCTAAGGGTTTCATCAAGACTAAGTTGAACCCTTTCTCTTTATAGTTCTCCATATCATCGGCCTGTAACTGCGCGGTAAAGGCCGCTATTTCGACTTGATGTCCAGCTTGCTTGTTCACCTCTTGTAGCTCAGCGAGTAGCTCTATACCCGAACCATCACCGAGTTGGATATCCAACATGACGGCATCGAACTGCTTAGCAGTTTGTACCGTATAGGCTTTCCTTGCAGCTTCGCAGCTCTTTGCTAGCACAGAGCTATGACCTAAGTGCGCCAAAAAGCCCTGTGCCACCATGGCGTTAATCTTATTGTCTTCAATCACTAACACATTTTTTGATACAACAGTTTGCGCCTGTGTTTGCAATTCAACATCTGGGCTATCACAAATAACGAGTGGCAAACTAAAACCAAAACAGCTGCCCTTGCCAACTTCACTATTTACCCAGACGCCTTCATTGCTCAATACTATATCGGAGGCCAATCTTTGATTATTGCAGTAAGCGCTAGTATCACTGTTCATTAGCTCAACAAGCTGCTTACTGATGGCTAATCCTAAGCCTGTACCACGGTCTCGGCCTTTACTCGGCTCATTACTGTATGCCTTAAATAGCTTTTTCATCGCCTCAGGATCAATTCCTACACCAGTATCCTGAACTTTAAACTGTAGCGAGTCATGTTTAACTTCGACAGTAAGCTCCACCTCACCTTGAGGAGTAAACTTAATCGCGTTACCCAGCAAATTGAGCAGCACTTGCCTAAGCTTGGGACCATCGATATACACCCACTTAGGTAAGTCGGTATGCTTTGAGCTCAGGGTTAAACCAGCAAGCCCTGCACCGGCGAGCATAATGGCCACCACTTGTTCCAGCAACTCATTGATATCCACCGCTCGTGGTTCATTGGCCAGTTTTCGCTGCTCCAAACGTGAAAAGTCTAAGATATCATTCAATACGGTCTGCAATAGCGTGCCACTATATTGTGATAGCGCTAACATCTGCTGTTGCGCTGCTGGCAGCTTTGAGTGTCCAAGTAAGGTTAAAGTGCCTAAAAGCCCATTGAGAGGCGTGCGGATCTCATGACTCATGGTCGCTAAGAAAAGCGATTTAGCCTGATTAGCTTGCTCGGCCATATCTCTGGCAAGCACATGGCCTTTAGCCTCTTTATCGAGCTGAATATTGGCTTCTGCTAGCTCCAATGTTCGAGCTTCAACCTTTGCTTCAAGAGCCTGTTTATGTTCATACAGCTCTGCTGCAGTTTCTCGCAGTTCGGCCTGCAGCTTTTGGTTATGATCCGTTTTCTGCTTAAAAGCTTTAATCGCACTGGCCATCGCCGCTAATTCATCATCACCTTGAGTATCGATGGTGACCGCAGTATTACCTAAACTGAGCTGAGCCAATGCCTTAGTCGCGGCATCGAGCTTAAGGGCAATACCTCTATAGATGACCTTATAGACCACCACAAAAATCACCAGAAACATCAGCAAACCCGTCATCCATAAGCCTAATTTCGACCAGGTTAACTGCTTGAGATAGTCGCTTCTGGCATTATCAGCCTCCAAACGTTGTAACTGCATGGCATTAGCAACCACTTCATTGAGCACATCCAGTTTATCTGTGATGGTTTGTAGCTGTAACTCCTGCGCTCGATGATACTTGGTGTACTCTTTCTGCAAGGCGAGGCTACTGGGTAGCGTTTGCAATATCGCAAACTGCTTAGCTAAGGTATTGGCTCTATCCGGATCACGAATAATATGAGTCAGACTCGAGAGAGAGCTAAGGTATCGACTCTCTGAGTCCCCTATGCTCCTATCTAAATGATTGATTCCCAGAGGATCGGAATGTGTCAGCCCTTTCTTCTCTTGCGGGGTTGCAGCCGCTGTTACCCGACCACCTAGGGTGCCCATTAGCGGGTAAATACCAGACTCTAACTCGGGAGATTGGAACATCTGTCCCATCAGGGCGATGTTATGCACGATTTTAAGTGCTCGATTAAGCCGCTCTTGAGTATCTAAGTCTTGCTCTATCAGGGTATCGAGCAACTGCGATGTTTTCTCAGCTCCCACCGCATCAGGGTAAGCCAAACTCAGTTTAGATAAGATCCCCGAATCGACGATTGCGAGCTCTGCGAGTAACAGTTCGGTACTTTCATTTGCCGCGTTAACTAGGTCTTTACCCTGCTTCTTCAGGCTATAGGCAACTTGAATACGTTGGCCAACCAGCTCTCCTAAGTCAGAGGTGTCGACAATAATCTCAGAAGCACTCTGCTCAAGACTCAGGTCGAAATTCACTTCAAGCGCCTTAAGAATTTTAATCGCACTTAGCATGGTTGCACTTTCAATAGACAGCTTACGCCCTACAAACTGCCGCTGTACCTCATCTTGTGTCTGGCCTAACTGCCCGGCATTCTCAGCCAAAGCATTACTCGAAAGAGCCAACTGACTTGCCGCCTCAGAGGCGGGCAATGCTCTGTTGTATAAGTATTTATCCGCCTCTTGAACCCAGCGCAAACTCACGCTGCCTAAACTAACCAGCAGTAGCAAGAGTAAAGCGAGTAAGCCAAAAGCCAGCATAAGACGACCAATTAGACTTTTTCTCGATAGAGATAATTTAGGCAGAGGGGATTTTGGCAAGAACAATACACTCACTGTTATCTGTTAAGCTGATACAATATTAATCCTTTACTCATTCGATTCATAGAGACGTTATCCATGGTTAAAGTTTTGCAGCAGCGAATATTACTCGTTTTTGGCTTAAGTTTTTTAAGCCCTATTGTCAGTGCTGCTACAACGCCGTCATCTTGGTCGCTTGAGCAGAGAATTCCCTACGAAAAAGTCTTGCAACAAACTACGCCCTTACAACTTACACCGCTCACCTCGGCTAAGAAAAGTTGGCGCATTTGCGCCTTAGTACCACATTTAAAAGACACCTACTGGACAGGTATTAACTACGGATTAGTACAGCAAGCTAAAGCGTTAAACCTTAAGCTGGAACTGTTCGAAGCAGGTGGTTATTACGGCCAAGAAAAGCAACTGACTCAACTCGATAACTGCATGAAGCATAGCTTTGATGCCATTTTACTCGGTGGTGTGCGCCCAGATATTTTAGATTTTTATCAAGCGCCTATCACTAAACCTGTGATCGCTCTCGTCAATCGACTCAAGCACCCTAAAGTCAATACCCGCGTAGGGGTTAACTGGTACCAGATGGGTTTTATGGCGGGAGAGTACATCAAGCAGCAAGCCAAAGAGCCTGTTACTCTTGCGCTATTAACGGGTCCTGACAAACTCGGCGGAAGTGACCATGTGGAGCAAGGGGTGTCGGCGGCACTGAAAGACAGTTTAGTCTTCATCAGCGCCGTGCATCACGCCGATAATAACCGCAACCTTTATCGAGATGAACTAGAAGCCTTACTCAGTGAGCAAACGCCCGATTATATTCTCGGTAGTGCCGTTGCCATCGAAGCGGGTGTCAGCATACTGAGGCAATATCAGCTTACCGATAAAGTGAAACTCATCAGCAGCTATCTCTCTCCTGCAGTCTTGCGTGGGATCTATCGTGGCAAAGTGGCGTTTAGTAACGACGATCAGGTAGTGCTACAGGGAAAACTGGCTATCGACATTACGGTGAGGGAGTTAGAGGGGGCTCAAGCATTTGGCGATATAGGCCCAAAAATCAAAACCCTTTATCCTAAACATATCAGTAAAGATGTACTAAGAACCAGCTTGCCACCCGCAGATTATTATCCGATTTATCGGGTCAATACTGCATATTAAGTAGCCTTCACCATTAACGGTTATAAATAAAGTGCTGGATAACTTATTGCGCACATCAATGAAGGAAAATGACATCGACAACCTGTTGGCAAAAATATAAAAACAGCTCTAACGAGTAAGCTTTAGTCTTTCACTTTAGCCGCAAACAAGTAGCCTTCGCCGTGCACGGTGACAAACAAATCAGCAGATAACTTATTACGTAAACGACGGATGATCACGTCGATAGTTCTATCATTTACGTCCTGATCTCTGTGACTGGTTTGCAGCATTAAACGCTCACGAGATAGTACCTGTTGGGGATGCAAAGAAAATGCAGTCAGCAACTCAAACTCGGCTTTAGTGAGCTTGATTGACTCGCCATTGTGGCTCAGCTGGCGGCTATTGAGCTCTAATATATAGTCGTTAAAAGCGATGATATTGTCATTCGGGTCGTCTTGCTCGGCACTATCGGCAACGGCTTTCTTCACTAGCGACATACGCCAGAGTAGGTTCTTAACCCTAACCAATAACTCTCTGAGTTCGAAAGGTTTGGTGACGTAATCGTCGGCTCCCATCTCTAGGCCAACAATCTTATCTATGGTTTCATCACGCCCTGTCACTAGAATGATCCCCACATGACTTCTGCTTCGCAGTTCACGTGCAAGGCTCAAACCGTCAACGCCGGGTAAGTTAATATCAAGCATGACTAAGTCGATATGTTGGCGATCAAATTCGTGCCACATCTGGTCACCATCTTGAGCTTCGAGTACTTCATAGCCCTCTTTCTCAAAATACCCTTTTAACCTAGCCCTGATAACTGCTTCATCATCAACAACCAGTACTCGGTAGCCCATATATCACCTCAACCCTAAACCGCTTTTATCTATAAAAGTGTTTGCCTTTACCAATCGTACTAAAGATGTAATTGGTAATAAACGCGGCACATAATATACACAAGTTAGCACGTAAAGCGAGCTGTTGCGGACGCAAGTAATAAACCGATTTAAAGTCAAAGAGATAAAAAACAAAACCAGACACAAAAAAGCCAACTTATACTAAGTTGGCTTTAAATGCATATGCTCAGCTTATCAAGCAGGCAAGATATTAAAAGCTTTTGCTCACACCGAACACGACACGGTCATCGAAGATTTCAGTTTGTGTGCCGTAGACTAAGTGAGTGTCATCGACTGAACTTCCGTGGTAACGCAGATCGAATGTTAGGCCAACATAGTTAGCTTCAACACCTAAGTTCCAGTGAGTCCAACCCTCTGCGCCTTCACCATCAAGATCTTGATAACCAAATGAACCTGATAGTTTCACACCATTATTGAAATCATAGCTTGGGTGAATGGCGTAGTTCACGCCTTGCCAACCATCAACACCAAACCAGTCATCTAGTGTTGGGGTGACTTCAAGCTGAACATTGGCTTGGCCAAACTGCTTAGCGACTCGCACCCAAAGCTCTGTGTAGTTTGAGTAAGAAGCGCCAGGATAAAGATATGAGAACACCATAACATCATAGGTAAAGCCGCTGTCACCAAATGCGCCGGCCTTACCAATATAAGGTGCGGTGACGATTTCAAGGTTTGGATCGGCAAACTTGATGTTTGAAGCAAATACACCTGTGTACCAGCCATCATCATTGCCCCAGCCTAGCGTGCCTTGAACCACTGGCACATCGCCATCCATGGTTTCTGACTCACCACGGAAAACATAATCGGTAGCGAACTTAACATTACCGCTAATTTGACCACCGAGTAACTCGTTGTCATCGGCGGCAACAGCTGAACCCATACTCGCCATTGCTAAACTTCCAAGCATAATCGCATGTGTAAATTTCATAATCATCATCCCAATATTTTCGATCTAAGTTATCAATCTAAAATCTCAACCTAGGCGGTTAATTGATTAATCTAAGCTTAGCAATATCAGCTAATACTAATCTAGATTTTCGCCTAAGTTTACAATCTAAGTTTTCATCTAAGCTTGTATCTAAATTTAGGTAAAGCTTACTCTCAAGTTATTAACAACCTTGAGAGTAAATATGAATTAATAAACCAACATTATGAACAAATATGAATAGCACACGACAAAGTACGACCTAGCTCGCCTTTCTCAGCAGCAGCGCTTTTAGCTCCTCGATCTGTACTTTCAGCTCGGCGACATCCGCAGCGCTAGCGGATTTGCCTGTTAGATCATCGGCAGCCTCTTCACCTCTCATGGCGGCAGTTTCTTGGGTCATCACATCTAACACTGCCCCTACCATCATATTTAAAAACACGAATGCTGTTAAAAAGATAAAGCTTAGATAATAGATCCAGCTTAGAGGGTATACAGCCATGGTCTCGTACATGATCGATGTCCAAGACTCGAAGGTTGAGATCCTAAACAAGGTCAGCATGGCAACTGAGACATCTCCCCAGAGAAAGTCATTTACATTGGCAAAGAACATACTGCCTACTGCGCCATAGATATAGAAAATCACAAACATCAGCAAAGCGATATAGCCCATTCGGGGGATAGCCTTTAACAGCGCATTCACCAGCATTCTTAGCTCAGGGATCATAGACACTAAACGCAGCACTCTGAAGATCCGCAGCAGACGGGCTAATAGAATGGCCGAGCCACCAGCAGGAATGAGGCTACCAATAACAATCATGGTGTCGAACACATTCCAGCCGTTGCTGAAAAATCGCTTAGGGCCGTCACTGGCAAGAAAACGGATCACAAGCTCAATGGCGAAAAATACCGTAATACCGATATCCAGTACGACTAAGCTCTGCTCCATCCACGCTGGAAGATGATAGGTATGCGCGCCAATGGATAACGCCGACACCACGATGACAAAAATAACAAAACCTTGAAAAACCTTACTATTGTCAATCAACTTAAGCTTTGACTGCAGGCCAGAAACGTTCGCAAGCACACCTTGCTCCTTTAGGGTAAAAGAGAATTAAATAAGCATGCACTCAATGGTGTGAGTGCATCGGGGCGCGAAGTGTAATGAACAAGGCTTAATTTTGTGTTAAATCAAGCCCGGCAAGTGATGTAAAGCTGGAGGGAAATATGACTAACTCAAAACAGATTCTATCTGAGCAAGGTGCTGCTCAACCCAATCTCGATTGATTGCCCCCCAATGGTTTATCCGGTAAAAACCCGCATTATTGCGTTCGCCATCTTGCACAAACTCGCACTCAATCGTTAAGTCACCCAAGACGGCTATCGCATCTTGAAGGGTTCGACGGGGCATTGCAGTCTGCTTATGCAGTGACAATAAGTTATGTCTTTCACTATCGATTAGGTAAGCAATATAGAGCTTTCGAAAAAAAGCGCTTTGCTGTTTTGAGGCAGTAAGGTTTAGGCTCATAACATTCTTATATTTAGAGTGATTCAGACAAACTACTTTATTTACAACAAATAACAAGCAATAACTGTGATTCAGTTAGCTGACTCGCCATAGCCAGAAATGTTGCCAAATATGTCTTGCAGTAGCGATACAAGCGTACATGCTGATATAGTCAAATAGAATAAACCGCCTTGAATGAACAGCCTTAAATATAAAGACGAGAGTTGAAATGGATAGCAGCAAAAATATCAGCAACGATGCTGACTCTATTAACGAACAAGCTTGCCATGCTCTAATTGCACCGAGTGAGTGGCAAGGCTTCGACCTGGTGCCTCTCCAGCCTGTCGATAAACGCCATTACACCCAAGTGCTATGTGAAAGCCTAGTACTTGGCATTATCGCGTTTATTGGGGTGTCTCTGGCCTTGGTTCTCCCCAGAGAACTTCAACTCCCCCTTTTGCTAGCTATACTGACAGGCCTACTGCTGTTATTAGGAGCCATCAGTTACTTAAGAGACCGACACGCTAGGTCGTTGGCTTACGCAACATGCGAGCATGAACTTATCATGCAAAAAGGCTTTTGGTGGGTTAAACGTATCTCCCTTCCCTATTCGCGACTACAACATGTCAGTCTGTCTCATGGTCCGCTTGAACGTCATTTTAATCTATCTACCATTAAGTGCTTCAGTGCTGGTAGCGGCTCGGCTGAAATAGAATTACCCGGTATAGAGCAGCACACTGCTGAACACTTGCGTCAGCATCTGCTCGCTCAGGCGGCTAAGACCAATCCGCAAGTGCCGTTAGAGATAACTTCGCAAGAGAAAGAACGCGATGATGTCACCAAGACCATAACCTCGGAAAAGTCTAACGATGACGCATAAATTTTCACAATGGTCTTCGCTATCGGCTTGGTCAATTATCAGCTTTACCCTGCTGACGACAAGACAATTATTGAGTAGCGGCTATGCCCTTATTCCAGTTGTCTATACTGGTTGGCAACAAGGCTTTAGCAGCCCATGGGTCATCATCGCAATCCTAGCTGTAGTAAGCCTCATCTCTATTTTTAGTGTACTGCAGTGGCTAAAGTTTCGTTTTAGAGTAGAAACCGATAAGCTCAATATCAGACACGGTATTGTGTTTAAAAAAGCCGATGAGTTGCCCTTCAGTAAAATTCAAAATGTGCGCTTAGAGCAGCCGCTTTACTTTCGCCCAATGGGGCTCTATCGCCTCGTTGTCGAAACCGCAGGCTCTAAAGAAAATGAAGCCGAACTGTCGGCTCTAGCCTACAAAGATGCTCTCATCCTTAAAAAGCAGTTAATGGCAGAACATGATGCCCATACTCTGCAAAATGAGCACTCCAGTAACCCATCACAAGGCCAACATACATCTAAACAAGTTAATACCATTAGCCGTAAGAGCCTTAAACAGCTGGTGCTATTTGGGCTTTATCAAAATAACGCTATTTGGCTAGCCGTCATTTTAGGTCCCATCTTCGGTCAACTCGATTGGGAGTCGATGGAAAACCTGCAATTGATGCAAGCATTTATGGCTTGGTACGACAGCCATATTGCTGTCAGCCTGATGCTGCAACTCATGTTCGCCTTTATGGCGCTGGTTGGTTTCTATCTGCTATTTTCGCTACTTTCTATCACCTCAGCCGTGTTGAAGTACTCTCCTTACCGACTTAGCCGCAGCGGCAATACGCTGCATCGCACAGGTGGGATTATTGCTAAGCAAAACGATGCATTGGCGATAAAGCGCATACAGGTCATTAAATTCTACCAACCCTTAATAGGCCGCTTACTCAAGCTGTGGACAGTCTACTTTAAACAGGTCCAGGGACATGAAGTCGAGCAGCGAGGCAGTACAAACATGCTGGTTCCCAGCATGAGCCATGACGATATTATTCGGCTTCTACCCGAGCTTAAAGGCGTTGAAGCTAGCTCGACTCAGCTCCCCAAGCAATATCAACACATTCATCTAGGCTGGTTCTGGCGTCGTGGGCTACTGCCACTACTCGTCCCGGCAATTAACACCTACTTTATCGGAATAAACCTGTTTACCGAGCTACTCTGGATAGGTGCTAGCCTATTTTGCATGGGGATTTACTTAAGATACCGCCAATATGGCTACATGATCGAAGGCGACAACCTTTGGTTTCACTCAGGATTACTTGGGCGCAGCTGGCAGCTTATCGCACTGACTAAGGTTCAGCATGTTTCGATAACACAATCACCCAATCAAAAACGCAGTGGCTTAGCTAACCTTGAAATTGGCCTCGCCAGTGGTACAGTAAAACTGCCTTATATCTCAATCATTGCCGCGCGAAAAATTGCAGAGCGATCCCTCGCGCTTATTCATAACGATCATCGAAACTGGATATAGCCATGAACAGACTAGCCACAGAGCACACATCAGAGCAGCCAATTACCCCTGATATGATTATTCACTTTTGGTTTGAAGAAATTGAGCCTAAGCAGTGGTGGGTAAAAGACCTTGAGTTTGATGCCCTCATTAAACAAGATTACGCCAGCTTATTAGCACAAGCTGTGCGGGGGGAACTCTATCACTGGCGAGCAACCCCACAGGGAAGGCTGGCCGAGATCATCGTGTTAGATCAATTCTCCCGCAACATTTATCGAGACACTCCAAAAGCCTTTGCCGCCGATCCCATCGCACTGGTGCTTGCTCAAGAAGCTGTCGCACTTAATAGCGATGCGGAGCTAAAAGCTAAACAAGTGCCGTTTTTATTTATGCCCTATATGCACAGCGAATCGCCGTTAGTCCATGAAGTGGCGGTTAGGCTCTTCAGTCGAGAAGCCGCTAAAGGCAATTTAGATTTTGAGATCAGACACAAGGCTATTATCGACCAGTTTGGCCGTTATCCTCACCGCAATAGCATCTTAGGCCGCGAGTCTAGCGCTGAAGAGATTGCTTTTTTACAGCAACCAGGATCGAGTTTCTAACTGCCGCATTTATACTTTGGATATAAAAGCAAAACAGCCACACAAATAGTGTGGCTGGCATTTTTACAGCCATAGCGAACATCTTTACTCGCCTGACTATTGTGCAGTGATAACCAATACTGTTAAGCAGCCAATTAGCTCTGTCTTATTTAACCACTAGCACAGGGCACTTGGCTTTATTGGCTAAGGTCTCTGCAATATTAGGGTTGAGTAGGTGCGCAATCCCTTTGCGACCATGACTGGCGATAACTATCATACCAATTTGACCGACCTCAGCCTCTTCAAGGATCTCGTCTAAGACATCCCCCTTGCGCAGTACGGTTTTCACCGTCAATCCATGATTGAGTTCCTGCAGGATCTGCTGCTCTATTTTCTCTAGATTTTCATTTGCTGCAGTCTCTATCTGTCTATCAAGTTGCTCCACAGACTCTACTGCAATGCCGTAATGATGCTCACTAAAAGGCTCACTCATCACATGCACCAAACGTAAGCTCACACCATAAAGATTCGCCATCTCGATGGCATAGCTCAGTGCATGAGACGCCGTCAATGAAAAATCCGTTGGACATAAAATTTGTCGAGTACGCATAACTTCTCCTCAACCAAGTCTATCTCTACCTGATTGCAGTCTCGCTTTCACTAGATGGCTCATTCACTTGAGTCACTTGAGCCACTTGAGCCATTTAAATCATTTAACTTCCCACTAGCAGCGGTTACTTGACCACTAGCACTGGGCACTCGGCGCGATTTGCGACCGCTTCAGAAACGTTAGAGTGCAAAAAATGTGATAGCCCAGTGCGGCCATGGCTGGCAATGACTATCATACCCGCCTCTGAGCCCTCGGCCTCTTTTAGGATCTGCTCGGCAGCACTGCCGTGACGAATAACAGACTCAACTGAGAGTTCACTCTTGAGTTCAGTTAATAGCTTCTTCATATTCTCAGCCGCTGAGTCTTCCATACTCTGGGCAAGCTCTTCAGGAGTCACCGTAAGAATTTGATAATTATCCACTCCCACAGGCTGCTCGATAACATGCACGATACGTAGGCCAACATGGTATAGGTTTGCCATTTCAATCGCATACTTTAGTGCATGGGACGCCGTATCTGAAAAATCCGTTGGACATAAGATTTGACGACTACGCATAACTATTTCCTCCAAACATTATTCACTTGCTATCACCATGGTGAATACCGCTTTATGGCAAAGACTTAAACTATAAGCTAATACTAATTCCTTACTAATAAGGTTAGTCATTAAGCCACTCACGTGCCTCTTTTTTACTCTCAAAAAACTTGGCATCGTACGGGGTAAACCAGTCCGTCATTTTTGTCACCCACTCTTGAAGCCGTCCCTCTCCAACAATGGCAATCTTCTCAAACGCCTTGCCATGGGCAACGCCTAGCTTTAGATCATCCCAGGCGGCGCGTAGCTCCCAACCATCTAACTCGCTAATATCCGCTAGCACATTAATCTCAGGGTCTTCGACCCCAGCAATCGCGGACTCTAGCATGGGAACCATATACTCATAATCTTCGTGGGTTAACTTACCAACAGCAACAAAGGTCATATAAAACTTGCTGCCACTGCGCTCTATCCCCACAGATATTCCATGTACATTGCTGCTCATTTTCAATCCTTAGTTAACTAAGTACCTACTCTAATTTTAGGGTGCTGACGATTACTGAACTTGATCTCGGTCACAAATCAATTTGATATTTGATCTTTAATCAAAAGTTCATTATTATCAGACCGACTAATCAGTCGGTTATTTAAAGACCAATTCTGGAGCTAAGTTAATGAACATGCACATAGACCATCAGGCAGCAAAATCACTCTCGCAAATGTTAATCGAACAGCGCACCTGCTATTTAAATGAGCCTGCGCCCAGCTATGACGCCAGAATTGAACACCTAAAGAGTCTTAAAGCCGCCATAATCACCTATCAAGAACAACTCGTGTCGGCGCTGAACCGCGACTACGGAAACCGCTCTATTGATGACAGCGTGATCTCCGATATCATGCCCTGCATTAACAACATCAATTACAGCCTAAAACACCTCAAGAAATGGATGAAGCCTAGCTCTCGTCATGCGGGTCTACTCTTGTCACCAGCCAAGATTAAAGTGCACTACCAGCCACTCGGCGTGGTTGGGATTATCGTGCCGTGGAACTTCCCCATCATGCTGTCGATTGGCCCATTGATCACCGCGCTCGCAGCGGGTAATCGCGCCATGATTAAGCTGTCAGAATTTACCCCCGAAACCAATCAAGTCATCAAGGCGATGCTAAGCAGCATCTTTGATGACAAACATGTGGCTTGTGTTGAGGGGGAGGCCGAAGTTGCTGCCGAGTTTTCCGCGCTATCGTTTGATCACTTACTCTTTACTGGCTCAACCACGGTTGGTCGCCATGTCATGCGTGCAGCGGCTGATAACCTAACTCCTGTGACTCTGGAGCTTGGTGGTAAGTCGCCAGTTATCGTGGCCGATGATATTGATATGGATACCGCAGTCGAACGCATGATCTACGGTAAATGTTTAAACGCGGGGCAAATTTGCGTAGCTCCTGACTATGTACTCGTGCCATGCGCCAAGCTCGACAGCTTTATTCAGGCCTATAAGAAAAAGTTCACCAGCATGTATGGCCAAGTAAGTGACAACAAAGACTACGGCAGTGTGATCAACCAGCGACAATTCGACCGTATCATGCAGGTTCTCGATGACGCTAAGAGCAAAGGTGCCAACATTATTAGCGCCAATGATGAAGCGATTAATAGCGATAAGCGTAAGATGCCAACCCAACTTATCAGCAATGCCAGTGATGAGATGTTAGCGCTGCAAGAGGAAATCTTTGGCCCACTGCTGCCAATCATCCCTTATAACAGCCTAGACGAGGCGATAAGTTACGTTAACCAGCGCCCTCGCCCCCTAGCGCTTTACCTGATGAGCTTTGATAAAGACACTCAGCAGCATGTACTCAAGCACACTCATTCTGGCGGCGTGTGCATTAACGAAGCCGTGTTTCATGTGGCTGCCGACGATGCCCCCTTTGGCGGCATAGGCCCATCGGGTATGGGACACTATCATGGTAAGGAAGGCTTCCTAACTTTTAGTCACGCCAAAACCGTACTCAGCCGTGGTAAATATCTCAATACTGGCAAACTGGTGCACCCTCCTTATGGTGGTTTTATTCAGCGCCTATTGATGAAATTTTTCTTACGTTAACCTCAACTAGGCAGTAATTTGATGAGTCGTATCGACAAAAAACAGGCCATATTAGACACAGCGCTGACGCTTTTTGTCAGCCAAGGCTTTTATGCCACCTCAACCGCTTCAATTGCCAAACAAGCTGGAGTAGCAACTGGCACATTATTTCATCACTTCGCCTCAAAAGAGGCCTTGATGAACCACCTGTATATATCCATTAAGCAGGAGTTTGCCGATGCGATAAAATCGCAAATCAGTCAAAAGGGGGAGTTAAAAAAAGATGCTCAACACCTGTGGTTGGTCGCTATTAATTGGGCAATAACGAATCCACTTAAACAGGAGTTTTTCCAGCAATACTCTATGTCTCCGTCGATCGCATCGGAGGTGAGACAACAAGCAATGAACAGTATTTTAGGCTTTATGGGTGAGTTAATTCAGCAAGGACAGAAAGCAGGCGAACTCGCAGATTATCCGCTACCCTTAATGCTAGAAAGTTGTCATGGCCAATATTTGGCGGCGACACGATATTTTCTCGACAACCCTGAATCATGGAAAGATGAAGCATATAAACAGTCAAGTTTTGCGATGTTTTGGAATGCAATGAAGGCCTAGTTAGTTAACCAGTAGCTGTTTATGAATAAGGCATAGAGCGGCTACTAAGTTAAGGATAATTTATTCAAAGGAGTGAATATGTTAAGGATGAAAACGAAGTGCGAGCGTTGCCATGCGCCACTCGCACGCAAAGATACTGCTTATATCTGCTCATTCGAAGACACCTACTGTCAAAGCTGTAGTGAAAAACTGAACTATACCTGTGTCAGGTGCCAAGGCGCACTAGTACTTAGACCCCCGAGGCTTATTAAACCCTTTAAGGTGCCCAGCGCTAAATTAAAAATCCTCTCCTTAGCTAACTCCTATTAGCGTTTAACCCCTACAACTTATCAGAGCAGTAGAGGCACTCACCTCTACAGCTCTATATAAAAGCTTAAAGACTAGCGCACGCTTATGCGTAAGGTAACCACAGGCTCACACACAAACCTTTATCATCCCGATTATGTAAGCTAATGCGTCCATCGTGGGCCTCAATTATCTCGCGGCAAAGAGGCAAGCCTAAACCTGTACCAGACTGCTTGGTGGAGTAGAAAGGCAGTAAAGCTTGCTGCAAAACATCTGCAGACATACCTAGGCCTTCATCTTTTACTTCAATACAGATCCCTTGGTTGGATCCGCCCTGATTTATCTCCCTGATCTCAAGACTTATCTTATCGCTTTCAGAGCCTGACTCATGGGCATTTTTCAGTAAGTTAAGAAATACTTGTTCCATCTGAATCAAGTCGAAACTAACCTGAATTTTAGGCAGTTCACCTAATAGTTCAAATTGATAGTGCTGCTTTAATTGCTGAGTTAATGACTGCCAATCGACCGGTAACTTTTGCGGCAATGGCAATTTAGCAAAGCGTGCATAATTGAAGATAAACTGGCTAAGGTGACTGGTGCGATCTTCGATAGTATCGAAAATCAGCTTAAGCTTAGGGTCGTTAAGCTCTTTGGTAATCATTCTTCCAGAGTTAACCATAGAGGCTATTGGTGCTACAGAGTTATTCAACTCATGGCTGATAATACGGATCACCTTCTTCCATACCGCCACCTCTTGACGATTTAGTTCTCGGGTCATCTGCTTGAGTAGCACCAAGTGGTGAAACTGACCATTTAACAGAAATTGCCCCCGGGACAGGTGCCAAGTTTCAGCATCATTGCCGTCGGTGTCACTACTGAATGAAAACAAGCCATCCTTGGGGTTCTCCAATGCACTAACCAGCTCCTGCGATGCCCCTTCAAGCAGCTCGCTTAAACTCATCCCCTCAATTCTAAGTCCATCATGAAACAGATGCCTTGCAGCATCATTAGCATAAATCACTCGCTGTTTATCATCGAGTAGCAGCATCACGTTAGGGGAGCTTTGAATAACCTTATCGAGCAACAATTCACGCTGGTAAATATATTGCCGCTCTTTACGTAACGTCTGTGCAGATTCATTAAATAGATTGGCTAATGCCTGTAACTGTTTATCGCCGCTCACCGGAATACTCACACTAAAGTCATTATCTTTAAAGTTAAGTAGCCCGACCTCTAACGCCATTAGGCTTGAGGCTAGGCTGCGAGTGCCGATATAACTTATCGCAACCGCCAGCAAAATAGCTGAAGTAAAAAGCAACAAATACAGCCAATAGTCAGTAACAACGCTTTGTTGTACCTCTGATGAGCCAAACCAAAGTAAGCCCGTAAACGCCAACAACAACCCTGTTGCGCAAGCCAAAACTGCACTAGCAATCAGTTTAACTCTAAGAGAAACCACGATACTCTCACTCATGAGTTACTTATCAATCCCATACTTATCCATGCGTCGGTATAGGGCTTGGCGACTTAATCCTAACGCCTTAGCGACTCGAGCAATCACGCCATTATGCTGGTCGAGCGCCGCCTCAATATTGGCTTTTTCGGCTTGCGGGGTGTCAGTGTTCCTCTCCTCAGTATTACTCGCCCCAGCGCTGTTAACTTGCTCCGCCGAAGATTGCATAGGAGAATAGCTTATTTGAGCTTGAACTTGTGAAGCTGCAGATTCTTCAACGATAGCGGCTTTAACTGAGCTAATGGCAGTCTCAACAATCGGCGAAGCCGCACCTTCTAACCCAAAGTCCTCGACGGTTAGCTCTGAATTAGCCGCTAAGATCACCGCTCGTTTACAGGCATTTTCCAGTTCCCGAACATTACCAGGCCAAGAATGTCCCTGCAGCACCTGCTGAGTTTTACGGGATAAAGAGAAGTCGGTACCGATAAAATGCGTAACCAGCGGCAAGACATCGTCTTTACGTTCATTTAACGCAGGCAAAGGTAGCTCAATCACATTAAGGCGATAGAAGAGATCCTCACGAAACTGCCCCGCTTGAATATCTTGTGCTAAATCGGCGTTAGTGGCACTGAGCACTCTTACATTAACTCTGCGGGTTTGATGACTACCTAAGCGCTCGAACTCACCGGTTTGCAACACACGCAGTAATTTGACCTGCCCAGAAAGCGGCAGGTTACCAATTTCATCTAAAAACAGTGTGCCACCATCGGCAGCTTCGAAACGGCCAATACGAGCCTTAGTTGCCCCAGTAAAAGCGCCTGCTTCGGCGCCAAACAGCTCGGCTTCAAGCAAGTCCATCGGCAGCGCGCCAATATTGACCTTAATAAAGGGCTGATTCTTTAAAGATGAATTAGCGTGAATGATATCGGCTAATTTATCTTTACCCGCACCGTTAGGGCCGGTGATCAATACCGACACATCAGATTTTGCGATCTGAAGCGCTAAGTCGACACAGCGCTGCATGGCACCGCTGTTAAAGACGATACCGCACAGGTCGGCGTCTTTAATGGCCACCATACGCTGGCTTTCAACTCGGCTTAGCTTTGCATTATCCTTTGCAAGCCGATGCAGTGAAATAAGGTTGCAGATGCTGTTGAGTAACTTGGCATCATCCCAAGGCTTGCCCATATAATCGGCCGCGCCCTCTTTGACTAGCTCCACGGCCAACTCAAGCTGAGTCCATGCTGTGAGTAATATGATGGGTAGCTCAGGCTGTAGCTGTCGAAAAGCATAAAATAAACTACGCCCCTCTTCGCCAGAGGTGGTGTCTTGGGTGAAATTCATATCTTGTACCACCAGCGCCACGTCATGCAGTTGCACTAATTCGAGGGCAACATCAGGCGATAGGCAGATGAGCGTCTGATAACCATTCAATTCCAGCATTAAAGACAGCGCGTTACATACGGCTTGGTTATCGTCGACAATTAGAATTGTATCCATAAGATCTTATTATTTATTCTTCATTCTTTAGGGCTGGCTATAAAACTAACTGAAAGCCGAACAGAGTTAAAGTAAAGCTCACATTCGGCTAACAATTAGGTAGCATTCTCCCATTCACAAGTTGCAGATTACACGCTGCGAGTCGCTGTTGCTGGGGAGATTTTCGCGGCCTTTTGTGCAGGTAAAATCACCGCTATGGTGGTCAACACAAGCAAACCGGCGACAGTGGCTATTGGGTAAATCAACTCTAGCTTAGGCAAGCTGTAAAGAGTCATTAACTGTTGCCCGAGCTGCACCGCTATCAGTCCACCGAGCAGTCCACCTGCAAGGCACAATAGATAGTTCTCCACTAGGAAAAAGCTGATAATATCTCGCTTCTTGGCGCCAAGTGCCCTGCGTGTACCTATCTGCTTAGTGCGGCGCTCGATGTTAAACATCACCATGCCTGCAAGCCCCAAAGAGGTGATAAGCAGCAATAACACCACCATCATAGACAGCACTGTTGCCATTAACTCATGGTCACGATATGAGCTGTTGCGATGCTCTTTGATAGTAGTGAAGCCACGAACCACACGGTTTGGATGTTCTTTATGTAGCGCAGCAGCAATCGCCTCTTTTAAATCAGCAATCGCAGACTCATCAGCACGCACTAAATAACGGGTAAAAGACCTCCCCAATTCGGTATTGAGGATCACACTGCGATTAATATTTGACTGGTTCACCCAAGCGCTTTGTAAACGCTCGACCACACCAATGATTTTCATCGGTTGGTCGCCAATATTACCGCGATACATTATCTGGCCAATTGCAGACTCATCACCAAAGGTATCTTTAGCAAAGCCTGCAGATACTATGGCTAAGGTTGCCAGCTCAGGGCCACCGCTACTCACCTCATCAGGGTAAAAATTTCGCCCCTCAATCAGCTTCACCCCTAAGGTCGAAATCATCTGCTCATCACCATAATAAAGCGCTGCATTGGGAGTATCTTTACGTTCCTCCTCACTGCTGCCATAAGAGAAGTTAGCAGACCAACCACCACCACTGAGTGGCGTCATGCTGCTAGAGGTGGCAGATTTCACTCCGTCGAGGTTACGTATGATTTCCACATCAATCAGGTTCTGCTTGTTCGGGTCGATGCTGTCATCGAAGTTATAAACTGTTAAATCAAAAACTTCCGACTCAGCAATCCCTGACTCTCGTGATATTAACCCGACACGCTCTTTAATGATAAAACTCGCGTTGGCCACGATTGCCACCGATAAGATGATTTGCACTAGCAGCAATAATGGGCCACTTTTATTGCGCATTAACATGCTTAATATGGGTTTAATTTGAAACATAAATGCAGTCCTTGCTCATTGTGTGGTTTATTGGCTCTTGAGATAAACACTGGGATTAGTGCTGCAGATACGCCATGCGGGATAAATTCCAGCAACAATGGCAGCACTCACTGCGATAACAGGTGCTATCAGCCACATGCTTTGATCCAGCTGCGCCAGCGATGCTTCCAAATCAAATTTAGAGGATAAGAAATACAGTGCTATCCAAGCCCAGAGCAGACCTAGAGCGCCTCCACAAAAACCAATCAAGCCCACTTCAACTAAGTGCTGAGAAAAGATCTGTAATCTGCTCGCGCCAATCGCTCGCCTAACACCTATCTCGGGCGCACGCTTTAAGAATTTAGCCAAGAGTAACCCCAACATATTGACTAAACACACCACCAAAAACAGCGCACTTAAGCCCACCAATACCTTGTTGTCTTCTGAGACGACTTTGTTAAAGCTCAACCACTGAGCAACATCACGAATTTCACCGCGGGCATCGGGGCGCTTAAAGCGTCCAATTAGCTGCTGTTGCTCCACGTAACGTCCTAGCCAATCTCGGTATTGTTGCTGCTTTTCACTACTGTCTAGCTCAACCCAATATTGCAGCCAATGCATCTCAGAGTTAAGCCTGTCTTGATAGGTGCGTATATCTTCATGGCGCCAGCTTTGGTTATTGCCCCAGCTTTCATACTCTTCAATTGGCGCGAGAGAGAAAGGCACATAAACACGGGCGGAGTCGTTAAAAGCCCCATTATTAACATCAAAATATTTAGGGCTCGGGTTCCACTTATCTATGACACCAACCACTTGATAAGGCTTACGGTTGAGTAATAAAGTTTTACCGACACTATTGCCACCTCCAAAAGCTTTTTGATTGATACTTTGATTAATAACAACCTTATAGCCTCCCTCTTTATCGACCTGTTTACTCCACGCGCCACCATACAAAAATGGCACATCAAACAATGCGAAAAAATCGCCTCCGGTCACCCTTACGCTTTCTAAAATAGGCGAAAAATTCACATCATCAGTCTGCACTGCAAGACCGGTTCTAAACATGGCAGCTTGCCTAACAGGTACATTACTTTGACTCAGGTTATAAGCATCTTGATAGGTGATCTGCTCGTTAATCGTCTCCCAAAAGTTACTGTCTTGGCTCATCAGCTGCACCGCAAATAACTGCGATGAACGCTCACCAGCCGGATTAATCGATGCCATCTTGTAGATATTCAAAGTGGTGATAGTGATGCCGATACCAATAGAGATGGCGAGGATCATCAACAAGGATAAAAACGGCGTCTTCTTGATGCTGCGCCAGGCTAAATCCAAATAATAAAAAAACATCATGCTCTCCTTAGCAATCCATTAAGCCACTGAAGCCGTATCAGTAATAGACTGGGGCTTTTTATCTGACTGACCACCTTGATACATAGTGAAATCACACACTTGGCCATCGACAATCTGAATATTACGCTGGGCACGGCGAGCAAGTTCAGCATCGTGGGTGACCATGATAATAGTGGTGCCAGCCTTGTTAATGTCCTCTAATAACTCCATCACTTGGCGCGCCATTAAACTATCCAGGTTACCTGTCGGCTCATCCGCTAATAAGAATCTTGGCTCGCCCGCCAAAGCTCTGGCAATGGCTACACGCTGCTGCTGACCACCTGAGAGCTGTGTCGGTAGATGCTTCATTCTTGAGGCGAGTCCCACCTGCTCTAGCGCTCGTTCGACTCGAACTTTACGCTCCTTAGCATTGAAGCCGCGATATCGCAGTGGCACCTCGACGTTCTCAGCCAGATTCAAGTCAGATATAAGATTAAAGCCCTGAAAGATAAAGCCGATTTTCTCGTTTCTAATCGCTGCACTCTTGTTGTCACTCAAGTTTGAAATATTCACCCCATCGAGAAAATAGTCGCCATGGGTAAAACCTTCTAATAAACCTGCAATATTAAGGAAGGTGGTTTTGCCTGAGCCAGATGGACCGGTAACCGCAACAAACTCCCCTTCATTAACCTCTAAGTTAAAGTCACGTAATGCGTGGGTTTCCACTAAATCCGTTTTAAATACTTTGCTGATGTTGTTCATCGATAACATGGTCAATATTCCTTTAATGCTGTTTATCCATCTCACTAAAATTTGGTTGGTGGTCAGTAATCATTTTTATTTAAATTGCTTACTGGGTAAGCGAGCTAATAATGCATTCGAGTGCGCGGCCGATAAGCTGCCCAATGAGCTGGTCATCACTCAGACTGACATCAGACACTGTGCTTAGGTGCGACTCAGTACCAGTGCCAAACTCAATCAGATTAAGGCCGATAAACATCCAGTCTCCCGCCCTATCGGTCGATACCTGCACCGCGACCACCAATAGCATTAATACTGCGACGGTGACGAGTTGCTGCTTATTCATTTGCTTAACTTTGCGACTAACTCTGCTTTTAACTCTGCTAATTGTTTTATTCATTGTCAGCTTCCTTATTCAGTTAGCGAACGATCACTTGCGCTGCTTTATTAAATGGCTCGACACTTGAGGTCACCCAGACATCTCCCTCTTGGCCGCCTTGGATCACTTCGATATGACTCATGCTGCGGGCACCTAACTGAATAGGAGTTTGCTCGGCAATATCCCCATGCATAGCGTAAACCTCTTGGCCGCCACCACTATTAACAAAGGCGCCACGCTTAACCATCAACACATCAGGCCTATGTTCCAGTAATACTCTTGCCGATAACCTTTGGTTCTGACGCAGTTGTAGGCTGCGGTTTTGTTCAAACCTTACCCTTGCAGTCACTTCACGGTTACGTACCTCGGGAGAGATGGAAGATAACTCGCCCATCACTTTTTCCGAACCAAAGCTCAGCTCTACCGCCATACCTATGCCTAACTCATCGGCGTAGGACTCTGGTACTGCTAGCTCAGCTTCAAACGCGCTTAAATCAACAACGGTCAAAATGGGTTGGCTCTGGCCAATACGGGCTTTTTGCTCCGTAAGCCAGTTACCAATAATGCCGCTAACGGGCGCAGCGATATTCAGCGCCGCCACTTGACGCTCAAGCTCTTTAACCACCAGCGCCTGACGATCAACCTCTAGCGAGGTGTTCTTAAGCTCAAAAGTTAAGGTATCTTTCATTAACAGCGCTTCTTGACCCGCATGGGCAAATAGCAGCTTGGCCTTATGCAGATCATCTTTACTCTTTTCGAAGTCTATTTTGCTAATAAGCTTGGACTCGATCAGCTGGTCACCTCGGCGGCTCTCTCGGTCGGCGGCCTCTAAATCCACCTTAGCCATATCCAAGGTTTGCTGAGCCTTAAGCTGTTGGCGGCGAGCATCGAGACGAGCACGCTCAAGCGAGCTTTTCATCCCCTCCAGCACTGCTTGTTGCTGCTTCAAACTGTTAGTTAGTTTATGGCTCTCAATAGTGGCAACCACCTCGCCTTGCTCAACCGTATCGCCAGGCTTAGCAATCAAAGTGACAGAACCCAGTTCAGGGCTATAGAGAACGGGTGCATTGGCAGCAACAATCTTGCCTGTGGTAGGAATATCACGGATTAAGGTGCCACGCTCTAAGGTGGCAAACCTCAGCTCAGAGCGCTTAATTGAGTTGGCAATCGAGTCGCTATCCATACTCGACCACACCAGACCCGATACAAGTAGAGCGGCAATACCAAAGATTGCTGGGCGCTTAATTTTACTCACCTTACTTGGCTGCTTTATCACATCTTGCGCGCTGGTATCCTGAATCATCTTCTTTCCCTAAAGTGTCCGTCTTTAACGATTACCGCTTTGATATGTCTATTAATACAATCGCCGTGCCAAAAACAATTAAACTCAACAAAACAGCAAGTTAACTAAAACAACAAAGCGTACGCAGCTAGAAGTGTCCGCGGACACAGCTCAAAAGTGTCCGATAAAATAGTGGGAATGTCCGATATGAGGAAAGTGTCCGATTTAAAAGAAGGAGCTAGGCTCTAGGGCGCTTCACTTCGAGAGCGGGCTGCGCCCTGCTAGGGAAATCACAAGCTTGACGGGCTAAAGCCCGACCTACAACTGCCAATACT